>NZ_CP073910.1:3760000-4828758 GCF_018286635.1 Sphingobium phenoxybenzoativorans
GCCCTTCATGACGCTGCAGGTGATGTTCGCGCCGGTCAGCAATGCGCTTGGCCGCCCCGGCATCACCGCCCGCATTTCCGGCGTCGGCGCAGTGCTGATGCCCGCCGCATTTCTTGTTGGCATCCAATTCGGCGCCGCCGGCCTGGCATGGGCGTGGCTTTGCGCCTTCCCGGTGCTGACGCTGGTGACCATCCGGCTGGCCGGCGCGTCGATGAACCTGCGCGCCAATGACGTGCTGCAGGCGACGGCCCCGGCGGTGCTGATCTCCGCCGCGATGGCCGTCGTCGTCATGCTGGTGGAATCGGCCCTGCCGCCCCTCCCCGCTCCGATTCGCCTTGCGATCTCCGTTGCCGTGGGGGGCGCGGCCTATGCGGCGATCCTGTTGCTGTTCGCGCGCGCGACCGCGAACGAACTGATCAACCTTATCGCGCGCCGCGCACCCGCCGCCGCCTGACCGGGCGAATCACGCGCCCTGAATATAGTCGCGCAGCGACGCCGCCTCCGATTCGATCCGGTCGATCCGATATTTCACCAGATCGCCGATCGATACGAAGCCGACCATCTTGTCCCCGTCCACCACGGGCAGGTGGCGGATGCGCCTTTTGGTCATCAGCGACAGGGCGTGAATCACTGGCATGTCGGAATTGATCGTGTGCGCGGGCGAGGTCATCACCTCCCCGACTGGCGAGTCGAGCGAAGCGGCCCCCTCCTTGCCGAGCCGATAGATCACGTCGCGTTCGGAGAAGATGCCGACGACCTGGCCATCGGCGACGACCGGAAGGCAGCCGATCCGTTTTTCGGCCAATATCGATATGGCGGAGAGCACGGTTGAGTCGGCCGCAATCTGGATGACCTCGCCACCCTTGCCCTTCAAAATCGCTGCTATGGTCATGACCCTGCTCCTCTCTTGTCGCTGGGGGTTGATGATCCCATGTCCCGCGCGCAAAGGGAAGATGATGAAACGCGCCGAAGGCCTGGATGATCCACAAATTGCAGCCATCGCATGGGCGCGTTTCCGGCGGATCATGGCGTGGATGGCGCTGATCGGCGCGGGGTGCGTTCTTGCCGCGCTCGGCTGGCTCGCATCGCGCGGATCGCCCATGCCGATTCACATGATCATCGCGACGACTCTGGGCGTCTGGCTGACCTTCATGCTCGGCACCGGGCTGATGGCGCTGGTGTTCCTGTCCAGCGGAACCGGGCATGACGAGCAGGTCGAGGACCGGCTGAAAGGGGAGATAGACATTGACGGATAAGGGCGAACCAACATTGCGGACGGTGCCCCGTCCCGGAGATATCAACGCCAACGGCCATATCTTCGGCGGGTGGGTGCTCAGCCAGATGGATATCGCCGGGGGCATCGTTGCCGGACGGGTGGCGCAGGGGCCGGTGGCCACCGTCGCCATCGAATCCATGCAGTTCCTCGCGCCCATCCTGCTGATGGATATTATTTCGGTCTATGCGAAGCTGGAACGGCGCGGGCGAACGTCCATGGCCATCCGAATCGCCGTCATCGCGTCGCGCGACCGCGGCCAGGAAGAGGTGGAAGTCACCAGCGGCGTATTTACCTTCGTGGCGCTGGACGAAAATCATCGTCCCCGGCCGCTGCCGCCGGAATAGGTCAGTCCGGTTCCTTTAGTTCATAGGTGAGTTGCGCCTTGCCATTGGCGGGCACCGTCACAGTCCAGAGCCACGCCCCATCCTTCTCCCCCAGTTTACGGCTGGAGCCGACCAGCGCCTCGCCGTCCGGTTTCGCGATCTTGACTTCCGCAGGCGCGGGGCGGTCGAGCGCATTGCTGATTTCTATCCGGTAGATCTGGACTTTGCCCCTGCCGGGGAGTGGGGTCTGGATGATTTGGACCTGCGGGCTTTCGCCGCCATTAATCTCCGTCTCCTCCCCAACCGCATGATCGCGCATCCCGCCATCGGCAAGCAGCAGCGATTCGCCCTTTGTCTGTTCGAACAGGGCGACGCCGCCGGCGGGCAACGGAATGCCCAGGCCATCCCTCGCCCGGTTCTGCATGCGCAACATGCGCGTCATAGGCTGGCTTTCGCCCTCGCCATTAAGGGGCCAAAGCGACGCAGCATAATAAAGCTGGAATGGCACGCCGGTTTTCTGGAGCAGCGCGACCTGCTTCTGCCCCTTCGCATTCACATTGACCCGCTGCGGCACGCGGTAGAGTTTTAGGTCGCCCAGTTCTTCCTGTTTCGCCATCATCGCGACCGGAGCGGCGGCCAGACTCTCCGTGCGTTTCTGGGCAGTGACCACGATATCAGAGATCGCCTCCATCATTGGCGCGGGCGGCGGGGCCGGCATGGGCGGCGGGCTGTCCGTGCTGGTGGTCGCCATCGGCCAGCATTGCAGCGACAGGAAAGGAGAAGGCGCGCGTTCCACCAGCGCATCATAATCCGATTGCTTGTTCAACCGCCCCGCGACCGCAAGAAGCTGCGCGCCGGAGAAGCTGGCGTCATTGCCATTCGCCACGGTCAGCCATGCGAACAGATCCAGAGTGCGGCCATCGGGCGCAACCTTCGCGACATAGTTCGCGCCCCAATCGAACCCGGTCGCGAGATAGGTAAGCGTGACCGTCGCCCGCATCGCCGATGGGCTGACCGTCGTTACCGAAAGGGTAGGCCGGGCGGACAGCCCGTCGGGAACCGAATCATAGGATAATGTTTCGGGAATGCCGGAGCAGCGAAGCGCCTCCACGCCTTCCCCGGTCTGCAGCACGACCGCACCGTCCGGGCCGGAGCGGATGACGGCATCCTGCTCCACGACCTTTCCGGTCGCGCGGCTGGTGCGGCGCAAATGGACTCGATTACCAAGCGAACCGTCAAGCAAAGCGGCTGGCGACAACAGCCGGGCGTCGCGATTCTTCTGCGCGACGCCGCCGGGCAGGCCGGACACCACAGCGCTGACCGCGATCATGCCATCGGCGACGCCCTCAAAGCGGATCACTGATTCGCCGGCGGGAAGCGCCATGCTGCGCGTTTCGGAAATCAGGGCGAAGCCGGATGGAAACTGGGGATTGATTCCCCCCTCTCCCCGATCAGGATCGCGATAGACAGTGACCGACGCCGAATCCGGGCCGTGCGACGTCACCACCGCCTGCGCCCAGACCGCCGTGGGGCAGAGGATAAACAGACAGGCGAGGAGCAAGCGCATCGGCGCGCGGATCAATAGCGCGTATCGAAAACGGCGTTCACGATAACCCGGCCGTTCGCCGGAACAGCAACCGTCCAGACCGTCGAGTCGCTGTTGCGCCTTTTGCTTGGCTGGCTTTCGCTGACGATGCGGGTGTCCTCATAAATCCAGTCCAGCCCGGCCTGCGTCAGGTCGACGGTGACGGCTTCCGGCTTTGCATTGCTGATCTCGTACCGCATCGTTGTGCGCCAGCGGTGGTCGCCAAGCCTTTCACGCTTTTCGACGACCGGCTGAACCTTCACATCAAACGCCTCGCCGGTAGCGAGCGCCAGCTCACTGCCCATCGGCGTATGCCCGACGCTATTCTCTCCGATGAACTGCGGCGCGCCGGAGGCATCCTTCATATAGAAGCGCACCGTCCCGGCGGGCAGCGCATCGCCCAGCCCGCCATTGCCCGACGTCGAGAATTTAACGACGCTCGAAAAACTTTGCGGCTCCTCCACGCTGTTCAGCCAGTCGTTGCGATATTCATAGCCGGCCTTGGCGGGCACGCCCTGAACATCCAGGAAGCTGACCTGCTTGGTCTGGCGGTCGGCGATCGTCGTACGCGCGGCAATCGGGTAGAGATAGAAATCGCCCAGCCGTTCGCGGCTGGCGGTTTCCGTCCCGGCCCTGCGCAGCGGTCCCGGCGCGCGCGGACGGCCATAGCCGCCATAACCCGGATTCGAGGTTCCGACCTGACCCGCCACCAGCAAGGTATGGGCATTTGTATATGTGGTGCCCGTGCTGTTGGTGAGCGTCACCCAGCCCTGCACATCGATCCGCCCCGCCTTCGAATCGAAAAGCGCAACATAGTCGGCCGCCCATCCGAGACCCGGCGTCAGATAACGGAGCGATGCAGGGCGCGCACCGGCGCGGTCGCTGTCCACCGTGACCGAGAGGGTCGGGCGGGGACGCAGGTTAGGCGGCACCTTGTCGAATATGACGCGGACGGGGAGGCCATCATCGCGAAGCACCTCTATCCGGCTGCCAATCTGCAGGACCGTGCCGCCGTTCACCGCAAGGACCTTCGCCTGTTCGCGGGTTTCCGCTCCGGTCGCCGGATTGGTGCGGACAATGGTCACGACCTGGCCGACCGCCTTCTCCATCAGCTTGGACGGCGAGAGAAGATCGAAATCGAAATTCTGTTCGACAATGGCGGTACCGTCCGCCGCGAAGGAAACGGTCTCCGGCCGGATCTGCGCCGAAACGTCGGGAAACTCGATGCGGCTGACGCCCCGCTCGATAGGCAGGGTGCGCACATCCTGAACCAGCGCGAGATTATTGTTGTAGATGGTGACGGATATGTCGCCCTGGGCAGACCCCCCGGCCTGCGCCAGCGCCGCAACCGGCAGAGCGGCAAGCGCAGTCAATGCCAGGCCGACGAAAATCCTTGCGGTCGCCATTGCAACTTTCTCCCCATCCCATCGGCGACAATGCTCCATCGCCTTGCCAATGCATAGCGCCCAAACGACATCAGGGCGGCGCCATGACTGGCGCCGCCCTGATCCTGAACATCACTATCTGACGAAATTATGAACGGCTATTCCGCCGCCTCCGCAGTGGGCGCGCGGCGCGGACGGCCACGCTTGCGCGGCGCAGGCGCTTCATCGCCATCGCTGTCATTGTCGGCGCGCGAAATGGCGGGCGGCAGAACGGCAAGGTCCAGCCCTTCCTGCACGTCCGCTTCGGGCGCGGCTTCCGCCTTGGGGCGACGGCCGCGACGCGGCTTGGGCGCAGCGTCCCCGGCAGCAACCGAAGCCTGTTCCGGGATAAATTCCGGCTGACTGGCGGGCGCTTCCACGGGAGCCGGAACGGGCGCTGCGGCTATAGCCGCATCCTGCGGCGCGCGGTCATAGTCACGGTCGCGATTGTTGCGGTTCCGGTTGCGGTCGCCTCGCTGATTGCCACGGCCATCCTGCTGATCGCCCCGGTCTGCGCGCTGTTCGCGCGGCTGATAATCCTGGCGCTGGCCATCCTGCCGTCCATTGCCATGCCGTTCGCGATTGTCCTGGCGATAGCCATTTTCCTGACGGTCCTGCCGCTGATTGTCCCCCGGCTGGTCCTGACGGTCGGCGCGCTCCTGGCGCTGCGGCGGCGTGCGGTCGGCCATATAGTCCATGCCGAAATCGTCGCTGCCGTCGAAATCCTCGCCATTTTCGTCAAAGGATTCCTCGCGGCGGAAACGCTGCGGGTTCTGTTCTTCCTGACGGGCGCGATTGTCGGCGAGGACCCGGAAATAATGGTCTGCGAACTGCAGATAATATTCGACATTGACCCGGTCGCCCGAAAGCTGCGCATCGCGCGCCATGTTCCGGTACTTCTCAAGTAGCTGGGCGGCATTACCGCGTGAGCGGCTGTCGATCCGGTTACCGCTGTCGCCGCCTCCCCGGTTCTGACCGTTCGGGCGTCCGTTGTTGTTCCGGCCGCGATTACGGCGTCCGGCCTGACGATTGTTGATCAATGGTGGGTCCTTAGTTTCAAAGCAATCCCTATCCGTGCTCCGTCATGCACGGCTGCGCCGGGCCAGGCAGTCCAACAGAACGCCCGGACCCCCAGCCTGCCAGCAGCGAGAAGATCAACGCCGCCATGACTTTGGGAGCAGGTATCGGCCAGTCCACACCCCGGACCATGGCCTCCCCTGAGCCAGTCTCCTAAACGGTCCCTGTTAAGAAACCAAGAAAAATCCGCTTGGGAACCCTAAAATGCTGCTGTCAGGTCCGAATTTCAAGGCAGCGGTCGCGCTTTCCCAAATCCTGACGGACGGCGACCTGCAAAGCTTCGGCCCGGAACAGGTCGGCGGCGCTCTTTCCCTGATCGAATCCGATTTCCAGCAAGGCCACGCCGCCGTCCGCCAGCAATCCCGCCAACTGCGGGGCGAGGCGGCGATAGGCGTCAAGACCATCCGTCCCGGCGAACAGGGCCAGATGCGGCTCATGATACAACACGTCATGCGGGAGCGCGGCGGCAGTGGATATATAAGGTGGGTTCGCAAGGATCAGATCGAACCGCTCGGCAAGCCCCTCCCCCCAGTCGCCGCGCCGGAACGCCGCGCGGTCCGCCATGCCAAGACGCGCGGCGTTGGCGGATGCAACGGCGAGGGCGGCATCGGAAATATCGATGCCCAACCCGGTCGCATCTCGCCATTCGTCCAGCGCGGCGAGAAGCAGCGCGCCGGAACCGGCGCCAAGATCGAGGATACGCTTTGGGGCGCCTCCGCGGAAATGCTCGATCGCCGCTTCTATGAGAGTCTCGCTGTCCGGGCGCGGCACGAGGACATCGGGCGTCACGGCCAGAGTCAGCGTCCAGAAATCCCGCGTTCCGGTGATATGGGCGACAGGCTCTCCGGCTGAACGGCGGCCCACAAGCGCGTCGAAGCCCGCAGGAACAGCAAGGTCGCGCAGGCGAAGGATCATATCCTCGCGGGAAATGCCGAGAGCGAAGGCCAGCAGGATTTCGGCGTCGAGGCGCGGCGTGTCAGTGGCGGAGAGGAGACGCCGGGCTGCATCGCGAAGCGCGTCGGCGGCGCTCATACTCAACCACCAAATTCCAGCGTGCTCCTGCGAAAGCAGGAGCCTAGAGCCAGATTGCGATGCTTATCCCTGGACTCCTGCTTTCGCAGGAGCGCGGGTCGAAAGCTATTCACCCCACGCCGTCCAGTTGCGCCAGCCGCGCCGCCTCATCTTCGGCGATCAGCGCGTCGACGACTTCGGCCAGGCCCGGCCCTTCCAATATTTCCGGCAGACGGTGAAGGGTCAGGTTGATGCGGTGGTCGGTCACCCGGCCTTGCGGAAAATTATAGGTGCGGATGCGTTCAGAGCGGTCGCCGGACCCGACCATCGCCTTGCGCGCGCCGGCCTGCTCGCTCTGCGTGCGGTCGCGCTCGGCTTCATAAAGGCGCGCGCGCAGCACCTTGAGCGCCTTCGCCTTATTCTTATGCTGCGACTTTTCGTCCTGCTGGGTGACGACAAGCCCGGTGGGCAGATGGGTGATGCGCACGGCGCTGTCCGTCGTGTTGACGTGCTGACCGCCCGAACCAGACGCGCGATAGACGTCGATGCGCAGGTCCGTCGCCTCATTGATCTGGATGTCCACATCCTCTGGCTCCGGCAACACGGCGACGGTGGCGGCGGAGGTGTGGATGCGGCCGCCGCTTTCGGTGACGGGCACGCGCTGGACGCGATGAACGCCGCTTTCGAATTTCAGCTTCGCGAACACGCCTGTCCCGGTGACGGAGGCCACGACTTCCTTGAAGCCGCCGACTTCCGCTACATTGGCGGAGATGAGTTCCATCTTCCAGCCCTGCTCGTCGGCATAGCGCTGATACATGCGGAACAGGTCGCCCGCGAACAAAGCGGCTTCGTCGCCACCCGTGCCAGCGCGGATTTCCAGCATGGCGGGGCGCGCGTCGGCAGCGTCCTTTGGCAGAAGCTGCAGCGCCAGCGCGCGCTCGGCCTCTGGCAGCTTGTCCTTCAGGATCTGCATCTCCTCCTGCGCCATTTCGCGCATCAGAGGGTCGGCATCCGGGTCCTCGCCGCCGGCCATAAATTCCAGCGCCTTCAGCTCCTGCCGCAAACGGCGCACTTCATGCGCTGCGTTCGCCACCGGCTCCAGCTCGGCATATTCCTTGGAAAGCCGGACAAATTCCTCCGGCGGCAGATCGGCGCGCGTCATCGACGCCTGCACCTCGTCCCGGCGGCGTTCAATCTGCGCGATGCGTTCGGGGGAGATGGACATTAAGATTTTACCCCCGATCCGTTCGGGCTGAGCTTGTCGAAGCCCTGCCCTTTCTTGCGAAGAGAAGTGCAGCCCTTCGACAAGCTCAGGGCGAACGGGATAAGGGAGCGCTTAAATAGCGAACTCATTCAGATGCGGCCCGTCAAGATGATTGGTCTCGGAAACTCTTGATCCGGATCAGCATAAGTAAAAACAGTCCCGATGGCCGACTTGAGGCGGTCTCTAATCTTTGGAGCCGGGCTGTCAGGCGATTGGGCATTGATATCTCTGATCAGTAATGAACCCAATCCGTCGTTTCCTACCTCTACATCAACAAGACGGTAGGTGCCCGACTTCTTCGCTTTCTCAAATCTCTTTTTGGGTGACCCACCATAAGCCATTTCGGCCCTTATCTGCCCCCTTCGCAAAAGCGCCAAGATTTCGGTTGCAAGACCCAGTGCATCGTCGCCTCTAGGCACAATCGCTACTTCAGCGACCTCCACCTCCGGCGCATCAATCAGCATCGCCAGCCGCTCGATACCCGCTGCCCAGCCAACCGCTGGCGTCACAGGCCCGCCCAGATTTTCGATCAGCCCGTCATAGCGCCCGCCGCCCAGCACCGTGCCCTGCGCGCCCAGCCGGTCGGTAATGAACTCAAACGCGGTATGCCGGTAATAGTCCAGGCCGCGCACAAGGCGCGCATTGCGTTCCCATTTCACGCCAGCCGCGTTCAGGCCGTCCGTCACCTTTTCGAAGAAGCCCCGCGCCTCGTCCGTCAGATAGGCGTCAATGTCCGGCGCGCTGTCCGCCACCGGGCGGTCGCGCGGGTCCTTGCTGTCCAGGATGCGCAGCGGGTTGCGGGACAGGCGATCCAAGCTTTCCTCCGAAAGCTGGTCCCGGTGCGCGTCAAAATGCGCGATCAGCGCGGCGCGCCAGGCGTCCCGGCTGGCGGCGTCGCCCAGCGTGTTGAGGGTCAGGGTCACGCCGTCACTGATGCCCAGCTCCCGCAGCAGTTGGTCGCCAAGGACGAGCAGCTCCACGTCAGCGCCCGGCTCTGCCGCGCCGATGATCTCCGCGTCGAGCTGGTGAAACTGCCGGAAGCGGCCCTTTTGCGGGCGCTCGTAACGGAACAGCGGCCCGTGCGTCGCCACCTTGAGCGGCGCATATTGCTGCCAGCCCTCGGTAATATAGGCGCGGCAGATACCGGCGGTAAATTCCGGCCGCAGGGTCAGGCTGTCGCCGCCGCGATCCTCGAACGTATACATTTCCTTGGAGACGACATCGGTGCTTTCGCCCAGCGACCGGGCGAATACCGCCGTCGCTTCGAACACCGGCAGTTCGATCCGCTGAAAACCGTAGAGGCGGCGAACGTGGTCGAAGGTCGAAACGACATGGGCGAAACGGTCCGCCTGCTCTCCCAGCATGTCCTGCGTGCCCCGGATCGGGCGCGGTGTCTCGATTTTCGCCATGGGGATGGGCCTGTAGCGGGAAAAATCGGCGAATGGAACATCCGCTTTTGGGCAGTGCAACATAACGGTCCCAAGCTGTTCACTTTCTTTTATTTGCCGCGATTTCCCGGCCGGGCGGTGATTCAGCCGCATGGAAATCGCTGAGGGGGTGGACTGGCTTTCCTCCGGGTGTAATGCTCGGCTGCATCACCCCGTCCCAGGGGCCGCATATCCCACTGGAGAATATCCATGCGTCTCAGGCTGATAGCCGCCCTCCTCCTGTCCACTTCGGTCGCCGCGACGGCGCTCTCCACACAATCGGCGGCCCAGTCATCGGCGCCGTCAGAAAGCACGCGCCTGAAACCCACGGCCCTGCCCGTCGTCGAAACCGTGCCCCAGCCGCGTGACGCGCCCTATCCCGGCGGCACCATCAAGCTGGAGGTCGATGTCACGGATACCGTCCGGCGAATCTTCCGCGTGAAGGAAACCATACCCGTGGCGTCGAGCGGCCCGCTCACCCTGATGATGCCGCAATGGCTGCCGGGCAATCATGCCCCGCGCGGGCAGATCGAGAAGCTGAACGGCCTGCGCATCACCGCCAATGGCAAGGATGTGCCGTGGACGCGCGATCCGCTGGACGTCTATGCCTTTCATGTCAGCGTGCCGGAGGGCGCGCGGTCCGTCGTCGCGGAGTTCGAGTTCCTTTCCGCCACCGCGCCCAATCAGGGCCGCGTCGTCGTGACCGACAAGATGCTGAACCTGCAGTGGGAGGCGGTCTCGCTCTACCCGGCGGGCTATTACACCCGGCAGATCCCCATCCAGGCGACCGTGACCTATCCTGACGGGTGGCAGGCGGCGACGGCGCTGCGTGGCAGGCGGACGGGATCAACCATCGCCTATGACCCGACCGATTATGAAGTGCTGCAGGATTCGCCGGTGTTCGCGGGCAAATATTTCAAGGCGGTGGACCTGGGCAAGAATGTCACCCTGAATATGGTGGCGGACAGTCCGGGCGAATTGGAGTTCCGCCCGGAACAGATGGCGGCGCACAGGAAGCTGGTCGACGAGGCCCTCACCTTGTTCGGGGCAAGGCATTTCGACCATTATGACTTCCTGCTGGCGATTACCGACGAGATGGGCGGCATCGGGCTGGAACATCACCGCTCGTCCGAAAATCAGGTCGACACCGGCTATTTTCCGAAATGGAATGACGGGCCGGGCGAGCGCAACCTGTTGCCGCATGAATTCAGCCATAGCTGGGACGGGAAGTTCCGGCGGCCGGACCTCCTCTGGACACCCACTTTCTCGGTGCCGATGCAGGACAATCTGCTGTGGGTTTATGAGGGGCAGGACCAGTTCTGGGGCTATGTGCTGGGCGCGCGTTCCGGCCTTTACAGCAAGGAGCAGACGCTGGACGCCTACGCCCATATCGCCGCCCGGCTGGACACGACGCGCGGCCGCGAGTGGCGGGCGATGGGCGACACCACGCACGACCCGATCATTTCCGCGCGACGGCCAAAGGGCTGGGCGAGCTGGCAGCGGTCGGAGGACTATTATAATGAGGGCATGCTGATCTGGCTGGAGGCCGACGCGATCATGCGCAAACAGTCCGGCGGCCGGAAGGGGCTGGACGATTTCGCCAGGGCGTTCTTCGGCACGCATGACGGAGATTTCGGCGAACTGCTCTACAACCGGCAGGATGTGATCGACACGCTGAACGCGATCGTCCCCTATGATTGGGCCGCCTTCCTGACCGAACGGGTCGACAGGCCAAGCAAGGAAGCGCCAAAGAACGGCCTGACGATGGGCGGATACCGCCTGACCTATGCCGAAACCCCCGGATCGACGACAAAATCCGTGGAGAACAGCCAGAAACTCGTCGACCAGAGCTTCGGCGTCGGCCTGACGGTCAAGAATGATGGGGAGGTCGCGGGCGTCGTATGGGACAGCGCCGCCTTCAAGAGCGGTTTCACCATCGGATCGAAGATTATGGCGGTGAACGGCACCGAATATTCGCCGGATGTTTTCAAGGCCGCGCTCAAGGATTCTAAGGACCCCAAGAAGCCGGTCGAGATCATCCTGAAACGAGACAAGAATTACAGAACAATCAGTCTCGATTATTCAGGCGGGTTGCGCTATCCGCGCCTCGAAAAGACAGGAGAGGGTGACGGCAGCCTGGATATGCTGCTCAAGCCAAGAACATAATCACCCCGAACTTCAATAGAGTGCAGATAGGCCTAATCCCATGAACATCGACCTGATCCCGGTGGGCGACGATCCGCCCAACAGCCTGAACGTCATCATCGAAGTGCCGGTCGGCGGCGAACCGGTGAAGTATGAGTTCGACAAGAAGTCGGGCGCGCTGTTCGTGGACCGCATCCTGCACACGCCGATGCGCTATCCGGCGAATTACGGCTTCGTGCCGCATACGCTCTCGCCCGATGGCGATCCGCTGGACGCGCTGGTCATCGCCCGCTCACCCTTCGTGCCCGGCTGCGTCGTGCGCGCCCGGCCGATCGCGGTGTTGAACCTGGAGGACGAGGCCGGCGGCGACGAGAAGCTGGTCTGCGTCCCCGACGACAAGACCTTCCCCTATTACAGCGCCGTCGGCGAGAAGGACGACCTGCCCGGCATCGTGATGGAGCAGATCGAGCATTTCTTCACCCACTATAAGGATCTGGAAAAGACCAAGTGGGTGCGGATCGGCACCTGGGGCGGGGCGGAAGACGCCAAGCGGATCACCATGGAAGCCATTGACCGCTACAAGGCGGACAAGTCCAAGGCAGCGGCCTGACAAAAGTTCGAAAAGGGCGGAGGAAACAGCATTTTCTCCGCCCTTTTTCCTTGGGTGGACCGCACCTTCGCCGTCACCCTGCGCGCCATTGTATCCTGATGGGACGGTTAATGGCGGCGGCACCATTTTCTGTTGCCATTACAGCGCGAATCGCTGATGCTGCGATCATTCGACGGACGCGGCATGCCGCGTGGCTAGTCCCGGCGCCTAACCCTGGGTAACCCATTGCGATCCAGCTTTTACTGCTACTGATCTCTCTGGTGTAAGTGCAGCCCGCTGGACCGTGATCGGTTCCAGGTTCCTTCGTCAATGGCTTCTCCGTCGTTCCCATGCGTATGGCGGCGCTTTTCGCTCGGTAGCCCCCCTACTCGGCGAAATACAGCCTCTATATCGGTTGCCCCCGTTCATTACGGGGGGCGCCGCCGCCCTTCTGCGCCTTGGG
This sequence comes from Sphingobium phenoxybenzoativorans, assembly GCF_018286635.1. NCBI lineage: Bacteria > Pseudomonadati > Pseudomonadota > Alphaproteobacteria > Sphingomonadales > Sphingobiaceae > Sphingobium > Sphingobium phenoxybenzoativorans. Next base: position 3,772,585 of record NZ_CP073910.1, read on the forward strand.
AACTTCTGCTATGACGCTCGCCAGGTCCCAGACCGGTGCGCCGCCCCTTCTTTACGGGCTGTCCATATTTGAGCTGGAGGCGGGGCAAGGCATGCTGCTGACCCTGCTGCCGGCGGTGTCGGCGGGCGTCGCTATCCTTATCGCCGTCATACTGACGGCGAGACCAGCGTCCGGCCGACTGCGCGTCACGGAGTCGCACAATTGAGCGGGGTCGAAAGCGGGAGATATTATTCGCTAGACGGGATGCGCGGCCTGGCCGCCATCATCGTCGTGCTGCACCATTTTGGGCTACAGATGAACCCTGGCCTGGCCGCCTCTGGCTATCTGGCCGTGGACTTCTTCTTCGCGCTGAGCGGGTTCGTGCTGGCGATGGCCTATCAGGACAGGCTGGCGGAAGGATTGAGCGTCCGCCGGTTCATGCTGCAGCGGGCCATCCGGCTCTATCCGCTGTTCCTGATCGGCGTGGCGCTGGGCAGCGTGAAGGCCGTCGGCCAGATCCTGATGCACGATGGAACCGCCCTGTCGCTGCCGGCCCTGACGATGACATTGATCGCCTCGCCCATGATGCTGCCCACCCCCGGCGCGCATCTGGTCAGCATCTTCCCCCTGAACACGCCGGGATGGTCGCTATTCTTTGAAATGATCGTCAGCCTGGCCTTCGGCGCCGCCCTGTTCCGCTGGCGCAATTCCAGCCTGCTGCTCGCCACGGCGATAGCGGCGATGCTGCTCCTGCCCGGCATCCTGTCGCATGACGGGCGCGTGGCGGGATTGGGCACCTCCTGGCCGGACTTCGCCTATGGTTTCCCGCGGGTGTTCTTTTCCTTCCTGACCGGCATGCTGATCTTCCGCATGACCCAGGGACGGGAACGTCAGGTCAATGGCGACGTCCTGATCGCCATCCTTGCCCTGATCGCGCTCCTGCTGGGGCGGCCGGATAGCTGGTTTAACGCGGAATATGACATCGTCGTGCTGATGCTGATCATCCCGGCGGTCCTGTGGTGCGGCGCGATCTGGGAAGTGCCAGAACGGCATCAGCGCTTCTTCGCCTGGCTGGGGGACATATCCTATCCGCTCTATATCCTGCACTTCCCGCTGCTGATGATCTATCTGTTCGTGGCGCGGGGCCACGCCATCCATCCGGCCATTCTGGGCATCGTGTTCCTGCTGGCGATGCTGGCGCTCTCGACGCTGGTTTTGCGGTTGTATGACGAACCGGCCAGAGCGATACTGAGCATGCGGTTCCGCATGCCGGGAAGCTGCCGTTTTCGCGGATCGGCAACCCTGCAGCCGGAACCAGGCCGGGCCGACAATGCTTCTGCACAGAGCAAACACAAGCGAAATACCCCACCGCCACGATAAGATGTCAGACAGATACCAGATCGACGCCAATGCGCCTGAAATCGCCCGCCTGTTCGGTGCGGAGATTGCTGGCGAGACGCCTGTTCCCAAGTTGCTCAACCCCGGCGACCAGGGTCTGGTCGTCCGGCAGGAGGGAAGCCGCCGCATCCTGAGCGCCATGCTGTGGGGCTTTCCGCTTCAGCCAAGCAAGGCGGCGCTGCGGCGCCATCCGAAGGCGAAGCCCAAGCCGGTGAACAAGGCCAAGGGCCTCACCCGTCCTTTCTGGAAGGAAGTGGCGGAAAATCCCGCCAACCGCTGCCTGATCCCCGTCACCCGTTTCGTCGAGCCGCCGGTAAAGCGCCCGTCCGAGCAGACATGGTTCGCGGTGCCGGACCAGCCCATTCTCGCCTGGGCTGGGCTGTGGAAGGCAAGCGAGGAATGGGGAGACGTCTACAGCGCCGTCATGACCGAAGCCTGCGCCTATGTCGCGCCAGTGCATGACCGCATGCCGGTGATCCTGCATCCGCGCGACTGGGACAGATGGATGCACGGCACGCTGCAGGACGCGCTGATGCTGCAGCAGCCCTATGGCGGCGAGATGGTCGTGGAGACCAACGTCGGCTGAGCCAGCCTGCGCCGTCGCTGCGATCCCCCGCCCGGTCAGATGACCCTGTCCGCCTCCAGCGCCCAGACAGCCTCGTCGGCGGCGCGCGGCATGCGCCGGTGGAGTCGCGCATCGACAGCCGCCAGCCGCTCAACGGCCGCTTCCAGCCGGTCCTCCGGCAAGGTGAAGGGCAGGCGCACGAAACGCTCGAACGCGCCGTCCAGGCCGAAGCGCGGGCCGGGAGCGATGCGCACCCCCTCCCCCTGCGCCATTGCGGCCAGCGCGGACGCCTCCGGCCTTGGCATTTCCACCCAGAGCGACATGCCCCCCGGCGGAACCGGCACATGCCAATGCGGCAGATGCGCGCCCAGCAGGGCAACGAGACGGTCGCGCCGCGCGATCAGCATGGCGCGCCGCTCCTGCGCCCCGGCGTCGGACTGCAATAGTGCGGCCGTCGCCAGTTGCTCCATGACCGGCGTCGCCAGATCCAGCGTCACCCGGATACGGCCGAGCGATGCGATCATCTGCTCGTCCGCGCGAATCCAGCCAATCCGCAACCCGCCCCAGAATCGTTTGCTGGCCGATCCCAGGCTGATGACGTTCGTCCCGGCGCGATCGTGCACCGCCACGGGGGGTGGCGCATCCTGATCGAGCGAAATATCGGCCATCGTCTCATCGACCACCAGCGGCGTGCGCGTGCGCTCCGCAATATCGACCAGCGCCTGACGCGCGGCGACATCCATGCAGCGGCCGGTCGGATTGTGAAAATCGGCGATGACATAGGCGAAGCGCGGCCCGGTCTGGCGGAAGGCGGCGCTGAAGGCGTCTATATCCCATCCCGTGCCGGGCAGGCCGACGGGAACCGGCACGCAATTGCTGCGGCGAATGGCCGTCAGCGCATTGTGATAGGTGGGATGGTCGACCACCACCCGGTCGCCCGGCCCCGCGAGCAGGCGCTGGATCAGGGCAAAGCCATGCTGCGCGCCGCTGGTTACCATGATCTGTTCCGGCCGCGTCGGACAGCCGCGCCGGGCATAGTCGTCGGCGATGGCTTGCCGAAGGCGGGGGATGCCAAGCGCCTCATAGCCCATGCCGCCCAGCCATGCGGGCAGTTGGTGCAGAGCGTCCTCATAGGCGTGCCAAAGGCTTTCCGGCGCAGGCAGCGCCGCGGAGGTCCAGTCGAGAATATTGTTGCTCTCGCCGCCCTCCTCCGGCTCGGCCGGGGCCATGCGGCTGCCGGGGATACGGGTCACGCTGCCTGAACCCTGACGGCTGACAAGATAGCCGTCATCGCGCAACTGGTTATAGGCCCCGGCAAGCGTGGTGCGGCTGAGGCCCAGCGCCTGCGCCAGCTCCCGCTCACCCGGCAGGCGCACGCCAATGCCGATGCGCCCGTCCAGGATCAACAGACGCAGCGCGCGCGCAAGCTGCCGGTAGGCGGCTTCGCTGCTATCCTCGCCCCGCCATCGGCCAAGCTGGCGGACGAGCGAAGCGGAACCAAGTGAGGGCATATCCATAAAGGGCCAATAGATCATGAGTGGCCATTTTTAAAGATGCCATTTTTCTTTAGTGGTACGTTTCATGATGAAATACCGACTGTTTCAGTTGAGCTGGGGCCTCTGGCTCTATGGCCTTTCCATGGCGATGATGATCCGCGCCAATCTGGGCCTGGACCCATGGGACGTGCTGCATCAGGGGCTTGCCCCGCGCCTCGGCCTCAGCTTCGGCATGACAGTCAATGTGCTGGGCGCGATCATCTTGCTGCTCTGGCTCCCGATGCGGCAGAAGCCGGGGATAGGCACGGTGCTGAACATCCTGCTGATCGGCACGGCGGTCGATGTCTCTATGCCCTATCTGCCCGACCCTTCCGGTTATCCCGCGCGCTTTGCGATGCTTGGACTGGGCATCGTGCTGAACGGCATTGCGGGCGGCGCTTATATCGGCGCGGGGCTTGGCCCCGGACCGCGCGATGGCCTGATGACCGGCATCTGCCGCAAGACGGGCTGGCCGATCAAGCTGGTGCGAACCGGCATTGAGCTGACAGTGCTATCGGTCGGCTGGGCACTTGGCGGAACGGTGGGGATCGGCACGGTCCTCTACGCCATCAGCATTGGCTGGATCGTGCATTATGCGCTGCCCTTCTTCGTGGTGAAGGACAAGGGGTCGCCCGCCCCCCGGCCGATCGCGGCAGGCTAAGCCTCTTTCCCCCTGACCGGCCGGCGATAGACCCACGCCGGCCGGTCTTTTTTGGGGCCAGTCTTTTTTGGGGGCCGCCTCTCCGGGAAAAGATCGCAGCGGTCAGAGTTGCCAGCCGATGCCGACATTCGCGCCCACCTGCCCGCGGCTGTTGTAGGTCGCGCCCGCCTTCACCACTGTCCGGCCATTGTCGGACGCCTTGGAAAAGCCGATCGCCATGGCGTGCTGCCCCTGGAAAGTGCCTGCCGCCATCGCCAGCATGCCGCGCCCTGTTTCCATCGTCTGGGGCAGGCCCGCAACCGCCAGCGCACCCGCCGTACCGGCATTGGCGTCCCGGCTGATCTTGCGCAGGTCGAAGCTCAGCGCCGCGATCCGAGCATCGGTATAGGCGTTGGCCTGACTGATCGCGCCACTCATGCCCGCATCGAGCTGGGCGACGTTCACTGCGTCCGTCGCCGACACGCCCGGCGCGATATTGTGGAGAGCGACCGGTGTATCGCCGGACCCCAGAGTGACCGACGCCTGGTCGTTGCCGTCATACTGGACCGCGCGGCTGGCGGCAGCCTGCGCCAGCGATACGGCGTCATTGGTCGCGGCCAATTGATCGCCGTTCACGGCGTCCGTCGATCCGGCGGCGACCCGTCCGGCGGCGACATTGTGCAGGCCGACCGGCGCCTGCTGCGCGCCGACCAGCGTGACATCATTCGTCTTGGTGCCGCCATTGGGCGTGGAGGGGGCCGCGGCGCTGGAATATTGCACAGTGCCGACCGATCCATTGTCGACCTGGTTCGACAGGTTGGTGACATCCTGGTTGGTGGAAGCGAGCTGGCTGCCATTCACGGCATCGGTCGATGTCGAATTGACCGCGCCCGCCGCCACATTGTGAATGGTCGTGCCACCGGAATTCAGGGTGATGCTGGTCTGCGCGCTATTATCGTAGACCGGCGAGTTCCCGCCGCTTCCGCCCGAACCGCTACCGGAAATCGCGGCCAGCGCATCGCCGACATTGGTGTAGGTGGTTCCGTTCATCACAAAGCTGGGCATGGTGAGCTTGCCCGTATTTGCATCATAGGTGATGCCGCCGCCAAGGCTGGAGGCGATCGCCGTGCCGATGTTCGACGCCACGCCGCGAAGCTGGCTGACATTGACCGCATCTGTCGCCCCGCTGCCCGCGGCGACGCCGGTGATCTGGCGGTCGCCGGTTGGCGTCATCAGGCCGGTATTGATATCCAGATAGGACAGGTTGCGGGCAATGGCCACTTCGCCCAGGGATGTCTGTGCCGGGTCGAGGCCGAAGGCGCTGTAGCCGGACACTCCGCCCCGCGTCGTCCTGGCCGCACTGCCGAGGGCAACACTGCCGTCATGATCGGCTATCGAGCCGGACCCCAGCGCCGTCGCGGCATAGCCATTCGCCTGGGAAAGAAGTCCGAACGACGACGCCCCAAAGCCCAGAGCCGAACTGCTTTCACCAACGGCCATCGAATATTCGCCGGAGGCGATGGCGGAGCTGCCCAGCGCCGTGGACCGCGTGCCGGTTGCGCGCGCACCGTCGCCGAAGGCGGAAGCCTCGATCCCCTGCGCCAGCGTGTCGTTGCCCACCGCCGTCGAGCTTTCCCCACTGGCGGTGGAGCGGTTGCCGATCGCGATCGAGTCGATACTGGTGACGGCCGCGAGGGCCCCGATGGCCAGCGTATCGTCCGCGCTATTCCACACGTCGCGGCCGATCGCCATGGAGCCGTCACCCAAAGCCATGTTGCCGGTGCCGATGGCCAGCGCATTGGCGCCGCTGGCCATGTTCAAGGAACCGGCTGCGAATGCGCCGTCGCCGGTCGCCTGGTTCTGGTCACCGATGGCTGTTGCGCCCAGGCCGTTCGCTATGTTGAAATAACCGACGGAGGCCGTGCCGTCGCCCGTCGCCGAATTGGTGTTGCCCAGCGCCACTGCGCCGTCGCCGGTTGCGGTATTATCCTTGCCCATCGCGATTGCGCCTTCGCCGGTCGCCATGTTCGGGTCGCCGATGGCCACCGCGCCGTCGCCCGAAGCGACGTTCGCAAAGCCGATGGAGACCGCCTTGCCGTTCTGCGCGGTTGCGCCATTGCCGATGGCGACGGAACCGTCGCCCGCAGCCACTGCGTCGCGGCCCGTGGCGATTGCGGCCTCCCCGCTCGCCACGGCATTGGGACCAATGGCGGTCGAATCAGCGCCCGACGCGGTGCTATCCGCCAGCAGGGACGTGGTGTGGAAATATTTCGACGCCGTGTTGCTGGTCGATCCGCCAGCCGTCATCTGGTCATAGATCGCGGTAAAGACATTCTGGACATCGGCATATTGGTCGGAGCCGAAGGTGAAATTACCCGAAAAGCTGTTGGTCACCGGATTGTAGGTGTAGCCGAGGATCGACGCGACGCTGTTGGCGACGCCGAACAACTGGCCGCCATTCACCGCGTCGGTCGAGCAGTTGCAGATCAGGCCATTGGCGACATTATGCAGGCCGACCGGCCCAGCGGCGCTGCCGACCAGTGTCAGATTCTGCGAACGGATGCCGCCATTGGGCACTGTCGGCGTAAGGGCGGTGGAATATTGCACCGGCCCAATGCCGCCATTGGATACGCTGTTGGACAGCGCGAGGGAGAAAGCGTTGCCGGCGTTGATCGCCGTCGTCAGCGTCTGGCTGGTCGCGAACAATTGGCTGCCGTTGATCGCCTCGCTGGATGCGGCGTTCACAGCGCCATTGCCCACATTGGCGATGGTGACGGCAGGCGCGCCCACGCCGCCCAGCGTAACGCGGGACTTGGTGCCATCGTCATACTGGACCGCAAGGCCGTCGAGAGCGCTGATATTGCCCTGAAGCGCGAAAAGCTGCCCGCCATTCACTGCATCGGTCGATCCCGCAGCCACATTGCCGCTTGCGACATTGTGCAGGCGCACCGCACCGGGCGCGCCGCCGACGATGGTGACATCATTGGTCGCCGTGCCGCCATTGGGCGTCGTCGGCGTACCCGTGTTGGAATAGCGGAGAAGCCCCACCGCGCCATTGCTGACATTATTTGCCAGATTGGTAATTTGTGCGGAATTGTTTGTCACATTCTGGTTCGTCGTGAACAATTGCCCGCCATTGACCGCATCGGTGGACCCTGCGCCGATCGTGCCATTTGCAACATTGGTGACGCTGACCGGCGTTCCGGCGTTGCCCAGGGCGATGCTGGTCTTGGACCCATCCACATATTGGACCGAAAGGCCGCCAAGCGCGGTGACGCTGGTCTGCAGCGTGTAGAGTTGCCCGCCATTGACGCCGTCGGTCGACCCGGCGGCAACACTGCCATCCGCGACATTATGGATCCGCACCGCGCCCGGCGCTGCGCCGACCATGGTCACATCATTGGTGATCGTGCCACCATTGGGCGTTGTCGGCGTTCCGCTATTCGAATAGCGCACAGGGCCGACCGAACCATTGTTGATGCCCACCGACAGGCTGGACACCGTCTGATTCGTCGCGAAAAGCTGCGCGCCGTTCACGGCCTCTGTGGACCCCGCATTGAGCGCGCCGTTGGCGACGTTGGATATCCTGACCGGCGTTCCGGCTGAACCCAGCGTCACCTGCGTCTGCGTGCCGTCGTCATATTGAACCGCCAGGCCGCTCAGCAGATCGACCTGACCCGACACCGCGAAAAGCTGCCCGCCATTCACCGCGTCGGTGGACCCGGCTGACACCGCGCCATTGGCGACATTGTGCAGCTTCACAGCGCCAGCCGCGCCGCCCACCAGGGTCATATCCTGGCTGGGCACGCCGCCATTGGGAGTCGTGGGCAGCGCACTGCTGGAAAACTGCACCGTGCCGATCGCGCCATTCAGCGTCTGGTTGCGCAGATTCGTTATGGCGTTGGCGTTGGTCGTGACGTTGCTGTTGGTGGCGAATAGCTGGCTGCCGTTCACGGCCTCCGTCGATGTCGAACCGAGTGCGCCCGCCTTCACATTGGCGATGGTGACGGCAGGGGCGCCCGCGCCTGCCCCGCCAAGCGTGACCTGCGCCTTGCTGCTATCGTCATATTGCACGCCCAGGTCGGCGAGCAGGTTTATCTGGCCGTTCAGGTTAAATATCTGACCGCCATTAACCGCATCGGTCGAACCGGCGGCGATTGCGCCATCGGCCACATTGTGCAGCTTCACCGCCCCCGCCGCGCCGCCGACCAGCGTCACGTCCTGGCTGGGCGTGCCGCCATTGGGGGTGGTGGGCGTACCGGCATTGGCATAGCGCAGCGCGCCGATCGCGGCATTGCTGACATCGTTGCGCAACGTGTTGATGGCGGTGCCATTCGCCGTCACATTGCTATTGGTGGCGAACAACTGGCTGCCATTCACCGCTTCCATGGAGGAAGCGCTCACCGCCCCCGCGCGCAGATTGGCGATGGTCGTGCCGCCAGCCCCGCCAAGCGTCGCTGTCGCCCGCGTTCCGTCATTATATTTGATCGCCACAGTGTCGAGGGCCGTCACGGAGCCTGCGACGCCCTGCAATTGGGCGACATTCACCGCGTCGGTCGCGCTGGAGCCTGCCGCGACATTGGTGATCTGGCGCGCGCTGCCCGCGACGCCGACGGACACTTCGCCCGCGGAGGACTGAAGCGCGGAAAGACCTGTCGCGCTGTAATTGGTCAGCGCGCCGCGGCTGGCGATCGATCCGTCGCCCAGGGCGACGCTGCCCGCAGCCGTGACCTGCGTATTGCGGCCGAGCGCCAGACCGCCGACCGCATTGGCCCCGACCTGCGCATTGGTGCCGAACGCGATTGACCCCAGCGCGCTGGCGTTGGTGATCGCGCCATTGCCGAAGGCGATGGAGTTGAGTTCGCCGCTCGTGGCGGCCGTACCGCTGCCAAGTCCGGTAATCTGATTGCCGCCAACCGCAATACCGGCGGGCGTGGCCAGGGTGAACCCCGTGGCCTGCGAGTAGCAGGGATCGCTCGGTCCGATCACCGTGCCGGAATTGCTGATCGCCTGAAGCGTGATCGGCTGGCCGGCGGCGGCGTTGTTCAAAAGGCCGGTAGCGTTGATGTTGAGCGTCGGGACGCCCAGAAGGGGGCCAAGGATCAGCCCATCGACTACGCCCAACAGACTGTTGACGCTGGCCTCCGTCGGCGTTGCGACGCCGGTAATGACCGGGCTCATAATGTCGGTGACCACCGAGCGCGGCAGGCTCACCCCGGAGCAGGCGCTTACGATGTTGTTGGCGGGCGGTGCGGCATAAACGGGCTGCGTGCTGACCGCCATGGCCACAACAGGCGCAAGTCCCAGGGCCGCACGGACGGCCCTGCGGATAGAACCAAAGCCTCTGAACATATTGATCGACACCGGATTTCCTCGCTCATGCGTGCACCCGGAAATAAAGAGATATCCATAGTTAAGAAAAACCTATGTTCCTCATCGATCACTTTAATCCTCCACTAAAGTCGTAGAGTCTGTGATGAAATGTGATAAATCATACTCTCAAATCATGACTGATGATTTTTTGGAATTTTGAGAAACGTTTTAAAATATTTCTTTTCCTATATTCCAAATGCGGGAGTTTTTAATATTAATTTTATCCAAACGCCGGTTCATGATAATTTATAATTATGAACATATTTGGAGAAAATAACCAGATTTTACGATCCATATCAGCATGGTGCGTATTTGGTACGTGAAAATTTGCCGAAAATCGGCGCAGTTAGCCGCTTCCGTGCGTATTTGGAGAATAGTCGCCAATCCGGATCGAGACCGGCTGCGCGGGGCTGAAAACATTGACTCCGGGCCGCCATGCGCTATGGCGCAGGCGCACCGGGATTGACCCGCTTTCCGCCGGTAGATGCAGGGTGCGGCTAGGGCCAAAGGGGCGCCCGTTCCGCGACGCTCCTCCACCCCGTCCGCCTATTGCGTTCTCCCCGATCGGCGTAAGCTTTTATTTTTCGCGGCCGGACCCACATACGGCTGCCATAGCGACGGAGACGCACTGCACATGACAGCCATCGGACAGGACACTCTGGGCACGCGAGACACGCTTGCGGTCAACGGCAAGGACATCGGATATTACAGCCTGAAAAAAGCCGCGGCCAAGCTGGGCGACGTCAGCCGCCTTCCCTTCTCTATGAAGGTGCTTCTGGAAAACCTGCTCCGTTTCGAGGATGGCGTCACCGTCACCGTGGAGGACATTCAGGCGATCATCGATTGGCAGAATGACCGGGGCAAGGCCGAGCGGGAGATCCAGTATCGCCCCGCCCGCGTGCTGCTGCAGGACTTTACCGGCGTCCCCTGCGTCGTTGACCTTGCCGCGATGCGCGACGCGATGAACGCGCTGGGCGCCGACGCCGCGAAGATCAATCCGCAGGTCCCCGTCCATCTCGTCATCGATCACTCGGTCATGGTCGACGAATTTGGTACGCCCAAGGCGTTCGAGCGGAATGTGGAGATTGAATATCAGCGCAACATGGAGCGCTATGACTTCCTGAAATGGGGCAGCAAGAGCCTCGCCAATTTCTACGCCGTGCCGCCGGGCACCGGCATCTGCCATCAGGTGAACCTGGAGAATATCGCGCAGGCCGTCTGGTCGTCGGTCGATGTGGACGGCAACGCCGTCGCCTATCCCGACACCTGCGTCGGCACGGACAGCCACACCACGATGGTCAACGGCCTTGGCGTGCTCGGCTGGGGCGTTGGCGGCATCGAAGCTGAGGCGGCGATGCTCGGCCAGCCGGTCTCCATGCTCATCCCGGAAGTCGTCGGCTTCAAATTCACCGGCACGCTGAAGGAAGGCGTGACCGCCACCGACCTCGTCCTCACCTGCACCCAGATGCTGCGCGCGCGCGGCGTTGTCGGCCGCTTCGTCGAATATTTCGGCCCCGGCCTCGCCACTTTGTCGCTCGCCGACCGCGCGACGCTCGCCAACATGGCGCCGGAATATGGCGCGACCTGCGGCTTCTTCGGCATTGACGGCAAGACGCTCGACTATATGCGCCTCACCGGCCGTACGGATGAGAATATCGCACTGGTCGAGGCTTATGCCAAGGAGCAGGGCTTCTGGATCGATCCCGCCGCCGCCGATCCCGTGTTCACCGACACGCTGGAACTGGACCTGGGCACCGTCGTCCCCAGCCTCGCCGGCCCCAAGCGCCCGCAGGATCGCGTCGCGCTGCCGGACGTCGATGACGTGTTCAACACGGACATGGAAAAGACCTACAAGAAGGCGCAGGCCCGCGTGCCGGTGGAGGGCAAGGATTTCGACATTGGCGACGGCGACGTCACCATCGCCGCGATCACGAGTTGCACCAACACGTCGAACCCCAGCGTTCTGATCGCCGCCGGTCTCGTCGCCAAGAAGGCGAACGAACTGGGCCTGAAGCCCAAGCCTTGGGTCAAGACCTCGCTCGCCCCCGGTAGCCAGGTCGTCACCGACTATCTGAACAAGGCGGGTCTGCAGAGCCATCTCGACGCCATCGGCTTCAACCTGGTCGGTTATGGCTGCACCACCTGCATCGGCAATTCCGGCCCGCTGGCCGAGCCGATCAGCAAGGCGATCAACGAGAACGGCCTGGTCGCCGCGGCCGTCATCTCTGGCAACCGCAACTTTGAAGGCCGCGTGTCGCCGGACGTGCGCGCCAACTTCCTCGCTTCGCCGCCGCTGGTCGTCGCCTATGCGCTGAAGGGCACGGTGATCGAGGATTTCATCACCACCCCCATCGGTCAGAGCACCAGCGGCGAGGACGTCTATCTGAAGGACATCTGGCCGACCAATGACGAGATCGCCACGACCATTGCCGGCTGCATGGACCGGCAGATGTTCCAGGCCCGCTACGCCAATGTCTATAAGGGCGATGCGCACTGGCAGGCGATCGACGTCACGGGATCGGACACCTATACCTGGCGCGCCGGTTCCACCTATGTCGCCAACCCGCCCTATTTTGAGGGCATGGGCATGACCCCGGCGCCGGTCTCCGACATCATTGAGGCGAAGCCGCTGGCGATCTTCGGCGATTCCATCACCACTGACCACATCTCGCCCGCCGGCAACATCAAGGCAAGCTCGCCCGCAGGCGTCTGGCTGCAGGAGCATCAGGTGGCTCAGGCCGATTTCAACAGCTATGGCGCGCGCCGCGGCCATCATGAGGTGATGATGCGCGGCACCTTCGCCAACATACGCATCAAGAACCAGATGCTGGACGGCGTCGAGGGCGGCATGACCCGCTACAATGGCGAAATCATGCCGATCTATGACGCGGCGATGAAGCATAAGGCCGACGGCACGCCGCTGGTCGTCATCGCGGGCAAGGAATATGGCACCGGATCGTCGCGCGACTGGGCGGCGAAGGGCACCAACCTGCTGGGCGTGCGCGTCGTCATCACCGAAAGCTTTGAGCGTATCCACCGTTCGAACCTGGTCGGCATGGGCGTGCTGCCGCTGCAGTTCAATCCGGGCGACACCCGCGAGACGCTGGGCCTGACGGGCAATGAGACCTTCACCATCACCGGCGTTTCGGCCCTCAAGCCGCGCCAGCAGGTCGAAGTTTCCGTGACGCGGGCCGACGGCAGCGCCTTCACCTTCGAAGCGCTCTGCCGCATCGATACGCTGAACGAGCTGGACTATTTCCTGAACGGCGGCATCCTTCCCTATGTGCTGCGGAAGCTGGCGGCCTGATCCGTCCAGTCATAAGATAATAGACAGGCCCTCCCGGCTCCGGCCGTGAGGGCCTTTTCATTTGCCCTTTCGCGCTACCGGACTTGATCCAGCAGCCTTTCGCTCTAGGCCAGCATGACCGTGCGGCCGGAGCGGAAACCAGCAAGGCTGTGCAGAGGATGAGGTTTGGAGAGACGTTATGGCGATCGCGGTGGAGATCATCGGCTGGATCGGCGCGGTACTGGTGCTGATCGGCTATATATCCGTGTCGACAGGCCGGCTATCCGGCGCGTCCCCGGCATTCCACTGGCTGAACGCCGTCGGCGCGGGTTGCTTCATCCTCAACACCTGGTGGCATGGCGCGCTCCCGTCGATGGCGCTGAACATCATCTGGAGCGGGATCGGCTTCACGGCGCTGTACCGGATGTGGCGCCGGCCCGCATAAGGGCACCCGCCCATCGCCGTCCGCCCCATTGCCCGGACGGCAGCAGCAGCCAATTCGCTTCCCTCTTTTCCCGTACTTTTCGACATTTTGTTACGTTGACGCGATCCTATCGGAAAGTTGCGTGAGATTCAGGTTGCAGATGAGAAAGAGCTTCGCGAAGCCTATCGGGTTAGCCTGGCTGTAGGACAGCAGGGCTAAGGCGAGGGCATGCCATCTTCCATCGCCGCATGAGGGATCAGCATTTTCCCGCCCCGCTCAAAAAATACCGAAATATTTCCCCAATTCTCGGTCATGAACACCGCATGTTAGGATTATTCACACTAGGTTCAGGAAAATTTGGCCGATTTTCCGCCGTTTTTTGATTTGGCACGGTCCCTGCAATGTCTTTGACATCACCAACCAAGACTTGAAAGGAACACACCATGCTTACCATTGCCAACCGTTCGATCGCCGCGACCGCCGCTGTTTTCGCCGCTGTCCTGTCCGTCACCGCTGTCTCGCCGGTACGCGCCGAAACCGTCCGCGTCCCCGTTTCCTACAGCGATCTGGACCTGTCCTCGCCTGCCGATGCCGCCACGTTGAACCGCCGCATCTCACACGCCGCCGATCAGGTTTGCGGCACCAATGACCGCATCAACCGCTTCCGCGTCGCTGAGTGCCGCAAGGATGCGATCGTGAATGCGAAGGCCAATCTGAAGGTCGCCCAGTCCGCCCCTGCCGGCATCGTCCTGGCCGCCCAATAATGACGCCGCCGTCGCCGCCGGTCCGATAAAAACCCATCGGACCGGCGCTGCGGCAGACATGACAAGGCCCCGCTACTTCGTTCCATATCCTGTCATCGAATAGGGCCGCGCCTTCACTCCGGTCGCCCACAGCTTGTTCGGCACAGCCGCCATTATGAAGCGCAACTCCCCACCGGCCCGGATCTCGCTATCCTTGATATAAACCCGGTCCAGCGGCTTTCGGTTCAGCGTCACCGATCCGATATAGCGGTTCGCGTCCGACAGCCCCTCCGCGACCACCGTAAAGCGCTTGCCGCCCGGCAGCGTCATCTCCGCCCGCTCCACGAAGGGCCGGCCGATCACATATTCGCCTGTGCCCGGCGCGACCGGATAGAAACCCAGCGCCGTGAACACCAGCCAGGCGGACATCTGACCCAGATCGTCATTCCCGGCCAGCCCATCGGGCGTGGGCTTATACTGGCTCTCGACAATCTGCTTCAGCCTCTCCTGCGTGCGCCAGGGCTGCCCAGCATAATCGTAGAGATAGGCGACGTGATGGCTCGGCTCATTGCCATGGATATATTGGCCGATCAGGCCGGAAATATCCTCCGCATGGCTGTAGTCGATCTTGCTGTTGTCGAAATCGAACATCGCGTCCAGTTTCGCGACCGCCTTGGCGTCGCCGCCCAGCATGCGGAACAGCCCGCCCTGATCGTGCGGCATGAACCAGCTATATTGCCAGGCATTCCCCTCCGTATAGTCGCTGCCATAGTTGATGGCCGTGGGGTCGAAGGGCGTGCGGAATGTCCCGTCCGCCTTGCGCGCGCGCAGAAAGCCGGTTTTGGGATCGAAACTGTTGCGCCAGTTAAGCGCGCGCTTCTCGAAACGGGCGGTGATATCCTTCTGCCCCAGCGCCTTTGCGACCTGCGCGATTGTCCAGTCGTCATAGGCATATTCGACGGTTTTCGACGCCGCTTCCGGCTCCCGGTCGATCGGCACGAAGCCCAGAGACTTATAGTCGGACAGCCCGCCATAAGGTCCGTAATCAGCGCTCGACACCATCGCGTTCAGCATCGCCTTTGCGTCCATATTGCCGACCCCTTTGAGATAGGCGTCGGCCAGAACGGGCACGGAATGATAGCCGATCATGGTCCAGGTTTCCTTGCCCGCAAACTGCCAGACCGGCAGGATGCCGAACGGGCTTTCCTTCTGGCTGGCGAGCAGGGAGGCGAGGAAATCGGCATTCTTCCTGTCCGGCTGGACAAGGGTCAGCAGCGGATGTTCGGCCCGGAACGTGTCCCAGAGCGAAAAGGTGGAGTGGAAGGTGAAGCCCTTTGCCTGCCGCACCTGATCGTCCGGCCCGCGATACCGGCCATCTGCGTCTCCCCACACGCTCGGCGCCATCAGGCTGTGGTAGAGCGCGGTGTAGAATGTCTTGCGCATCGGCGCTGGCGCGGCGACATCCACGGCGGACAGGGCCTCCCTCCACGCCGCGCGGGTCTTGCCGCGGATCGCATCGAAATCGCCCGGCTCACTGTCCAGATTGGCCCACGCGCCATTTTCATCGACGCCCGAAATGCCGACCTTCACCTCCAGCGGCGCGGAGAGCTTGCCGAAGTCGAGCTGCGCGACCAGCGCCCGCCCGTCGATCGCGTCCAGCGTTTCCGGCCCGCGCCCCGGCCCCTTGAACCCCTTGTAGACGACATCCTTTTCGGTGCTGACAAAGGCGTGCGTGGCAAGCGGCGCGGAAAAGCGCATCGCGAAATACAGCTTCCTTGGCGCGGCCCAGCCCCGCGTCTCGCGCGCACCGGTCAGCGTGCCATCGGGATGCAGGGTCAGCGACGACCAGAGAATCTTGCCCGGATAGTCGTAGATCACCGTGCGCAGGTCGAGCACCAGATGCGCCGCCTTCCCCGCCGGGAAAGTGTAGCGATGGACACCGACGCGCGTACCCGCCGTCATCTCCGCCCGCACCTGCGGATCGGTAAGCGTGACCGCATAATAGCCAGGCGTCGCCACCTCCCCGTCATGGGAATAGCGTGAGCGATAGCCGGATCCCGGCTTGTCCGCCTCGCCCGGCTCCAGCGGCACAGTGTCGCCCACGACCGGCATGACCAGAATATCACCCAGGTCCGAATGCCCCGCCCCGGAAAAATGCGTGTGGGAGAAACCGATGATCGTCGGGTCCTCATGCCGGTACCCAGCCGCCCAATTATAGGTCTGGCGGAAACGGCCAAGCGTGGTGTCGGGGCTTAACTGCACCATGCCGAACGGCGCCACCGCTCCGGGAAAGACATGCCCTTCCCCGGCGGTGCCGATGAAAGGATCGACCGCATCGACGGGGGCCGGGGGCGCGGCGGCGTCCTGCGCCCCCGCTCCGGTAGCGCCCAGAAGGCCGGCGGCGATCACGCTCCTGACGAGCGGCGGAAGGATGCGGAGGGTGCGGTTCATGACCGGGTTAGAGCATGCCCGATGCCCAGCGCCAAGCCGATAGCGGGATTTTTACAGCGGCAAGAATGGCTGTGTGGCGCGGCCGGGATTCCCGCCCTAGACAACAGCGCGTGAAGACTGCCCTGATCGTCCGCCATGTCCCCCGCGAAGGCGCCGCCGGATTCCTGCAGCCCATCGAGGCGGCGGGTTACCATATCGAGCGGATCGACGTGGCCGACCCGGCCTTTATCGACGCGGACCTGTGCGCGCCCGAATTGCTGATCATGATGGGCGGGCCGATGGGCGTTTATGAACATGACATCCATCCGTGGATTCCGTTGCAGATCGAGAAGCTGGCCGCGCGGCTGGAAAAGGACCGGCCCACCCTGGGCGTGTGCCTGGGCAGTCAGATGATCGCGGCGGCGCTTGGCGCGCGCGTCTATCCGGGCGGACAGAATGAAATCGGCTTCGCGCCGGTCACGCTGAGCAGCAACGGCCATGAGTCCCCGTTGCGCCATCTGGCCGAAGCGCCGGTTCTGCATTGGCATGGCGATACGTTCGACCTGCCGGACAATGTGGAGCTGCTCGCCTCCACCACCGCCTATCCCCACCAGGCGTTCCGGCGCGGAGCCAATGTGCTGGCGTTGCAATTCCATGCCGAAATGGGCGAGGACCCGCGTTTCGAGCAATGGCTGACCCATTTTCGCGACGATTTCCATGCCAGCGGCCCAACCGAGGAAAGCCTGCGCGCCGGGCATGACGAACATGGACCGGGGGCGGTCGCCGCCGGGCGCATGATGATCGGGGAATGGCTGGCCGGGTTCCGGTAAGCCCGGAAAAATTTCGGCCTCGCCAGCGGGGGGAACTGGCGAGGCCTTTATCTCACCAACCCGGGCTAGAGCGGGGGGCAAATGGAAGCCCAGGCTGGTAAAGGTAGAACCGCCCAGGGCTGATCTGGTTCCACCGGTTCTGCCGCTTTCGGAAAATTTTTACATCGTGGCGATGATGCTGATCACCTGCAGGAATGCGCCCATGACCATGCAGGCGATGCCCGCCCGGCCAAACCGTTCGTTCCGCGCCTCCTCGCGCGGATCGACGATCGGTTTGCGGCGCTCCACAACGCCCGCCATGAACTCGCGCCCTTCAGAGCGCTGCCGTTTGGGGATGCCGAAAACGAAAACCAGCAATGTGCCCGCCGTGCTGAGGACAATGCCAAGACATGCCGCGATCTTGTATTTGTCCACTTCGCCCCCCGTTGGAAAAACCGGACCGTAGGCCATCGACGGACGAAAGCAACGCAGTTCAGTCCGGTTTTCCCGCAGAATCAACGAATGATGCGAGAATCGACGGCGCGAGCGGCCGGTCGAACGCCAGACCGAAGCTGTTGGCCCTCGCCCAGACGACATGGCAGGGCAGCGCCTTGCCGTTCCAGAGAATCTGCACCGCCTCCTTCGGGCCGGGCGCGAAGGCCGCCACAGCGTTCACGCCCGTCGCGGACAGGTTGATCAGCCTCGCCCGGACCTGCTTGCCGCCCCGCAACAGGGTGACGTCAATGGCCACATCGATGCGCTGCCCCGCCCTGTGCATTTAGTCGCCGCTGTCTTTCTCAAGAGCGGTTCCATCGATAGCCCGCGCCGCGCGCTCCTTCTCGCCCTTCTCCAGCAGCTTCTGCGCTTTCGTCCGGCCGTGGATCGCGCGGTTGCGGGCGGCGGCGGACTCCGCCTCCGCACGGGCGCGCGCCTTGCGGGCGCTGCGCAGGTTTATGATCTCCGCCATGCCCCCTTGTCTATCAGCGGGAGGCAAACGGCAATCCATTCCCGAACACGGCCATTCCTGAACATGACCATCGCCGAGTGGGCCATTCCTGCGCAGGGGCTTTCCCCACTTCCCGACTGGGCTATAGTGGCGGCGATGACCAAATTCACCGTGAACGACCGGCCGGTTCAGTACCGCATGGACCCTGATACGCCCCTCCTATGGGCATTGCGGGATGCCTCCAACCTGACCGGCGCCAAATATGGCTGCGGCACCGGCGATTGCGGCGCATGCACGGTGGAAGTGGACGGGGAAGCCGTACGCTCATGCCAGATCAGCATCGCAGAGGCGGAGGGCCGGTTCGTCACGACGATCGAGGCGCTTTCGCCCGACCGCAGCAATCCTGTGCAGCAGGCATGGATAGCCAGCAACCTGCCCCAATGCGGTTTCTGCCAGCCGGGCATGATCATGGCGGCGTCAATTTTGCTGCGCAAGACGAGCAATCCGTCTGACGCGGAGATCAACGCGGAGATCACCAACATATGCCGGTGCGGCACTTACCCGCGCATTCGCGATGCAGTGAAGCTAGCCGGAAGGATCATGCGTGGCGAGGAACTGGTGTCGGGCGCTCCCGCCCCCGGCATCGCGCCTGCAGACGCGGCGCGCGCCGTCCCTTCGCTGCGCGCGCCCTGAAAGGTTGCGGATTCCTTTCTATATGCTTTCAGGCCAATTCAGCATCCACTCATGGCGCGCCGTCTAGATAAGGTGCACAAGGGATCAGATGGGTCCCGGCGTGAGGAAGGCGCAAAGCCATGATGAGGAAGATGATGCTGGCGGGGCTGATGGCGGCGACGATATTGTCGGCCGCGACTCCCGCCATGGCGCAGGATGCAGGCCGCCGCGACTGGGGCGGGACACGCAGCAATAACCTGGAAACGCGAGGCGGCGACCGCACGCCGCGCGGAGACCGTGGCGGCCAATGGCAGGGCCGCCAACAACGGCCTCAGGCTGCGCCGCAAGCGCAACCTCAAGCATCGGCCCAAGCGCAGGGAAAGATGCAGGAGCGCCGCCGCTATATGGAACAGCGCCCCAGTGGCGATAACGGCCAATGGCGTCAGAATAATCAGTGGCAGCAGGCACAGGCCGCGCAGGCCGCCCAGCAGGCGCGCCAGACGCAGCAGCGGGTCGAATCATCGTCGACGCTCGGCCGGGACAGCCGCGCGTGGCGCGACGAGCGCCGCAATGCGCGGCAGGACGGCCGCACCATTCCCGGCAGCACGGAGGGCTGGCGCAACCGCACGGGCGATGATCGCCGCGACCGGGATGCGAACTGGCGCAACAATGATGATCGCCGCGACAGCAACTGGCGGAACGACAACAGGCGCGACAATGACTGGCGTAACAATGGCCAGCGCTACGGCAATAATCGCAACTGGGCCTATAATGGCGGCAGACTGAACGACCGGCAGCGCTGGCAGGATCAGCGCCGGTGGGACAGCGGCTGGCGCAATGACCGCCGGTATGACTGGCGCTCATACCGCAACAGCTACCGCAGCATTTACAGCCCCGGCCGCTACTACGCGCCGCGCGGATGGAGCTACGGATACCGGCCTTTCTCGTCGGGCATCTTCATCGACAGCATGTTCTATTCGAACAATTACTGGCTGGACGATCCCTACGAATACCGGTTGCCGCCGGCCTACGGATCGATGCGCTGGATTCGCTATTATGATGATGCGCTGCTGGTCGACATGCGCGACGGCTATGTGGTCGACGTGATCCGCAACTTCTTCTGGTAGGAAGCGGCGCGGCAAAGGACTTCCTGGACTGGCCTTCAGGAACACTGGACCCGGAGCAGCAACGCTCCGGGTTCTTTTGCTTGCGGCGATGGACGGGGATTGGCAATCTTGCGCCGATGGAAGAACAGATGATCGACGATGGCGGGGTTGCATCGGAACGCCGGGCCGCGATCGGCGCGGCCGTTCGCGCCAAGCTGAAACGCAACCCGATGGTCAGCCGGATCGAATCCCCCCACCTGGAAATCTATGGGCGGCATAATTTCCTCAGTGCCCAGGAATGCGCCGACATGCGCGCGCTGATCGATAAGGACGCCAAGCCGTCCAGCCTGTTTTCGGGATCGGCCAATGCCGAATACCGCACCAGCCACAGTTGCAATCTCAGCCCATGGGACCCGCTGGTGGAAAAGGTGACTGACCGGATCACTGGCCTGATGGGCATTGATCCCCACAGCGGAGAGACGTTGCAGGGGCAACGCTATGCCCCCGGACAGGAATATAAGGTCCATTGCGATTATTTCCCCGTCAACGCCTCCTATTGGCCGGCCATGCTGCGGTCCGGGGGGCAGCGCTGCTGGACCGCGATGATCTATCTGTCCGAGGTCGAATCCGGCGGCGAAACCCATTTCCCCCAATGCGGCTTCATGGTCCCGCCCAAGGAAGGCATGATCCTGATGTGGAACAATCTCGACGAGGCGGGCGCGCCCAACAGGTACAGCCTGCACGCGGCGCGGCTGGTGGAAAGCGGCACCAAATATGTGGTGACCAAATGGTTCCGCGAACGGATGTGGGAACCCGCCCTCGCCTAGGCCCAAGCTGTAACCCTACGCCTCTATCGTCACCTTATCGGGGTAAAAGGCCAGGTGACCGGCGATTTCGCCGACATCGTCCCGTGGCGTTTCATAACTCCACACCGCGGCGGGGGCGCCGGGAAGATCGAAATAGCTGGCGTCGCCCTTATAGGGGCAATGCGTGGTCCGATCGTTCCGGGAGAGCAGGCCCATATCCGTATCTTCCCGCGGCACGTAGAGCACAGCCGGATAGCTTGCCTCTTTCAGTGAAAGCGCCTTTCGCGTGCGGACGATTTCGCGGCCCGCGTGCAGAATGCGGACCTCGCCTTCATAGGGCGTGATTGTGATGGGGTGATCCAATGTGCCGGCCATAACCGCCTCCTGTTCCGCACATAGATGGCGACGCGGAAAGCCGTTCCAAGAGGCAGGTTATTACACTTTGCGACAGAGCCTTTCCGCTTCCTGACGGACATGTTCCCAAAGAGTTCAGAACGAATCCGCGATATGTGCGTTGTCAGCACGAGAGGGTTCGTGACGACAAGGATCAGCCCCCAAGGACTGGAGAGACACATGCGTAAGATCATCATAATGGCGCTTCTGGCCGCGACCGCCGCGCCGAATGTGGCGATGGCCCAATCGGCAGCCGAAATCCGCCGCGACAATCGCGAAGTGCGTGAGGAGCGGCGCGACCTTCGCCAGGCCCAACGCTATGGCGACCGCCGTGACGTTCGCAATGCCCGCGAGGATCTGCGCGACGCCCGGCAGGAGCGCCGCGAGGATTGGCGGGATTATCGCCGCACCCATCGGGACGTTTACGCCCGTGGCAACTGGCGCGCCCCGTTCCGCTACAATGCTTGGAACACCGGCGTTCGCCTGAAGCCTGTTTATTACAATTCGCGTTACTATATCAGTGATCCGTATCGCTACAGGCTGCCCGCTGCGCGCGGCGACATGCGCTGGGTGCGTCACTATAATGACGTATTGCTGGTGAATGTTCGAACCGGCGTCGTGGCGCAGGTGCATCGCGGCTTCTTCTGGTAAGGCCCCTCCCATAGCAGCCTTGCCGGTCGGCGGCCCCGGACGACATATCGTCCGGGGCCGCTTTCGTTACCGGTGCTGGCGCGGATCAGGGATAGCCGCGCATCATATCGCGCCGGCCTTCACTCAGGCGCGATGGTGATGCTCAACCCGTCAAGCGCCTCGCTCATCTCGATCTGGCAGGAAAGACGCGAGTTGGGCTGGCGCGAGTCGGCGCTGTCCAGCAGGTCGCTTTCATCCTCCGTCATCTCCGGGAGGAGGGGGAGGAAGCTTTCCCCGACGAAAACATGGCATGTCGCGCAGGAGAGACATCCTCCGCACAAGGCCAGCATTTCGTCCACCCCGCCCTCGCGAAGATTTTCCATCACCGAAATGCCATTTTCGGCCTCGATCTGCTTTTCGGTACCGTCACGCAGCGTAACCACCATGTGCGCCATGCTGTTCTCCATTTGATGACGGCGGCGGCCCTAGGGCATTTGCCTTCTCATCGCAAAGCAAAAAATGCACACACTTTGGAACAATCTTTGCTGCGTTCAAGCCCATATTCCTTTGCGTAACGGATAATATCGGCATAGCAACGCCTGCCACAATCTTCGCATCGGGAGTTTGCAATTGCATCCATTTATAAAAGGACGTATACATCCGTACACGATGCAAGAGACTCCGCGCGATCACCTGGCCGATATTTTTCAAAACCACGCGGATGGTTTTCAAGGATGCCCGCGGCAGGGGACGGCAGGCGATTTTGCCCGATGCTACGCACCGCATATGCAATCATCTATAAACGCAACACGCACATCATATGTCTTAACTTCGGTAGGAACTAGATCATGGCAACCGTGACGGAATCAGTTGGAGAGAAGGTAAAGCCGGCCCTCAAGACGCGCTTTTATTCGCATGCCACGCTGGACTGCAAAGATATCGCCTTCACGCGGAAATTCTTTGAGGAGTTTCTGGGTTTTCAGACCGTGCAGATGGCCCCCGTCGCCTTCTGGGCGCGCATGGGCGGAGACCAGATCATCGTGGTTGTGCAAGGCCCTGCAAACGGCAAGGAGAATATGCCGTTCCTCAATCATAACGGTCTCGATGTCGCTACAGAGGCGGAGGTCGATGCATCCTATGAAATCGTGAAGCGCGATGCCGAGAAATGGGGCCTGCACAAGATCAGCAAGCCGGTGGTTCAGCATGGCACCTACTGCTTTTACTTCTGGGACAAGGACGACAATGCATGGGAAATCCTGTGCAATCCCGAAGGTGGCTATTCCTGGGGCTTCGCACTTGGCGACCAGACCGGGGTCGGGCATCTGAGCCGCAAGTTCCAGCGGCCAGAATCGACGCTCACCAAGGATAAGTGAAGCGCAACCAGCGTCCTGCACGGATGGGCTGATATGGTTGACGGCGTCCGGGCGGCTGCGCATGACGCCGCCACGCCATGCGCGGGGCTTCTGCTCCGGCTGGATTTTGGTTCCGCTATGTTGCGGAGTGGGTGCGAGGAAAAAGCATGAAATTGGCGCGGATCGGGCCGAAAGGACAGGAGCGGCCGGCGATGCTGGACGCCGCCTTGCAGCTTCGCGACCTGAGCGGCCTTGTCGATGATATTGACGGGGCAGCCTTGCACCCGGACAAGCTTGCCCGGCTGGCCGCGCTCGACCCGCAGCAATTGCCGCTGATCAGCGCGCCTGTCCGCTATGGCCCGCCCGTCGCCCGCACCAGCAAATTCATCGCCATCGGCCTGAATTATCGCGACCATGCCGCCGAGTCCGGCAACCCCGTGCCCAAAGAGCCGGTCATGTTCATGAAAGCGATCAGCGCGATCGCAGGCCCGGATGACGATGTGCCGATGCCCCGCGGTTCCACCAAGATGGACTGGGAGATTGAACTGGGCATCGTCGTCGGCACCCGCGCCCGTTATGTCGAAAAGGCGGGCGCCCTTCGCCACATCGCGGGCTATGTGCTCGTCAACGATATCTCCGAACGCTTCGACCAGATCGAGCGGGGCGGCACCTGGGACAAGGGCAAGGGGCATGACGGCTTTGGCCCCGTTGGTCCCTGGCTGGTGACGCCCGACGAGGTGGATGTCGGCGCGCTTGAAATGACGCTCGACGTTTCCGGCCATAGGCGGCAGGCGGGCAATACCGGCAACATGATCTTCGATGTCGCGACCATATTGTCCTATGTCAGCCAATTCGTGACGCTGGAGCCGGGCGATATGATCGCAACCGGAACACCCGCCGGGGTCGGACTTGGCATGAAGCCGCCGCTCTATCTCTCGGTGGGTGACGAGATGCGGCTGTCCATCACTGGCTTGGGCGAGCAACGCCAGCGAGTCGTCGCCTCCGTCTGAAATGATGCGCGGGCTTCAGCCTGCGGCCTGACCGGCCAATAACGCCAGGCTTCTGAGCCGAGACCAATTCTATCATTGGGTCTTGCGACCGCCGGGCAGGATGCCCCGCCACGCCCCGGCCAGCGGGCGAATGCGCTGCGCCGTCGGACTTGTCCTGGGAACTGGACGGCCCAATCTCACATTTTCCCTTACCGGACCGCCATCATACGGCGCAGGCTTCCCCGCGCGCGCCGGAATCCTTCTCCAAATTTCTCTTTGACATGGTAGCATGTTAATAGTAGATTTGTAACTGGATGCACTTTTGAGCGTCCTTAAATGCCGCATTCGATGCGGCGATATAAGTATTTGGGGAGAGACTGAGATGAGGCATCTCACTTTGCGCGGTTGCCTGTTGCTGAGCGCGGCGATGATATCCGTTCCCGCATGGGGCCAATCGGAATCCGCCCCTGCAGCGCAGCCAGCGGATGCCGCCGATGCGGCAGCTTCGGGCATTGACGACATTGTGGTCACCGCGCGCAAGCGCGAGGAGAATTTGCGCGACGTGCCCATCTCGATCAGCGCCGTTTCCGGTCAGGCGCTGACCACCGCGAAGATCACGCAGGTCGTCGATCTCGCCTCCCGCATTCCCAATTTCACGGTGTCGAGCGGCGCGAACCTGCCCTTCTCCCTGATCCGCGGCTTTGGCTCCGGCAATAATATCTCGTTCGACCAAGCGGTCGGCAAGTTCATCGACAATGTGTCCTATGGTCGCGATCAGGACATCCGCCTGCCGCTGTTCGATGTGGAGCGGGTCGAAGTGCTGAAGGGGCCGCAGGTGCTGCTCTACGGCAATAGCGCGACCGCTGGCGCATTGAACATCACGACCAAGAAGCCTGGCGATGCATTGTCTGCCGACGGCTCCATCGCCTACGGATTTAATTTCAACGAAATCGTTTCGCAGGCCGGCGTGACCGTTCCTTTGGGTCAGGATATCGCCATCCGTGTTTCCGGCATCTACCAGTATCGCGACAGGGGGCCGGTCTTCAATGAACTGACCGGCGAACATGATCCGCAGGCCCGCAACTATGCGACCCGCGCAATCCTCCGCGCGAAGCCCGCAGACGGCCTGACCGTCACGCTGAAAGCGGAATATGACCGGATGCGGGAAACCGGATCGGCGGGTGAAGTCATGAGTCCCACGATTTTCAGCTTCCTGACGCTGCCGGATACAAGGCTAGATGCCGTAACAAGCGTCGATAACACTGCAGCGCCCTTCTTCCAGCCGACATTCCTCGGCCTGCGCAACACGACCTATCAGGGCGACATCAATTACGACCTGGGCAATGGCACGCTGACATCGACGACGGGATATCGCGACCTGAAATTCGCCCAGTCGCTGCCCTCGCCCACACCGGTTCCGGTCCTCAACGCCTACCTCGCTTACCGCTACAAACAGTTCAGCCAGGAACTTCGTTATTCGGGCAGCTTCGGCGCGCTCGATACGACGGTCGGCGGCTATTTCCAGCGCGATACTTTTGACGTGTGGTCGGCGATCGACTTCAACCTCACGCCTACCCTACCGCCGGGTCTTGTGCTGCCGCCATTCGCGCTGAACGGCAATCTGGATCAGATCCAGAAATCCTATTCGATCTTCGGCGATTTCACTTACCACCTTACGGACTCGCTGAGCATCGAAGCGGGCGCGCGCTATAGCTGGATTCGCAAGAATGCCGATCAGTCGCTGGTGGCGGCCAATGTCGTGCCCGGCAAGACGTTCGACAGCGGCGCGGACGCGCTCTCCCCCAACCCGGCCCTCACGCCCTTCTTCGTGCTCGGAACCGGCGTCCTGCCTCACCAGTTCACAGGGCTGAAGCTCCGGGACGAATTCTTCCAGCCGCAGGTGGTTCTGCAATATAAGATCGCACCCAAAAGCCAGGCGTTCGTGAAATATGTCCGCGGCGAAAAGGCTGGCGGATTCGACTATTTCTACACCGGCGTTCCTCCCCTTGGCCCGACGCCCGCTGGCGCGCAGTTCGCGTCGGAACGCGCCGAATCCTTCGAAGCAGGTGTGAAGGGGCTGGTTTTCGACAACACGCTCGACTTCTCGCTGATCGCGTTCCGCACGACATTCACCAACCTGCAGGCGTCGATTTTCCAGACGGCCTCCTTCGTCGTAGCGAATGTGGGCAAGGCCCGGACGCAGGGCATAGAGCTGGAATTGAACTACGCGCCGATCCAGGGCCTGCGCATCAATGCGTCCGGCGCATATCTGGACGCAAAATATCTCGACTTCCCCGGTCAGCCTTGCACCGTGGCTCAGGCCATCGCCAATGGCGGGGTCGATGGCTGCTTCCAGGATCTTTCCGGCACGCGCACCCAGTTCGCATCCAAATGGACAGGCACGCTGAGCATCGACTATCAGTGGGCGCTCAACAGCGCCTTTGACATGGCGGGCGGCTTGGCCCTGTTCGCGCGATCCAAATATAATGCCTCGCCGAACCATGAGCCTCTGCAGGAGCAGAAAGCCTATGCCAAGCTGGACGGCCATCTCGATCTGAAGGCGTCCGAGGGCCAATGGACTCTGTCACTGTTCGGCAAGAACCTGACTGACCGAAAGACCCTGGATTTCGGTGCGGACGCGCCGGGCGCGGGCAAGGCGTTGACTGGCTTCCTGTCTACGGGCCGCGAAATCGGCCTTCGCTTCGGCTTCAATTTCTGATGGCGCGTGCTTCAAAGCGCTTGGACCGTCAATACTGGCATGCTAGTATGATTCGCGCGATGTCTGCATTCTGGAGAGGTTGACATATGAACGCCATCACGCCTGAACCAAAGACCGGCAGGGCCTCCGACTACAGCACGGGCCGTCAATATGGCCGGCCGAGGGCAACTCACGACCATGAACTGACGGAGACGAATCCGGGCACGTTGATGGGGGAATTGCTGCGCCGTTATTGGCAGCCTTTTGCGCTGTCGTCGGAATTGAATAACGACCTGCCCTTGCCGATCCGCATTCTGGGCGAGGACCTTGTCGCGTTTCGCGATGCGGAGGGCAAGGCGGGCCTCATGTATCCGCGCTGCATGCATCGTGGCGCCTCCCTGGTGCTGGGCAAGCTGGAGCCGCAGGGCCTGCGCTGCCCCTATCATGGATGGATGTTCGACACGCAGGGCCATCTGCTGGACACGCCCTGCGAGCTTGATCCCAAGAGCACCCACCTTCATCGCGTGATCCGGCAACCCTGGTATCCGGTGATCGAGAAATACGGCATCGCCTTCACCTATATGGGACCAGCGGACAAGGAGCCGCTATTCCCCGAAAACCCCCTGCTCGATGCGCTGGACGATGATGAGATCATCCTGCCGACCGGCGGCAGCCAGCCGCCGGATGAAGCGCCCATCGCTCTCGTCGAGGGTCAGATGGACATGAACTGGCTCCAGAATTTCGAAAATTTCATGGACCCGCTGCACCTGTCAGCGCTGCACTCCACGATCAACGGAATGCAGTTCAACGAATATATCAATTTCAATCCCGATCCCTGCAAGTTCAAGGCGTTCGACAAGGGAAGCATCTCCTGGATCGGCCAATGGGAAAACAAGACCGCGGGCGTCATCACCCAGGCGATTTTCCAGACCATCTTCCCCAACATGCATTGCGAAGGCCCGGTCTTTGAAGCGGGCAAGCCGTCCTTCAAATGGGTGGTGCCGGTCGACGACCATAATTACCGGTCCTTCACCGCCTGGGTCGTGAAGAAGGACGGCGGACTGCCGATCGGCGATCTGGTCATGATGGACCCGGAGAAATTCGGTCCCGGACGGCCGGAGGCTTACCGGACCTGGACGCTGGAGGATAAGCAGCGCTGGCAGACGGATTTCCTGGTCCAACAAAGCCAGGGACCGATCACGCTTCATTCCGAGGAACGGCTGACCACAGCGGATATGGGCGTGGTGATGCTTCGCCGAATCCTCAAGCAGCAGGCGAAGATCGTGAAGGAGGGCGGCGACCCGATCGGGGCCATCCCCGGCGAAGCTGACGTGATCGACGTCTACGCCAGCACCGCCCGCCTCGATCCCAAAACCGGCGAAATCCTTGAAGGCTATCTGCTCAAAACCCTCGACGATTACGCCTGACAGGACAGCCGCCGCGCCGGAAACTGGTCCGGCATGGCGGCCGTCTCCGAATAAACTGGAGTTCGAACATGTATCTTTGGCCGGAAATAGCGCGAGGCAGCATTCGCCTCGACTATGTGCAGGCGGGGCCGATCCGTACCCGCTATGTGGAGGCTGGTGACGCGACGGCACGCGAGGCGGTGGTATTCATTCCCGGCACCGGCGGCCATCTGGAGGCGTTCACCCGCAACCTGCTGCCCCACGCCGAACAGTATCGGACCATCGCCCTCGACATGGTCGGCCACGGCTATAGCGACAAGCCCGACCATGATTATGAAATCCGCCACTATGTCGCGCATCTGAAAGACTTTTGCGATGCGATGGGCCTCGACCGCATCCATGTGCATGGCGAGTCCCTGGGCGGCTGGATCGCAGCGCAATTCGCCATCGACCATCCTGAACGCACTGCATCCTTGACGCTCAATACGGCGGGCGGCCTCAACACCGATCCCAAGGTGATGGAGCGCGTCTACAACGTCACGATGAAGGCGGTGGCGGAGGCCAGCCTGGAAACCGTGCGCGCTCGCCTGGAGTGGCTGATGAACGATCCTTCGCTGGTGACGAACGACCTGATCGAACTGCGTTACGCCATCTACACCCAGCCCGGCTTTCTGAAGGCAATGGAGCATATCCTCTGCCTGCAGAATATGGACATCCGCATGCGCAATGTGCTGACCGACGAAAGCCTGTCAGCGATCAAGGCGCCGACGCTGGTGATCTGGACCGATCATGATCCGACCGCGCCGGTTGCGACGGGGGAGCGTTTCGTCGCTGCCATTCCCAATGCCGAGCCGCTGGTGATCATGGATGACTGCGCGCACTGGCCGCAATGGGAGAAGGCGGACGAGTTCAACAGCCTCCACCTGGCCTTTCTCGCTCGACAGACGGCGGCCGCTGGCGCCGCCTTGGTAGAATAGGACCGCCATGCCCTTGCGAATGATCTGTGCCTCGCACACGCCTCTAATGGATCATATGCCGGCCGACCCTGTGGTGGACGCGCAGGTCCGGGCGCATTTCTCCATGCTCGCCGAAGAAGTCAGGGAATATGACCCGGAGCTTATCATCGTCTTTGGCCCCGACCATTTCAAAGGCTTCTTCTACGATGTGATGCCGCCATTCACCGTCGGGATCAGGGCCAGTTCGATTGGCGACTATGACATTGGCGGCGGCGATTTCGATGTGCCGGAGGAACTGGCGCTCGACTGCGTGCGGCATTTGCTGTCTCACGATATCGATATGGCATTGTCCTACCGGATGCAGGCGGACCACGGCTTTGCCCAGATCCCCGTGCTGCTCACCGGCGGCGTCGGCGCATATCCGACCATACCCATTCACATCAACTGCGCCGGGCCGCCCCTGCCCTCTTTCCGGCGAGTCCGGGAAATGGGTCTTGAGGTTGGCCGCTGGGCGATGACGCTGAACAAGCGCGTGCTCATTCTCGGCTCCGGCGGACTGTCGCACGATCCGCCTATCCCGAATATCCGGACCGCGCCGTCGCATGTCGCGGAGATGCTGATCGGCGGGCGCAATCCCCCCATAGAAGTGCTGCGCGCGCGCGAGGAGGCGAATTTCGAACTGGCGCGGAAACTGGCGCGGGGCGAGGCGGAATCGCTACCGCTCAATCCCGAATGGGACCGCGCGTTCATGGCGCAGATGGTTGCCGGGGATTTCTCCGCCATAGAGGAGATGGGCGAGGACGAATTGACCGCCATCGCCGGTTGCGGATGCCATGAAGTACGCAACTGGGTTGCAGCTTATGCTGCGCAAAGCGCGGCCGGCCCGGCCAGTCACAGGGACATCTATTATCAGGATATCGCCGAATGGAATGCGGGCATGGGTATCGCCGCAGCGGCCTGATTGAAACGCGCGTCCAACGGGGCAGTCCCGATCGGAGAGGGAAGCATGATCACATCGTTACAGCATATCGCTCTTGGCATACCATCGATGAAAGCCGGAACCGATTTCTATGAGGATTTCGGGTTGGAGAATGTGGACCGGCCTGATCATGTCGCCATGCGGTGCTTCGGCCGCGATCAGGATCAGATATTGCTGATCGAAACGGGGCAGGACCGGAAATTCCATCACGCCGCATTCGGGACCACCGCGACCGGCCTGGTCGCGATCCAGAAGAAATTGGAGGATCGCGGGATCGCCTTGCTCGATCCGCCTTTTACGGGCGCTGCGGACGGCATCTGGTTCCGCGATCCCGAAGGCATATTGGTCAATGTGCAGGTTGCCGAAGCCGCGCCCTTTCGCACCGATAGCCAACAAGCCGCCATCAACCGCCCCGGCCTGAATATGCGGCTGGCGCAGAAGGGATGCCCGCCCTTCGACATCAAGCCAAAGCCCCGGCGAATGGGCCATTTCATTCTTTTCGTGCGCGATGTTTTTGCGCAATCGGCCTTCTATTGCGAGGTGCTGGGTTTCCAACTGAGCGACCGCATCACCGACGGCTATGCCGCGTTCATGCGCACCTCCGGCAGCAGCGACCATCATGTGGTGGCGATGCTGAAATCGGACGGCACGGGCTTCCACCATGCCAGCTTTGAAATGGGGGACATTGACGAGGCGGAAGTCGCCGCCACATCCTTTCTCAGCAAGGGGCATAAACATGCCTGGGGTCCCGGCAGGCATGGCGTGGGATCAAACTATTTCCACTATTTCCGCGACCCGTGGAACGGCATGGCCGAATATTTCTGCGACATCGATTATATTCCGGGCGACGCGGAATGGGAGCCGATGGAATGGACCAAGAAGGACGGCATGTTCCTCTGGTCGGCCGATGGCCCCCCGCCCCCGGATTTCGGCCGGAACTATGAACTGGGCTGATCGCCGCATATCTCGCGCCGCCGGGCGGGCGATCGCGGTGGAGGCAACCCGCTATCCGGCGACGCCCGACAGCACCGCCTTACGGATGGCGGCGATATGCTCCTCCGACACTTTGCGGGCGCGCGCGGCATCGCGCTGCTCCAGCGCGTCGATGATGGTTTCATGCTCTTTCATCGCGTCGGCCATGAACAGCTCGAAACCCACCGCCTGGTTGATGAAGAAATCCGACATGTTGAAATTGTTGCGCTGGCGTTCGTCCAGCAAGGGCGAATGGGCCATCTCATGGATCATCTGATGGAAATCGCGATTGATCTCGCAATATTCCTGCGGGGTGATGACGTGGCCGTCACCCAATGTGAGCTGATGCTGGATGATCTTGAGATCGCGCAGTTGCCGGTCGGTCCTGCGCTCTGCGGCGAGTTCGGCCAACAGCCCCTCCATCCGTTCGAACATCAAGAAGAAGTCGGCGATTTCCTCCTTCGCCGGATTAATGACCTCGCACCCAACCTGCGGAATGATGCGGACGAACCCGTCAGCATTCAGCTTGCTGAGCGCGGTCATAATGGGTTGGCGGCTGATTCCGGTTTCGGCCGCCAACTCCTTCACCAATATCCGTTCGCCAAAGGCGTAATGCGCGGAAAGAAGGCGTTCGATCAGCAGATCATGGATTGCGTTCTTCTTCGTCAACACCCGCTCCATCTTCATTTCGGCGCACTTCCGGCTGCCCTAAAGTCTAGCATGCCAGCATGGCAAGCGAAAGTGGATGCGCGATCGCGGCAGGGCTAAGAACACGGCATCAATTCCGGCAGGAGAGTGTGAATGGATTTAGGAATTGCAGGCAAATGGGCGGTCGTTTGCGCGGCCAGCCACGGATTGGGCCGCGCCTGCGCGACCGCGCTGGCGATGGAAGGCGCGAACGTCGTTATCAACGGGCGTGACCCGGACGCGCTGGCCGAAGCCGCTGAAAGCATTCGCGCCGCGGTGCCCGGCGTGGAGGTCATGACGGTCGCCGGCAGCGTGACCGATCCCGAATGCCGCGCCGCCCTCGTCGCCGCCGCGCCACAGATGGACATATTGGTCAATAACGCAGGCGGCCCGCCTCCCGGCGATTTCCGCGACTGGGACAGGGACACATGGATCGCCGCGCTCGACACCAACCTGCTCGCCGCGGTGGAGCTGATCCGCATGTCTATCGACGGGATGATGGATCGCGGGTTCGGCCGGATCGTCAATATCACATCGTCCACCGTGCGGGTGCCGATTCCGGTTCTGGGCCTGTCCAACGCCGCCCGCGCGGCGCTCACCAATTTCGTGTTCGGCCTGGTTCCGCAGGTGTCGGGAAAGGGCGTGACGATCAACAATATCCTGCCCGGCCCGTTCGACACCAACCGGCTGCGCAAGTCCAAGGATATCACCATGCATCTGACCACCAATCCGGTCGCTGGCCGGGTGGGAAGGCCGGAGGAGATCGGTTCGCTATGCGCCTATCTGTGCAGCGGCCATGCCGGATACATCAGCGGGCAGAATATCCTGATCGATGGCGGCCTGTACCCCGGTAGTTTCTGATTGCCCGAACGAAGAAAGCCGCATCCATGACACTCCGCCGATTGATCGCGGCCACCGCCGCTTCAGCATTGATATGGGGAAGCGCCCCCCTGTCCGCGCAGCCCGGAAGCGCTGAACCCACAAAAGCCGCCGCTGACGTTGCGCCGTCCACCCGCCTCATCCTGCTGGGTACGGCGGGCGGCCCGATCCCGCGTGTGAAGCGCGCGCAACCGGCCAGCCTTTTGCAGGTCGGCGACCGGCTCTACCTGATCGATGCCGGGGACGGCGTGTCGCGGCAGCTCGCCCTTGCCGGTTTTCAGCCCAAGGCAATCGACCGGCTGTTCATCACCCATCTGCATATGGACCATATGGCGGGCCTTGCGCCGCTGATGGCGTTCCGGTGGGTCGCGCGTCCGGCCACCCGGATCGAAATATATGGCCCGGCCGGAACCCGATCGGTCGCCGATGGCGCGGCGCAATATCTGGCCGTTCCCGAAACCATTTTCACGGCGCAGTTGCCCCCGGGCCAGGGCCTGAAAGAGATGATGAAGGTCAGCGAGATCGAACGATCCGGTCCTGTTCAGATCTATCAGGATGATCTGGTGAAGGTCACCGCTGTCGAGAACAGCCATTATGACACGATGGACAAATCAAGGCTGCCCGCTGGCGGCAAATCCTTCGCATACCGCTTCGACACGCCCGGCAGGTCGATCGTCTTTACCGGCGATTCCGGTCCCAGCCCGGCGATCGAAGCGCTGGCGGAGGGCGCGGACATATTGGTCAGCGAGGTCATCGATGTGCCCGCCTCGATCCGCTTCCTGAAGGAACAGTTCAAAGTGCCGGAGGACCATCTGACCGCCGAAGTCGATCATATGACCCATGAGCATCTGACGCCGGAGGAGATCGGCAAGATGGCGGCCCGCGCCCGCGTAAAAATGGTGATCCTGACCCACGCCGTCATGGGCTTCGACAATGAGAAGGACATGCGGGCCTACACCGATGGCGTGCGCAAATATTTCAGCGGCGCGGTGATCATGGGCCAGGACCTTGCAGAATATTGAATTGAGGAGACGGACATGACGCACATCACGGTCAGGGGGCTGGACCATATCGGCGTGACGGTTCCCAACATTGAGGAGGCCGAAACTTTCCTGTTCGAAGCCTTTGGGGTGGAGTTCCTCTATGAAACGCTGAACCGGTCCCAGCCTCCCTTCGCAGGCGCGGCGGTGGAGCAGATGATCCTGGGGCCGGCCGGCCTCAGCATTTCGCGCATCCGAATGTATAAGCTGGGCACTGGCCCTACGCTGGAACTGTTCGAATATGACGCGGTGGACGGGCAGCGTCCGGCCCTGCGGGGCTGCGATCTCGGCTGGCAGCATATCGCGCTCTATGTCGACGACATCGATGCTGCGCTGGCCCGCGCCGTCGCCGCGGGCGCGGAGAAGCTGAACGATCCATGGGATCTGACCCGCGCGGAAGGCGGCCCAGGCAATAAATTCTGCTTCATCAAGGCGCCGTGGGGCGGGCTGATCGAACTGATCACCTACCCGTCGCCGCAACCCTATGAGCAGGACACGGCATTGCGGCGCTGGAAGCCGCCGGTCAGCCCATCCGTATCCGGCTGACATGAGCAAGGACAAGCTATCCATGAACGATATCCGCCCCTTCCAGATCGCCGTGGCGCAGGCCGATCTGGACGATCTTGCGCGCCGCCTCGATCATGTCCGCCTGCCGGATCGCGAAACCGCCGGCGATGGAGTGCAGGGGCCGCCGATGGAGGAGATGCGCGCGCTGCTGGACCATTGGCGTACACGCTATGATTGGCGGCGCTGCGAGGCGAAGCTGAACGCCTTCCCGCAGTTCATCACCGAAGTCGACGGCGTCGACATCCACTTTATCCATGTGCGTTCGCCCAGGGCGGACGCCACGCCAATCCTTCTGGCGCATGGCTGGCCGGGATCGATACTGGAATTTGAGGATTGTATCGGGCCATTGTCGGACCCCGCCGCATATGGCGCGCCGGATGCGCCGGCCTTTCACGTCATCGTGCCGTCGATGCCGGGTTTCGGCTTCTCCGGGAAGCCATCCGAACCCGGCTGGCATATCGGGCGGATAGCGGGAGCCTATGCCACGCTCATGGCACGTCTTGGGTATGACGGATGGATTTGCCAGGGCGGCGATCTGGGCAGCGCCGTTGCAGAGGCCATGGGGCATATGCGTGCGCAGGGCTGCGCGGGCCTGCACCTCAACATGTCCTTCTTTCAGCCGACGCCGGAAGAAATCCAGAATGCCGATGAACAGGAACGCGAATATCTGGGCAGGGCGCGCGTCTTTTTCGAAGAACGGATGGGCTATTTCGCCGTTCAGGGGACACGGCCCCAGACCATCGCCTATGCCCTGGCCGATAGCCCGGCAGGTCTGGCGGCATGGATGTTCGACAAGTTTTTCGAGGCGGCCGATTATCATGGCGGACATATAACCGACGCCTTGTCGATGGACCGCATGCTCGACGGCATCAGCCTTTACTGGTTGACCAACAGCGGCGCGTCATCCGCCAAACTATATTGGGAATTGAAGCGCGCCATGCCGCCCGCGCCCCCACCCCCGATCGGTCTGCCGACCGCCTATAGCGGCTTTGCCGGTGAAACCATTCTTGCCTCCCGGCGCTGGCTGGAGAAGCGTTTCACCGCTCTCGCTTATTATAATCTCGTCGATCGCGGCGGCCATTTTGCGGCCTGGGAACAACCGGCGCTTTTTGTGAACGAACTGCGGGCGATGGCCCCGCATCTCTTGAAACGGCGGGAATGATCCACATCCGGCGAGCGACGAAGAGATCGCCGCAACCCGCCTCTCTCGCGACATGGCGTTTCACTGGTCGAACAGTATAATAATGTTCCCCAGGCACATCATGTGCCTACTTGCCGCTGAACATGATCCAAGTTTACTCCTGTTTTCGGGTGATATTGCTTAACCGCCGCAGTGAAGCCATGATCCGAATCTCCACAAGAGAGATCGTCATGGCTCCGGCCGTTGCGTAGGTAAAATATCCACCGGATGTCGGCCACCATAAGCTGAATACAGCTATGCGTCCGCCATGAGAGAGGAAGAAGGGATCTGGCGCATTGACGCACCAAGTCGGACCAGCATTCGCAATGTCGCACGTCACTCCCGGCGGCCTCGCATGAACGACAATCGGCAAGGAGAGGGTCGCTCGGATGCTGGCGCGTGGATCATGGTCTCGATTCTCACGCTCGCCTTCACGGTAAGCTTTATTGATCGCCAAATTCTCAATCTGCTGGTCGGCCCTCTGAAAGACGCATTCGACCTGTCGGACACAAAGCTCAGCCTGCTGCAGGGCGTGGCCTTTACCTCCGCCTATATCCTGTTCAGCGGCCCGTTCGGTCGGCTGGCGGACACCGGCAACCGGCGGGGCATATTGTTGCTGGGCGTCGCGCTGTGGAGCGCCGCGACAGCGTTTTGCGGATTGGCGCGAAGCTATCTGCAATTGTTCGTCGCGCGCTTTGGCGTGGGCGGGGCGGAGGCGAGCCTGACCCCCGCCGCCTGGTCGATGATCGCTGACCGTTTCCCCGCCCAACAGGTTCCACGGGCGATGAGCATCTATTTGATGGGTCCCTATATCGGCAGCGGTCTGGCGCTCATATTCGGCGGGTTGCTGCTGGGGCTTTCCGAAGGGCAGACATTTTTCGGGCTGGCCCCGTGGCAGTTCGTCTTTGTGATGGCCGCCCTGCCGGGCGCGCTGGTCATCCTGCTGCTGATATTCTTCGTGCGCGAACCCGCACGGCAGAGCAGCCGGGGCGGCGAAAGCGAGCAGCCGATGACCCTTTCCCAGGTCATGGACCGCTTTCGCAAGGAGAGGCGGTTTTATCTCAATTTCTATTGCGGCATGTCGGGCATCGTCATCTCGCTCTACGCCTTTCCGGCCTG
This sequence comes from Sphingobium phenoxybenzoativorans, assembly GCF_018286635.1. Taxonomy (NCBI): domain Bacteria; kingdom Pseudomonadati; phylum Pseudomonadota; class Alphaproteobacteria; order Sphingomonadales; family Sphingobiaceae; genus Sphingobium; species Sphingobium phenoxybenzoativorans. The sequence continues at coordinate 3,809,144 of NZ_CP073910.1, forward strand.
GATGCCGACGCTGCTGATCCGCAAATTTGCGGCATCCGCGTCGGAGGTCGGGATACAATATGGCGTCCTGGTGCTTATCGGCGGATCGGCGGGCGTCTTGTCCGGCCCTATCGTATCCCGGTGGCTTGAGCGTTCCGGGCGTAAAGACGCGCTGATGGTCGTACCGTTATTCGCGGCTTGCGGGCTGGCGGCGCTGTCGCTGCTTCTCCCATTTGCGGACAGCTATGCCTTCGTCCTGGCGATCGCCGGGCTGGTCAGTTTCACTTACTCGCTTCCAACCGCCCTTGCCGCGTCCGCGCTGCAACTTGTCACCCCCAACCGGATGCGAGGGATGGCCTCGGCCGTCTATATATTCATCATCAGCGTGATCGGCCTTGGCCTGGCGCCCACGATCGTAGCGCTGATCACCGACATCGGGTTCGCCGATGAGGCAAGGGTCGGGGAATCGCTCGCCATAACCTGCTGCGTGTCGGCGCTGGCCGGTCTGGTCATGCTTTCGCGCGCCCGCGCCGCCTATGCCGACCTGCTCACCCGCAACGCCAGCGCAGGATAAAGGGTCAGCGCGGACTAAGAGAACGCATCAGACCGTCCGCCGGAGTGAGGGACAGTCCCCTACGCATCCAGATTGAGCATGACGGTTTTCAGCTCCGTATATTCCTCGATCGTCGCCCAGCCGCCCTCGCGCCCGAACCCGGAGCGTTTGATCCCGCCGGCTGGGGAATTGGGCATGACCGAATAGCCGTTGATCCCGATCGAACCGGTCCGCATTGCCTTGGCCACGCGGAAGGCGCGGGTCAGGTCGGCCGTGTAGATGCCCCCCGACAATCCATATTCGCTGTCGTTCGCGATGCGGATGGCTTCGGCCTCCTCGTCAAAGGGAATGACGCATAGCACCGGTCCGAAAATCTCCTCGCGCGCAACGCGCATTCTGTTGTCGACGTCGACAAACAGCGCCGCATTGACCCAGTTGCCGATGGCAAGCTCTCCACCCGGCCGGTCGCCGCCGAACAGCAGCCGCGCGCCCTCTTTCCTGCCAATGTCGATATAGCCAAGCACCCTGTCGAGTTGCCGCTTCGAAATGATCGGGGTCGAGGTGGTTGCAGGATCGAACGGATCGCCAAACTTCACATCGCGCACCTGTTCGCTGGCGTGATGCACAAATTCATCCACGATCGAGCGGTGAACGAGCGCGCGCGTCGGCGTGGAGCAGACCTGGCCGGACAGGAATGTCGAACATAACCCCATCAGGTTGCGCGCGGCGGTGCGGACGTCCCGCGTGTCGGGAAAGACCAGAGCCGCGCTCTTGCCCCCAAGTTCCAGCGTAAGCCGCTTCATATTGCCGCCCGCGGTGGACATGATCTTTTCGCCGACCATCGGGCTGCCGGTGAAGCTGACCTTATCGACACCCGGATGCGTGGAGAGCGCCTCGCCCGTTACGGGACCGCCCGTGACAAGGTTGAACACGCCGGGCGGCAGTTCCGACTGCGCCAATATGTCGGCGAGTTTCTGAATGGCCAGCCCCGCCAGTTCGGAGGGCTTGAGCACCACGCTGTTCCCGCAGGCGAGCGCCGGGGCGACCTTCATCGCGAACGTCATGACCGGCCCGTTCCACGGCGTGATCGCCGCGACAACGCCGACCGGCTCCCGGAAAGTCATGTAATGGAGGTTGGTCGTGTCCGTATATTGGGGGAAGGTCTCCCCCGTGACCTTGTCGATCCAGCCGGCATAATGATCGAATATGTCCCCGGCGACCCGGCCCGACACCCGGCTGCCCACGCTGAAACTAATGGGAATGCCATTGTCTAGCGTCTGCAGGTGGGCGATTTCCTCCTGCGCGGCGTAGATCGCCTCGACGATCGGCTGCAAAATGCGTTTACGCTCCCGCGCGGCCATGCGGGACCAGGGGCCATCGTCAAAGGCGCGCCGCGCCGCCGCGACCGCCGCATCCACCCCCGCTTTTCCGGCTTCGGCAAAGTCCGTGACGATTTCATTGGTCGATGGATGAATCTGATCGTAGCGCGCATCGCCAATATCCGTCCATGCACCGTTGATGAACAGGCGGCCGGGCCGCACCCCCAGCCGGTCGCGAACCGGAAGCACTGTTATCGCCACTGTCGATCTCCAATGTCTGTCATGATGCCGCCGCGATGCGGCTATGCAGCGGCGGGCGGCGTTTCGCCCACCAACCGGTAGCGAAAACCCTCGCCATCCCGCTCAATGCGGCCAGCGGCGCCCTGCATGAAATGCGCCGGAAAGATAACCGTATCGGTATCGGCGACTTCCTCGATCAGCGCCTGGCGCACTTGCGCCGCCAGCGCCTCGTCCCGGTCAAAGCTGGTGTGCAGGTCCGGCCTCACAATCTGGGCCGGATGCAGCAGGATATCGCCGGAGAAAAGCGCAGGTGGTCCCCCGCGGCGGGCATGCACGGTGCAGCATCCGGGAGTATGGCCGAATGCGGGGCGAAGCCAGACCCCATCCCCGGACGCGCCGTGCAAAACGGCGTCCTCCTCCACGATATCGGCGAGACCGGCTTCAAGGATCGGCAATACCGAATCCCGGAACGCCTCCTGATGGGAAAGGTCAGCCTCCGCCTCCGTCGTGCTGAAATAGTCGAGGTCGCGGCGGCCGAATACATAGCGGGCATTGGGGAAGGTCGGCACCCACCGGTCCCCTTCCAGACGCGTGTTCCAGCCGACATGATCGACGTGCAGATGCGTGAAAAGCACCATATCGATATCTTCCGGCGCCACCCCAAGCTCGCCGAGCCGTTCCAGCCACGGCGTCGTCAGCCGGTGCAGGAACGGCATGGTGCGATCCTTGTGATTGCCGTTGCAGGTATCGATGATGATTTTCTTGCCGTCGATCTCGACCAGATAGCTGTGCATGCTGAGCGCGCATTGCGCAGTGGCGGGATCGAGCGACAGCGCATCGTCCCAATACCATTGCTTCAGGCGCGCCAGATCTTCGCCCCCGATTCCGGGCAGGATGGCGTCGAGCGGCAAGGCAAGATCGAGTTCAGCGACCTGGCGCACGCGCAGTTCACCCAAGCTGACGTCCATCATATACTCCCGCTATGCCGCCTTGCCTTCGACTGACCCGGCCCCGTCAGGAACCGAGCGACTGACGGAGGAAGGCTTCTGTCCGCTGATTGGCCAATGTGGCGGCACTCGCGTCATAATGAACGCCGCCATGCCGCGCGAAGGCGTGGTTGCATCCGGCATAGCTATGCACCTCGACATTGGACTTGCCCGCCAACGCCTCCTTGATCTTCGCCTGCGCATCCGCCGGAATATATTCATCCTCCTCGGCCAGATGGACCATCAGCGGCGCGGTCAGCGTACCGGCCTCGCCAAGATGCTGGTCCGTGCCGCCGCCATAATAGGCGACCGCCGCATCGACATCGCCCCGTGCGGCGGCGAGATAGGTCATCAGCCCACCCAGGCAGAAGCCGATGACAGCGACCTTGCCGTTGCCGCCCTCTATGGACCGTGCGGCCTCGATCGTGGCCAGCACATCCTGCACGCCGCGGTCGAAATCAAATGCCTGGTACAGCGCAAACGCCTGCGCCCACTCCGCCTCGTCCAGCTTGTTGAGCTGAAGGCCCGGCGCATCGCGCCAGAACAGGTCGGGGGAAATGGCGATGAAACCCCTGCTGGCAAGTTCATCGCACGTGGCCCGCAGATCGGCATTCACGCCGAAAATCTCCTGGATCACAACGATGGCGGGCGCTGACTTGGCTTCGGGAAGCGCGACATAGGCGTCAAAGCTGCCATCGGAAACGGTAATCTTCATCTGTGTTGCCCTCTAAATATTCAGTGTGTGGCCGATGCGCGCGGCCGGTGATGGATAATCTCGACTGCCGCCGGGATAGGTTGCGGCATGCCGTCCCCTAAGATCCGGCGCAGGGCCGGACATGGACTGGGTTCATGTCGGTTTGACGCGGTTTGGATACGGCATCAGGCCGTTATGGCGTCGCGTTTGGCGGACCAGCCTTCCGCATCGGCGGCCGTCGCAGCCTTGCACGCTATGTCCGCTTCGGTGAACAGCCGCGTCCAGCCGGCGAATTCGACATGAATGCCGTCCGGGTCCCGGAAATAGATCGAGCTGACCCAGTTGCTTTCATGGACATCCTCAAGCGCGTCCGGCCCCAGCGCAGGCGCGACATCATTATGATGCACGATCGGCGAGACCTCGACGCCGGCCGCTTCCAGCCGCGCCTTATATTCGGGCAGCCGGTCGGCATCGACGTCCAGAGCGATATGGTTCATCGTCCCGATGGCGGTCACGCTGCCTATCAGGCTTGAAACGGACGTGACGCCGGGCACGGACGCAGGCGCGTCGGGAAACCAGAAAAAGGCCAGCGACGAACTGCCCATGTCGAAGAAGAAATGCTGGCCAAATCTGCCGTTCGGACCAATCTCATAGGTCTTGATGAGCGGCATGCCGAGAACGCCTTCATAGAAATCGACGGTGCGCTGCATGTCGGAGGAGACCAGGGCAATATGGTTGATGCCCCGGATTTCGAATTTCCGGTTGACCTTGCCCGTCGTCGTTAGCTGGCGGTCCATATCGCTCTCCATTCACCCAAAAGAAGCCAAAGCATTCACATCCAAAGCTGATTATCCGTCTCGATCACACGCGCTGGAATGGACGGTAAATGCGCGTTGTCGCCGCTCTGGCTTGCCGCGCCAATTTACCAGCAGCCCGCGGGATGGACCTATTCGCCTTTCAGCAACCCAGCGTTCCATTGCGGACATCTCAACCGCCTCATGCCAGGCGGTGCGCCGCGCACAGCTTGTTGCCCGTCGGATCGCGCAGATAGGCAAGATACCATGTCCCGCCACTGCCTTCGCGGACACCCGGCGGGTCCTCGATCGCCGTTCCGCCATTTTCCACGCCTGCCCGGTGCCAGGCATCGACCTGTGCGACGCTCTCCATCGCAAAACCGATGGTGCAGCCATTGCCAACGGTGGCCGGCTCTCCGTTCCGCGGCGCGGAGACCAGGAACATCCCGTCATTATGGGTGTAGATGACGCGGCCATTGGGATTGATGGTCCCCTCCGCGCCGCCTATCGCCTGAAAGGTCGCGTCGTAGAATTTCTTCGACGCCGCCACATCGTTCGACCCGACCATATTATGGTTATACATCGATCTGTTTCTCCTCACGCTTTCGCGCGCCTAGAAGCGCTTCGTGACTGACAGGCCAAAAGTCGCCGGTGCGGCGGGCATGCCCAGCACTGGCGCGCCGGTGAAAGGCGCGGGCACGATTTCGCCAAGATAATAGAGCTTGTTGGTCACGTTCCGGCCGTAGGCGCTGATCGTCCAGTCATCCTTGCGCACGACATCGAGATAGAGGTTCAGCTCCCAGCGGGCGGGCTGCGACTGGAAATCGAAATTGAACTGGGAAAACTGGATCTTGCTGGTCCAGCTCAATTCCGCGCGGGGCGTGATATCGGCAAAGCCGGGGTGGAAGGTGTAGCCGACTTCGCCGACCAGCTTGTATTTCGGCGCGGACGTCAACTGGTTCCCGGCGAGATTTTCCAGTTGCCCGGTAAACTGGTTATTGTCCGAAAGCTCGCGATACTCGCTGTGCAGCCAGGCAAGGTTGAAGCCCAGCCGGAGGTCATCGACCGGAACCGCTATGATTTCCGCTTCCGCGCCATAAAGCCGCGCCTTTGCGGCGTTGAGGGTCACCGGTCCCGGCGCCGGAGGCTCAAATTCAAGAATGGTGATCTGCAGATTGCTGTAATTATAATAGAAACCGGACAGATTGACGCGGACCCGGCGGTCGAACAGGTCGGCCTTGATGCCCGCCTCATAATTGGTCAGCCGCTCCGGATTATAGGCCGGCCTCAATTGGGTCAGGTCATAACCGCCGCTCTTGAAGCCGCGCGAATAGGTCGCATAGGCCATGACGCCATCGGCCACCTGATAATGGATCGTGGCCTTCGGATCGAAGGACGACCAGGATGCGCTGTCCGCGCCGCTGGTGCTGCAGCTCGTTACTCCGGGGATGAAGCCGGTGAGCGGCGGAGCTGAGCAACCCACAACCAGCGGGGTGTCGATATTAAAAAGATTGACGAAATCGAGCTGATTATAGCGCGTGATGCTGCGCTTTTCGTAGCTGTACCGCGCGCCGATATCGATGCCGAGCCTGTCGGTAAGATGCACGGTCGCCTGGGCGAAGGCCGCATAGGCGTCCGTCTTTTGCAAGCCGCCCTGGCCAAAGCCCTGATACAGCGGCGATGCAGCGCCTCCGAACACCAGAGGCGAAACGCCGAAATTCAGCCTGAAGCTGTTCTTCTCATGGAAATAATAGCCGCCCGCCACAAGGTCTATCGGCCCGCGCTGTAGCGAGACGCGCAGTTCCTGGGTCCATTGGTTGGCCCCTGTCGCCACATCATAGGAGGTGGTCAGCGCGGTTGAATCGTCGCCGCTCAGACTGCTTGCCTGATCGACATGACGATATCCGGTGATGGAGGTGAGTTGCAGACCGTCGGCAAGCTCCAGAACGGCGTTCGCGGTCAGCCCGTAATTCTCCATGTAAAAGAGCTGGTCCAGGCCGGCGCGATCACGCCGGCTTTCGGGATGCGCGAAGCCGTTGGCGACATTGACATCGACATAATAGGGATTGAACCGGACGAAGGCGTAACCGCCCGCATTGTCATTCTCCCACCGATAATCGCCGGTCAGGGTAAGGTGGAACGCATCCGAAGGCTCAAAACGCAGCTTCACGCGCGCCGCCCTGCTGCGTTCGCTATCGACGGGATTGCCCGTCATGATATTCCTGCCAAAGCCGTCGCGGTCGTTGGTCTGGAAAGCGAAGCGCGCCGAAACCGTGTCGGACAAAGGACCGCTGATCGCGCCTTCGGTACGGATCAGATTATAGTTGCCCGCAGTGATTGCGGCATAGCCATCCAACGTATCGGTCGGGTCATTGGAAATGATGTTGATCGCGCCCGCCGTGGCATTGCGCCCGTAGAGAGTACCCTGCGGCCCGCGAAGCACCTCGATGCGGTTGATGTCGAACAGGGAGCCGAGAGCCGCCTGCGAACGCGCATTGACGACATCGTCGGTGTAGACGGCGACGCGGCCGTCGGCGCCCGCATCGACGCCCTCAAGGCCGATACCGCGAATGAATATCCGCGCGTCTCCGCCAAGGCGAGAGAAGTTCACATTCGGGATCGCGCGCGTCAGCGCGTCAATGTCGGCGATGCCGCGATCTTTAAGCGTGTCGCCTTCGACCGCTGTTATCGCCAGAGGCGTTTGCTGGACACTCGACGTCTGCCGCTGCGCGGTTACGACGATATCTTCGATCTTGGAGGGCTGGCCGGATTCAGCCTCATCCGGCGCCGCGCTTGCCTCCTGCGCATTGACAATCGGTGCGCCAAGCGTGGGGACGAGCAGAATCGTTGATGAAAACAAGAGTTTGCGAAGCATCCAGAAACCTCTCTAGGAGCGTTATCCAAGATCACTCGCCCACTCCTCCTGTTTCCGGTAGTGATGCGTCAGAAATTAGCGGGCCGCGTCGTCACAGAGATGCGCGGATAACGCCATCGCCCTTTGGGCAAATGAGACTTCTCCAGACATGCGGCCGCATGATTTTTCGACGCCGCACGGGCAGCAAGCTCCACCCCGCAAACCATCGGGACCGCAAGAGGTGGCGGCGCGCCGCCCCGCCCTATTCCGCTTCCTATCTCCACCGGACTGCGCCATTCTGAACTATCGGATACAGGCCGCCCACCGGAACCCCAATGCGCGGGGACGGTTGAAGTGATAGGATGGAGTCGCTGGAGAGATGCGTTAATGTCTTCAAGATTCTGGATCGTTGGTGGAGCCGTAATGCTGCTCAGCATCGCGGCGGGCTATGGCCTTGGCGGCTTTGCGGGCGGCCGGTTCGGCGGCGGCGTGTGGCAGGACCTGCGCGGTTACGAAAATACGCAGGCAGAGGCCGGAAGCGACGAACAGGCGCTGTCCGATACATCCGTGAGCAACCTCAACCCCGCCGATGGCGGCGACCTGCCGCCTACCCCGGACGAGATTGTGTGCAAGGGCTGCGGCCCCACCTTGGCCGAGCGGAATATGATGGGGGACGCCTACGCCATCGGCGAGAATGACCCTGCTCTGCGCGACTATGAAGCGCAGGGGGACAGCGCGGAGCATGGAGCCGCAGCGCCGCCTACCGTCGTCGCGACTGTCAAAAAGGCAGCGCCCAGTGCGGCCGGGATGATCGAACCAGCCCGGCCTGCCCAACAACAATAAACAGCGATAGGCGGCCCTATTCCGCCGCGACCGCTTCCTCGCGATCGCTCAGCGGATATTCCAGACGGCTGATCATCTCCTTCGGGCACACCTGCCAGACATGATCCCGCCAGCGGTCCCAATCGTCGAGCAGGGTATGCGACCAGCGGCTGTCGGTCGCCACGGCATGTTCGGCGATCAGCGCCTTCAGCCGGGTTTCCCAATAGACGCTGTCCAGCCGCTGCCAGACGATGCTTTCCGGGTTGGCGCGCGACGGGAATACGCCATGCTCGTCCAGGATGAACGCCATGCCGCCGGTCATGCCAGCGCCGAAATTCGCCCCGGTATCGCCCAGGATGACCGCCGTGCCGCCGGTCATATATTCGCAGCCATTGGCGCCGCAGCCTTCGACCACAACCTCCGCGCCCGAGTTGCGGACGGCGAAGCGCTCGCCCGCCTGTCCCGCCGCGAACAGCTTGCCGCTTGTCGCACCGTAGAGGACGGTATTGCCGATGATCGTGTTGTGGCGGCTGTCCAGCGGGGTGGAGACCATAGGCCGCACAGCGATGATGCCGCCCGACAGGCCCTTGCCCACATAGTCGTTGGAATCGCCGAACACTTCCAGCTTGATGCCCTTGCACAGGAAAGCGCCCAGCGACTGCCCGGCCGACCCGCGCAGGCGCACCGTGACATGGCCGTCGGCCAGCGACGACATGCCGAACTTCTCGGTGATCTTGGCGGAAAGCCGCGTGCCGACCGCGCGGTGGGTGTTCCGCACGGTGTAGGTCAGTTGCATCTTCTCGCCGCGCTCGAACACCGCCTTCGCGTCGTTCAATATCTGCGCATCCAGGCTGTCGGGCACCTCATTCCGCCATGCGTCCAGGGTGAAGCGGCGCTCATGGTCGGGCGCGTCCACTTTGGCGAGGATGGGGTTGAGGTCCAGATCGTCCAGATGCTCCGCGCCACGGCTGACCTGCCGCAGCAGCTCGGTGCGCCCGACAATCTCGTCCAGGCTGCGGAAGCCCAGACGCGCGACAATCTCCCGCACTTCCTCAGCGATGAAGGTCATCAGGTTGATGACCTTCTCCGGCGTGCCGGTGAACTTGGCGCGCAGCTTCTCATCCTGCACGCACACGCCGACGGGGCAGGTGTTCGAGTGGCACTGCCGCACCATGATGCAGCCCATGGCGACGAGGCTGAGCGTGCCGATACCGAACTCCTCCGCGCCCAGGATCGCGGCGATCACGATGTCCCGCCCGGTCTTGAGACCGCCGTCCGTGCGCAGCTTCACGCGATGACGCAGACCGTTCAGCGTCAGCACCTGATTGGCTTCGGACAGGCCCATTTCCCATGGCGTTCCGGCATATTTGATGCTGGTCTGCGGGGACGCGCCGGTGCCGCCGACATGGCCGGCGATCAGGATGACGTCGGCATGCGCCTTCGCCACGCCCGCCGCGACCGTGCCGATGCCGGCCTGGCTGACCAGCTTTACACAGACGCGCGCGCGCGGGTTGATCTGCTTGCAGTCATAGATGAGCTGGGCGAGATCCTCGATCGAATAGATGTCATGATGCGGCGGCGGAGAGATCAGCATCACGCCCGGCGTCGAATGGCGCAGGCGGGCGATGAACTCGGTGACCTTGAAGCCGGGAAGCTGGCCACCCTCGCCGGGCTTCGCGCCCTGCGCGACCTTGATCTCGATCTCCTCGGCACTGCCCAGATATTCCGCATGGACGCCGAAGCGGCCCGACGCGATCTGCTTGATCACCGAATTGGCGTTGTCGCCATTCTCATAGGGCTTGAAGCGGATGGCGTCCTCGCCGCCTTCGCCCGACACGGCCTTCGCGCCGATACGGTTCATGGCGATGGCCAGCGTCTCATGCGCTTCCGGCGACAGCGCGCCCAGCGACATGCCCGGCGTCACGAAGCGCTTGCGGATTTCGGTGATCGCTTCCACCTCGTCGATCGGCACCGCCTCCCGCGCGAAGTTGAACTCCATCAGGTCGCGCAGATAGACCGGCGGCAGGTCCCGCACCCCGCGCGAGAATTGCAGATAGGTGGAATAGCTGTCGGTCGCGACCGCCGTCTGCAACAGGTGCATGAGCTGCGCGGAATAGGCGTGGCTCTCCCCGCCATTCCGTTGGCGATAGAAACCGCCGATGGGCAGCTTCACCACCGCCTCGTCATAGGCCGCCTCATGCCGCAACGTCGCGTTGAAGTGCAGCGAGGTATAGCCCTCGCCCGAAATCTTCGACGGCATGCCGGGGAACAGGTCGTTCACCAGCGCGCGGGACAAGCCCACCGCTTCGAAATTATAGCCGCCGCGATAGGAGCTGATGACCGCAATGCCCATCTTGGACATGATCTTCAGCAGGCCCTCGTTGACGGCGATGCGGTAGCGGTTGATGCAGGCGTCGACATCCATATCGCCAAACAGGCCGCGCGCTTGCCGGTCCGCAATGCACGCTTCGGCCAGATAAGCGTTCACCGTGGTCGCGCCCACGCCGATCAGCACCGCGAAATAATGGGTATCGACGCACTCGGCCGACCGCACATTGATGGAGGCGTAGGAGCGCAGCCCCTTGCGCACCAGGTGCGTGTGCACGGCGGCGGCGGCCAGCACCATGGCGATGCCCACCCGGTCCGGCCCGATATTCTCATCGGTCAGGAACAGTTCGGTGCGTCCTTCGCGCACGGCCTGCTCGGCCTCCTCGCGGATGCGCTCGATGGCGCCGCGAAGCTGCTCATGGCCGCCCTCCGCCGGGAAGGTGCAGTCGATATCCGCCACGGACTGGCCAAAATGCGCCTTCAGCCGCGTCCAGTCAGCCGATGTCAGGACAGGAGAGTCCAGCACCAGCACATGACTGTTCTGCGTCTCCTCCTGCAAGATATTGGCAAGGTTGGAGAAGCGCGTTTTCAGGCTCATCACATGCCGCTCGCGCAGGGAATCGATCGGCGGGTTTGTGACCTGGCTGAAATTCTGGCGGAAGAAATGGCTGATCGTCCGCGGCTTGTCCGAAATGACAGCCAGCGGCGTGTCGTCGCCCATCGAACCCACGGCTTCCTTGGCGTCCTCGACCATGGGCGAGAGGATCAGTTCCAGATCCTCCAGCGTCAGGTTCGCGGCGATCTGCCGGCGGGTCAGTTCCGCCTTGTTCCATGACGGCAAGGCATCGGGCGAAGCAGGCGGAAGATCATCGACATAAAGGAAGTCCCGCACCAGATCGGCATAGGGCCGCTCCGACGCGATCCGGTCCTTGATCGACCGGTCGTCATAAACCTCGCCCTCAAGCAGATCGACGGCGATCATCTCGCCCGGTCCCAGGCGGCCCTTGCGCATCACCGTTGCCTCGGGAACCACGACCATGCCGGTTTCCGAACCTACGATCAGCAGATTGTCGGCCGTCAGCGTATAGCGCAACGGACGCAGCGCGTTGCGGTCGACGCCCGCGACCACCCAGCGGCCATCGGTCATCGCCAGCGCGGCGGGGCCATCCCACGGCTCCATGACCGACGCGAGATAGTTATACATGTGCAGATGCGATTCCGGCGTCTCGCCCAGGCTCTGCTGCCATGCCTCCGGGACCAGCATGATCTTCGCGGTCGGCGCATCTCGGCCCGCGCGGCAGATCGCCTCGAACACGGCGTCCAGCGCCGCCGTATCGGACGCGCCCGCCGGGATCACCGGCTTGATATCCTCCGACTGCTCGCCAAATGCCAGCGAGGCCATCTTGATCTCGTGGCTTTTCATCCAGTTCTTGTTGCCGCGAATCGTGTTGATCTCGCCATTATGGGCGAGCGTGCGGAACGGCTGGGCCAGCCACCATTGCGGGAAAGTGTTGGTCGAATAGCGCTGGTGGAAGATCGCGACGCGGCTCTCGAACCGGTCGTCCTGCAGGTCCGGGTAAAAGACCGACAGCGACTGGGCGAGGAACAGCCCCTTGTAGATGATCGAACGGCAGGACAGCGAGCAGATGTAGAAATCGTTGATCTGCGCCGCGATCACCTTCTTCTCGATGCGGCGGCGGATCAGGTAGAGTTCCTTCTCGAACTCCGCCATGTCCAGTTCTTCGGGCATCGGCCCGGCGATCATGATCTGCTCGATTTCCGGGCGCGTGCGCTGCGCCTTCTCTCCGATCACCGACACATCGACCGGCACCTGGCGCCAGCCGTAGATCTTGTACCCGGAATCGATGATCTCCGCCTCGACCAGCGTACGGCAGGTCTCCTGCGCGCTGAGGTCGGTGCGCGGCAGGAACACCATGCCCACGGCCAGCCTGTTGGGCAGCGGCTTGTGCCCCGCGTCGGCGATCGCATCGTCGAAGAAGCGCACCGGCAGGTCGACATGGATGCCCGCGCCGTCGCCGGTCTTGCCGTCGGCGTCTACCGCGCCGCGATGCCACACGGCCTTCAATGCGTCGATCGCGCTGGCGACGACCCGGCGGGAAGGCTTGCCGTCCGTCGCGGCGACCAGGCCAACGCCACAGGCGTCGCCTTCGAAATCGGGGCGATACATGCCGTGCTCGGCGATGCGCGCGCGCTCTTGTTCGTCAGCCATGAAGGAAGTGTGGGACATCTTCGCCTCCTTGTGATTCGTTCGGTTCGAGCTTGTCCGGGAACCCTGTTTCCCGTTCTCGACAAGCTCGAACCGAACGGGGAATTGTGATTGCTTTAGGCCGCGACCCTCTCGCCCGCCTTCGCTGCAGCCTTCGCCTTCAGATAGGCGTGCATATGGTCGGTCACGTCGCGGCCGTCGCGGATCGCCCAGACGACAAGGCTTGCGCCGCGCACGATATCGCCCGCCGCAAAGACGCCATCCAGCGACGTCATCATCGTGCGATGGTCGACGCGCAGCGTGCCCCAGCGCGTAACCGACAGGTCCTCCGCGCCGAACAGGCGGGGCAGTTCCTCAGGGTCGAAGCCCAGCGCCTTGATGACCAGGTCGGCCTCCAGGCTGAACTCGCTGCCCGGATCGGGTTCGGGCGCACGGCGGCCGGATGCGTCGGGCTGGCCCAGGCGCATCTTGGTCACCTTGACGCCGGTCACCTTGTCCGTGCCTTCAAAGGCGATCGGCGCGGTGAGCCAGACGAACTCGACGCCCTCCTCCTCCGCATTGGCGACCTCGCGCTGCGAACCCGGCATATTGTCCCGGTCGCGGCGATAGAGGCACTTCACTGACTTGGCACCCTGGCGGATGGAGGTGCGCACGCAGTCCATGGCCGTGTCGCCGCCGCCGATGACAACGACATTCTTGCCCTTGGCGTACAGCGATCCATCCTCATGCTCCGGCACATGGTCGCCAAAGCTCGCCTTGTTGGAGGCGGTCAGGAAATCGAGCGCCTTGACGACGCCGGGCGCGCCGACGCCGGGCGCGCGGATGTCGCGCGCCTTGTAGACGCCGGTGGCGATCAGGATGGCGTCATGCTTCTCGCGCAACTGCTCCATCGTCGCGTCGCGGCCGACTTCAAACCCTTCGTGGAAGATGATGCCGCCATCCTTCAGGCGCTGAATGCGCCGCATGACGATGTCCTTCTCCAACTTGAAGCCGGGGATGCCATAGGTCAGCAGGCCGCCCGCCCGGTCATGCCGGTCATAGACATGCACTTCATATCCTGCGGCGCGCAGATATTCCGCCGTGGTCAGCCCGGCCGGGCCTGCGCCGATGATGCCGACGGACTGGCCCCGGTCAGCGCCCGGCACAAGCGGTTCGACCCAGCCTTCTTTCCAGGCGGTGTCCGTGATGTATTTCTCCACGCTGCCGATGGTCACAGCGCCATGGCCGGAAAACTCGATGACGCAATTGCCTTCGCACAGGCGATCCTGCGGACAGATGCGGCCGCAAATTTCCGGCATGGTGGAGGTCTGATTGCTCAGCTCATAGGCTTCGCGCAGGCGGCCTTCCGCTGTCAGGCGCAGCCAGTCGGGAATATGATTGTGCAGCGGGCAATGGGTCGAGCAATAGGGCACGCCGCATTGCGAGCAACGCGACGCCTGCTCCTCCGCCTTCTCCGTTACGAAGGTGCGGCTGATCTCATTGAAGTCGCCCGCCCGGTCATCGGCGGCGCGTTTTTCGGGATACGCCTGTCCGGTTCCGACAAATTTCAACATAGGACTGTCAGCCATGTGCGCTCCCTTCGTTTCGCGCGCTGGAATAGCGCGGAAAACCGCGGGAGTCACGGGAATAATGACTTTAATGACAGTATATCTTACCTAAATAACGGATCATCCCGCGATTATGTTCATCTTAGCGACATATTATTGCTGAATAAATGGCCGTATCGGACCTACTTCATCGTGAGCCAGATGAGGGCGGCGGCGCCCGCCACGATTCGGTACCAGGCAAAGGGGCCAAATCCATGCTTGGAAACGATGCCGACAAACCATTTGATGACCAGAATGGCGACGATGAACGACACCACGAAACCGATGCCGATGTCGAACCAGCTCACGCCGCCAGTGGTGATCTTGTCATGGTTCTTGATCAGTTCCAGCGTCGTCGCGCCCAACATGGTCGGGATCGCGAGGAAGAAGCTGAACTCCGCCGCCGTGCGCCGCTCCACGCCCAATGTCAGGGCGCCCATGATCGTCGCGCCGGATCGGCTGACGCCCGGTATCATCGATATGCACTGGATAAGGCCGATGCCGACCACCCGGACCAGCGGGATTTCGGCAATGCCGACAATCGTCGCGCTCTTGATCAGCCGCTCTATGATCAGGATCGCGATGCCGCCGATGATCAGGGCCACAGCGACGACCTTCGGTTCGCCCAGCAGTATCTCGATCTTGTCGTGCAGCGCCAGTCCGATCAGGGCGGCGGGGATGAACGCGATCACCAGATTGCGCAGGAACCGCCAGGATACCGGATTGCCTTGGAGCAGGCCCACAGCCACCGCCCAGAAGGTCCGCCAGTAAAGCACGACCACCGCCAGGATCGCGCCAAGCTGAATGATGACATTGAACATCGCCCACTGCGCGGAGTCATAGCCCAGCAGTTCGCTCGCCAGAATGAGGTGCCCCGTGGAGGACACCGGCAGGAATTCCGTCAGACCCTCGACAATGCCGAGCAGGACGATGGTCAGATAATGCATGTCCATGCAGGGATGAACTCCTTTGGGCGCGGCCTATTCATACGGTCGGCCGTTTAGGGGAATGCAGGTTCAGGATTTTCAGGCTTTCACCCGGCCCGCGAACCGGCCATGCCGGCGATACAGCACCAACCAGGCGTCCGCCACCGCGGCGATCGGCGTCGGCGCGATGCCGAAGTGCGCAAGGCCGATCGCGCCGGGCGCGACGACATTGTCCTTCTGCAGCATCTTCCATTGATCGCGGGTCAGCGGACCGCCAGGCACCGTCGCAATCACCGTCGCAATCGGCGCGGGGATTGGCAGGAAACTGCGCTCCGGCCGGCCGATGATCTTGGCGATCAGCGCGTTGATGTCGAGCATGCTCAACACCTCCGGCCCGCCCAGTTCATACAGCTTGCCTTGATGCGCCGGCTCAAGCGCGGCGGAGGCAATTGCGTGAGCAACATCAACGACATAGACAGGCTGGAATTTGGTGGCCGCGCCGATAACAGGCACCACCGGCGCCATGCGGACGATCTGCGCAAACCGGTTGGTGAACTGGTCCTCCCGGCCGAAAATGATCGACGGACGGATGATGGTCGCCGCAGGGAATGCGGACCGCACGACACCCTCGCCTTCCCCTTTGCTTTTGCCATAGGCGGAAGGGCTTTCGGGGTCCGCCCCGATGGCGGAAATATGGACCAGCGCTGTCGCTCCGGCCTGCGCCGCCGCCTTCGCCACGTTCGCCGTACCCTCGACATGCACCTTGGCGAAGGCCCCATTCAGGATGCCGACCAGGTTGATCACTGCATCAGCGCCCTCAACGGCGCGGGCGACGCTTGCAGGCTTGGTGATATCGGCCGAGACCAGTTGCACCTGCCCCAGCCCGCCCAGCGTTTTCACGCGCATCGCGCTCGACGGGTTGCGCTCCGCCACGCGGACCCGCACGCCGCGCGCCAGCAGCTCTTGCACCACATAACGGCCGAGAAACCCGCCGCCGCCGAAAATTGTCACCAAACCGTTCGTCATGATGGAGTCCGTGTCCTTGCCAATGAGCGTCTTCGTCTCTCCTGCCTCCCCCTTGCAACAGGCGGCGGCGCGAGACAACCGGGCGCGGGACGGCGGCGGCAAATATTTGGCCGCGCTGCGATTGACAAGGCGACACCCTAGCGGCTAATCGCCCCCGCCTACCCCGTGCCCAGATGGCGGAATTGGTAGACGCACCAGCTTCAGGTGCTGGCGATCGCAAGGTCGTGGAGGTTCGAGTCCTCTTCTGGGCACCATTTGTTCTTCTCAGAAGAACCCAGCAAGTGTATTAAACCCGCAGAAATCCAAGGGAATTGGCCCTTGGATCGTGCCGGATCGTCCCGCCTTTTCTCGGGGGTTCCGCACATTTTTGCGGGCCTTTTACGGGCCTTTGCGAAAACCACATTGGGAAAAGGCCCGCCCATGCCTCTGACCGAAACCCGGCTTCGCGCACTCAAGCCAAAGGACAAACCGTACAAGGTCGCCGACGACCGCGGATTGTACATCGAGGTGTCCCCATCGGGCGGAAAACTCTGGCGATTCCGCTATCGAATCGGCACCGTTGAAAAGAAGCTCTCGATCGGCTCCTATCCCGAAATTAATATCAAGGACGCACGCCAAGCGGCTTATGAGGCGCGGGTTAAAGTCGCGGCGGGCGGTGACCCGGCGATGGAGAAGCGCAAGCAGAAGATCCGTTCGGAATTCCTTTCTGCCCAGACATTCGAGGCGGTGGCCCGCGAGTACATTGATGAGATGATGGTGCAGAACGGTCGGGCGGATGCGACCATCATCAAGGCCAACTTTTTCCTCGACCAGCTGACGGATGCCATCGGCAGCCGTCCGATCGACGAGATTGAGCCGTTCGAGGTGCTGGCTCCCCTCAAGCGCCTCGAAGCGAAGGGCAAGCACGAGACCGCCAAAAAGACCCGATCCTTTGCCAGCCGCGTGTTTCGCTATGGGGTTGCCACGACGCGCTGCAAAGGCGACCCGACGGCGATGCTCCGCGGGGCGCTGATAACGCCCAAGGCAAAGCACTATGCAGCGATCCTTGAGCCCAAGGATCTTGGTGGGCTGCTCCGTGCGATCCAGGACTACACTGGCAATTTCATTACCCGGTACGCCTTGCTTATCGCCCCCCATGTCTTTGTACGCCCTGGCGAGCTGCGGCATGCCGATTGGAAAGAGATCGACCTCGAAGAAGGCGTCTGGCGCATCCCAGAGGGAAAGATGAAGGCGCGCCGCCCTCATGCCGTGCCGTTGTCCAAGCAGGTAGTCGGGTATCTCAAGGAACTTGCCGAGATGGTCGGCACCGAGGGGTATGTGTTTCCGTCAGCTCGCGCCTCCGTCCGTCCGATGAGCGAAAACACCCTGAATGCCGCTTTCCGGCGGATGGGCTTCACGAAGGACGAAGTCACCGCCCATGGTCTTCGGGCTACGGCCTCCACCATGCTGAACGAAAGCGGCCTCTGGAATCCAGACGCGATTGAACGCGGTTTGGCCCACGGTGACAGCAATGCCGTTCGCGGCGTCTATCACCGCGGCAAACACTGGGATGAGCGCGTCCGCATGGCGCAATGGTGGAGCGACTATCTCGATACGATCCGAGAGGGCGGCAAGGTCATCAAGGGCGCGTTTGCGGGAAGAGCCTGACGAGGATTTTAAACACCTGTAGGGTCTAGCTGGAACGGGTACTTCCCTGCCGTTTCATACGATGCTTCCCAACGTCAGCGTTTGTCAGATCCGGACACTGCCGACTGGGTAGCACCGGTGGCGGCACTCGAGGATATGAGCGAGAATGGGAGGTTCATGCCTGTCCGGTTTCAGGTATGATGAGGCAGCAAGCCGTCGCTTACTTAGTCCTACAAAGCCAACAGTTCCCAGCAAAGCAGCGTTACCAAGCGCGGCCCGAACCTGAGGAGCCGCTCGGAGAACGTTGCGTCTGTCACCCATCCGGCCCAGGAGTATGGGGTAAGCGGAAGTTACTCACTCGCTATTACACCCAATGGAATCGCTGCTGTGTCCATCAGATAGAGTTCGGTCGCCCCGAGTAAATCAAGCTGTCGGTTTACCAAAGCCTTTTTGGACAACCCTGGCTGGACGATAAAGACCTTCAGTTCCGGAAGTAGAAGCTTCGCCTGTTTGGCTAGATCGCGCAAGCCGCGAAGATCACCGCGCTCGAAACGCGAAACGTGGTCAATCCCGGCAGCCGCGAGCTTTGCCCGGCGGCTGTCCTCGCGGCGACGAAGATGCTTGAAGAGTTCCGGCACTGCGCTACGCCAGTGCGTGCTACGTTGCGCCTGGCCGCACACCGCATAAAGATCGTCGACCCGAGCCCCCGCGCTGGGGGATCCTGCAAACTTGCAGTGGTAAAGATGGATTACCAGCCTGCCGTCGCGAACCCCAATACAGACAATATCGGCGGCTTCGCCAGCATCATCGTCATCAAAAATGATAGGGAATTCATCCTCTGTGGTAGTGGCGAGAAGGCGATCAAGGACGCGCCGCTGTATTGAGTCCGGTCGCTTCTCCACGCGTTGCGATTCCTTCGAGAGATCGACACCAGCCCAATCCCATTCGACGATCCGATCGCGGTCGAACGGCTTTCGCGCGGCCCCGATCGGAGGCACGAATAACTCAGTTCCTTCAAGGTAGCCGCCATTGTCGAAGCGTATCGCAGGCGGCTCTCTGCGGAACCAGTCCCCAAGCGACCTTGTGGTGCGCCCAATCGTGATGTCGGCCGCAAAAGCGCCCTGTGGTTCGTAGGAGACGCCATCCGGCGCGAATCGAACGATATAGTCGGCGATCTTGTTGGAAGTGACGACCCGAAAGCGGATCGGCGTATCGGTCGTAAAATCCAAAACTTGCAGTTCCACATCAAAGAACAGCACGGATTCTCCATCGATTGTGACCTTGATAGCGTCTTCGGCACGCTTCAGGAATTCCTCCGGCCAATCGATCAGAAGCGGAATGAGGGCGGGACGCTCACTGATTTCAACCGGCAGGATCACGTTGGTGAAGACATCGCGGGTCGAGATCGTATCATCGCGGAGCTTGGCACCGACCGCGTGGCACCATTCAACCCAGGATGAGAGGTCCTCGGCGGTCATCATCGACCACACCCGGCCCTTTTGCGAGCAGCCAATCGTTACTCGCGCGCCGTCCTCGTAACCATGTGCGAAGAGGTTGGACTTTCGCTTGTTAGTCCGCATTGCCTCTGGCAATGCATCAGTGATATCCGGCCCCACATGCAGGCTGAACCTCAGCCGGTCGTTGATAACATCGCTAAGACCAAGATTCGTAAGGACCAGCCGGTTCACGTTATGAAGCGAACGAAACACAAGTTCGCCCTTTAATATGGCTGCATCATCGCCAGCCACGGCCTTGGCCAAATCTTCGTGCATGCTGCTGTTGTTTGAGCTGTTAATGTAGAGGAGCCCCTGTCCTTCGTCCCAATGAACGAGATAAAGGTGCCACTCGGTGTTTCGGATATCCCGGACATCACCCCAAGACACGGCATCATGCTCGCGTGTGATGAATAGCAGCACCTTGTTGCGTTCGTTCACAGTCGGACCGGCATAGATTTCCGTCGAACCCATCGCGGCGATCGCCCGATCGGGCCGCCACCGTCGCGTGCCTGTCCGAAACACGACCGCACTCATCTTTGGGAAGATATTGCGCAGCGAAACGACGTCGGGAGCATCTTGGAACGCGTCGATGAAGTCCGAGCGACGAGCCTGCCTAGTGTTGGCGCCCTCGCTAAGGTCTCGGAGGAGGACGTTCCAATCCGCATCCTCCGCATACAGGTCCTGTAGAGCCTCTCCGACGCCAGGGTCGGCGATATTGGCGATCATCGTGGCTTCACCGAGATCGGAGCGAAAGCGGGTAAACCGCCCCGTGAACTGCAACGTGATCGCGAGGCTCTTGTGCGGATCGTGGATCGCGGCAATCTTCAGCTCTGGGAGGTCGAAACCCTCACCCAGCATGTCCACACATACTACGATGCGTGCTTCCCCGCGGCGGAGGCGGGCTAAACCATCTCGGGCCTCGCCGGCAGGAATTCCATTATGGAGCAGCAGCGGCGCATGCTCGGGCGCGAGTGCCGCGTAATAGGCGTGCACCTGTTCAGCGCGTTTGATGTCCGAACAACGCGCCATTACGAGGTGATTGAAACCAGCAGCGGCATCCGAAGCAAGCTGCGCGATGGCGGCCATGGCAATAGCCTGGTCAGCCTCGACCTGGTCCAGTTCGTCAACCGGCGCGAAGCGGATTTCCTTGAAATAACCTTCGGCCTGAGCCTTCCGAAGCGGATAGTTAAAGACGACCTTTCCATCCACGTGCTTGCCGTCATTGCGAAATGGCGTGGCCGTGAATTGGACTACTGGACGATCAGCGAAGTGTCCACGAAACGCCTCCCATGTTCGGGCCGAGATGTGATGCGCTTCGTCGATGAATAGATGCGAGCAAAGCTCGGCCATGCGGCGCTGGACCGCCTCGGTGCTCTGACCAGCGACCGCCATCGTCGTGACCACCACGTTGCAGCCCATAAAGATGGCGTCTACCTCTTCGGCGGTCTTGGGTTTGTGCTCCAGCAGTGCGACGATCGGTAGGGGCGCGTCCTCCCTCAAGGCTCCCAGCTGCTTGAGAAGTCCCATCGAGACGAACTTGTCACCGATCTGATCGCGCAGCGCCCCTGTGGGCACGATCACTAGCAGCCGCGACAGTCTCTCCCGCGCCAATAACGCAAGCATCGTTTCCGTCTTTCCGGTGCCGGTCGGCATGACCACAGTCGCGGGCAGACTGCTCGTCTTCCAGTGGGAGAGCACGCCGAATAGCGCCCCAATCTGAGGAGGACGGAGCCCGGTCTCGATCACGCGATCGCCGTCGCGCCTTTCCTCACGAAACTCGAATGCGCCGCGCCAACCGTTCAGCACCGCGTCGCGCGCCTCGATGGCTTGGATGGGAGATAGTAGCTCAAAGCGTGCGGGCGCAGGCATCAGCCATTCGCCTTCGAGTTCGCTGGATCCGCCGACGAACGCATCCCAGTTACGGCAGCGGAAGACATCGATCGGCTCGTCCGTAACCGTAAGACGGCGGTCCGCTATAAGGATCGGCGCGCCCTCGTCTGGATGGAGGACTGTATAGGAGGAGCGCTTGATGGCCTTGGATCCAACAGCGAATTCTTTATGGATCGCCGCCCGCTTAAGCTGCTTAACCGCGTTCTTATGAACTCGGCCCTCGATCGAATAGCTAGCCGGCAACTTAAATGCGCGATATGTGCCCGCTGGCATTGGGTAGGTCTCCCACAACGGTGACGATCATTAGGGGAAAGGTGTAGCGGAGGGTCGGTGTTTTTGCTATGTTCCAATATCTCCGATAATCGTCAATTTCTAG
The DNA here is from genome assembly GCF_018286635.1 of Sphingobium phenoxybenzoativorans. Classification (NCBI taxonomy): domain Bacteria; kingdom Pseudomonadati; phylum Pseudomonadota; class Alphaproteobacteria; order Sphingomonadales; family Sphingobiaceae; genus Sphingobium; species Sphingobium phenoxybenzoativorans. Next base: position 3,830,866 of record NZ_CP073910.1, read on the forward strand.
CTTTCAGGGTCGGAGACGAACCTGCTAATGTTGGCATTTCATGGAACAGTCGATCCAAGCCATTTGGAAGCAAGACGAGATCCCCGTCATTCTGCGGCGCACGGGGAAAGGCGAGCTCTTGCGGGTCCGGTTGCCGTTCGATAGCAATAACCGCCAATGGCTCCAAAACGGGCGCCGCATTACACCAAGCTGGATCGCACCGCGCAAGTTCTGGGAAATCCCGAAAGCCTGGTTCGATGATTTCGTGAATCGCGCGCTGCAGAAATATGGCCGCCTTTATGTGATCCAGCCGTATCGTGAGCAGGAAATCTGCTCACCCTCCTGCCAGAACGCCAAGGGCCATGAGTGCCAATGTTCCTGTATGGGCGTCCATCACGGTGCAGGCAGCGACGGTAGCTGGTTTGAGGTTTCAGACGCCTTCTCGACCCGGTGGGGGGAGCGTGAGCTTGCTTGTCGTCTGATGGTTGCCAAGAGGCGAGTACAGTAGATCTGGTTCGCGCTCGCCAAAAGTTCTCCGCCCCGGGATCGAATCGATATCCGGCTCTTGGCAGGTTAAATTAGAAAAAGACATTTTGGGTGCCTGATCGGAACGTCCGCGCGTGGTCGGCTCCTGCCGATAAGTCCCACAACAAATGTTGACCAGTCAATGGCACGGTCACTTTCAGCACCACGGTTCACGACGCCCAGTCCATGTGCGAGCCAGCCCCTCACGCACAAGCTGGTCCCCAAGTGATTGGCCGCCCCGAACAACGACCCGAAGCTTACGCCCAAATCGGTCTTCGTCGCGGTTTCCGATCGGCCGGACCTCGAAAGTGCCTTCGTTCAACAGGTCGCGAAGCCGGTAAGTCGCCTTCATACCAAGCTGGTACTCAGAATCACACTTGGGTTCGCTGATCTCGGGCGTATCGATATCTGCGATCCTGATCTTCTCGCCCTCGAGCCAGAAGGTATCTCCGTCTACGACGCAGGTGCGGCGTGTAATTCCGCAGAGCTCGAAGCGCGCTGAGGTGCTTCCGGCCATCAGCGAAAGCTTAGGCGCGAGTTCTGACGGGGCGGTCGGGGTCAGACCGGACACGGGCCAATTCAATGCCAACATCCCTCCAGCGAATACGATCAAGAACGCGCCTAGACCCAACATCCACCCCTTGCGCCGACGCTTGTCGTGCTGCTTCTTCAGTTTGTCCCGGAAATCGAAGCGAACGATATTGTCATCCTTCGTGCCTCGATCTTCTTTTCGAGCCATCAAATTCGGCCTTCCCCACTCCAGCAATCCACTCTTCGTATATCCCTAGACGAATACCTTTCATATGCGCGAGCCAATTGCTTGCCATCGTTCGAGCACGCTGCGGACATAGCCGGGCGTCTCACTATTTCTGGGAATGCCGCCAGCACGCGAAACCGCTCCAGGTCCAGCATTGTAGGCAGCGAGGGCGAGATGGATCTGCCCAAACTTGTCCAGCATCTCGCGTAGGTAGCGCGCCCCGCCATCAATACTTGCGACAGGATCATGCCGGTTCGTGATGCCGAGGTACCGAGCCGTGCCTGGCATCAACTGCGCCAGCCCCGCCGCGCCAGCGGGGCTGATCGCCATCGGATTGAACCGCGATTCAGTCCAGATCAACGCCTGCAACAAGCCTGTGGGTAGGCCATATCGAAGCTCTGCCTCCCGCACACTCGCCAAATAAATCACCTCGCGGAAGGAGGGCGCGAACGCCGCCTTGCTCAGACTCAAATTCGTCTCATCGTGTGCCGGAAGGGCCGGCTCGACAGCCTCAGGTTGTACAGGGGTAGGTCGATGTTCGAATATCGCGAAGGATGGCGAGTCTGCTTGGGCTGAAACCTGCACCGCGGAAACGCTCATCAGGAGCATCCCGATCATTCCAAATCTGATCATCGTCCATCTCGTCGCATTGCCTCGAATCAAAACGGAACGTATGGTGAACAATGAGGTGTAGGAAAGTGCTTTTACGCGGGCGATTGGGAGGAGAGCTCGCTCGCAAGGGGGCGGTATTTTGAGCTTGAGGAGCCCCGCATGTCCCACGCGTTATCCAGTCCTACCGGCTCGTCCCTTGCGTCAGTGGCAAAGCAGCTTTGCGAGGAACTGGGAGGGTATTGGTCCGGCTCCAAGGGCATGGCGCGATGTCCCGCCCACGATGATCGTACGCCCTCCCTCGGCGTAACTCTGGGACGCCGCGCCATCCTCTTTCATTGTTTCGCGGGCTGCAGCCAGGATCAGGTCCTTACTGCGCTCGCCGCACGCGGTGTTTCGCCGCGAAGCATGTTTTCAGGGAGGATCGAAGCCGATGCTGGCGTCAGCGTCGGCAAGCCCACCTACCATGCGTTCGCAGAGCGCATCTGGCGCGAAGCAAGACCAATCGACGATACTCCCGCCAAGGCTTATCTTCAGGCCCGCGGGATTCGTGCGGTCTCACGCGCCCTCAGATTTCACCCTCGCACCCCGCTCGGACCGAAGGGGAACACACAGTACTTGCCTGCTCTGATCGCGGCAGTGGCGATGGATCATGGGCTGGTCGGAATTCACCGCACGTTTCTTAACCCGCTGAGGCCCGCGGTTCCCCCTTTCGCCAACCCCAAGCGTGCACTCGGGAGCTTGGCATCAGGCGCAGTTCGCCTCTTCGAACCTGTCGACGGGCGGCTCGGGCTTGCCGAAGGTATCGAGAGCGCGCTTGCTGCCAAGGCCTTGACCCAGGTCCCTTGCTGGGCCTCACTTGGCAACGAGCGTTTTGGCCTCGTGTCGATCCCGGAAAGCGTGCGTGAATTGCACCTGTTCGTCGACCATGATGCAGGCGGCGATCTTGCCGAGGAACGTGCGCGCAGCGCCTATGCTTGTGAAAACCGAACGATCGTCACGCGTCGCCCGCGCGGTCACGGGAAAGACTGGAACGACGCTTTGCAAGCGTGGCTGCGGTCCAAGCCGTGACGTGAAGAGAGAGGGGAGAAGGCCTTTGGCTGATTGAGGCCTGCCCGCGGCAGGACCTCGTCAGGAGGCTCCCATGTCCAATTCTTCCCTTGCTTTTGCATTCGATGAACCATCACCGCCCGCTGTTGCCACGGCGGCCCAGATCTTGGCTTCAGAGCTCGCCGCAGGCCGCGCGCTGTCACGCAGCGACGTTACGCGGATTATGAGCGAGCACTTCGGGGGCAGCGATGCTCTCGGGCGTTGGTCGGTGCGTGACGCCCACGCAGCTCTTGAACTGGCACAGGTTCAATACCTGCAGACGTTCGATCAGATCCAGCTCTCGAGCCCGATTGATGAAGCGGAACAGTTCTTCTGCAGGCTCGATGACCGAATTCCGACCCAGACCAATCGCAGCGACGAGCAGATTGAATGGCAGCAGTTTGCAACGCCGCCGCGCCTGGCCTGGCTCGCTGCCCGGGCTTGCGCGCTGGGTGCCGATGAGCTCGCGCTGGAACCCTCTGCCGGAACGGGGATGCTCGCGGTCTGGGCTGCCAAAGCCGGCACCCGCCTTGCCTTGAACGAAATCTCGCCGCTGCGCCGCGACTGCCTTATTGCGGCGTTTCCGACCGCCCGCGTGACCGGACATGATGCCGAGTTGATCGACGAATTGCTCGATCCGGCCATCAGCCCCAGCGTCGTGCTGATTAACCCGCCCTATTCTCACGGGATCGAGCGGGGCCACGATGGCCGCACCGGGGCGAGGCATCTGCGATCAGCCTGGAACCGCCTTGCTCCCGGCGGACGGCTTGTCGCGATCATGCCTGAATGGTTCGACTGTGTGAAGTTCTTGGCAGGGCTGAAGGGACCGATCTCGCTGAGGCTCAATGCCGCGGTTGAACGCGCGTTCGTCAGGCAGGGCACCGGCATTACCACGCGGCTGTTGGTCTTCGACAAGGTGGAAGGCTCCAATGAGCCTGTCGCCATCCGCACAAACGACTTTCGCCAGCTGTTCGATATTGTCGATGCCTTGCCCGATCGCGCCATCTTGGATGCCGTTCCCGAGCAATCGAGCCTTCCGGCTCGTGCGCCGTTTCGCCTGGTGACGGTGCCGCGCAGGCCGCTGCCGACACCAGCCAGGATCGCGCCCCCAGCCTCCGCCATCGCGTCGCTCACCTACCAGTCGCTCGAAACCCCTGCGCGGCTTGCCCCTCAGGTTGGCCACTATCTGCCCTATCGCCCGAGCAGGATTGTGATCAATGGCGCGGCCGAGCATCCGACACCGCTCGTCGAATCTGTTGCCATGGGGTCGATCGCCGCACCGATGCCCGAAGCGGTGCCGCAGCTGCCCAACGGTCTGGTTGCCAAAGGGCTGCTGTCGGCTGCGCAGGCAGAGACCCTGATCTACACCGCCAGCGCTCACGCCCGCGATCTTCCCGGCCGGTTCGAACCCGAGGACAAAGGCTGTTCGCTCAAAGCCTCGGCGGAAGGACAGGTGTACCGGCAGGGCTATTTCCTCGGGGACGGGACAGGCGCCGGCAAAGGTCGCCAGGTCGCGAGCGTCATTCTCGATCGCTGGGTGCGCGGCGAGCGCCGCCATATCTGGATTTCGAAGAATGAGGCGCTGCTCGAAGATGCCCGGCGCGACTGGGCCGCCCTTGGCGGTCTCCCGATCGACATCCAGCCGCTTGCGTCCTGGAAACTCGGCACCCCCATCGCCATGCGCGAGGGCATTCTCTTCGTCACCTACCCGACCCTGCGTTCGGGTCGAAACGATGCGACCCGCCTCGACCAGATCCTCGCCTGGGCGGGTGATGACTTCGAGGGCGTGATCGTGTTCGACGAGGCGCACGCCATGGCCAATGCTGCTGGCGGCGAAGGATCGCGAGGCAAGGTCAAGGGATCGGAGCAGGGTATCGCTGGCGTGCGCCTGCAGAACCTCCTGCCCCGCGCACGGGTGCTCTATGCTTCGGCCACCGGAGCGTCCGACGTCAACAATTTGGCCTATGCGACGCGCCTTGGGCTGTGGGGGCCGGAGACCGCCTTCGCTAATCGCGAGGCTTTCGTTGCCGACATTCGCGATGGCGGCATCGCCGCGATGGAACTGGTCGCGCGAGATCTCAAGTCGCTCGGACTATACACCGCCCGGGCCCTTTCATTCGCCGGTGTCGAATATGAGATCCTTGAGCATTGCCTGACCGAGGATCAGATCGCGGTTTATGATGCCTATGCCGAAGCCTGGGCCGTATTATGGCGAGCTGCGCATAAGATCGCTTATCGCGAGGAAGCGGTAATGCGGAGGAGCGCGGCGTAACCGGCGAATTCCCATGATAGTGTGCGCAGTTGCTGCGCATTATATTGGTTGCGAACCTCGGCGGTCCCTGGACCAGCTGAGGAGGCAATCATGTTGAAGTTGCATGACGAGTTGATCACCGAACTCTCGAATTCGCTCACCACACAGAATTACAATCCCGTGGTCGTGGCGAACCACCGTCTCTACGCCCGCGCGTTTCTCGATTATCTGGCCGAGTGCGATATACAGGTCGAGACTGTGACGCCGCAGCAGGTCGATCAGTATTTTGGCTATGCGGTTCAGGATTTTGAGATCCAGTACGGTCGGCCTCCCAGTGCGCGTTGGCACATGTTGCCCCGCACCGCGATCGCCAAGCTCCTCCGGCTTGCTCAAGGCAATTGGCCCCCGGACGCAGAAATGATCGGTCCCGATGACGAGCATCGACATGAAATTTGCCGCGAATACGAGGCATGGCTGCGCGAGGAGCGCGGTTTGGCAAGCGCGTCCATTGCGGCGCTGATGTGGGAGGCGCGAAACTTCCTGCGATGGCAGTTCGACCGGGCCGGTGCCGCCAGCCTCGAAACGTTGAGCATCGTGGACATCGATCTCTACATGGACATGCGCGCGCCTGGTTTACGGCGCAAATCATTGGCCGATGTCGCTGAGCGTCTCCGTTCGGTGGTTCGCCATCTGCATCGGACGGGTCGCATCCCGACCGATCTGACGCCACACATCATCGGCCCCATGCTCTATGCCTACGAAGATGTGCCGTCGACGCTGGAAAGGAGCCAAATCGCCGCGGTTCTGGCGACAACGCAGGAGGACAGATCGCCACGCGGACTACGCGATTATGCGATACTTCAGCTGCTTGCCACGTATGGGCTGCGCGAAGGTGAGATATGCCGCCTTCGGCTCGATGACGTGGACTGGCGCGCAGAATCCCTCCGGATCTGCCACACCAAGACCAACGCGTACTCGTACATGCCGCTAATGGTGACTGTTGGTGAAGCGCTGCTGGATTATCTGCGCCTTGGGCGGCCCCAGGTTGAAGTGCGGGAAATCTTCGTCCGATCCTGCGCACCCTATATCGCAATGACGAACCTGTACGGCATGATCCGCGGTCGGTTGGCCGCCGCAGGCGTAGTGCCAGCAGGAAAGCGGGGGCCGCATGTCTTCCGCCACGCACGTGCGGTCGAAATGCTGCGGGCATCGGTCCCGCAAAAGATCATCGGCGACGTGCTCGGGCATCGATCCACCGAATCCACCAATACTTATCTCAAACTGGCAACAGATGATCTCCGAGCCGTGGCACTCGAGGTGCCTGGAATGGAGGTGCTGTCATGAGCGCCTGGCACGATCCCGATCGCACCGTCGTCGACGCCTTCCTGGTAAAATCGCAGTTCCGGCCGGGAAGCGTACCGACATATCGCTGGTTCCTTGCACCTTCAAGATGTTGCCCGCCGGCATCCGGCGGTGGACCGGCAGATGCTCGACGCCTGGCTGAAGGAGATGCAAAAACGTTGGCGATTGTCGACGCTGCTCAATCAGGTCTGCATTGTCGACCGCTCCTCGACCACCTCGTCGAAATCGGGCTGATCGCCGACAACCCTGTTGCTGCACTTCGCCGTCGGTACAACGTCAAGCAAAGCAAGCCGATCTGGCGGGCCTTGGCTTCCCCGAATCCCGACGAATCCTTGGCCGCGTTACGACGGCCTGCGCCCTTCGGCAGCGTGCTGGGTGACTTCATGCAAGACCATGTCATGCTGATGCGCAGCCGGGATATCAATATGAAGCGCAGGCTCACTGGCTGCTGCGGTTCGATCGGTTCCTTCAGGCCCGTCCCGACCTCGCGGAGCAACCACTTGAGGCAATGATTGCGAGCTGGGCGGCTGCCAAGCCGACCCGCAACCACGCGGCTGAATGCCAGAAGCTGGCGCGCATCCTGACCAAGGCGCGGTTCCGCCTCGATCCGACTATCCCGCCAAAGCGCTTCAATCCCCGGCCAGAGCGGGAAGTAGCGCGGGAGCATCGGCAACCGCATATCTTCAGCCCGGCTGACGTTCGGCGTATGCTCGATACCGCACGGACTTATCCGTCGCCGGACGCTCCGCTGCGGCCGTTGACCCTCTACACCATGATCATGCTGGCCTATTGTGCCGGGCTACGGCGAAGCGAGCTGGCATGGCTCGATCTTGGTGACGTGGACCTGCAATCAAGCACGATCACGATCCGGGAAACGAAGTTCTACAAGACCAGGATCTTGCCTCTATCCGACAGTGTCGCGGTCGAACTGCGCGCGTACATCGATGCGAGGCGGCGCGCTGGCGGCCCACAGAACCCGAAATCAGGGCTGTTCTGGCATGCCCACTTAAATGACCGCTACAGGCCCGAGGCGGTTACGACAATGATTACCAACGTCATGCGCCGTGCTGGGCTCAAGCCCGCTTCGGGCCGGACCGGGCCGCGGGTCCATGACCTTCGTCACTCGATGGTGGTGAACCGCATCCTCCAGTGGTACCGGTCCGGCATTAACCCTCAGGAAAAACTGCACTTCCTCTCGACCTACATGGGGCACCGGGATCTCCACTCCACGCTGGTCTACATCACCGTCACGCAGGATCTGTTGCAGGAAGCCAGTGAACGGTTCCGCGCGCTCGGCGCCCCGTGCCTTGTCACGGAGGCGCGGCCATGAGGAAAGGCAATCCATTGCCCGCGTTGTTGCGGGCGTTCTTCCAGGAGTGGCTGGCCGAGCAGCGCAGCGCGTCAATCCACACGATCCGCTCTTATCGCGACACCTGGCGGCTGCTGCTTCGGTTCGTCGCGGAGCGAAAAGGCTGCGGGGTCGCGCGGCTGACGCTCACCGACGTCTCGGCCGGCGAGGTGCGCGCGTTCCTTCATCATACCGAGCATGGCCGCAAGACCACGATCGGCACGCGGAACTGCCGACTGGCCGCCATCCGCAGCTTCTTCAGCTTCGTGGCGGACAAGAATCCGGAATACATCGCGCAGTGCTCAGAGGTCCTGGCTGTTCCGTTGAAGCGGGAGCCCACCTCCGCGCCGTGCTACCTCGAGCCCGAGGAGGTCGAGGCCATCCTCGCCCAGCCCAACCGATCGACACTCGAAGGGCTGCGCGACCATGTACTGCTCTCGTTCCTCTATAACAGTGGCGCGCGAATCCAAGAGGCGCTTGACCTCTGTCCCGAAGCAATCCGGTTCGATGCACCGAACTTCGTGCGTCTTTACGGCAAGGGGCGCAAGGAACGCATCTGCCCGCTCTGGCCAGAAACCGTGGCATTGCTCAGGAAGCTACTGGAGCGACAGCCGCGTGCGCCCGATGAGCGGATCTTCGTCAATCGATACGGTGAACCGCTAGGGGCGTCAGGGGTGCGGTTCAAGCTCAACGCCTACGTGGAACAAGCCGCGAAATCGACGCTGACCCTCCAGTCAAAACACGTTACGCCTCACAGCTTCCGGCACGCGACCGCCGTCCACCTCGTTGCCGCCGGAGTCGATATCACCGTCATCCGCAGTTGGCTCGGGCACGTCAGTCTCGATACGACCAATCACTATGCTCAGGCCAATCTGGAGACCAAACGAAAGGCGCTGGAACAGGTTGGCGCCCCGGCGGCGAGCAACGTGCCACCTTCGTGGAAGCGAGATGCCAATCTGATGGGATGGCTCGACACCCTATAGAATAATGTGAAGGACGTGGCGAAATGTTCCGCAGCTTTGCAGGACTACGCCGCGTTCCTCCGCATTACCGCTTCCTCGCGATAAGCGATCATTCATGCCAACCTGCGCGACGCGCTGGAGGCGACGCGGATCGTCGACTGCGAAACCGGAGGGACGCTCAACTCCGGCGCCAAGTCGGCAGCGCTATCGATTTTCGAGGGCACCAAGCAACGCTTCTTCGCGCAGCTGCTTCTGTCGATGAAGCTCCCTAGCCTGCTGCCCGCGATCGATACGGCGATTGCCGATGGTCAGGCTGTTGTCGTCCAGCTGGTGTCGACGGCAGAAGCCATGCTCGACCGGCGACTTGCCGACCTGTCTGACGAGGAACGCGAAGCTCTCGAGATCGACCTCTCCCCGCGGGAATACGTGATCGACTATCTCACCAAGAGCTTTCCCGTTCGCCTGATGGCCGTGTTTACCGACGAAAATGGCAATCCTCGCTCCGAGCCGATGAGCGACGAGTTCGGCGCGCCCGTGCTGTGCCGATCAGCACTCGCCGCGCGCGACCGGATGATCGAGCAGCTCTGCGCCTTGCCGCAGATCGCCACTGCGCTTGATGCCATCATCGAACGCTTCGGCGTCGAACAGGTTGCGGAAGTGACCGGCCGGACGCGCCGGCTCATCGTCGGCCGCGATGGTCGCCAGAAACTCCAATCCCGCTCGCCGCGCGCCAATGTCGCTGAAACCCAGGCATTCATGGACGGTGCCAAGCATATCCTGGTGTTCTCCGATGCCGGGGGAACCGGGCGCAGCTACCATGCCGATCTCGCCGCGAAGAACCAGGCCCGCCGCGTCCACTTCCTGCTCGAGCCGGGCTGGCGGGCTGACGCCGCAATCCAGGGGCTTGGCCGGACCAATCGCACCAATCAGGCATCGGCCCCGCTGTTCAGGCCCGTGACCACCGATGTGCGCGGCGAGCGCCGCTTCATCTCGACGATTGCGCGACGCTTGGACAGCCTCGGCGCTCTGACGCGCGGACAGCGCCAGACCGGTGGCCAGAACCTCTTCGATCCTGCCGACAATCTCGAAAGTATCTACGCCAAGGAGGCGCTCCATCGCTGGTTCGGCCTGTTGTTCACCGGCAAGCTCGAAGCCGTCAGTCTCGGGCGCTTTCAGGAGCTGACAGGTCTCCGGATCGAAGCGTCTGATGGTTCGATGGTCGATGACCTGCCGTCGATCCAGCGGTGGCTCAACCGCATTCTTGCGCTTCCCATCGCCCTGCAGAACGCGATCTTCGACGAGTTCATGGGGCTGGTCGAAGCGCGCATCGATGCCGCCCGGCAGGCCGGCACGCTCGATCTCGGCCTCGAGACGATTGCAGTCGAGGACTTCACGGTCCTGTCCGACACGCTGCTGCGCACCGATCCGGCATCGGGCGCGACGACCCATCTGCTGGAACTGGAAATCGCCAGAGCCCTGAAGCCGCTGACGCTGAAGCGGCTCGAGGAGCTTCACGGCCTCACCGGGCAGCAGCAACGGCCGGTTCGAAATGCCCGCTCAGGCCGGGTTGCCTTGCTCGTGCCTGCCCGCAGCATCCTTGCTGATGACGGCACCCGCGTTTCCCGCTTCGAACTGCTGCGCCCGTTGAAGCGCACTCACATCACCGAGGATCAGCTCGCTGAGAGCAGCTGGGAGGCAATTCCCGTCGACGCTTTCCACGAGGCCTGGGCAGCCGAGGTTGAGGAAGCGCGGACCAGCCACAAGCGCGAGCGCTTGTATCTTGCGACGGGCCTCCTGCTTCCGGTCTGGGACAAGCTCCCTTCGGATTTCGTGAGGGTGAGCCGCATCTCGGCAGCGGATGGCCGTTCGCTCCTCGGCCGGGAGGTTCCCGTCCACTGCGTGCCCGAACTGTGCCGAGCGCTGGGTCTGGAACGCGAGCTGACGCTGTCCTCCGATGAAATCGTGCAGACCGTTCTTGCTACTGGCCGGGCTGTGGAATTTGCGGGACGCGAGCAGTTCATGGTCAAGCGCAGCCTGGTCAACGGCTCACAGCGAATCGAGCTTACGGGATGGAGTGCTGCTCGGCTCGACTGGTACAAGGCCCAAGGCTGCTTTACCGAGATCATCCGCTATCAGACCCGGCTCTTCGTGCCGATCGAGGGCGCGGCGAGCGTGATTGCCAGACTGGCATCATCGGTATAGTTACTTGCCAAATGGCATTATATTGAATATGTGCTGCCATATGGAGAACTGCCATGTTGGCTCTGCAACCCGTTGATACTGCCGTTACCGCCTTCCGTCCCGATCCGATTACGCAGGACGAGGCAGCTGCCATGTTCCGGGCAGTCCTCAATCTGTTCGGCAAATGGGAGTTGACCGACGAGCAGGCTGCAACGCTGCTCGACATGCCAGTGCGCTCCTATCGCCGATGGAAGGCAGAAGGCCCGGGGCGCATCTCGCGTGATGGGCGCGCGCGTCTTTCCAACCTCATGGGGATCCACAAGGCGCTTCGCATCATCTTCTCGGAGGCGACCCGCGGGTACACTTGGATCAAGGCAGCGAATGAAGCGTTTGGCGGAGCCAGTGCGCTTGACGTGATGCTGGGAGGCGAGCTTACCGACATCATGCGGGTGCGTCGCTACCTCGACGCCGAGCGCGGTGGCTGGTGAGCGAAACAGCAGAAATCCCCGTTTCTAGAGTTGAGTGGAAGGGCGCTGTCAGGATCATCCGCAGCGCCTTTCCGCCGATCGACCTGTTCGAGGACGTCGCCGATCCCGCGGACTGGCCGCTGCTGATCTCGGCCGAGCAGAAGACCAATCCACGCATTGTGGCGACGATTGGCAATCTCGACCTGGTACCGATCAACCGACGCGTCGGCGGAAACGGAGCCTCCTACCTCATGGCGCCGTTCACCCATGTCAGCATTGACCGGCCAAGCCGATTTACCGACGGAAGTTATGGCGTGCTCTATGTCGGCGACCGGTTTGAGACCGCGTTGTTCGAGACGATCCACCACCATGCGCGGTTCATGGCACGAACTAGGCAAGCGCCTGGCTGGACCTCGCAGTTCCGAGAAATCATCATGGCGGTCGATGCAGAATTGCATGATCTCCGAGCTCTGGCGGGGGCGCCGTTTCCGGCGCTGGATTCTTACAGCTACGCCACATCCCAAGCGCTCGCGCGGCACCTCAGGGGCGCGGGATCGGACGGCATTGCCTACCCGAGCATCCGGCACCCCGGTGGGGAATGCGTCGCGCTCTTCTACCCTGACTGCGCGTCAAACCCCTCACAGGGACGGCACCTCGACTATCATTGGGATGGCCAGCGCGTTGACCTTGTCCGTGATGCCGGATCAGGGGCTGTTTTCCGCATCGTCGATTTGCCCCCCGATCCTGACTGATCGCATGAGTTGGGCTATAGGATGTCCGAGAAAAGCTCCGGCCAGCGGACTCAAGTCTGCGCACGAGCCTTCACGATCTCATGCAGGGCTTTGTCCGGCGAAACTGGGCCCTTGTACAGCGGGCTACACGGTGTCTCCGCTAGCTTGGCGGAAATCGCCAAAAGGTCGTCGTCATCACCCTTTTCATAGGCATAAGCGGCCAGCCAGAATTCGGCCTGTTTGACGAACTCATTGAGGATGCCCAGAACGCTCCGGTTTGCAGTCTTTGCGTACTGGACCTTGTCCATCCGCCAGACCTCCTGGGCAATGAATTCGCTTGGGGCGCGGTGCTCCTTCAGAACCAGAGCCAATTGTGCGGGGAATCTTCGAGCAAGCGTGGCCGCCGGGGCCAGCGGCATAAGCACGGGAAGCAGCGTGCGCTCAGAAACCAGCAACGCCACCTGCGGCTTCCAGAACAGGACGGTGGCATACCAATTGCCCAGTGCGGTGTCGCTCTGTCTGGGCTCAGCGATCTCGGGTTTGATCCGATCAAGCAGCTTCTTGGTGCAGTGGAGGTGGAGCATCGCGTCAAATGGATAATGTTATGTGTTCAGCACGTCCATTAACGCGACATGCATTGATCAACGGTCGGGATTGAGCGACCCCCGCTGGGACTTTGCAGCGGTTTGGAATCCAAGCATCAAACAACAGCTTTCGCCACCAACGGCCACCCCAGATATAAAGCCCTTGCTTCGGAAAAAAGTGTTCTTCGATAGCGTTCGCTGAATGCCAACGTGGGGCTCTAAATCGCACGCATAGAATAGCGCTGAAAGGCAGTTATCTCAAACATCGGAAGACGCACCGGCGACCGGAAGATCTCCGATTGTAGGAAATCTACCTCGGCGTCGACCAGATCGGAGGGAACCTCCTTCCACCACGCCCTCGGGCCAAGCGCTCGGTCTGCATTCCATTTGTAACCGCGATGCTTCAAAACGTCCTTCATCTCGAATGGCGCGGCATCCGCGAATATTCGCCAAGTTGGCTGGCGCGCAGTCCTCAAGACGCTGCTGAGCACCCGCTCGCCACTCTTTGGAAGCGTCATCGTCAAAAGCGCAATACCGGCCTCGCAATCATCGACCGCGCGGTGCGCGTCGAAAAAATACTTAAAGCCCGACAAGAGCTCCGACAATCGTCGCCCTTCGACGCCCTCTTCCTTCCAGGGAACATCGCACATCGTGCAGGCCCACGGTTTGGCGGAAAATATGGGGGAGATCCGTTCGACGAGCGGTCGGTCGAACGCGGCATTGTGGGCGATTATGATGTTCGCTTGCTCCACAAATGCTTCGATTGCGGGGATATCCAGCCGGTGACCAGCTACAAGCTCGTCTGTCAGGCCAGTGATTGCGGTTATCTCGGCGGGAATCGGGTCCGCTGGCTCATTGAACTGGTGCAACGGCTGTCCAACCGAAACGATTCGCTCGTCAAGGCCGTATTCGAACGGCGTGACGGAGATTTCGATTATCTCGCTGACGCGAACATCTAGGCCGGTACTCTCAACATCTAGAAACATGCCCGTTCGAGTCTGGACACCGTCGCTCGGCTCGATGCGTTCACTGAGCTTCAGTCGTCGGAGGACCCGAAAATCTCCCGACGCCTCAAGTCGGCGTGCCAGGTCTTCAAGGCAGCGTTCAGAGTCGGTGTTAGTCATCTGTCGCTCCACGTCAGCCGATGCCCCGCGGTGGTTCGTCCTGCATCGAGCGAGGGACGCCAAGCAATGGCTTGTCGCTTTTCAGCGGGTCTTCCCCTTCGACCGGAGCCACCGCACTGTTCGTTCCCGGCAGCCATCGATCATCGACGTACAGCCAATCGACGAGAGCCGGCAATGGTGTCATTGGCGGCATTTCATAGCGTTCGGATCTGAAGGAATCGGTCCGTTTACGGAGCCAGGCAGGATCGTCCGCAAACTCCTCAAGCACGCGAAGCGCCGCTAGCGTTTCGGCGATGGCGGCCTGATATTCCGGTGACGGTTCCTCATCGCGGGAAGCGACATTCAGTTTCGCCCGCCAGACGGATTCGAGTTCTAGCGCCTTGGCGAGCTTGCTGCGTGCCTCCGCAAAGGTGAATGCTTTCCCATCGATCGTCCGTGACCGGGGCTGACGCTGCTTGTTTGGATATGCGCCGACGCCGGCATGCCCCCCCTTTTCCGTCGCGAAAAAGATTGGAAGATGCGCGACAAGCCGCAAAGACCGATGCTGATAATGCGGTCGGGGGCGCTGATCCGTGGTTCTTAGCAAGTCTAGGTCGGCAATGACCATAGCCGCTTCGGTGTCGCCTAAGGGGCCGCTGTGTGAATCGCCAAGCTGGAAGATGCCCGGAGCCTTGGATCCGTAGGGCGTCTTGATCCCTTCGGTCCGCTTCCACCCGTCGAGGCCAATGAAGCCGCTCTGACCGCAACTCGCATGCGGTACGACGGCATTGCAAAATGCAGTGACCAGTCCAGCAGCCAGATACTGGTTTTGCCCGAAGATATGATAATCGGCCGATCGGGTCGTCATGGCGGGAAGGACAATCAGCGTCCGCTGGAGCGCTTCGCCTCTAAGAAGCGCGCGGCTAGTGTCACCGGCGACCTTGGCTGCGTTGCGAAACGCCGTCCATCGAGCGAACTCGTAAATGTCATTGCTGACATGGTTGAACATTGTCTCGCCGCCCTTGCCTAGGCCGTATCGGTCAGCGAGTTCGTTGTTTTCCTCAATGATGCCGACGAAGTTCGCGCTGCTGGCATGCGGAAACATCTCCGAGCAGACGAGTTCCAATGAGAACGTCCCCAGCTTGAACGGATCCCTTTCGTTGACCAGCAACGGGTGCCATGGCTGGTCGAATGGCGGCCTGATCAATTCGCCGGCCGCAGCGGATGGGTAGCGCTTCTGCCGCGCATAATGCTCCACTTTCACGATCGCGCGGTCATCGACCTTCGCCTGCAGACAGGTCAAAACGGCTGTATGCGCCTCCCAACGGTTGATCCCCGGTGGTAACGGTCCGTCGATGGACGACCTATAGGGGGCCGTCGCGTTATCACTGAAATCCAGGTCGAGTTGTGTCGCATTGGGAACTCTGAAGGTGCCGCACCAAACGGTAATTTGCCGTGGTTGCGTCTTAAGCTGACGCGCAAGCCAGTTGATCGTTTCCGGTCGGAGACTGTATTCCGGGAATACGAGGCCATCGACCTTGAACTCCGCGCAGGCCTTCAGAACTTCCCGGATCAGCGCGCGGCGACGGTGTTCAGACGTCGAAAGAAATACGCCGCCATTCTTAACGGTTGCCGGGTCAGCTGGCTTGTCACCGGAGGGAGAGACCAAACCTTCGTAAACCCCACCCTTGTGTCCCGGGCTGTAATAGCTGTCGGCAACATCCCATTGGACCAGCGCAACTCGATGCGTGCCGAAATTCTTGGCAACGGAACGATCGCTCCAGGATCGGACGCGCTTTCTGTCGATAAGCGCCAATGCCTCATCCAGCGTAATCAGATCGGACTGCGCGGATGGAACTATGGTATTTTCTAGCGAGGTCGCGGGGTCCTGGCCGGTAGAGGGATCCTCTAAAGTGCCTTCAACGATTACCGGAACAGGCATGACTTCCGGCACCGACCGGCGCTCCGCAGGAGATGACTCAGTCTGGAGTGATCCTCCGAATGCGGCCTCGCCAAGCTTGCGCGAAACGAGATGCAGGCCAAGGATTTGATCGCCGCGGCGCGAGATCGAATACGGGAAGCGCATCCGGCTGCCGACCGGATAGGCCTCCATCGAAGCGCCACGTTCGCCTCGCACATAAGACACATCAATCTGCCACTCGGCAAGGCTGACGGAACTGCCGTCGGCCAGGCGCATGATCGGACGGTCGGCTTGGCTGTCGCCAGTTCGGGGATTCGACCAAGATATTTCATCGCTAACGCTGATTGCCGTCGAGTCGGTGACTTGCCGCAGAAGCGATGGCAGATCGGAGGGACGTTGCAGAAGAAGTTGCTCGAACACGTCCCACGGCCAATTGGGGGCGTTCGCGGTCGCTTCCGAGCTGCTAGCAAAATACCGCAGGAGGCCTTGGAGCGCAGCTTCAGCACCGGCAGGTCCAGAATGTATCTGCCATAGGGTCGGGCGGGTAAAATTGCCTAGCTGGCGTACGGGCACGACTTGGATGAGTATAGCGACCAGCACGACCCAGCCGGACGGCGTGATCTGGTCGCGTACGAAATTGAGCCCCCCGCGTTGGCCTAGAACCACTTGGCAGAACGCGCGCACGACCCTGGTAACCTGAATGGCGAGACTGGGGTCGGTGGTTGCCGACCCCTCATTGATCATGATTAGATCAAGGCCCACGATGTCCGATACCCAAGCAAGATCAAACTCGGCATCGGCGAGAAGGTTAAGCGAGTCCTCGGGCAAGCCGGCCGCGATTTCAAATGCTAGCGCCCGCAGATCCGCGATTGCAGCGAGTGTTTCGGCACCTGCTTCCAGCGCATTTAGCGAGTCCGCGGCGTCGCCAGGGATGTTTGTGCCCGCATTCCCGATTGCCACTGACAGTGTCTGCCAAGCCGCGGCGCTTCGTCGGTGCGGCAGCGAGTGCGGGGTAGTAATGTCCCAGTGCTTAGCAGCTTCAGGAAGCGCGCGGCTCACCCTTCTGGTCGCTCGAGCAAGAAGCTCGGCTGCATTACCGTTCGAAGTAAGGTCGTCGAGCGCATTTATGCGCTCGCTCATGAACATTCCTTCAGAGACGGCTGCGACCAAGCAGGACGCCGCTTCGGCAGCGGTGCCGGCACGATCGAAACTCTCGAGCAACGCCAGGGCGCGGCGGATGCGCGTAGGGATCGGATTATCTGGCGCACCCTCGCCCGGCCCCCACCGATCGGCCCCAGAAAGCCGGGGAAGCACGCGCGCGACGATAGCTTCTCGCCGATGGAAATCCTCATCCAGCGCAGTTGCGGCCTGGGCATCCATCCCGGCGTCATCGTCATGGGATGGCTCGGCGCGGTTACAGGCGTCCCGCACGGCCCAGCCATAGCGCCACAAGTCCGCTCCATCCGAGTAAACGCCGCGCGCCTCCAGCGAGGGCCCGACACGGACGAACGCGTGGCCGTCGACGCTTGACCGAGGCGCCGGCCATGAAATTAGCTGCACGCTCGAAAAGTCGATAACGTCATCAGCGATGTTAGCGAAGAATGAGAACGCTGTCGGGACTGGCACACGTTCGGCATCGAGATTGAGTTGTTGCGCGAACAGGGTGAACCCCGCGCGGTAGAGATTTGCGATTTCTGCCGGCGACCATCTCCGGTCATTCTCGACTAACAGTCTGCAGCCTGCGGGGAGTGTCGCTTCTCGCAAGGCGACGCCAGGCACAGTCTGCTCATTCAAATCCGTCCAAGTCACGCCAACCGGCGGGGCTTCTGCTGCGTCGGGCGACGCGAGCAGTAAGCGACCATTAGGACACCACAACAGAATTCCGGAGGACTTAAGGCCCGGTGGCGAGGGCAATGGCATCGCGCCCGGCGCGCCAGCAATCAACCGTGTCAACCGTGGTCGACGCGATGCGATAACGCCAAACACGGCGTACGTGACGTTGACCAACGTCGCTGCTGCATCAAGTTCGATTTCGGTCGGAGGCTCTGTACCTCCATCGATATCATTCCCCGGAGCCCAGATGCTTAGGATCGATTGTGTAGCGTTGACGACTTCGTTGGGGTCACGCAGCTCGGATCGCGTAAATGTGCCTGGACCTTCATCCTCACCATGGGCTGCTGCGCGCTGGAGTTCGACCAGTGTCTGATTAAGACGGGAGAAGGCTGCATCCGATGATTGCCCGCTGGCGACGACGAGGGTCGGCAACTGGCGTTCGAACGCGGCGTCGTGCTTAAGAAGTGAATGTAGCAAGCCCTCCGGTAGGGCCTGACCGCCACCTATATTCGGCAGAAGAAACTTGTGCAGGTGCGTGAACTGGAACGTGCGTTCGCGCGGTCCCAGCTGCTCGGCGGCGAGACAGGCGATAATTCCGATCTGGCAGCGCGTGTCGAAACGTGAAAGCAGCCGGCCATCGTTGCTGCCAAGCAGCAGTGCTTCGAGCGGTGTAAACGGATCGTCAAGTACCGAGGCAGATAAGGTCTGCAGGTTGCGCGCAATGCGTTCACACAGTTCTTCACCGAATGTGCCCGGAGGAACCGCGAAACGCAACGCCCTGTCTAGGCCCTCCATTGCCGCCAAAGCGATGTCGAGCCGGTCAGTTTCGGTTGCAAGTAGCAATGCGCGGGGTTCGGCCCTGGCGAGTAGCTCTGCAAAGGACGCAGCCAGACTTTCGCCCGAGGTGTCAGTCAGTCTGTCAGACGCGAAGCACCATAGGCGTCGATATGCATTGGCGCGGTCGTTAAACCGGATGTCTGCCGCAGTAAGTGCGATGCTGATCTTGGCGACCCCAATCTCGGCATTTCCCGGATTGTCGAGATCCGGATCAAACAGAAGACCGAGCGCCGTGCGCCGATCGATTTCGCCTGCGTCGGCAAGCGGGTCCATAGCCTCGGTCGTCGGCAAATCGGCAAGCGGTCCGGAAAAACCGAAACCTGCACGATTGTCGGTGATCCAGCCGCGCGCCTGCGCCCGCGTCATCGGTGGGGGCGTCACATTCTTGCGATTGAGCGACAAACCCTTGAGCGCAATCAGAGATTCAACTTTGCGACGAAGTTGAGCGGCAGTCTCGAAATCCCGGCAGATTATGACAACGTCATCGACGTAGCGGGCGTAGGCGGCCGAGCATCGGTCTTGGTCCTCTGTCTCGCCTTGTTCGGTGTCAGCCTCATTAAGCCTGGCAATCTCGGCGCCCATCATGTCGTCGAGGTCGAAAAGAGCGATATTTGCGAGGTAGGCGGAAAGGTCAGGCCCCTGCGGAATGCCCCGCTTTGCCTCCTGTATAGCTTCCTCGCCGGAAACTGGGTTGAAATAGCGAAGTCCGAAGCTGTGCTGGAGCAAGAACCGGGTGAAAACTTCGGATCGCCCCACCGCATCCGCACGTTCGGAAGGAGCGAGCAAGGGCGCGAACGAACCAATATCGCCATCTGCAAAATTCAGGCAGTGGAGTGCGCGTTCGAGCGGTTGTGCGAGAGCATCGCTGAATATGTCGGATCGAATGTGATCGTAAAAGCCAGTAATGTCGAGGCGCAGGATTTGCATCTCGTCATGACGAAAACGCCTGATACGACCATCGAGAAAATCGATGAACGAGCGCCAACATTCGAAATAGGGTCGAAAGATACCCTCACGCCTTGGCGGCGTAAGTCCGTTTACGATCGCCATGTCGATCTGGTAGGCAAAGCTCAACGCGGGTTGTCGGCGCCCATTGCCGGTCTTGTAGATGCCCCCATCGAGTACACAATCGCGCGCATATCGTATGGCCGGGATGCTGTCCGCAAACCTTGGACAATCGTCGCGGTCCCGCAGCAATTCGATTAGCGCATATTGCTGAAGAATTGCGTCGTGCGCAACGGGTCCGGCCTTGAGCCTGTATTTACCGTCTCCTTTGGGCAAATGCCGCGTCAGGAGCGGGCTCGAAGGCCCGTCCGCCGCTGCCAGCCTCGCCCGATGGATGTGAAAAAGAGGGGACGCAGCGATCGCAAGTCGTTCCCAAGCTTCGTCATCAAGGGGATACTCTCGGCGCGAAGTCGACGAGCGTCCGAGTGTCAGTGCGGTGAGAAGGTCTGAGCGATCGTCTGCAGGATCGCGAAACTGCTCAAGAAGCTGCGGCGCCTGCGACGACGCAGCCTGCCGGCCCCCATAGCTGCTTACCAACGCCGCGAACTGAGCCAGGCCAGAATGTTGATCTGCGATTGGTAATGTGGCGATGATCCGCGCCCAGTCCAGGTCGCGCAGCGAATATGCGACGCTTCGGGCAATCGATGCGAGCCGGAGGCGGTTGACCGACGACCAATCTAGCTTGGAGGGCTCTGTCCCCAATCGATAAGCTGCAAGAAATTCAAGTGGCCCAGCGCCCGCTGCCGCTAGCAGATCCCGCGCCGTTTCAGAGGATTTACCGCGCAAGTAAGTGTCGGGATCAACCTTAGCCACGGTTCCCGCCGGTGTGGAGATGACTGTCAGATCGAATGGATGACCATGTTCCAATAACTTGAGGAGATGCAGCACGGCATCGTACGCACCGCGCTTGCCGGCATCATCCCAATCGAAAAAGATGTAAAAGCGGAGCTCGCCATCAAATTCGGCAACTAATTCCTGAATTCGGATGATGCGTTCGATCTGGCCCGGCGTTATCTGCGCGCCGAGAACGCCTAACGCATGAAGACCCATCTGTTCGAGACGGAGGACATCAAAAATTCCCTCCACAAGATATATACTAATGACTTCACGCCGGCCAGTAAGACGCATGTCCTGAAGTGCCTTGAGCAGGCGTCCTTCGCCATAAAGCGATTTCCTGCGAGGAAAGTCGTATGAATAGAGATATTTTGGTTTTTGATCGTCAAGCGCGCGCGCAGCGAAACCGACAATCTCGCCCTGCGGCCCGTCGATCGGAAACACGATGCGACTGCCGCTAAAGAAGCCGCGCAACTTTGGTCCGTAGAGATCGGCGACCTGGTCACCGGCATCGTCGCGTCGAAGCACGCCTGCCTCGACGAGCTGCTCCTCGATCGTGCGGTCGACTCTCGCGCGTTTTATCAGATCGTCGAGACTTGATTTTGCCGCGCCTCTTCTGCGAAGAAAGTCCACATCGAACCCTCGCTCCTCGCAAAAGGCGATGAACTTTGGGTCCGTCGCCGGCATATCATCGAGGCTTCGCGCGAGAAGGGCCGCTCCAGTCGTACGATTGACGACCGGTTGGCGCACAGAACTTATCTCGACACCCTCAATCGAAGCGAGGCGCTGAACCGCCTCCCAAAACGAGACCTTCTCATAATTCTGAATGAGGGAGACGACGTCGCCATGAGCGCCGCAGACGAAACAATGATAATGGTCGCGCTCAGCTCGCCCTACGCCACCGCGATAGAGGTTTAACGACGGATCCTTGTCATCATGGAACGGGCAAATGGCACGGCGCGGTTGCCGGGACCTGCTGTCCACCTGCAGTCCAAGCCGCACGGCGACACTTGCAATATCGGCTTGCTCAATAATCCGAGCAATGTCCGAAGATCCGATTTTAGGTCCGCGAGCCAAAGGATCCCCCCATGAATTCCAGCTTTTTCAATTGAACCCCAGTTATGCTGCTATCATGCGATCCTCAGATTAGTAAGTCACTGAGAAGGCTTTAGACGAATTCAGCGGATGCAACCGGAAGCCATGCATCACTGTAAACTCAGCACGAGGAATGCGAGACCCTAGCCTAAAAGGAGCCCAACCGGATCGCCCGCAACCATAGCCATTCGTCATTGCCCGTGGCTATCGGAAGATTTGCTGCGAAAGCACAAGAGTGGAGCGGGCTTTGCCCTGATTGAGCCATTTGGGCGTCGATGGTCGATGCACCGGGCTCACAATCAGGAGTGTGTCCCATGATCAAGTCGATCCCGCTGAACAAGCTCGTCCAGTCTCCCCGCAATGTCCGCCGTCACGGCGATCCAGCTGCCGAAACCGAGCTCAAGGCCAGCATCGCAGCCTGCGGCCTGCTGCAGAACCTCATCGTCAGGCCCGCCGCCAAGGGCAAGTTCGAGGTCGAAGCTGGGGAGCGTCGCCGCCGCGCGATGCTCGCGCTCGCCGACGAAAAGATCCTTTCCCGCGATCACGAAGTCACCTGCCTCGTGCTCGAAGACAGCGCTGAGGCCGCGATCGAAACCAGCCTCGCAGAGAACTTCCACCGTCTGGCCATGAACCCAGCCGATGAGGCCCAGGCCTTTGCCGCGGTGGTGGTAGGAGGTGCGACGGTTGAAGATGTTGCCCGCCGCTTCGGTCTGACGGTCCGCTTTGTCGAGGGCCGTCTGCGCCTTGCAACGCTTGCGCCGGTCGTGTTCGAGGCCCTTGCCTCAGGCCAGATCACTCTCTGGACTTGTAACGGTTTTGTGCCGGTCACCTATCTCATTATGCCACCTTGGCTTCGAACGCGAGCGGGCTGATGCCGCCTAGATATGAATGGCGGCGACGGGTGTTGTAGAAGCCATTGATGTACTGAAAGATGGCGGCTTCTGCCTGACGCCGCGTCGGCCAGCTCTGCCGCCAGATGAGTTCCGCCTTCAGGGATTTGAAGAAGGTCTCGACGGACGCATTGTCGTAGCAATTTCCCTTGCCGCTCATTGATGGACGCAGGCCATAGGCCTGCAGCTTTTTCTGATAGTCGTAGGAGCAATATTGGCTACCGCGATCCGAATGGAAAAGGCAGCCCTCGGGAGGCTGGCGCAGGCGCACCGCCATATCCAGCGCCCTGATCGCCAGGTCTTTCTTCATCCTGTCGCTGACTGCCCAGCCTACGACGCGACGGCTATGCAGATCGAGAATGACGGCAAGGTAGAGCCAGCCTTCGGACGTCCAGATATAGGTGATGTCGCCGGCCCATTTACGGTTGGGCGCATCTGCGGCAAAATCGCCGTCCAGCCAGTTCGCTGCGACACCCAGGCGATGGTGGCTGTCAGTCGTAACCTTGTGCTTGCGCGTGCGGACTGGCTTGATCCCGTTGATCTTCATCAGCCGCCCGACCCGGCGCTCGCCAACATCGAGCCCTACCTCCTTCAACTCCATCGTCATGCGAGGACGGCCGTAGCTGCCAAGGCTCAGCCTGTACTGTTCCCGGATATGGGCCAGCACTTTCATATCTGTCCGCTCCCGCCTGCTGATCGGGCGCGAGCGCCAGGAACGATAGCCGCGTTCACTGACATCCATGACACGGCAGAGCAGTTCAACGGGCCACCGGTGCCGCCAGCTATGCACAAATGCGAACTTCACGGCCTTTGGCTCGCGAAGAACTGCGTGGCCTTTTTTAGCACTTCCCTCTCCTCCCGCAGCACACGGTTCTCAAGGCGAAGGCGTTCATTCTCACGCGCCAGATCTGCCTGCGGCGCTGAAACCAGATCACTGGGCCGATACTGCGATACCCACTTGCCCAGCGTCGACTTCCCTATCCCCAAATCCGATGCAACCCGATCGCGCGGCAACCCGCTGGTCAGCGCGATCCGTACCGCCTCTTGCTTGAACTCTTCTGTATGCTTGATCATCTCGTCGGTCTCCTGTTGCGAGCTCTAATCGCTCAGGTGACCGGCGCAAAACCGTTACAAGTCCAGTTCTGGACCGGCTCTTTGGGTCAGTGTGGAGCGGCAAGGCACCTCCACCGCGGGGATTTGCGCGCTTGTATGATCGGAGTTGCCCTCTCGCGAAAGTAGGCCGGAAATAGGTCGTGACGACTGCGCTCGTTTTCGGCAACACCGATCGTTCGAATTAGTTTGCGAGTGTCAGGAGAGGGGGCATGGCCCACGTTTTCATTTCTTACGTCATGGAAAATGCGAAACTCGCCGCATGGGTGGCTGAGCAATTACGCGCGAACGGTCTTGACCCTTGGTTTTCCCAAGAGCCCGGTCGGATCACTCCGGGCGATGAATGGCAGCGGGTCCTACGCACAGCCATTCAAGAGGGCGGCTATTACTTGCCCATCTTTACGCGGGAGTGGGCGGATCGGGATCGCAGCGTTGCTAATCAAGAGCTTATGCTGGCCGCTGAGGAAGCGCGGTTGCGCCCTCCGGGGCGCCGGTGGATGCTCCCGATTAAAGCCGATCTGGAGCAGCTACCGCCAGTTGACTTAGGGGGCGGGCGCCAACTCAGCGACATCCAGTATGTGGACGTACCACAACTTGGATGGGAGCACTCGCTTCGATTGCTCCTACTGGCAATGGGGGTATCTAATCCGGTCTTAGACAAAGGTGAGCCGTTGGCTCCAGGTTTTGGGGCCAATGCCCGTGTAGCCGGCGGTTTTGTCACCTATAGAAATTTCAACATTCCTGTTCCCGAGATGGATGGGACAAGTTTCGTCGTGACGGGGGGATATATATCGCGGTCGGAGAATGGCTCCCTCATTGCGAATTTCAGGTTGCGTGCGCCTTTTGAGGGATTGCAGGCGATCAATGCCGAGTTGGGTTTAGACAGCATCGACGTGGCTTCCGACGATAAGGTAATCTCAACCGATCCGGCACGCCCGAGCCGCTTCCACTACATAGACGAGAAGGATGCCCGAGCGCCCGGTATGCCGCTGTGGATGATGGGTTTGCAGGAGCCAGTTCGCACTAGCGTTAGTATCGAGCAGGTAACTGGTTACGAGGCTGCGGGGTACCTAAATGCCGATGATCAAATCGTTGGCACCTTCAAAGGCTTCGTCGAGACGGCGAGCGTAATCGGCTGCGTTCGTGTAACCTTTGATGGTGATTTCAATGTGCAATTGAAGGAAGTGATGGTGCCTCCGATTTGACGTTAGGTTTGCGCTGAGACTTGCTCACGACAGGGGCAATGGCAGACCTCACGCATGCGAAGAAGTTTGATATCACCTCCTGTCCGGAGTGACAGACTTTGCTAGCTCGGTAGGCAACAAAATGTACCAGACGCCGGATCGGCAGCATTTGGGTAAGCGTGAATTGTCGTATCGCTGAACAAAAAGTCGCCCCTCCAGACCGACCCAACTGCTAAATCATAAGCCAGCGTCTGTCCGAAAAGCTGTCGTTCTGCTGTTGGGAAAGAGAAATTGGCAAGAGCGCGTCCGTTTAGGGTCGGGAGCTGAAGAGTGGGTGGCTTATTGCTGCAAAGGCTTTGTGCCAAGTTGGCTCAAATTCACCGGCTACTTGCACATTGTGTTGCCGCACTCTCAAGATATACCGGCTGGGAAATAAGTTCGGGGGAATTCGGTGCGGTTTTCGGCATTGCTCGTCACAGCGCTTATAGTGATACATGGGGCGGCCCAAGCAGAAAAAAATCCCGTGAAGCGCGGACCAGTACCAGCATGGGCGGTGCCGTCAGATCTTTTGGCAGTGCCTGAAAATCCAACTGGTAGTGTCTTCGTGCGCCGTAATGACGCTTTAGTTCGCCTTGGTAAAGATGGGCAGGACCAATATACCGGATATCGCATAAAAATACTGCATGCCAACGCGCGGGACTGTCAGGATTTCCGTGTGTGGGCGGGCGGTTAAACATTACGCCGCCATGGCCTTGATGAAGCGTTCGCCGAACAGGACGGCGAACTGGGCCTTGGCCATGGACCACTCACGCGGCGGCATTTTCCACTCTTTCTCGGATCTGTTCAAGATCAGATAGAGCAACTTGGTCGCGGCCTCGTCGTTGGGAAAGTGTCCTCTGGCTCTGACCGCCCGCCGGAGCTGGGCATTCAGGGCCTCAATGGCATTCGTGGTGTAGACGATCCTGCGGACCTCGTCGGGGAAGGCGAAGAAGGGAATAACTTCACTCCACGCCCGCCGCCAGCTCTGGCCGATTGCAGGGTAGCGCCGCCCCCATTCGCTGTCCTCGAAGGCCGTGAGTGCTTCCTCGGCGGCCTTGGCGTCGACGGCGGGTAAATGCCCTTCAGTGCCGTGGCCAGCGGCTTGCGGTCCTTCCAGGAGACGAAGTCCATTGAGTTGCGCAGCAGATGGACGATGCACGTTTGGACCACGGCTTCTGGGAACACGGCGGTGATTGCGTCAGGGAAGCCCTTGAGGCCATCGACAACGGCCAGCATGATGTCCTCGACGCCACGGTTCTTCAGCTCGTTCATGACGCGCAGCCAGAATTTGGCGCCTTCGTTCTGCTCGATCCACAGGCCCAGAACGACCTTGGTGCCATCGGCCAGCACACCCAGCGCGATGTGGATCGCCTTGTTGCGGACCATGCCCTCATCGCGGATCTTGACCCGAATGGCGTCGAAGAAAACCAGCGGATAGGCCGGATCGAGCGGGCG
This sequence comes from Sphingobium phenoxybenzoativorans, assembly GCF_018286635.1. NCBI lineage: Bacteria > Pseudomonadati > Pseudomonadota > Alphaproteobacteria > Sphingomonadales > Sphingobiaceae > Sphingobium > Sphingobium phenoxybenzoativorans. Next base: position 3,857,017 of record NZ_CP073910.1, read on the forward strand.
GGCCTGCCAGGCGGCGACCTCCTCGAGCACGGCGTCGGTGACGGTCGATATGAGGTCCGGCGAAACGTCGATGCCGTATAGCTCGCGCAGATGCCCGGTGATCTCCCGCGTGCTCATGCCGCGCGCGTACATCGACACGATCTTGTCGTCGAAGCCGGGGAACCGGCGCTGGTACTTGGCGATCAGTTGCGGATCAAAGCTGCCCTGCCGATCGCGGGGTACCTCGATCTCGATCTTGCCGGTGTCCGTGACCACCGTCTTGCGGCCATAGCCATTACGGTTGTTGCCGGCCTGGTCGCCGTGCCCAAGATGATGATCCATCTCAGCATTGAGGGCGCGTTCGGCCAGCGCCTTCTTCAGCGAATCCAGAAGGCCACCCTGCTGAAGGGCTGCCGTGGCATCGCCGCCAGCCAGAAGTTGATCCAGTAAATCAGCCGGAATTACCGGCTCCTTGCGTCGGGACATAGTGGGACTCCTTCTTGCCCATTATGCCCGCCCACACACGGAAATCCTGACAGTCCCCAACGCGCTTCAGCTCGGTAACCTATCTATTACTTGGAACCCGGCTGCTGGCTCTCCAACAGTGCACGCGATCAAGATTTATCGGGGCAATGAAACGATCGATGTGCTCGCTGGTGCAGCCTTTGAGATTCTGCGCCGCGAGGATCAACTCGAAGCTGCCAGGTTGGACGGGTTACTGACCGCGGTTCTGCGCATTGCCGACCTGCGCGTGGGTGACGAACTTGAGGTTTCGATAACGGTTCATGCCAATGACCCAACACTCGGCAACAATGATGCAGGCATTCTCTTTATTGCAGCAACACCGGCTGCGGGCCGCTATCATATTGGCCTTAGTTGGGAAAAAGATCGCAAGCCCACAGTCAAGATTACACCAGAATTAGCAACCGTTGCCCAAACCAGCGACGGAGCCATGGATGTACGCCTCGACAATCCGCCGCTGCTAACGCCGCCAGCCAATACCCCACCGCGCTACCAGTGGCAGCGTATTGTCGAATATAGTAGCTTTAGGGACTGGGCGGCTATCTCGCGCCACTTTGCACCTCTTTTCGCTAAAGCGGCCAGGCTATCCGGAGGGTCGTCTCTCAAAACAGAAGTTGCTCGCATTGTCGCCGCAAACACCAGTCCAATCGATCGAGTTGCGGCTGCGCTGCACTTGGTACAGCAGGATGTGCGCTACGTTTATGTCGGCCTGAACGGCAGCAATCTTACCCCTGCAACAGCTGATGAAACTTGGGTGCGGCGTTATGGCGACTGCAAAGGTAAAACCGCTCTGCTTCTGGCGCTATTGGCGGAAATGGGTATCGAAGCGGAACCAGTTCTGGTCAATAACAGCGGGGGCGATGATGGGATGGATGAGCGGCTCCCAAGTCCACGTATGTTTGATCATGTCCTCGTCCGGGTAAAGATCAATGGCGCAATTTACTGGCTAGACGGTACATTGCCGCCTGTGGTCCCGCCCAGTGTGTCGCCCGCGTTTCCGTATCGCTGGGTATTGCCTCTGACGGCGCAGGGTGATTCAATCCAAGCATTGGCCTGGCATCCCTTTCCGGTTCCGCAGGAGATCACTCTTACTGAAATCGACGCGCGAGCCGGTTTTGAAGCGCCGGCTAAAGTAACCAGCACTACCATAATGCGCGGTATCAAAGGGTTGCAGCAGCAGGTTCAACTCGCTGGCATCGCAGCAGATCAACTGACTAACGGCCTACGTCAGCAAATGGTTGGTGGCACGTGGCAGACTATCGATGACGTCAAATGGCGATACGATCAGAAAGCGCAGGCCAGCATACTGACAGTTGCCGGCACTTGGATGGTCGACTGGGATGATGATGGCGACGGAGCCAAATCGCTTTCTCTTGTTGGTGGTGGCTTTAGTCCTCCTGAGCGCCGGACGCGCGCCGGCGACAAGTCTTTGCCTTATTACAATGAGCCTGATTTCAACTGCTACGCTACCACTGTTCGACTGCCCACATCAACGAAGGTTGCTAACTGGACCACAAACGAGGGTTTCGATACGCACATCTTTGGCCGAAATTATTACCGTGCTTTCGAGATTCGAGAAGGCGCTGTTCGCATGATCCGTGGTTCACGGATCGAACAGCAGGAAATAGACGCCGCAAGTGCGGAGAAAGACAATGACCGTATAGCCAAATTCGACAACAGCAGGGCTTGGATCTACTATAATCCAGTCAGCAAAACGGTGGTCAGCGAGCATGAAACGATCGTGCCGGCGACCTACGACATTGACTGGACCTCTGACCAAGTGCCATGTCTCGCGCCTGGCACAAGGCGTTGAGCGATTAAGCACAATTGCTTTTGTCGCTCTTGAATCTTTGGTGAATTAGCACGGATCGTTGCCCAGTTTCTGTTCGGTGCAGACTTGACTGAAGGAAAGCTGCCCGTCCGGATCTAGGCAGTACTATTTATGCACTAAGCGACCGGCTTGGATCGTTCCGGAAACTATCATTACCTAGACCTCGCTTTGGATCGCATCAAACGCGTTGCGCATCAGGTCGATCATAGTTTGTTGCGTTCCCTCTTGGCTAAAAGCGTCCGTTGACAGACGGATCACCCCTATAGCGAGCATCGCCACAAGCCTGAGCGCTGATTGACGTTCCGGGTCGGGCCAGCGTTCGATCAGCGCCGCGAACAACGTACTTTCATGCTCCACATAGCTGGCCTGCTTGCGCGCCTGGATTGTTTCGCTCGACCGCATCAACCGGTCGATGGCCTTCATATCTTCGGGCGGCACGGTACCGCACACCTCCAGCACGGCTTCACGCACCGCTTCGAGCGGGCGCTTGTCGATATGGGCTCTACGGACCGCGTCTGCGATCTTGTCGCCCATCCCGCTCTGCAGGGAGAGGAGGATATCATCCTTCGACTTGAAATAATGGAAAAAGGTACGCCGCGAAATTCCAGCAGAGGCGGCGACATCGTCAATAGTGGTCTCATCGTAACCTTTCTCAAGGAACAGGCAGATGCCGGCATCGGTAATACGTTGCCGGGTCTCACGCTGCTTGCGAGCCCTTAGCCCTTCCGGCGATTTTGAATTGATAGACGACATCGACGCTGACTTTCGGTCTTGAATTTGCACTCAGTGCAAATATATAGCTGCACTTGATGCAATTATAGAGAGGGCGGGTCATGGGCAAGTGGACGACGGCAGACATGCCGGGACAGCAGGGCCGCGTTGCGGTGGTGACGGGGACTGGCGGGCTAGGCTTCGAAACGGCATTGGCTCTTGCTCGGGCAGGCGCCGAGACAATCATAGCAGGCCGCAACCCGGGGAAGGGTGCAGACGCGGTCAGGGAAATTCTAGCCAAGCATCCCACCGCAAAAGTGCGGTTCGAAATGCTCGATCTCGCCAACCTTGCATCGATCGGGGATTTTGCGGCGCGGTTGCGAGACAGGCACGACAAACTCGATCTGCTCGTTAACAATGCTGGCGTCATGGTTCCTCCGGTGCGGCAGCAAACGGCGGACGGTTTCGAGCTGCAGTTCGGCACCAATCACCTCGGCCATTTCGCCCTGACCGGCAGGCTATTGCCGTTGTTGCGCAAAGGCCAGGATGCGCGCGTGATATCCCTGTCTAGCGTCGCCGCAAGAAATAGGGTGATCAATCTCGACGACCTGAATACCAAGAAAAGCTACAAGCCCATGACGGCCTACAGCCAATCGAAACTGGCCTGCCTGATGTTCGGGCTCGAACTACAGCGCCGCAGTGAGGCGGCTGGCTGGGGTATAACCAGCATCATTGCGCATCCCGGCGTTGCTCGTACCGATCTGCTTCACAATGCGCCCGGCCGTTGGAGTGGCATAGGCATTACCCGGAGCCTGTTGTGGTTCCTGTTCCAGCCCGCCGCGCAAGGCGCGCTACCCACTTTGTTCGCCGCGACTGCGCATGATGCGAAGCCTGCCGGATATTACGGCCCGGACGCCTTCAGTGAAACCCGTGGCTATCCTGCACCTGCGAAAGTCCCGCCTGCGGCCCAGGACGAAGCGATCGTACGACGGCTGTGGGAAACGTCCGACGTGTTGGTCCGAGGTTTTGAAGGTTGATCACAAAAATTTTCCGACTTTGTCCAATGACCAAAATCGTTCCGGTTTCTCAAAGGCTGACAACGACTTATCGCTCTTGTAACGATTTCGTTATCGGGCTTCTCGAAGGAAGGCATTAGTTAGCTGACGGTCCGCTCCTGGGCGCCAAAATCTGGCTGCTAAATGGCTGCAATGGGTCGACGATGGGCTATCCGTTTTCCAATGGTTCCAGCCATCCGCGATAATGGACCAGCCGCCCGATCAAGGGCAACGCAATCGGAACGTCGAAATGGAAGTGCCCGCCTTCCGACCATTCTCGTGCGGTCGAACTTGGAGCCAGCCATTTCGGCAACGGCAGGGGGCCGACCCACCATCGTTCCATAATCATGGTCAATCCCTCGGCATCGCTGGGAAGGTCGAAGGCAAAGCGAAAAGGACCGAAACGCTCGACAAGCCAGCGTCCACGTTGACTGAGATGGCTCTGGAAACGCCGCCCGCTAAAATCGCGCGTCCAGCTTTCGTAGCCATCCAATTCCCGGAAATGGACATGCAGGCGGTGACGTCCGGGTTTGGGGAAACCCACGATCCTTGCTATCAATGCTGCGAACGGGTTCGCCGCGCCGGTCACTTCGGCTTCTCCCGTTGCTCCGCCATCGCGGAACACGTCATGGATCGCGCGCACCTCCGGCGGGAGCATTGCAAAGCGATTACCCATAACCCGCTCGTATAGGGACGGTTGAGCAGACAGTTCTTTCGTATCGTGATGGATGGCCAGTTTTCCCAAGGCATCGGCATAATCGTCGAGCGTCAGCGCTTCTCCGGCATCGCGGGCGCCTGCAGCTTCTTGTCCTGACAGGATGCGGGCAATGACGGGCACCACGGATAATGTCGGTACTTCCGGGCCATCTCCCCGGTCGGCAATGAGCGTCCATCGGCGTTCCACCTTCCGACCGGCGACGTCGCCGAACAGGCGAACGCTCATCGCGGAGCGATCACTGCCCAGTGATCGGGTCAGGGATTGAAGCGGATGGAGCAGGCGTGCAAGCGGCGCGAGAGTGGCGACAAGCCTCCACCGCACCAGCCAACTGGTGAGCCACAGTGCCCAATTCTGGAACCAGAGTTCCGTGCCTGCCCGGAAACTGACAGCCGGACATCCTGCCAGCCTTTCCGGCATAAGAGCCAAGTCCGGTACGTCGACGAGTGCAACCTTCCGGCCGGTGATCGCTGCCGATCCCGCGCATTGGAACCGGACGGAACGCATCTCTTGCCATCCAAAGGCTTTCGTCCAGTGCTGACCACGCCAGATGCGCATGGGCTGGCCCACTTGTCCTATTATGGCGGCCGACACGGCCGGACCTGCCGTCGCCTTGTTGGATGCGCTGATCGCCATTTCGACCGCGCGCACCCGGTCCATGCCGTGCGCCAGATGCCGAACTGCCGCCCCTGATAGCGCTGGCATGCTGGATGCACCGGACAGGATGGTGACGCCCGCGGCCCTGGCGGCATCGTCCAGTGCCCGGATTCCGCATACGAAATCTCGGCTATCGGCTATGTCGACATAGTGAACCCCGGCGGCAATGCAGGCTTTTGGAATGGCATGATCCATTGCCTGAAACGGACCGGAGGCATCCACGACTATCGTTGGTCTGTGCTCCTCCAGAGCTGTGGTGATCCGGCTGCGGTCCAGTGTCAGAGGGATAAGGCTGGGCGCTTCCCCGCAAAAAGCGCGGGCCTTGCTAATAGACCGGCCAGCGACCAGCACCTCATGCCCCGCGGAGACGAGACGCCATGCGATGCGTCCGCCGAAGCCGCCGTAGCCGCCAAGGAGCAATATACGGCTCACAGAATACGACGTGCCTGTTCCGGTGTCGGTATCCAGCAGGTCGATCGCTGACCGAACAGCCGGTAACGATGGCGGGCAATCCAGCGATAGGCGGGATCGCGCAACCAGTACGGAACGATACGGAACGTCGCCAGCCCATTCCAGGGACGGTCCAGCCCAGCCCATATCGCCAGTACCGCATCGCTGTCCCGCAAGGCCCGACCATTTTCCACGACGATCAAGGTTTCCGGATTAGCCGGGTCGATTCCGAACTCGCGGTAGAGCGCGGCGCCGATCTCGCCCTGCATCGATGCCAGCCGGAAGCGACCGGCGCGGTCATGGCGCAGCACGAAGGCGGCATTAGCGGAGCAGAGCACGCACATTGCGTCGAAGACGATGATCGGACCGTTACTGTTGCTCATCGCGTCTCTCATGCGGCCTCCGCCATGGGCGCTCCGATCCGCAGATCGCTATCCAGTCCTAGCGGCGGTAGCGGATTGCCAACCAGCCCGCTCACCATCGCCGCCTGTATGCTGGTGGCGGGCCAGAGCTTGGATAGAGGACCGACCACACGGTCGCGGATCAACGGCAGCAGGCGGCTGTCCGACTGATAGACCGGCGTGAACAGCGCTGTGAGCCATTGATAGGTCCGCACATGGCGATGGCGCAGTCTGATGCCGTGCTGCACAGCTTCATCGACGGTATCCTCCTCCGCAAGACCCTTCGCCAGCGCCCAGGCGTCTAGCAGGGCCATATTTGCCCCCTGACCTAGCTGGGGGCTGGCAGAGTGCCAGGCATCGCCGATATGGACCAGTGCCGGTTCCGCTGGAGCGGCAAGGGTGCGATGGGCGTAGCGGGCGAAGGTCAACTGATCCAGATCATGAATCTGGTCGAGCAACGGCATGCAGTCGGGCCAGAGCGCGGCAATCTGCGCTTTCCATGGCCCCAGTCCGGCCTTGCGCCAGTCGTCCAGCCGGTCCGCGTGGAGTGACCAGAAGAAGGCGGCCTTGGGCGTTGTCGCGCCGGGCGGCGTTCCGATGGGCAGCACGCCTGCCATGATGCTGGCACGCTCGTAACGCTGTACGAGCATGTCGGGATCGAATGCGGCGTTCTGCGGCCAGTCGAGGCTTGCCCACAGTGCGCCATAGGCCAACTCCCGGCCGGTCGCCGGGGCCAGTGGGGTGCGTGTGCCCAGCGCGTCGACCACGAGATCATAGGGATCGCTCGTCTCTCCATCGGCAAAATGCAGAGAGCGCTTCGCTTCTACTAGCGCGCTCCCGATCAGCGTGCGCCGGGTATGGACAGCAATGCCTGATTGCAGGACGGCTTCGTGCAGTATCGCGAACAGGCTGGCGCGATGGATGCCAATCCCGAACATGCCTGAGCGGCGGAGGGCGGCGTAATGGACGTCGAGGACGACTCGCTTGCCCGCCTTACCGAACAGCCGATTGATGCGCGCGCCCTGCGCCAGTGCGGCATCCAGCAATCCCAATTTGGAAAGGACCGCCATGCCCGTAGGCTGGAGCATCAAGCCGGATCCGATGGGTCGGGGCGTGTCAAATCGTTCGTACAGCGTTACATGATGGCCGGCACGATGAAGCAGCAGCGCCGCCGTCAGTCCACATGGCCCGCAGCCAGCGATCGCGATATCTAGCCCCCGCATTGCGGCTGTCTAGCTCAGCATGCCGCTCTATCCAATAAGAGGCCGCAAGCGTTTTGGAATCAGCATCCTAACCCAATGCGGCACTAAGATACGTCATGAATGAAGTCTGCTTGTTGAGATGCAAATCATGGCCGTGAATGACTTGAAAGGGTCGATTTTGCGGGAATATGCCTATCTCTTTCATTGGAAGTGTGGCTGCCAGGCTCAGACCGGCGCGGGACTGCCGGTGATGAAGATCTCTGCCACACCGACTCCTTTTGAGGTCATTTTCATGGGTCCGAAAAGGGAATAATGGATCAAGCCGATCTGCGCTGCCAGCCATCGCGCTCGGCGAAAATTCTCTGCATTTCCGCCATATTCGCGGTGCCCCAGCCACATAGCGGTTCAAGCGCCTGGGCGAGGCTCAGGCCCAGGGACGTGAGCGTATAATCGACCCGCGGCGGCACTTCCTTATAATCGGTCCGAAGGAGTATCCCGTCCGCCTCCAATTCTTTCAACTGCTGGATCAGCACCTTGTCGCTCACGTCGCGGATCGCCCGCTTGAGAACACCGTAGCGGTTGGGTCCCTGGAGCAGGAAATAGAGGATTAACGGCTTCCACTTGCCAGCAATGACCTTGAGCGTCGCATCGAGGCCGCAGGTGAAATTGGGGGCAACGGTCCCGGCGGAGCAGGCTTCTGCGGGCACCGACGATTCGGGCGTGGGTTTAGAAGCTTTGGACATTCTTGATACTTACCAAAAAGTGCATACTTGTCGATAGGTATGTGTGTCGCCAGCTACGTGCAACCTTAGATTTGGAGGCACTTATGAAAAGACTGGAAGGCAAGACTGCCATCATCACCGGTGGCGGCACGGGCATCGGCCTGGCATCGGCTAGGCGCTTCATCGCGGAGGGCGCGTTCGTCTATATCTTCGGGCGCCGACAGGAAAAACTCGATGCCGCCCTGCGCGAACTCGGCCCCGCGGTTCGCGCTGTGGCGGGATCGGTTGCCGACCCGACCCATCTCGATCGCCTGTTCGAGACAGCGAAGGCCGAACGCGGATCGATCGACATCCTGTTCGCCAATGCCGGAACAGGTGCGATGGTGCCGCTGATGAACATTACACCCGACCACTATGACCAGACCTTCGATGTCAATGTGAAGGGCACTATTTTTACCGTGCAGAAGGGGCTGAAGCTCATGAGTGCGGGCGGTTCGATCATTCTGACCGGATCGACGACGGGCGTGATGGGAACACCGGCTTTCAGTATTTACAGCGCGTCCAAGGCGGCCGTGCGCAACCTTGCGCGCAGTTGGGCGCAGGATTTGCGGGGCACCGGAATCCGCGTCAATGTGCTTTCACCAGGGCCAACGCTGACCGAACTGGCGGCCGAGGTAGTCGGCAAGGAAGCAATGATCGAGATGGGCGCGACTACGCCGATCGGTCATGTCGGTGATCCATCCGAGGTGGCGGCCGCCGCAGCTTTTCTGGCCTCATCCGACAGCAGCTTCATGACCGGAAGCGAGCTATTCACCGATGGCGGACTGGCTCAAATCTAAGCCGTCCGCTCGTTAGTTCCGCGCCGGCTTGCGTTAAAACAAGCCGGCGTCCGGTAGCAGAAAAGGCGAATGGTGCGTGAACCGCCAGTCCATCTGAGTTTTTATCGATGGCCTGTTTTTCCGATTTCCCGCTTAAGTTGAATGGTTGCGAAGCAGCCAAAAGCGATGGCGGACAGACTGGAACTGGGATCGAGAAATCTACTGCTAATAGGACGGAATGGCTCGAATTTCAGAGAAGTTTGGTTCTGTTGAGTGTGGCATCGTCGATCAGGCCCGGAATTAACGGCGACAGTTCGCGCGCGAGAAAGCCCGCCATAGCCACTCGGCGTGACAGAACCTCGCCCGCCCGGCCATGCAGCCAGCTTCCCCATCCGGCAGCCGTGAGTGGCGAGGCGCCCTGTGCAGCCAGCCCGCCGATGATGCCCGCTAGCACATCGCCTGATCCCCCGGTGGCTAGGCCCACGGTCCCGCCCCGATGCACGAATATCTCGCCCGACGGCTCTGCCAACAGGCTTTCCTGTCCCTTTAGCAGGATGACTGCGTTAAAGCGCTTTGCAACATCACGCGCCACGCCTTCCAGGTCGGCCTTGACCGCTTCTACGTCCAGCCCGGCCAGATGGGCCATCTCGCCATGATGTGGGGTCAGGATGACATGCCCATCATGCGCTGCGATAAGTTCCTCCAGATATCGCGCCGATGTCAGCGCCGCCGCGTCCAGCAAGATGGTGCGCGAGGCGTCGGGCGTGCTGAGGAGGCCGGCGACCAACTGGTCTGTCCGCTCCCCGATGCTCATGCCGGGTCCGAGGATTAGGGCGTCGCAGCGCAGAAAGCGTTCGTGCAGCACGTCCGCCGCCTCCGCCGCTATCTCGCCTTTTTCGTCGGACGGCAACGCAATCATAGCCGCTTCAGGGATCAGCACGCCCAACGCCATCGCCACTGATTGCACTGTCGCCATCTGCAGCTTGCCAGCACCGGTGCGCAGCGCTGCCTCGCCCGTCAGCCGCAGCGCGCCGGGCACAAACTCCGCCCCGCCGACCACCAGCACGCGGCCACGGCTGTCCTTGTCGGACACAGTGTCAAAGCCCGGCAAAGGATGAGCGGCGAGCCACGCTTCATCGATTTCGATCACCCCCGCGCGCCCGCGATACGATCCGGCGCCTTGGTGACGGGCGTCGCTTCTTCCTCCATCGGCGCTGTGACATTGTAGCGTTGCAACACCAGCTTACCTGCCTCCACATCGAAACGATAATCAGTGATTGCACAGTTGGCGACGTCGCCCTCGGCATCAATGGCGAGTATCTCCTGCTCGTCCAGATTTTCGATAATGTAGCGTAAGCACAGCACCACGACCTGATGCGAGAATATCATCACCCGCTTGCCCGCATAATGGAGCGAGATAGTGTCCATAACAGACCGCAACCGCAGGATCACATCGCACCAGCTCTCGCCGCCCGGCGAGCGGTGGTAGAATTTGCCGAGCAACTGCCGCAAGGCGGCCTGTTCGGGCTGGAGATGGCGGATGCCCGTGTTGGTCAGCCCATCCAATATTCCAAACTCCTTCTCGCGCAGGCGCTCATCGAAGCAGATCGGCTCGTCCCCGGGCGCGCCGCCAACGCTGCGGAAGATATCGGCGGTCTGGCAGGCGCGGAGGTACGGCGAGGATAGAATGACCTCCGGTCGGTCTTCTTCCGGCTGTTCTGCGAACCAATGTCCTAGCGCCGCTGCCTGCTCCCGCCCGATATCGCTGAGTGGCACGTCGGCATCGCGAATGGAGAGAAGGATACGATCCTCCTGCGCCTCATGCGCTGCGTCGCGCGCGACGTTGCCGGCGCTCTGCCCATGGCGGACGATGATTAGCTGGTTTGGCCAGCGGCCGGATCCACTCAAAGCCTTCTCCTCAAAAAGCAGGCATTACTCAGCAAGTGCTCGTGAGCCCTAGTAGTTCCCACAAATCAGCATGTGGCGCTTGGTACGGTATCATCCGTCACGCGATGGTAGCGGGCATGAGAGAAGCGGAGGGTCGGCAACCCGTTCTTAAATTTTCAAGGCTGTTCGGCCGCTATGGGTCGTGTTCGGCGAGGACGGTTTCTGCGCTCCCGAAGTGTGATGGTTGCCACTTAGAAACGGGTAGCATATTGGGTGTTGCCGTGAGGTCTCGATATGGCTCTTGCGACACATGGCGACCAGAAATATCTCATCAGCGAGCAGCTTGGCGATCCCGCCGAATGGTCGTCGCTGCGCCTTGAGCGACGGCTGATCGGATCTGGCGCGCAGAATGCGGTGACCACCGCATGTACCGAAATCGTGCTGATCCTGTCCGGCAAAGCTGGCGTCAGCCGTGAGGGTGACGGGCGGGCGGAGGAGGGCATCGCCCGGCCCGGCACAGCATGGATCGTCCCAGCGGGGACGCATGAACGCAGGTTGGAACTGTCGGGGTCGATCGAGACGCTGCATATCTTCCTGCCCCCGACCTTGATCGAGCAGAGTGCGCTCGAAGATTATGAGATCGACCCCGTCAAGGCGAAGCTCGCTTACGCGGGCGGTTTTGCCGACCCCATGCTGCAGCAGCTTGGCGCCGCCTTTCAAGGCATGCTTGGCCGCCCGCAGCAGCCGACGGACCGGCTTATGGTAGATGGGATGCAGACGGCGCTGGCCGGCCATTTGCTTGGCAATTATGGCGTCGACCGATGGCAGCCGCAGGTAAAATCCCAAGCTCTTGATCCCCGGCGACTTAAACGTGTCCTCGATTTCGTCGAGGCGAGGCTTGCCGACGATATCGGATTGGAAGACCTTGCTGCCGAGGCTTGTCTCAGTCCTTTCCATTTTTCCCGCCTCTTTCGCGAGGCGACCGGATTATCCCCCAGCCGTTACGTCACTGACCGCCGCGTGCAGGCGGCACGCGAGAAGCTGGGCCTGGCTGAATCCTCACTCGTTGAGATCGCGCTCGACACGGGTTTTGGCAGTCAGGCGAACTTCATTCGCGTTTTTCGCAAGATGACAGGACTTACGCCGGGCCAGTATCGCGAAATCCATCGACACTGATCTTCATTAGATCAATATAGCAAGATCTGCGCATCAGGCCGCAGGATCGGGAAATATCTTCCGCCGTCCACTGCCTAAACCTGCCTCATCGGAAGGGAACAGCCCTCCCGATCCTTGAAAAGGCAGGAGAAACAAGATGATTAGCTCTGACGCCGCCCGCAAGATCATCGCCGCCGGCGAGGCGCGGGCGCAAGCAATCGGTGTTCCGGTCAATATCGCCGTGCTGGACTCCGGTACCCACTTGAAGGCGTTCAGCCGCATGGATGGCGCCCTCATCGGCTCCATCGATATCGCCCTCGGCAAGGCCCGCACGGCTGCGCTGTTCACGATGCCGACCGAAGTCATCGGCGAATTTTGCAAGCCGGGTGGCACCTCGCCCGGTCTGGAACAGACGAACGGCGGCCTTGTCGTCTTCGCCGGCGGCCTCCCCGTCATCGACGCCGATGGCGCGATGATCGGCGCGGTCGGCGTCTCCGGCGGCGCTGTTGATCAGGACCTCGACATCGCGACCGCCGCTGCGGCGGCGCTCACCCACTAACACTCCCCATCAGCACCCATAAGACAGACGAAAGGAATATATCATGACCACCAAGACCATCCTCATCACTGGCGCAGGCTCGGGCTTCGGCAAGGCTGCCGCCATCGGCATGGCCCGCAACGGGCACAATATCATCGCCACTTGCGAGGTCTCCCCGATGGTGACCGCATTACGCGCAGAGGTGGAAGCACTCGGCCTTAACGATCGTATCCGGGTCGAACGGCTCGACCTCTATGACCCCTATGATATCAAACAGGCCCAGAGTTGGGAGTTTGACATCCTTTGGAACAATGCCGGCCGTGGCGAGCCGGGTCCGGTATGGGAAATCCCCGTCGATATCGTCCGCCGCAACTATGAGAACAACGTGTTCCTGCCGCTGGAGCTGACCCAGGGTATCGTCCAGCGCTGGATCCGTGAAGAGAGGTCTGAGGGCAAGAAGGTGGTCTTCACTTCCTCTATGGGAGGCCTGTTCACCCCCGCAAACTGGGGCACCTATGTCTCGACCAAGCATGCAATCGAAGCGTTCGCCGAGGCGATGCAGCAGGAACTGGCAAGCTACGGAATCAAGGTTCAGACAATCAATCCGGGCGCTTACTATACCGGGTACAACGAAACGATGGCGGACAACCCCTTCCGCTGGCTCGACGACGCGAAGAACTTCACCAAGCGTGCGGACTTGCGCCAGGGCTTCGACGACTTCTTTGCCACGCCTGAAGGCAAGATGGATCCGCAGGAGCAGATCGACGCAATGATCGAGATCGTTCCGGCCGACGAGGGCAAGTTCCGCAACGTCAGTCCGAAGGCGATCGAGGATATGCTGAAGCAGCACCAGCTTGCCGCTTGGGACAATCGCATCTGATCAGATGAGCAAGACGGCGGCGTCGAAGAGGACGCCGCCGTCCTTTGGCAGGAAAGGAAATGATCATGGCCATCGTCGCCAAAAGTTTTAGCCGCAGCCTCATCAGCGGTATCGTCGCCAGCACGCTCGCGGTGATGACCGTCAAGCCCGCGGATGCAGAAAGCCGGAGCGAGGCGCAACAACGCAACGTCGCACTCGTCCAGTCCCGCTTCGACGCCTGGAGCAATGGAACCGGCAGTCCCTTCGAACTGCTAGCCAACGATGCACGCTGGACCATCGAAGGCAACTCGGTCGCATCGAGGACTTATCCCTGCAAAGAGGACTTCTTGCGCGAGGTCATCCGTCCTTTCAACGCGCGGATGCAGGCGCCGCTCAAGCCAGCGATCCGCAACATCTATGCTGATGGCGACACGGTAATCGTGTTCTTCGATGCACGAGGCATGGCTCGCGATGGTCGCCCCTATGTGAACACATATGCTTGGTTCCTGGACATGAGGGATAATCAGATTGTGCGCGCATCAGCCTTTTTTGACGCAATCGAGTTCAACGATCTGTGGATGCGTGTTCCTCCAACGGATTGATACGGTTTGATGCATTGTCAGCTTCAATGCGAAAGCGTGATATGCGTCAATGCTTGGAGCCGTGAGCGGAGCATCTGTTTTCGAGGAAGCGATCCTTGCGCGTGAATGTCTCCTGAGGGTCAAATCCTGAAATGGAAGGAAAATTGCGACGATCGGTAAAAAATCTGTCGATCAGGTTGCGTCCCCGATCGCGTTGCTCCAGTTGGCATGAGGTCTGATAGCGTATTTCGAAACTACAGATATGCTGTTCTGAGAGACAAGCATGACAAGCAGCACCGAAGTTTCCGTAATCGATGTCTATCAGCGTCATGGCGTGGCCTGGGCCAGGATGCGCAGCGATACTCTGGTCGAGGCATTATGGCTTGATCGCTTCTGCGCGATACTGCCTGCCGGGGCTGCGGTGCTCGATATAGGATGTGGTTCTGGCCTCCCGATCGCACGCGAGCTTGTCCGACGCGGCTTCGATATCACCGGCATAGACGCCACACCGGCGATGCTGGCGCAGTTCCGGCGCAACCTGCCTGGCGTCGCGGCGCAACTTGCCGATATGCGGCGCCTCGCTCTTGGACGGCGGTTCGCAGGATTGCTCGCGTGGGACAGCTTCTTCCACCTTTCCCCTGCGGAGCAGCGAGACACGATACCGCGCTTCCAGGCGCATGCCGCGCCGGGAGCCGCCCTGATGTTCACCAGCGGGGACGCCGAAGGCGAGGCGATCGGCGAACTGGAGGGCGATCCTCTCTATCACGGCAGCCTCGATCCAGAGGAATACCGCAGTTTGCTTGCCGCCGCTGGCTTCACCGTAATCGCACATACCCCTAAAGATCCAGACTGCGGTCACCGCACCATTTGGCTGGCGCAACAAAAGAGCTGAGATTATATTTCAGGCAATTGTTGCGCGACAAAGCCCCAGCCTTTGAGATGTTTGAATCGCGCCAAAAGCTTGTCTGCATCAGCAAGATTGAACGGATGCGCGTTCTTCATTTCATCAAGTTCGTCCCATTCGATCGGCACCGCGACAGGTGCTCCGGCTCGTGCCCGGACGGAATAAGGTAGGATGGCCGTACTTCCGCGCTGATTACGGAGCCAGTCGATGAAGATTCGGTCCTTGCGTTTGGCCTTGCTCATGGTCGCAACGAAGCGGCCGGGCTCGGCGGTGCTCAACGCTTGGGCGAAGCGCGAAGCGAAGTCCTTATGTGTCTCCCAGTCATGGCCAGATGTGAGCGGTACAACCACATGCACACCCTTGCCACCGGAAAGCATGGCAAACGAGACAAGGCCGATATTGGCGAGATGGTCGCGGATATCACAAGCAGCCTGTTTGACCTTTGCAAACGCCATGCCCTCATCGGGATCCAGGTCGAAGATCATGCGGTCTGGCTTTTCAACAGCATCAGCACGGCTCGCCCAGCCGTGAAATTCGATGGTGCCCATCTGCACGCAGGCAATAAGCCCATCGGCATCCTCAATGTAGATATAGTCCTCCGATCCACCTCCCTTCTCGCGGATCGGTACATGCAGGACATGATCGCCGAATGCGCCACTGTCATGTTTCTGGAAGAAGCATTTCTTTGCACGCCCCTGTGGGCAGCGAACGAGGCTGATCGGCCGGTTGGCGACAAAAGGCAGCATCAATGGCGCCATACGATTATAATAGTCAGCCAGATCGCCCTTGGTCTGGCCGCTATCAGGAAAGAGAACGCGATCGCGGCTGCTGATCTTCACATCGCTTGCGGGGGGTGGAGCAGGAGCAGCCTTTTCCGGTTTGACGGATTTTGCGGACTTATCCGTGCGCAGGCCAAGAAAGCTGCCATGACGGACACGATCATCACTGGTAAATTCGGCAAAGGCGACCTCAGCGACGAGCTTGGGCTTGATCCATTGCGCGGTGCGCGTCTCCGCGCGGGGAATCTCGATCGGCGCTGCATCAATAGCGAGAGGAGCCATGGCTTGGGCAAGGTCCTCCATGATCATCGCATCGAACCCGGTGCCGACTTTGCCCCTATAGACCAGCTTGTGTCCGTGATATTGCGCCAGGAGCAAGGAGGAAAAGGCGCGGGCTCTAGCCCTGCTCTTCGTCCAGCCGATGATGACGAATTCCTGACGCCGGGTGCATTTGACCTTTACCCAGTCGCGCGTGCGACCGCTTCGGTACGGGGCGTCAATACGCTTGGCAATGATGCCTTCCTGCCCAGCGTCACACATTTTGCGATAGAGCGTCTCGCCCGCGCCGATTAGATAGTCGGAGATATGGATTGGCGGCTCTACTGGAGCCAACAGAGCCTCCAGCCGTTCCTTGCGTTCGATGGTGGTCAGCAGCTTGAGATCCATCCCGTCGAGGGCAAGCAGATCAAAAGCAAAGAAGTGGAAGGGCGTGTCGGCTCGCTGCGCGCCATAGCCGCGTTTCAACACGGACTGGAGCGCTGAGAAACTGGGATTACCGTCTTCGCCAAAAGCCACGATCTCTCCGTCTATCAGCGCGGGCGGCAGATCGAGCGCGGCGATGTTTTCGACCAGCGGGCCAAACTTGTCGGTCCAGTCGAGACCATTGCGTGTGAACAGCTTCACCGTGCCGCCGTTGACCGCGATCATGGCGCGATAGCCGTCATATTTGATCTCGTGCAGCCAGCCATTGCCGGTCGGCGCCTCATCCACCAATGTCGCGAGCTGTGGTTTCACAAAGCGTGGGATGACAGCTCTTGCGGTCGCGCCTTTTGTTTTCACCCGGGCGTTGTGAGATTTCGCTGCTTGCATCTTGTCGGCGAAAGCTATGCCCTTGACGCCTTTAAGCGACTGCGTGCCGCCCGTGTCTGCCTCGATCTCGGCCATCGACCGATTGGTCAGCACGCTCGTCAGCGCGCGCTTGACCAAATCCTCATCCTCCCTGGCATATTCATCGTCGATCTTGCGCAGCAGCCAGTTCTCGCGCTTCTCGCCGGCACGGCCCTTCATCCGAACGAGCAGCCACTCCCCTTTCATCCGGTCACCACGCAGGATAAAATGGAGATGGCCCGCCTTCAGGTCATTGGCGCTCTTACCTGGCATGGATTCCCAGGTGCCACGATCCCACAGCATGACGCTGCCGCCGCCATATTCGCCCTTGGGGATATTACCCTCAAAACTACCATAGGCGAGTGGATGATCCTCGGTCTTGACCGCCAACCGCTTGTCGGCCGGGTCAAGGCTTGGCCCCTTGGTGACGGCCCAACTTTTTAGAACGCCATCGATCTCCAGCCGGAAATCCCAATGTAGCCGGGTGGCTGCATGTTTCTGTACGACGAAGCTGTTGCCCCCTGCCCTCGCGACCTTCCCCTTGGGTTCGCGTGTCCGTTTGAAATCGCGCTTGGCATTATAATGGGCGAGAGGATCGGCTGTCGCCATCATGCGCTCTTGCGTTTTGACGCAGCCTTTTTGGGGGCGCCCTTATTTACCGGAGCTTTTGGCGCAGCAGAGGTCTTACGTCCGCCTGCGCCCGCCGACTTTTTGAGCGCCGCCATCAGGTCGATGACATTGCCGCCCTTACGCCCCATGGGCGCGTCATCGACCTCCTCAATGATGCGCTTGCCCTTCGCCTTTTTCTTCTTGTCGATCAGGCGATGAAGCGCATCGACATAGCGGTCATGGAACTCTTCCGGTTTGAAGGGCGCGGTGCGCTTGTCGATGATGCTGACCGCAAGGTCCAGCATATCCTCATCCGCTACATCGTCAGGCAGGCCCCGGAAATAGGTCTGTGCTTTTGTCACCTCATCGGCATAACGCAGCACTTCCAGCACTAACCCGCGCCCACAGGGTTTAAGCGAGACCAACTGCTCACGACCGCGTACGGACAGTTGGCCAAGGCCAACCTTTTTCGTCTGGCGCAAAGCATCGCGCAACACAGCATAAGCCTCCTCCGCCAGGCCATCAGCGGGGATCACGAAATAGGGCTTTTCATAGTAGAGGACGTCGATCGCGTCCGCCTCGACAAACTGAACCAGATCGAGGGTTTTGCGGCTCTCGATCTTCACTGCTTCTATCTCGTCCTGCTCCAGCAGGACATAATTGCCTTTGGACAGTTCAAAGCCCTTGAATATCTCGTCGCGATCGACAGGACCGACGCCGCTCACAACCTTTTCATAATGGATCGGCTTGCCCGTCGGCTCATGAATTTGCCGGAAACTGACCGCGGCACCTGACTTCGTTGCGGGATATATCTCCACCGGAATCGAAACCAGCGCCAACTTGATCTGTCCTTGCCAATATGCGCGTGCGGGCATCGGCCACCTCCAGGACCAGAGCGTGCAGAAACGAAGATGGTTCCGGAAAATGGGAACCTGACTTTCCGCTTTCGCGACTGCAAATCGGCGGTGATAAAATGATGTCGATGGGCGTCGCGACACTCTCGTTGCCGCCAAGGATTATGGCGAAGATCAAACAAAGCAGCTACTCGCGTTAAGCTGCGAAGCCAACCAGCGCTCACCCTTCCGCTTTTACTGATCCTTTTAATTTGAGTTTGCTGGAAACAAAGTTGCGTCTGCTATCAGCAACCGGTCTATCCAATTGACAGCATTCGCACCTTAAGTCGTATCACCTCAAATTTATGAGCCGATGATCCAACGCTTCGGCTTGGTTGGCCGAAGCTCTCCACGGGTATCGCCCCCCCTCAGCGTTTTCCCGGCCGTGCCACCTCGATCAGTTGCCGATACTGATCTGATATTCCTGCAATGGGTCTTCAAACAGGTCACGAATTGATGATATTTATAGGAGTTTATCTAGGGTGATCGGCAAATCCCGAACGCGCTTGCCAGTCGCGTTGTAAATCGCGTTTGCTACCGCCGCGGCTACGCCCGTAATCCCGATTTCACCGATCCCGTGGGCACCCATCGGGGTGTGGGGATCAGCGATATCCGTCCAGATCACGTCGATCTCCGGCACGTCGAGATGCACGGGGATATGATATTCTGCGAGGCTGGGATTCATGATCCGCCCATTGCGCTCGTCAAACTGGGTTTCTTCCATCAGCGCCATGCCCAACCCCATGATAATACCGCCGCGAAACTGACTTCGCGCTGTCTTAGGATTGAGGATGCGGCCGCAATCGAAAGAACCAAGAATGCGGTTGACGCGCACCTCGCCAGTGACTGCATTGACGCCCACCTCGCAGAATATCGCGCTATGCGAATGCATCGACCAGTGCATCAATTCGAGCGGCTGCGAGCCCTGTTCTTCGGCGGTTACGCTGTCGCGCTGCGCTCGGGCGAGAATCGAGGCGTAAGTTTCACGTTTTGCAGGGTCATCAAGCTTCACGAGAGCGCCATCTTCACTGCCGACTTCGTTGACTGAAAGACCCGCGAGCGGCGAAGCATTGCCGGCAAGCTTGAGGAGTTGGGCAACCAGCGCGTTATGCGCAGCGATTACCGCTCCCCCGATAGCTGCAGTCTGCTGTGAGCCGCCAGCCATGATTGCACCCGGAATTTTCGAGTCTCCATAGCGGACCTCAACATGATCGATCGACAGCCCTAGCCGGTCGGCTGCCACCATTGCAGTGGTGGTCGACGTGCCCATTCCCATCTCATGCGCGGCGACCTCGATTATGGCTTTTCCCTCAATGGTCAGAGTGATCCGCGCAGCCGCACCAGGCATCCGATAATAAGGATAAGTACCAGTGGCGCATCCCATGCCTACCAACCACTCACCGTCACGATGCCCACCGGGTATGGCGCTGCGCTTAGCCCAGCCGAAACGGTCTGCGCCTGCTCGCCACGCCTCAACGATATTGCGGGAGGAAAATGGCAGTCCCGATATCGGGTCCTTGTCCGGTTCGTTTCGGATGCGCAGATCGACAGGGTCCATGCCCAGTTCGATTGTGAGTTCGTCGATCGCCGACTCTAGTGCGAACGTACCGACTGCTTCGCCGGGCGCGCGCATGAATGTGTTGGCGAGCATGTTCATTTCGACCGTCTCGACCGACAGTTTGAAGCTATCGGCAGCATAGGCGCTTCGCGTCGCCAGGATGAACGGTTCAGGCATATTGTTGTGAGGCGTCATCACCGCAATGCCGGTATGGATCATCGCCGTGAGGTGTCCATCGGCGTTAGCACCGATAGCGACACGCTGTTCAGTCAATGTACGTCCGCCCACCAGGCGGTACACTCCCTCCCGCGAAAGATTTATCCGCACCGGACGTCCTGACAGCCGCGCGGCCGCCGCGCCGACTATTTGATGGTCCCATAGCCCCTTGCTGCCAAATCCGCCACCAACATAGGGCGAGGTAATCCGGACCTGTTCGGGCTTTAATCCAAATACGTCAGCAAGGGTCGCCGCTGTGGCGCTTACCATCTGGCTCATATCATGAATGATCAGAGCGCCGTCGACCCAAGAAATTGTCGCTCCATGCGGCTCTATCGGATTATGATTATGACGCGGCGTCCGGTAGATATGGTCGACACGGTGCGGAGCCTTGACCAGTTCGGCCTCGGCATCGCCTATCTCATCGAGGAGTGGCTGCCCCATAAACACGCCGGGCGCAGAGCCGGCGGCCTTCGCCTTGGAGAGCAAGGTGGTCGAAGGCTCTGGCGTATAAGTGACTCGAATCAGGGATTTGGCATGATCGGCCTGTTCCTGCGTTTCTGCCAGCACGACAGCTATCGGCTGACCGTTCCAGTGGATGCGATCATCCTGCATGACTGGCAGGTCGCTTGGACCAACGGCGGTGGGCGAAGATCCAAACACGCCCGGCGGGTTCATGCGTGGCGCGTTCCGATAGGTCATCACCAGCGCCACACCGGGTGCGGCCTCGGCGGCTTCGGTTTCAAGCGTCGCGATACGCCCTCGGGGGATCGTCGCATAGGCAAGGGAAGCATAGACCATGTCATCAAGCATGATTTCGGCAGCAAAGCGCGCAGCCCCCTGTACCTTGAGCACACCGTCAAGCCGAGAGATCGGCTTTCCAATCGCCCCATGTTTGCGGACGATCAGTGGATCGGGAACGCCGCCTGGGATCCAACTGTCGGGTGCAAGGGGAACCAGTTTAGCCATCGCCCCTTGAACGAGGGCTTGTGCGGCGCCCTTGACGCTGTCCGTGATGCTCATGACGCCGCCAGATCACTGAGCACGGCAACAAGTGTCCGGCTCGCAAGTTCGATCTTGAAACCATTGTCGCGCAAAGGTTTGGCATCGGCATATTCGGCGGCAGCAGCGTCACGAAAATTTCGTTCGGTGACAGGTGCGTTGCGCAGTGCGGCCTCAGCTTTCAGCGCACGCCATGGTTTATGCGCGACCCCGCCAAAAGCAATGCGCACGTCTTTGATGCGATCACCTTCCACCTCCAATGCAGCAGCGACGGAAACCAGCGCAAAAGCATAGCTCGCCCGGTCACGGACCTTACGATATGTTGATCGCGCCCCAATCGGCAAAGCGGGCAATTCAATAGCCGTAATCAGTTCACCTGAATCAAGCACGCTGTCGCGTTCAGGATGATCGCCAGGCAGCCGATGGAAATCGATGAAGGGCAACACCCTCGAACCCGAATGTCCCTGTAAATGCACGGTGGCATCCAACGCGGCGAGAGCAACGCACATATCTGAAGGGTGCGTAGCGACGCATTCCGTCGAGGCGCCAAGAATGGCATGAACGCGGTTGAAGCCATCACGTGCATCGCAGCCAGACCCTGGATCGCGCTTGTTACAGCGGGATCCGTCTTTGTCGTAAAAATAGGCGCAACGCGTCCGCTGAAGCAAATTGCCACCGACCGTCGCCATATTTCTGATCTGCGCCGAAGCGCCAGCAAGGATCGCGCGCGACAAAACTGGATAACGGTTACGGACCGCGATATTCTCGGCGAGCGCAGTATTGCGAACGGCTGCCCCAATCCGCAAACCGCCAGTGCGGGTTTGCTCTATCGCATCTGATAGACCAGTTACATCAATCAGCATATCGGGAGCTGCAACCGTCTCGCGCATTAGGTCGATAAGGTTAGTCCCACCCCCCAAATACGCTGCAGATCCCTCTGCTCCGAGCCGCAGCGCATCTGCGACATTGCTGGCGCGCTCATAGCTAAAGGGCATCATGGTGCTAGCTTCTTCGCAATACTATCCTGTATCGCGTCGATAATTCCATTATGCGCGCCGCAGCGACACAGATTGCCGCTCATCCGTTCCTGTAATTCTTCGCGAGTGAGCGTCACGTGGGCGGTAAGATCGTTGCTGACATGGCTTGGCACACCGCGCTGCGCCTCTGAAACCATGCCGATCGCTGAACATATCTGCCCCGGCGTGCAATAACCGCACTGAAATCCGTCATGCTCGATGAACGCTGCTTGTAATGGATGTAGATCATCAGCGTGACCGAGACCTTCGATCGTAACAATCTGGCGCCCATCATATTGCACGGCGAAAGCTAAGCACGATAATATGCGCTCACCATCGACAAGCACCGTGCACGCCCCGCAAGCTCCTTGGTTGCAGCCCTTTTTTGTTCCTGCCAGATGCAATCCTTCACGAAGGAAATCGAGCAACGAAACCCTTGGGTCATCCGGCGGAGATGTCGCTGCTCCATTGACAAAAAGTGACATGAGACCTCCCATTTCCGACCCAGATTATGGCGGCACTGCTTCAATGCAATTTTCTTTCATTTCCGTCGTGGGCTACTTATCCCACTTACGCCGCCAGACTAGAAGCAGGGATATTTTCAGGGATTTCGTCGGTATGCACCTTAAAATCGAGGAGCTGCGTTGATCCGAACGCCGTCGTAAGAGCGGTGTCGGCTGCATCCCGGCCGCAAGCCATCAAGATGCGTCCTATACGCGGGATACGGTGCCTAGCGTCGAATGCATGCCATGCGCCACCGAGATAGACCTCAAACCAAGCATGGAAATCCATTGGGACATCCATCGCAGGAACACCGATGTCACCTAAATATCCGCTGCAGTAGCGGGCGGGAATGTTCATGCAGCGGCACAAAGCTACCGCCAGATGTGCGAAGTCGCGGCATACTCCGACCCGTTCTTGATAGGCTTCAAATGCCGTCCTTGTCGCTCGCGCATGTGGATAGCCATAAGCGAGGTGGTTGTGCACGAAATCGACGATTGCCTGCACGCGTTCCCAACCTGTCCGGGTATGACCGAATAAATTCCATGCCGCGTCTGACAGGAGATCCGTTTCACAATAACGGCTACCGATAAGATATCCCAAGACGTCGCTTGGAAGCTCAGCAACGTCATGCTGACAGGCGTCGAGCCGCTGGAGATCGGGTTCACCGCAATCCTCAATCACGAAATCGCACGAGAGTTTGCTAACGCCGCTCGGCAGTAAGAAACGTGTACAGATATTGCCAAATCCGTCCCGATAATCCTGCATTGCGGCGCCGCGATCATTGAGAATAGTGTGCGGCGTCTTCAGCGCTGCTGCCCGTTCAGGCCGGATGCTAAGCAAAGCGACTACGGGAGTGGGCGTGAAAGCAGAAAGGGTGACTTCATACCCCGCGCGAATGAGCATTCCGCAACTCCGCCACTTTGAATGAACGATGCAGATGTCGGAAAGCATCACAGGCCGATTGGTTGCAGCGATTTCCGCTGCTCTCCCAAATATCGCCATTTATCGCCGATTATCTCAGCTTCCTGATGACGTCAGTTAACCGGCGCAGACGCAGATGAAAGCACCAGTTCGCCCTCGTCTTCCCCGTCCCAATAATGCGCACGCTCGCCACTCACCTTGATTAGCACCAATCCGGGAGTGTCGACGCCTTGAGGCCACCAACGCTCGATCCCCTTAGTCCAATGAACTTCAAACTCATCTTTATCCTGGATCAAACTTGCGCGGCCCTCAACCGCAAGGAAAAATGGGCGCTGGCCCAAAAGACCCGAGGATCCCTGATAACTGAGCGTAACTGAGGGATCAGCCATGATATCTTCATTCATCAACGTCGTGTTATCGGTGAAGAACCAGGCGTCCCCATTATAGTCGACCTCACGGTTGTTGCTCATCGGCCGCGCGCCTATCGTCCCGCCTCTCGTGTGGGTCGCAAGCATCGCAAAATCAATGTCTTTCATCTTCTTTGAAAGCTGTTCCAGAGTTTTGGTCATCGCTTCTCTCCCGTTAAATCACCGCGCCCTTAACGCGCGATCCATCATTTGGTGTCGCGCAAATTGAGTTGGCAAATGATCATGCCTTGCCGCTCAGTGTTGATATGGTGCCTCTTTATTCAAACAGCGGCGTAGACGTTGAACTCAAAGTTGGCGTGGAAACCTCTCGCCATTTAGGCTTTCGACGTTTCTCACTCCTCTTGCCCAATAGAGATGGCACGGCGGAATATTCCACCACTCAAAACCGTGGCGCACATTTGTGAAATGACGATCGATGAGGGGACGGATCGCTGTGCGCTGTCCCCCGTCAGCACCTATGGCACAGATTTGAGGTTGTGATTTAAGGAGGATTTGGGCTTCGTCGTAGTGACGAAGGAACGAAGATGAAGCCCAAATCCTCAAGCACCAAAAAGCCTGCCGAGCAGGTCGTAAAGGACATCCGCCGCAAGACCCGTCGGCACTTCTCTGCTGAAGACAAGATCAGGATCGTGCTCGATGGCCTGCGCGGCGATGACTCCATTGCCGAGCTGTGCCGCCGTGAAGGGATCGCACAGAGCCTGTATTACACCTGGTCCAAGGAGTTCATGGAGGCCGGCAAGCGTCGTCTGGCTGGTGACACTGCGCGTGCTGCGACCACGGACGAGGTGAAGGACCTGCGCCGTGAGGCCCGTGATCTGAAGGAATGTGTGGCCGATCTCACCCTGGAGAACCGTCTGCTCAAAAAAAGCATGATCGCGGATGGGGGAGACGACGAATGAGATACCCTGCATCCGAGAAGCTGGAGATAATCCGGATCGTCGAGCAGTCGCACCTGCCCGCCAAACGCACGCTGGACCAGCTCGGCGTGGCACGGCGCACCTTCTACCGCTGGTATGATCGTTACCTTGAAGGTGGCCCCGAGGCGCTGGCAGACCGACCATCCGGGCCGAGCCGGGTGTGGAACCGCATCGGCGAGGATGTCCGGCAGCAGATCGTCGAGATGGCGCTGGAACAGACCGAGCTGTCCCCGCGAGAACTGGCGGTGCGCTTCACCGACGAGAAGCGCTACTTCGTGTCCGAAGCTACGGTCTACCGCCTCCTGAAGGCCCACGATCTGATCACCAGCCCGGCCTACACCGTGATCAAGGCGGCAGATGCGTTCCACACGCAAACCTCCCGCCCCAACGAGATGTGGCAGACCGACTTTACCTACTTCAAGATCATAGGATGGGGTTGGGTCTATCTCTCGACCGTGCTCGACGATTACTCGCGCTACATCATTGCATGGAAGCTCTGCACCACCATGCGAGCCGAGGACGTCACTGACACGCTCGATATGGCACTGGCAGCCTCAGGCTGCGACCACGCCAATGTGCTGCACAGGCCCCGCCTGCTCAGCGACAATGGCCCCAGCTACATCGCGAGCGAGTTGGCCGAATACATCGACGCCAACAAGATGAGCCACGTGCGCGGCGCACCCTTCCACCCACAGACCCAAGGCAAGATCGAGCGCTGGCATCAGACGCTCAAAAACCGTGTGCTGTTGGAGAATTACTTCCTGCCGGGCGATCTCGAACAGCAGATCAAGGCCTTCGTCGAGCATTACAACCACCAGCGCTACCACGAGAGCCTCGACAACGTCACACCCGCCGATGCCTACTTCGGCAGGGCTGCTGCCATCATCAAACGAAGAGAAAGGATCAAGCGAAAGACACTCGAACATCGGCGCTTGCAACACCGCAAGCTCGCCGCCTAAACATCAATCCAAGACGAGGCCCACACTCCGCTGATCTACGCCGCGAGTTGTGCCAAATGTTCTGACGACAGACAAAGCCCCTTCGGCTTCAGCGCCATCCTTGTCTCAAACATGATCATCTCGGCCTCGTCCTTATCGAGCATTGAGAAGGGCAGCCCCGACAATATGCAGTCAGCCTGCCCCAATCCCTTATCGCTAAGGTGACGCCTCACATCTCTCGCCGAGCCTTCGACTGGGATAAGGCGAGGATCCTTGCATTTTTGACGCAGCTTCGTAACGAACGCTTCGCCGGTCTCAACGGCGAGAAGCTTGGCATCGCTATGTAGTCGTTCCAGGATCGCGAAAGTGAACCGGCCGCTGCCTGGGCCATATTCAACGAACAGCCGGATATCTGACCAGTTAATGGGGGCAAGCATGTGGCGTACCATTCTTGCAGTTGCCGGAAAGGCCGAGCCGACCATTGACGGATGCCGGATGAACTCGGTTGCGGCGACCCAACCGGTATGTTTCACGCAATCCTCCTCCGGCCAACCAACATAGCCAAATTGAACTTCATCCGGGATAGGGCTTTGACTGGAGCAGACGGGCAAGGTGGGCGGCATTAGCAGCAACCATCTTTGCGGTATGTGTGACCTTGTCCGGCGTCTTCTTCAGATCCTTGAAATCTGTAGACCCCATGGCTTCACCGACCCAGTAACAGGCGGCGACCGCTGGGATGGTCCAGCCGACATCGTTAAGTGCCTGGAAAAGTTGCGCGCAAGAAAAATGAGCACCGTCTTCATTGCCGACGACAGCCGCGACAGCGACCTTACCATAGCTCGGCATGCGGCCTGCCTCGTCGGTTTCACTCAAGAACGCGTCCATGCGTTCAAGAACGCGCTTGGCGACGCTCGATATCTGCCCCATCCAGATCGGGCCGCCGAAAATGACTATGTCGTGTGCGAGAATTGTCTCGCGTAGCCTTGGCCATGCATCCCCCTCGCCCTCGTCCGAAGTCACGCCTGGCTTAACGTCGAGCGCGGCAACCCGGATCGTTTCGGTGAGTGACACATGATTGTCGGCAAAGGCCGCCTTCAAGACTGCGATCATTGCATCGGTGGAACTCGCTTCGTCCATGTCGGCCTTCAGGGTGCAGTTGAGCGCAAGGGCCTTGAGCGGCATCGATTGTCTCCTTCGGCGTCGGCTGCCGCGCAAATGCGATCATCCGTTCGCTCCTATGAGAACTCTTTGACGCTGGTGTCCCCCGTCAGCACCTATGGCACAGATTTGAGGTTGTGATTTAAGGAGGATTTGGGCTTCGTCGTAGTGACGAAGGAACGAAGATGAAGCCCAAATCCTCAAGCACCAAAAAGCCTGCCGAGCAGGTCGTAAAGGACATCCGCCGCAAGACCCGTCGGCACTTCTCTGCTGAAGACAAGATCAGGATCGTGCTCGATGGCCTGCGCGGCGATGACTCCATTGCCGAGCTGTGCCGCCGTGAAGGGATCGCACAGAGCCTGTATTACACCTGGTCCAAGGAGTTCATGGAGGCCGGCAAGCGTCGTCTGGCTGGTGACACTGCGCGTGCTGCGACCACGGACGAGGTGAAGGACCTGCGCCGTGAGGCCCGTGATCTGAAGGAATGTGTGGCCGATCTCACCCTGGAGAACCGTCTGCTCAAAAAAAGCATGATCGCGGATGGGGGAGACGACGAATGAGATACCCTGCATCCGAGAAGCTGGAGATAATCCGGATCGTCGAGCAGTCGCACCTGCCCGCCAAACGCACGCTGGACCAGCTCGGCGTGGCACGGCGCACCTTCTACCGCTGGTATGATCGTTACCTTGAAGGTGGCCCCGAGGCGCTGGCAGACCGACCATCCGGGCCGAGCCGGGTGTGGAACCGCATCGGCGAGGATGTCCGGCAGCAGATCGTCGAGATGGCGCTGGAACAGACCGAGCTGTCCCCGCGAGAACTGGCGGTGCGCTTCACCGACGAGAAGCGCTACTTCGTGTCCGAAGCTACGGTCTACCGCCTCCTGAAGGCCCACGATCTGATCACCAGCCCGGCCTACACCGTGATCAAGGCGGCAGATGCGTTCCACACGCAAACCTCCCGCCCCAACGAGATGTGGCAGACCGACTTTACCTACTTCAAGATCATAGGATGGGGTTGGGTCTATCTCTCGACCGTGCTCGACGATTACTCGCGCTACATCATTGCATGGAAGCTCTGCACCACCATGCGAGCCGAGGACGTCACTGACACGCTCGATATGGCACTGGCAGCCTCAGGCTGCGACCACGCCAATGTGCTGCACAGGCCCCGCCTGCTCAGCGACAATGGCCCCAGCTACATCGCGAGCGAGTTGGCCGAATACATCGACGCCAACAAGATGAGCCACGTGCGCGGCGCACCCTTCCACCCTGTCAACGGGCACCGAAGATTCCGCAAAAGTGGGCATCTAAAATTCCCTAGTTTGGCGGGAGGGTTGGTGTCGGTGATCAGCCGTGATGGAGATCGGGCTTTTCCTTTGCTGGCGGGCGGCCGCGCCGTTTCGGCAAGGGCGGTGGGTTGATGGACGGTGCCATGCGCGCATGCTCGGGCAGCAGGTCGGCGTGCTGTCGCATGCGATAGCTGGAGCCCTCGATCTGGACGACCACAGCGTGGTGAAGAAGGCGGTCGAGCAGCGCGGTGGCCACCACCGGATCGCCAAAGACATCACCCCATTCGGCGAAGCCGCGGTTGGATGTCAGGATCATGGCACCCTTTTCGTATCGGGCGTTGACGAGCTGGAAGAAGAGATTGCCGCCGCCGGGCGTGACGGGAAGATACCCGATCTCGTCGACGACGAGCAGGGAGGATCGGCATAGGAAGCGGATCTTCTCGCGCAACGTGCCCTCGCGTTCAGCCTTGGTCAGTGAAGCGATCAGATCGGCGAGCGGGATGAAGTAGACGCTCTTGCCCGCCTTCACGGCCTCGACGGCAAGGGCCGTGGCGATATGGCTTTTCCCGGTACCGGGCGGGCCCAGCAGATGCACCACCTCGGCCCGGTTGATGAAGTCCAGGCCAGCGAGCGCCAGGATGCGGTTCCGGTCGAGCGATGGCTGGAAGGAGAAGTCATATCCGTCCAGCGTCTTGATGATCGGCAGCCTTGCCATGCGCAGGGCTGCCTTGATCCTGCGGTTCTCCCGGAGCGACAGTTCTTCGTTCAGCAATATGTCGATGGCCTCGATGCCATCGATTTTGCCCTGCTCTATGCCGCGCAGGGTGGCGTCGAGCATCTCCAGGGCGCGTGGCATTTTGAGATGGACCAGGCTGCGGCGGATATTATCGACGCGGGATGCGGCACCCCCATGGTTCATGGCCGTTCTCCCCGCGCCAGTTGGCTGCCGATCGCTTGATAGATGGCCAGGGAGCGCACGGTGACATGCTCGCCTACACGACCGATGGCGATTACCTCTTTGCCATGGATACGGCGCTTGGCGCCGCTGCTGCCTGTCCGGTGCGCAGGATCGATCCTGTACTGCCGGCGCCCCTCAAGAACCGGGTGCTCGGCAATGACCTGGCCCAGGTCTACGATCCGGATCTTGTCGGGCAACTGCTGGATTTCGACGACGCGCCGGGTGCGATCGGGAACGCTGTAGTAATTGCCGCCGACCGAGACCATCCCATCGTGGCTGACGCGGCGCTCCAGCTTCAGAACAGCGTCAAAGCGGCCCGCCGGGAGCAGCTGCAACTCAGGCTGCTCGGCGGCGAAGGCTTCAGCAATAATCCGCTGCGTCGTGCCGTGGACACGGACGTTGGCGACGGTATCGAGCCAGTCGATCAGCTGGACATTGAGATCGTCCAGATTGCGGAAGCTCCGGCCCAGGAAGAAGTCCTTGCGGATATAGCTGAATGGCCGCTCGACCTTTCCCTTGGTCTTGGCCCGATAGGGACGGCAGGCGCGCGGCACGAAGCGATAATGCCCGGCCAGAGCCAGCAATGATCGATTGTAGATGATGTGGCCCTGATCATCTTCCCCGGTCACAGCGGTTTTCATGCGATCGTAGAGGATCTCGATCGGGACGCCGCCGAGCGCTTCAAAGGCCTGCATATGACAGCGCAACAGGCTTTGGAGATCCTGATGCATGACGTAGCGCGCAAACAGGAAGCGCGAATGTCCCAGCACCAGGCTGAACAGCCAGACGATCCGGCTGACGCCGGGCTCATCGGTAAATTCGACGACGAACCGGGCAAAGTCGACCTGTGCCTGCACGCCAGGCGGCGTCTCGAACCGAACCTCAAAGGGCTTAGGCCCGTTTTCCGGCCGGATCGCTGCCAGGAACCGCTTTACCGCGGTATAGGCGCCCATATATCCCAGCTCACGGATTTCCCGCGTCAGGCGCGCCGCAGTCAGATCGGGAAAGGCCGTCACTCGCTCACGCAAAAATTCCAGATAGGGTGCCAGTTTGTTCGGTCGACCCAGCATGCGAGGGCCGTAAACCGGGGCCTCGATGCCCCGTTCGATATATTTTCGGATGGTCTTGGGATCGCGACCAGTGCGTCGGGCAATGGCGGATATCGATACACCCTGCCGATGTAGTTCGAGGATCATCATCAATTCTCCAAGTCGGATCATCGGCCCCGTCTCCGCGTCTGCAAAGGAGATGAGGACAATGTCGGCTCATCTCATTCTGCCGGGGCTAGCCCCGGCAGAATGAGATGAAGGGGCCACCAACTAGGGAATTTTCAAAGCCCACTTTTGCGGAGAATTGCACGACCGATGACACACCCACAGACCCAAGGCAAGATCGAGCGCTGGCATCAGACGCTCAAAAACCGTGTGCTGTTGGAGAATTACTTCCTGCCGGGCGATCTCGAACAGCAGATCAAGGCCTTCGTCGAGCATTACAACCACCAGCGCTACCACGAGAGCCTCGACAACGTCACACCCGCCGATGCCTACTTCGGCAGGGCTGCTGCCATCATCAAACGAAGAGAAAGGATCAAGCGAAAGACACTCGAACATCGGCGCTTGCAACACCGCAAGCTCGCCGCCTAAACATCAATCCAAGACGAGGCCCACACTCCGCTGATCTACGCCGCGAGTTGTGCCAAATGTTCTGACGACAGACATTGACGCTGGAAGGGTTCTCTCGTTCAAAGGAGATACCGTGATGACCGAGACAACAGAGATGGTTCATGAAGACCGGTTGCCGGGCCATGAGAGCAAGCTGGACCCCCAACCCGAATGGCAACCACGCTATGAGGGTTCGAACCGGCTTAAGGATAAGGTCGCAATCATAACCGGCGCGGACAGCGGTATCGGCCGTGCGGTAGCCGCACTGTTCGCCCGAGAAGGCTGTGACATCGTAATTGTATATCTCCTTGAGGATGACGACGCCGCCGAGACTAAGAGAATCGTTGAGGCCGAAGGCCGTCGGGCGATTACCATTCGGGGCGATATTGGAGAAAAAGATTTCAGCGACGAGATAGTAAGGAGGACCCTTCAGGCGTTCGGTCGCATCGAGATCGTCGTCAATAATGCCGGTGAGCAACATCCTGACAAGGACATCACCGGCATCACGGAGGAGCAGTTGCGCCGCACCTTTCAAACCAACATTTTTGGCATGTTTTTTCTAATCCAGTCTGCCCGTCCGCATCTCAAATCCGGCGCCGCGATCATAAACTGCACCAGTGTCACCATGTATCAGGGCAGCAAGGAATTGCTGGATTACAGTTCGACCAAAGGCGCGATCACAGCATTTACGCGTTCGCTGTCTGAAAATCTTATTGGTGAGGGCATTCGCGTCAACGCCGTGGCGCCAGGCCCGATCTGGACACCACTTAATCCCTGCGGCGGCGCGAGCCCCGATAAGCTTGAACATTTTGGCGAAAGCACGCCGATGGGTCGGCCAGGTCAGCCCAACGAAGTTGCGCCTGCATTCCTATTCTTAGCTTGCGAGGATGCGAGCTATATGTCGGGACAGGTGCTCCACCCCAATGGCGGTACAATCATTAATGGCTGAGGGCGCATCATGGCGAAATCACTCCAACAGGGCACCAGGGTCAGATGGGAAAGCCATGGCGGCAAAGCCCATGGCAAAGTTATCAGGAAACTTACCGGGCGGACCATGATCAAAGGTCATCAGGTTTCGGCATCGCGGGATAATCCCGAATATCTAGTCGAAACCGACGAGGGCAGGCACGCAGCGCATAAGGCTAGCGCACTTGGCAAGGACTGATGCTTTGGCTGGCGATTACGCCAGACCGAGCTGACATCGCCTCAAGTTCTTGAAGGAGGGAACTATGCGTTGGATGGTCGTCATGGGACTTTTCGGCGTCACAGCCTGTGGATCTTATCCAGCTGACGCGGAAGGCACGCTGAACGCAA
Source organism: Sphingobium phenoxybenzoativorans (assembly GCF_018286635.1). Taxonomy (NCBI): domain Bacteria; kingdom Pseudomonadati; phylum Pseudomonadota; class Alphaproteobacteria; order Sphingomonadales; family Sphingobiaceae; genus Sphingobium; species Sphingobium phenoxybenzoativorans. Next base: position 3,889,271 of record NZ_CP073910.1, read on the forward strand.
TTAAACATGCTCACGTTATTCGTGTAGGGCTGATCGAAGGCACGCAACGATCTCCAAATTTTTCAAAAGTACAAAGTTATCTGAAGCAAGTGTCTGAAGACGTAGGCGCGAAGGTCGAAGTGCGCCAAGGTTCGGCAGAAGCTTTGTTTGCCGAAATCGAACAGGGGTCTCTCGATGTTGCGGTCGGAGAGATAGCTAGTGACAGTCCTTGGTTACCCGACGTTGCCGTAGTAGAGCCGATTGCCAAACGATCCGTTGGACACTGTTCGCTTGGCCTCAGTGCGATTGCGCGCAATGGTGAGAATGCGTGGATAATGGTGCTTGAGCGTCATGCCCGGGACATGAAAGTCAAATCATGAGCGAACGGCGCGGACATCCTAAGGAGATTGTCGAGGATATCCGGGCGGCTGAGAGGCTTGAATGGTGGAACATTGGTTGGACGATCACGATCATCGCCGTCATGGGTTTAGCGATGGGGAGCAGCCAGGCCATGCGTACGGCATGGGTCGAGGACGCGCTCGGGCTAGTACCACCGATCGCCTTTCTTGTGGCCGCCCGCTATGAAGAACGGGCTTCTGACGCACATTTTCACTATGGTTTCGACCGTGTGAATGGCCTTGGATTTCTAATAGCTGCGGTCGCTCTGGCCGCGGTTGGCCTGTTGTTATTCAAAGACGCGGTAACTGCACTAACGACAGCGGAGCATGTCACGATCGGATCAGTCCGTATTTGGGGACATGATGTCTGGCTCGGCTGGGCCATGATGGGTGCCCAAGCCTATGCGACCATCCCACCCCTCATCATCGGCCGCAAGGAGCTTCCTCTGGCAAAACGCTTGCGTGACAAACTCCTGCATACTGATGCCTTGATGAACAAGGCGAACTGGCAAACGGGCGTCGCCGGCTTTTTGGGAGTGGCAGGTCTCGGATTTGGATGGTGGTGGGCCGATTCAGGCGCAGCTATACTCATTTCCGCGAGCATTATCTGGGATGGTTGGAAGGCGCTTAAGATTGCTACGTCCGAACTTGTTGATGGAGTGCCCTGTGCGCTGGAAGAACCGAAATTATCTGCGGAAGCGAAGGCAGTTTCAACCGCCCTTCGTAAAGAGTTTCCCAAATCTAAAGTATTGCTGCGAGAAACTGGGCGCTATATTCGTGCCGAAGTTATTGGAGTGAAGGCACCAGAAGAATTTGATACGAAGCGGTTCGAAATCCCAGGCCTGAAAGATCGTTGGCGGTTAGAGAGCATCGCCTTCCGACCCTGATTACAAATATTAGGTATTTCAGCCATCGGCAATTGCTGCTCTATAATCGATTATTGCAACAAAAATGCCGATGATCACGGCTGTTTTCAATTTACAGCCTCTGCAATCGCTTCTGCCAATTGCATCTGGTTGAACGGCTTACTAAGTCTAACGATCTCGCGGCCTGGCACTGCGACGCCTTCGCCATAGCCGCTAGCGATGATTGCTGGCATGCTTGGCCTCACTTTTTCGATGGCCACAATGAGATCGACCCCGGTCATATTTGGCATGGCCTGATCAGTGATCAGAATATCTATGTCATCGCGACTTTTGAGAATGTCGAGTGCTGCCGCCCCAGAATTCACGTCGATGACCTCGTGCCCCATATCCTCTAGAAGCGCTGCGGTGTTCATCAGCACAAGCGCGTCATCATCCACCGCCATAATCCGAAGCGATCGAATTTGTACCGGTTCATTTCCTGGTTCCGAGTTTACTGCCTCGCACGCGGGTTCGCTGGCGACGGGCAACCAAAGCACGGCGCTTGTCCCGTCACCAAGCTTGCTAAGTAGTTCAAATTTTCCGCCGATTTGTTGCGTCATCCCGTGCACCATTGGTAGCCCTAGACCCGTTCCCTTCCCTACACCCTTTGTCGTGAAAAACGGCTCAGTCGCTCTTCGAAGTGTGTTTGCATCCATACCCGCCCCGCGATCCTTGACCACCAGCCGGATGTAGCTGCCGGCGGGCAAATCAGAAATTGCATTGGATTGGAGCGTCTCACATGTGGCCGATATCTGAATAGGGCCACCAGATGGGGCTGCGTCCCGGGCATTCACAATAAGGTTGAGCAAGGCCATTTCGAGCTGATTGGCGTCAGCCTGCACGGCGGGAAGCTTAAGTGGAAAATGAGTTGAGATCGGCCATTCAGGTCCAATCGACCGCTGAACAAGATCATTCATATTCGAAAGCAATTGTGGAACGTCCACGCGATCGACCTGCAACTCTTGCCGTCGAGCAAAGGCCAACATGCGCTGCGTCAATGTTGCGCCACGTTTGGCGCCTTCGACGGCGTTATTGAGCAATCTTTGCGCCATCGGATCATCCGGCAGGCGTTTACGAAGCAGATCAAGGCTACTCATAACGGCCATCAGTAAATTGTTGAAATCATGCGCCACACCGCCCGTCAACTGACCGATTGCTTCCATCTTCTGCGACTGGAAAAGCGCTTCACGTGCAACCTCCAGCTCGAACTGGGCCTTTTCCCGCTCGGTGATGTCTCGGGTAATTTTTGCAAAGCCGATCGGCCTACCGTCATCATCTCGTATAGCGTCGATTACTACGCTCGCGCGGAACCGTTCGCCGTTTTTACGTACACGCCAGCCTTCAGCAAGAAAGCGGCCCTCGCTACGCGCTGTCTCAAGCGCCCGAGCTGGTTCGCCACTCGCTCTGTCCTCGTCAGTGTAGAAACGCGAAAAATGCTGCCCAATGATTTCTTCGGGTTCATATCCCTTAATGCGGCGAGCTCCTTCATTCCAGCTCGACACATGCCCCTCCAGATCGAGCATATAGATTGCATAGTCGGTAACGCCTTGCACAAGGTGACGGAATTGCTCCTCGCTGACGCTCAGCCGTTCCTCGACCAAACGACGATCCGTTACGTCGCGCCCATAAGCGTAGACGAGCCCGCCCTCTAGCGTCGTATGCCACTGGATGCTGTGGTAAGTGCCATCGGTTGCCAGAAACCTATTCTCATAATTGTTTAGCTCCTGTGCGCCCAGCGCTTGGGCAAGAGCATCGCTACTAGCTGCAAGATCGTCAGGGTGCATGAAGTCGCTAAAGGGGCGGCCAACAACATCATCGACCGAATGACCTAGGATGCGGGTCCAAGCGGGGTTTACCGCGCGAAACACACCGTTGGAGTCGACGATCACCATAAGGTCACGTGAAACGCTCCACACGCGATCACCGCGACGACGCTCCGCTTGAAGTGCCATGATGTTCGCCAAAGAGCCACCTATTTGGCCGGCAATGAGCCGGGCGATATTAATAACCTCCTGATCACTCCCGCGGTAGGGGTTCAGTGCAAGCAGAAGATGACCAGCATGGGAGCCACCCACAACGCCAGGGACGGCAATGGCGACCGCCTGTTCGGGCGGACGGTCCCATTCTCCCATTGGCCACATGCCTTGCACGGGTAGGGAAATTATCTCTCCGGCCTCGGGGAATTGCGCCGGCAGGCTTGAAAGTGCTTGTTTAAAAAGGCCATCGCCCACGCCCAACTCATCATCAGCGAGACGAAGCGACACGAAAGGAAAATCGCGCTGATTGGCGGCGAAAGTTTTCGCTATTGCATCGCGGAGACCCTCTAAATTGATTACACCTGCAAGAGAAAGACCTAGCTGACGAAGCGTTTCCAAGCGGCGCTCGCCAATCACGCGAGCCGTCTCCTCATTGACGATGCAAAGCAACCCGCCAACCGCGCCGTCTGCCTGATGCAGCGGGCTATATGAAAAACTATGATAAGTTTCTTCAGGAAAGCCGCTTCGTTCGAGCAGAAGGAGGAGCGCCTTATTCCAGGTGGATTCCCCCTTGCGTACAACCTCTACTTGTTCAGCCACTTCATCATAGACTTCAGACCATACCTCACGAAACGGATGGCCCAACATAGCGGGGTGCTTGATGCCCAGGGTAGGAATGTAAGCATCATTGTAGAAAAAATGCAGATCTGGACCCCAGCCGAGCCACATCTCAAAACGCGTCGTGAGTAGCATCCTGAGCGGAATTTTGAGAGCCTCGGGCCATTGGGCGGGCGGCCCGAGTGGCGTTGCGCTCCAATCATGCTCACGCATGACACGAGCCATCTCGCTTGTGCCAGGAAAAATGTCAGCAATACCGTTGCTCATTGCGCGCCGCGCCGCTCCGTGACTGTCTAGGCGCTGCCAATTTCAGCAGATGCGCGTTCCTTGTTCAAACGATCATGATTGCTTGAAGTTTCCTAATTTCACTCGTTTCCAAACAAGAGCTAAGCACCACGTCCACCAAAGAAAAAATACCATTAAATGGGATGCGTCAATATTTCCACCGGAAAGATACAATGTATTCGTGTCCCTATATGCAATGCCGGATCACAATTACACATTAATAGTCAATGTAAATGGAGGAATCCTTTCAATTGAAAAACACACGGGAGTCCACGTATCATCGCGTAAATCGTGAGACGGCGCAATAAGCGCCGTTTCACATTTTCTCAGTTGTTGTGCTCGTACGGTTTCTTGATATATCCTAATCTAATAAACGCGAACTGATCAGGGGACTCTCGTTCCGCGGCCAAATAGGAAGCCAATCACCAAGACAATAGCGGCTACCACCAGAAAAAGCTTCGCGAGGTCCGCAGAAAGACCTGCCACACCTCCAAAACCCAGAAGCGCAGCGACCACTGCGACAACGGCAAATATTATGGCCCATCGAAACATAAAGTGTCTCCATTCCGAAAGCGTTGCGTCGTTCCAGTCGAGGTACGCCGTTTTCAGAACCTGTGGGCAAAACCAATGTTCCACATCTTTTACGCAGGAATGTATAATCGTTTCGAGGAGGATGTCTCCCAGCTCTCTGGCCGTCCATCGGTGACCTCGAATAGCTGCATATATGCGCGAGTTGGGCAGGCACTTCTCCCTGTCCGCAAATCGCAATAACTAGGCGGCGCTTTCGATGAAAAGATAGGAGGGGTCGAATTCACTGAGTTTTGCAAGAGCGGCGCGATCATGCATGATAACTTTACCGGCAGCAAAGCTCATAAGTCGGCGTTCTTTGAGTTCGCGGAGCATGCGGTTCATATGGACTGATGTCATGCCGCAAGCCTCGCCCAGATCAGGCTGAGTCATTGGCAAAGTAAACATCTGCCCGTCGCTTCTACCGACAGCACGTAGTTTTGCCTCCATTTCGCAAAAGAAATGGCCGACACGGCTGACCGCATCGAGACGGCCCAAGCGGAAAATCCATTCCCGATGCATGGCGGCGTCAAGGAGCGTGCTGAACCATAGTTGTTTGGCAAGGATTGACCGTTCTTCCATAATCCAGTTGATGCGGTCGCGGGGCACGAGAGCGACCCGGCATGCAGTAAGTGTCGCAATGTCATGGTCCAGACGCTCGAGGGGGTAGCCATGCAGATCGACGAAGTCGCCAGCTACATGCACAGCGACCAGTTGCCGTTCGCCATCGCGGTCATCCATGTAGCGGCACATGAAACCGTCAATGAGATAGGTGCTGAACTGGACAGGCTCGCCTTTCGATATCAACGTGGATCGCGCGTTGAGATCCTTGACGTGGCTCACTGACGCTTCAAGGATTTCCAGGTCATCATGCGAGAGCCGGTCGCGCCTTCTCCCTCGCAAAAAATCATCCAGCAGCATGAATCGGCTTCATTGCGATATCCATCATCGAGACATCTTAATGTGACTTTTCGCGTGAGTCCAAGCGGCTGAGATTACAAATCAAACGGACCAAAAGGAGTTTAATCTTGATTAGTGGGAATGGGAACCAGAATGCTCCACATCCCTTTTTCGCTCTAACAGCCCCCTTTAGTGCTGCTGATGAGGACGACATGGACAGCCGACTGCACGACGAGCCCAGTGATGTAGTTGCGGACCGGGGAGAGGTGCAAGTGAGCGGCCCAAATGGCATTGCAATGTCGTTGACGGCAGATGCTGCAGAAGAAACGGGTGGCCGGCTGATCGAGGCGGCAGGAGAGGCCCGCAAGCAACTGGCGAAGCAAGTCAGGAAAGAATCCGGCTTTGCGAGCGATGACCAGCGCACAGGAGGCGCGCCTGTCATCAAACACGACCAAGATTCGTGATGATCGAAATCAGTATGCGAAACTTGACCGGCCTTGGATCGTCTCCTCGCTAAAGGAGCGATATATGTTCACTCAGCTAAATCCGCCTATTCCGGTCGATATTATCGATCGCGGTTCTGGTTACGCTTTTGCCGTGATCGACTATGGTCAGGAGCATAATTTGATTTGGGTTACCGCCATCAACGACACGGGCGAAATCTGGTGCGCTCCCAATCCCAAGGTTCGTATGCATCGTAACTGGACAATGGGAAGAATGGCCAATGTATCAGGCATGGTCGCCCCTGTCTCGGAACTGACCTGTGAGCCAGCAGAATAGCCGGAGACGCCCTATTTTGTTTCAGAATTATATAGCAGACAGTTTCTTCGAACTAAGGATGCAGGCAAAGTCTGCGAACCAAAAATTGTCTTCAATCCACACAAACAAATCCATAAGAACCCCCGCCGTAGCGGGGGTTCGTAACATCAGCCGCGCTTCTGGCTACCTGGTTCAGCCGTTTTAGGGGCTTTGCCATCTTCCATCCGCCCTTCGTTGCGAAGATCGCGCCCCTCCTGCGCTTTCTCACGCGATTTTGCCGACTTGCCATGCTCATAGGCTTCTTCTTTTATGTAGCCGGCGGCTTCCTTGACTTCACCTTTGATGCTCATGGAACTCTCCTTTTATGCTTGGTAACGTCGTATCGTGACCGAGACAAAAGTGCTCTAAATCCTCATAAGGTCCGCAAATTGATCAGGATCAGTACGATTATGAATATCTGCACCCAGTAACATATTGCTTTGGGATCGACATACGCGCCTTGCGAAACACAAGTGCGGCGCGCGCGTTCAATAGCGATGATAACGGGACCGGATGGAAGCAGACAGCGCTGGATCGTCTGGAGTGTGGTGGCTTTGGGTGCCCTTACCGCCCTGATCCTGTTAATCCTCGCAGCTTTTCCTCTTGCTGTGCTCAAGGCTCCCATAGAGGCGCTGCTTGAGAGCAGCCTGGGCGCCAAAGTTTCGATTGGTAGGATCGAACGCCGCGAATGGTTGTCGCTAGCGCCCACTATCTTTATCGATGATCTAGCTATTGCTCAGCCGCCATGGGCCGGAAAAGGGGAGATGGTTCGGGCGCGAAGGGTTGAGGCGCGTGTCCCCATATTGGCATCATTGGCGAGCGGCGGGGTTCAAACTGACAGCCTGGTCGCGCACGGTCTAAAGCTTGACCTCATCCGCGATGTTAACGGACGGTCGAATTGGGAAGGTCAGGAAACCGAGGCGAGTTCCAGCGCCAAGCCCAATCAACTTACAAAACTTGTCATATCTGAAGGGCAGATGTCTTTGCGAGACGACAAGCGTTCTCTCGAGCTGAAAGGGTCTCTTGTATCAGATGAGAGGGGATTGCGTATTGAGGCGCGAGGTCATTTTCATAATGCGCCTGCCACATTCCGATTAGCGGGTGGCAGGCTTATGGACCGTGCCGACAGCGAGACCTATCCGATCAGAGTGGAGATGGCCTCATCGCTACTCAACCTTGTTGCCCGCGGCCGAATGAACGGTCCGTTGAATTCCCGTTCGATGGTCTTAGACATCCATGCAAAGGCACCAAGCCTTCAATATCTCGATGATATCATCGAGGCAGGCCTCTTTGGTTCGCGGCCCATCGATTTTACGGCCAAAGTTCGACATGAGAACCGGGATTGGTCTGTCGATCGCTTGAGGGGGCGCATTGGTCGCTCTCCGCTAGACGCGCGCGCTTCAGTGCTCAAGCGCGATGGACGGTCAAAGATCGATGCTGTTGTGCATTTTGCCGCTTTGGACTTTGACGATCTTTCAGACATGAAAGGCCAGGCGGAAGCGCGGGCTATTGAAGCGAAAATTGGCAAACGCGTGATACCAGATACAAGGATCAACATTTCGAAAGTGGGACCAACTGACGGGATCATCAAATTTCGCGCTGACAAATTACTCCTGCCAAATTCTGCCTTCCGGTCGCTCAAAGGTGTGATCAGCCTAGAGAGCAAGCTTTTGAAGGTCAGCAATATTGTCGCAGACATGTCGAGCGGACAAATGCGTGGCAATGTGCAGATCGACCAGCAGGACAATGTCAAACACCCTCGGCTTTCAATCGATCTGGCCTTTGAAAATGGTCGCATTGAAACGCTCGTCGGCTCAACCGACGTCACCGGTCCGCTGCGCGGACGCGTGAAATTGTCCGGAGTTGGCGACACAATTCGTGACGCGCTGTCGCAATCGGATGGTCGTGCCGGTCTGTTTGTAGAGGATGGCACAATAAAGCGCATCTTTGCGGCAGTGCTGGGTCAAGATCTTGGGAAAGCGATCGGGACAGCACTAAAAGAGCGCGATGCCGATGTGCCGCTTCGCTGCCTTGCTGTGGCATTTGATGCAAAAAGCGGCGTGATGACTCCATCACCTTTCATTGTCGATACTGCCATTTCCACAGGTGAAGGACGAGGAACAATCTCTCTCGCATCAGAAAGAATCGCTCTGACGATTAGGGGCCGATCAAAAGATCCAAGCGCGTTACGCCTTGTAGATCCGATCGCCGTGGGCGGGAGCTTTTCAGCACCCTCGCTTAGCGCTGCTGGAACACCGCCGGGAAGCAAGATCACGCCTGGTTCAGTTCTCAAGGCGTTCGGCAAGTCCATCGGCCAATCTTTGGGTATGGGCAAAAAGGACCAGGCTTCGGTTCAGAAGGCGCCAGCCGTGAAGGATTGCGGTGCGCTAGCGCACCATATCCTCTGATTATTATGATTGGTGAATTGCATCTCCTCGCAAGGTGGAGCGTTGCTTGGTTCATGTTATATCTTCATCGGCATTCTCCATGCGGCGGCCGCAAATGCGCTATCACCCGTCCGAATTGGATAAAGACTTACGGTGCGGTCCTCATCCGCCAACGTCGCAAGATCATCGGCATCCCTCAAGATTCCTAGGATAAACTTTGCGCTTTCCCGTCGATCAGTTGATATTTGGGCCAGAGGATGTTGATCTCTCGCATTCCCCCTTGGCGGGCTATCTCGATCGCGAGACCTATGTGCTCGGCGCGTTCAACCCTGGTTTGACAAGATTGGGGAATGGCAATTTGCTGATAATGGTCCGCATTGCCGAAGCATTACGAAACCCCGTAGAAAATGGATATATTCATAGCATCCGTTTTGCTGACGGGAGCTATGTATGCGACGCTTGGCCCCTCGATAGCGTAGATATATCGGACCCGAGAGTATTCAGCTTGAACCAAGCCAACTGGAAGACTTTGGCTTTGACATCCATGTCCTGGCTGCTCCCTGTTGAATTGTCCCCTGATGGCTTGCGTGTCGAGGCAGTGCACTATGATCGCATAATCGCTCCAGCCGGAAATTGGCAATGTTATGGCGTTGAGGATGCGAGAATTAGCAATGTCGAGGGACGCTGGCTAATGACCACCTGCTCGGTCAGCCCAGAGCGACAGGCTACGAGCCTTTACAGCTCCGCCAATGCTCTCGATTGGAAATTTGAAAGTATCGTCCTCGACCACCAGAACAAAGACATGCTCATATTTGAAGGCCAAATCGATGGCATGTATTGGGCGCAAACGCGCCCGTTAGGCGATCTCTATTTCGCCTATCCTCCTGACAGTCCCTGGCGTGCGGGACCCTCGATCAATTTGGCCACTTCCTATGACGCATTTCACTGGAAACCGCACATAAACCCGGGAATTCGCCCGCATGCAGCAACGACAATGCGGATCGGCGGCGGCGCACCGCCAATTCGGTTTGAAGACGGATGGCTTAGCTTGTGGCATGGGGTCGAACCTAATGACGGCGTGGGCACATATCGCACCTATTGGTCACTGCTAGACGGCAAGAACCCCAGTCTCATTCTCCGCACTGATCATAAACCGATACTCGAGCCAAATGACATGCTGATCCAGCCATTGGCCCATCGCATATATCTGCGCGATATCGTTTTTACGACGGGGATAGCTGACGCTGGTGACCATTTCATTGTCGCAAGCGGCGAGGCAGACCTTGCCTGCCGGATCACCCATATACCAAAAACATCCTTTACGAATTGATCCCGATGCCCGTCATTCCATCAGCGCGAGCATTTCTTCTATAGGGACAAAGGCAAAGGCGACCGAGCTGTCTGCCACGCCATATGGCATGAAGATGTTGTTGCCGTGCTTCATCGCACCGCAGGTATATACGACATTGGGAACATAGCCTTCCCGATTATCCTCGGACGCCTTTAGGATCGGTTCTTTGCATCGGCGGAGGACCTTGGATGGGTCATCCTTGTCAAGAAGCGCTGCGCCGATCGAATATTCCCGCATGGCGCCCACGCCATGTGTCAGAAGCAGCCAGCCCTCATCCAATTCTATCGGGGCGCCACAATTGCCGATCTGCACCAATTCCCAAGGATATTGTGGCGTCAGAATTTGTACGCCCTCGCCCCAATCCGTCAAACTATCAGACGTAATGAGATAGAGATTCTCGCCGTCCTGCCGGCCGATCATCATATATTTGCCGTTCACCTGCCGACTGAAGAGCGCCATGCCTTTGTTGCGCGCGGCGCTGCCTGTCATGGGTAGCAGGTCAAAGGTGCGGAAGTCGGAAGTCCGCATCATTTCAGACTGAATTTGACGGCCGTTATAGGCAGTGTAGGTGCCCAGCCATTCCTTGCGGCCATCTTCGTGATGAAATTCAACGAGCCGCAAATCTTCCAATCCATTTGCCTGGGCATCAGTGATCGGAAATATCACCGTTCCAGACAGGGTACTATCCTTATGCCGAAAGATAGTGACCTGGCCTTCGGGAATATGGTCCTCAGCTTCCTGTGCGTCGGCCGCGGTGGCAAAGGGGGGCTCAGTCGCCAATTGAAAATCGCCGCTATGGGTTATGATACCCTCACGAAAGGCGATGGAACTGATATGCCCTTCCCCCACTGCTCGCAAGGACATGACGATACGGCAACTATCACGCGGCATTCCACTTTGATCAGGATGAGGTACCACGCTGGGGTTCATCAACGCGGCGGCGGCATAGCTATATTCATGGCAAAAATAGGCGCCGATAAGCTGGCATCGCGCGTCGCTCAGTTGCCTGTCCTCAAGTTTCAAAACCGCAGCAATTTCAGCATAGCGAGTCATGAACACGCGTCGCGTTTGCCAGTGCCGGGCTTCGAAGTCCGTCAACACATGTGCGAGCTGTTTCTGGGTTTCACGCTCTGACATCGCCAGAACGGCGGCCACGATCCGCTCGGTCCGGCTAGGTCCCGATCCATTAGCATGCCAGCCCAAATGAAAAGGCCTCACGACTACCCGCGAAGGATCTGCATTCAAGCGAAGCGGCAAAGTCTTAATTGCTGGCAATGTTTTACCCCGTGCAGTCCTGATCGCTAAGCGGACGCCGGGGCAACCTCCGGCGCAGCTTCATGTGCCACGTCTGACAGGGTGCGGGAAAGCCTGTTCATCGCGCAGGATGCTAGTTGCAACGCAAGAAGCGATTCAGCACCCTGGTTTCGATTGACGCCTGTGGGCGTCAGGCCATCATAGCAACCGCCGTCATTCGCAGTGGCAAGCGGAATATCCAACTCATTCTTACCCAAGAACCAGCTATAGGCATTTTCCGCGATCTCTATCCATTTGGCCGCCTTGTCGACCTCATATGCGGCGACTGCTGCTTCGATCGTCGCTTGAGCTTCGAGCGGCTGCTGATCAAAAGGCAAGGGCTTACTATAAGATCGACCGAAGCTTTCGGTACCAATTGCTCGAAAATGACCATCTGGATTTGTCTGCTGCGCTACGATCCAGTCTAATGTCGAAAGGCCGCACGCGATAAATTCGTGATTATTGAGCTGCTTACCGGCCACGAGTAAGGCATGGGGCAGCCTCGCATTATCGTAGGCAAGCACTGCTTCAAACCACGCCCAGTCCGGTCTCCGGGCCTGTTCCAGGAGATATATCAGCTGCGAACCGAATTCACATAATATGTCGTGACATTGACTGTCGTCCGGACGCGCCTCCAGCATCGCGGCCGCTCCCAGCATGATAAAGGCCCGCGCGCGCGGTGAAGTCAGCGACCGTATCATACCGATCGAACGGTCAAAAAGATGCGCGGCCCATTCACGATGTTTTGGCAGTGTCGCATCCCGGGCCGTCACGCCCAAGGCCCATATTGCGCGACCCGAACTATCCTCCGAGCCAGCTTCCTCGCACCACGTTCGATCGAACGCCATGAAATTCCGGAAACGTCCTGCCTGCGGGTTCCACGCATGTTCCACAAAGCTAGCATATGTGGTCATCCAGCGATCATGCACCTCGTCATCATGGGATGCGATTTGCGTCATCAAAATCAAGGCGCGCGCATTATCGTCTATACAGTAGCCATGATTGCGGTCAGGCACAGAGAGGATACTGTGCTGAAGCATGCCAGTGCCGTCACTCATGCGTAAAATCGCCGATAAGTCTGGCTCCATGATGGAGTAATTACGTCGAGGCGCCAGACGTGCAGGCTGCATAGAAATGGCTTGAGCCAGACATCGGCCTACACGCTTTGCAAGCTCGCTCCATATCATTCCCCTGCCATATGCATAAGCGCGGCGGGCATAACCGTTGCGTATATTTTGATCGGTCAGCAGATGACAGATTTGGTGGGCCATCGCCTCACTGTCGCCAAATGGAACGAGGATGCCACGGCCATCAGCCAATATTTCAGTTGCATGGACATAGGGAGTAGAGATGACCGGCTTGCCCATCCCTATGGCATAGCTCAAGGTACCAGATGTGATCTGCGCCGGATTGACGTAAGGCGTGATATAAATATCTGCAGCCTGGAGATAATCGAGCAATTCATCCTGTTCGACATATTGGTTGATAAACGCGACATTTCCGTCAACGCCAAGTTCACCTGCCAATGCTTCCAACGACTGGCGCAGGCTTTCTCCCTGCTCACGGACAATGTTGGGATGGGTTGCGCCAAGTACGACATAAAACGCATCGGGATGAGCGCGGACGATCGCCGGCATGGCGCGGATCATCGCATCTATCCCTTTATCCGGTGCAAGCAGACCGAAGGTCAGTATTACGCTTCGCCCGCTGCAATTCAGTAAACGCTTGATTGCTGCTGGCTCGACATAGGGGCGATCAGGGACACCATGAACTATGAGCGAGATGCGCGTGTCGTCGACTTGATAATGGTTCCGCAGAATCTCTCGGCCACGTTCAGCCATCACAATGATCTGATCAGATCGGGCGAGCAGCGCTTTCATCACACGCAATTCATCTGGGTTAGGATTCTCTAAGATGGTGTGAAGGGTCGTAACGAGAGGAAGCTTTGTTCTTGCCAGCAGGTGCAAGATCATGTCACCCGCCGCACCGCCAAAAATGCCAAACTCATGCTGCAGCCAAATGGCTTGTGCGCCACTTTCCTCAATTTCTCTCGCTGCTTCCGCGTATGAAATGAGGTCATTCTGGGCGATCAATTTGACATCATCAGCATAGACTAAATTTCCCAGGCCATCATCCAAAGCATAATGGTCCACGGACATGTCCGGAAATTGCTTCGCTAAAGCCTCACTGCAATGGGTGGTGAATGTGGCGATGCCGCATTTGCGAGGGGTGCTGTTGCCAATCATCGCAATATGATGCGGAATTATCTGAAATTCGGCAGACTGTGGGTGCTTCATATAGGACCTTTGAACGGAGCAGCCGCCAGCCTCGAAGAGGTCATAAAAAGCGGATCTGGGATTTAACCATTCGTGGCCCGAAAAGTTGCGGCGCTGCACAATGGAATATGATAGCGAAAACAGCAACTTGCTATATCATTAACTTTGATCAGTGTGTTTGAGTTGGCGAGCGAGGGAATCTTATCTCGAAGGGCCTAGCCACATGCCAAATGTTGATCGCGCGCATATGGATGCTTACAGAGTTTAGGCCGATCAGTGATGAGACAAGATTAAAATCCGTTATTATCTGAGCTGCCGGCTAAAAGTTACCATCAACAAAGTTTCGAAGCGACAAGCTGGGGTTTGATATGGAGCCTCATCCCGAAGTCGCTGATAATTGGCCATCATTGTAGACTCTGGCCGTAAAAATGCCCCCAAGCCTGATGAAATGGCGGACGGGCCGCACTCTGTCTGACAGCCTCGCCTGCAAAGCGAAATATGTAACTTAGAGTTCGAACCGCGACTTCCGAAGGCCCCCCGAATCATCTGTTCCAACCATCATGACGGTTATCCGGATAGACGCAACGATTGAGATCAATATCTTATCGCAACTGTTTATGCGGCAGTGGGAACATGGCTCCTTCTTGGCTGTTGGCGTTAGATGTCCAGAAGCCACGAACTTCGCTTGCCAGATGGCCGCCTAGCCATCTCGGTGGCGCTAGAGAATGGCATTTCTCGCGGCGCCTTCAAGGATCGGATCAAGAAGGGTTGGCCCATAGCCGAAGCCTGTACGCTGCGGCCTAGAAGCTCTCGACCACCTTAAAATCGAAATATTTGACCGCCAGCGGTCCCCTGCCCGTGGTGTCTGGCGGCCGAATGTCAGCCTACAGCAACGGCGTAGAAATTTTAAGTTCAATCTGCGTCTCACTAAAGCAGGTTTGGGCCAAGCCTCAGGCCATCTGCTATTTTGGCCCCTCACCGGAGGCCAAGATGAGTAAAGATAATTTCTTTGATGGCTATATCGATGGCTGGCAGTCAATCAAGCCTGATAGCATTCCAAAATTGCCAGCCATAAAGTTGCCTGAAGGCACGTCAGCCTATCGGTACGGGTTCGACATGGGCCGCGCCGCCGCCAAAGATGTCAAGATAGGGTCACAAGGCTATTGTGACTGAAGCGCTCACCCTCGGACAATGCGGCTATTCCAAACGCCAAGCCTCACAGATAATCGAAAAAGAAAGCGCCTCACCACTATGGGATGGCGAGGCGCTAGGTCAATCCAATCGGGTCGCAGACTGGAGCGAGATTAACCAGCAGCATTCCTTATGGTTCCATTTAGCAATATTGGCTGCCCTGCCCCGATCGCTGGGAGCGAAAGACATGTCGACAGCGTCCAGGTCGGTCCAAAAGATCATGGACCATTTCAGGCGCCGATTTCTTTTTGACGCCTCTGGAGCATTTTCGTCGATGCCCTGTCTGTCGTCAGAACATTTGGCACAACTCGCGGCGTAGATCAGCGGAGTGTGGGCCTCGTCTTGGATTGATGTTTAGGCGGCGAGCTTGCGGTGTTGCAAGCGCCGATGTTCGAGTGTCTTTCGCTTGATCCTTTCTCTTCGTTTGATGATGGCAGCAGCCCTGCCGAAGTAGGCATCGGCGGGTGTGACGTTGTTGTCATCGGTCGTGCAATTCTCCGCAAAAGTGGGCTTTGAAAATTCCCTAGTTGGTGGCCCCTTCATCTCATTCTGCCGGGGCTAGCCCCGGCAGAATGAGATGAGCCGACATTGTCCTCATCTCCTTTGCAGACGCGGAGACGGGGCCGATGATCCGACTTGGAGAATTGATGATGATCCTCGAACTACATCGGCAGGGTGTATCGATATCCGCCATTGCCCGACGCACTGGTCGCGATCCCAAGACCATCCGAAAATATATCGAACGGGGCATCGAGGCCCCGGTTTACGGCCCTCGCATGCTGGGTCGACCGAACAAACTGGCACCCTATCTGGAATTTTTGCGTGAGCGAGTGACGGCCTTTCCCGATCTGACTGCGGCGCGCCTGACGCGGGAAATCCGTGAGCTGGGATATATGGGCGCCTATACCGCGGTAAAGCGGTTCCTGGCAGCGATCCGGCCGGAAAACGGGCCTAAGCCCTTTGAGGTTCGGTTCGAGACGCCGCCTGGCGTGCAGGCACAGGTCGACTTTGCCCGGTTCGTCGTCGAATTTACCGATGAGCCCGGCGTCAGCCGGATCGTCTGGCTGTTCAGCCTGGTGCTGGGACATTCGCGCTTCCTGTTTGCGCGCTACGTCATGCATCAGGATCTCCAAAGCCTGTTGCGCTGTCATATGCAGGCCTTTGAAGCGCTCGGCGGCGTCCCGATCGAGATCCTCTACGATCGCATGAAAACCGCTGTGACCGGGGAAGATGATCAGGGCCACATCATCTACAATCGATCATTGCTGGCTCTGGCCGGGCATTATCGCTTCGTGCCGCGCGCCTGCCGTCCCTATCGGGCCAAGACCAAGGGAAAGGTCGAGCGGCCATTCAGCTATATCCGCAAGGACTTCTTCCTGGGCCGGAGCTTCCGCAATCTGGACGATCTCAATGTCCAGCTGATCGACTGGCTCGATACCGTCGCCAACGTCCGTGTCCACGGCAGACGCAGCGGATTATTGCTGAAGCCTTCGCCGCCGAGCAGCCTGAGTTGCAGCTGCTCCCGGCGGGCCGCTTTGACGCTGTTCTGAAGCTGGAGCGCCGCGTCAGCCACGATGGGATGGTCTCGGTCGGCGGCAATTACTACAGCGTTCCCGATCGCACCCGGCGCGTCGTCGAAATCCAGCAGTTGCCCGACAAGATCCGGATCGTAGACCTGGGCCAGGTCATTGCCGAGCACCCGGTTCTTGAGGGGCGCCGGCAGTACAGGATCGATCCTGCGCACCGGACAGGCAGCAGCGGCGCCAAGCGCCGTATCCATGGCAAAGAGGTAATCGCCATCGGTCGTGTAGGCGAGCATGTCACCGTGCGCTCCCTGGCCATCTATCAAGCGATCGGCAGCCAACTGGCGCGGGGAGAACGGCCATGAACCATGGGGGTGCCGCATCCCGCGTCGATAATATCCGCCGCAGCCTGGTCCATCTCAAAATGCCCACGCGCCCTGGAGATGCTCGACGCCACCCTGCGCGGCATAGAGCAGGGCAAAATCGATGGCATCGAGGCCATCGACATATTGCTGAACGAAGAACTGTCGCTCCGGGAGAACCGCAGGATCAAGGCAGCCCTGCGCATGGCAAGGCTGCCGATCATCAAGACGCTGGACGGATATGACTTCTCCTTCCAGCCATCGCTCGACCGGAACCGCATCCTGGCGCTCGCTGGCCTGGACTTCATCAACCGGGCCGAGGTGGTGCATCTGCTGGGCCCGCCCGGTACCGGGAAAAGCCATATCGCCACGGCCCTTGCCGTCGAGGCCGTGAAGGCGGGCAAGAGCGTCTACTTCATCCCGCTCGCCGATCTGATCGCTTCACTGACCAAGGCTGAACGCGAGGGCACGTTGCGCGAGAAGATCGCTTCCTATGCCGATCCTCCCTGCTCGTCGTCGACGAGATCGGGTATCTTCCCGTCACGCCCGGCGGCGGCAATCTCTTCTTCCAGCTCGTCAACGCCCGATACGAAAAGGGTGCCATGATCCTGACATCCAACCGCGGCTTCGCCGAATGGGGTGATGTCTTTGGCGATCCGGTGGTGGCCACCGCGCTGCTCGACCGCCTTCTTCACCACGCTGTGGTCGTCCAGATCGAGGGCTCCAGCTATCGCATGCGACAGCACGCCGACCTGCTGCCCGAGCATGCGCGCATGGCACCGTCCATCAACCCACCGCCCTTGCCGAAACGGCGCGGCCGCCCGCCAGCAAAGGAAAAGCCCGATCTCCATCACGGCTGATCACCGACACCAACCCTCCCGCCAAACTAGGGAATTTTAGATGCCCACTTTTGCGGAATCTTCGGTGCCCGTTGACAGTTGTCGAGGCTCTCGTGGTAGCGCTGGTGGTTGTAATGCTCGACGAAGGCCTTGATCTGCTGTTCGAGATCGCCCGGCAGGAAGTAATTCTCCAACAGCACACGGTTTTTGAGCGTCTGATGCCAGCGCTCGATCTTGCCTTGGGTCTGTGGGTGGAAGGGTGCGCCGCGCACGTGGCTCATCTTGTTGGCGTCGATGTATTCGGCCAACTCGCTCGCGATGTAGCTGGGGCCATTGTCGCTGAGCAGGCGGGGCCTGTGCAGCACATTGGCGTGGTCGCAGCCTGAGGCTGCCAGTGCCATATCGAGCGTGTCAGTGACGTCCTCGGCTCGCATGGTGGTGCAGAGCTTCCATGCAATGATGTAGCGCGAGTAATCGTCGAGCACGGTCGAGAGATAGACCCAACCCCATCCTATGATCTTGAAGTAGGTAAAGTCGGTCTGCCACATCTCGTTGGGGCGGGAGGTTTGCGTGTGGAACGCATCTGCCGCCTTGATCACGGTGTAGGCCGGGCTGGTGATCAGATCGTGGGCCTTCAGGAGGCGGTAGACCGTAGCTTCGGACACGAAGTAGCGCTTCTCGTCGGTGAAGCGCACCGCCAGTTCTCGCGGGGACAGCTCGGTCTGTTCCAGCGCCATCTCGACGATCTGCTGCCGGACATCCTCGCCGATGCGGTTCCACACCCGGCTCGGCCCGGATGGTCGGTCTGCCAGCGCCTCGGGGCCACCTTCAAGGTAACGATCATACCAGCGGTAGAAGGTGCGCCGTGCCACGCCGAGCTGGTCCAGCGTGCGTTTGGCGGGCAGGTGCGACTGCTCGACGATCCGGATTATCTCCAGCTTCTCGGATGCAGGGTATCTCATTCGTCGTCTCCCCCATCCGCGATCATGCTTTTTTTGAGCAGACGGTTCTCCAGGGTGAGATCGGCCACACATTCCTTCAGATCACGGGCCTCACGGCGCAGGTCCTTCACCTCGTCCGTGGTCGCAGCACGCGCAGTGTCACCAGCCAGACGACGCTTGCCGGCCTCCATGAACTCCTTGGACCAGGTGTAATACAGGCTCTGTGCGATCCCTTCACGGCGGCACAGCTCGGCAATGGAGTCATCGCCGCGCAGGCCATCGAGCACGATCCTGATCTTGTCTTCAGCAGAGAAGTGCCGACGGGTCTTGCGGCGGATGTCCTTTACGACCTGCTCGGCAGGCTTTTTGGTGCTTGAGGATTTGGGCTTCATCTTCGTTCCTTCGTCACTACGACGAAGCCCAAATCCTCCTTAAATCACAACCTCAAATCTGTGCCATAGGTGCTGACGGGGGACAGATGCCCTTGCGGCCGCAAGCTTCGCGGCCAATGTATAGAAACGGAAGTAACCCGGCCCCTAAAGGATAGCAGCACCGAAAAGCAATCTGGATCAATTATAGTTTTTTCAATGCTTTATGTTCATAAATTTCGCGGAATATGCACCGGGGGCATGGAAAATGCGTCGACTTTTAAAATTAGCGAGCGCGAACAAGGGTGCGACAGCCATTGAATATGGACTGATCGCGGCTTTGATTGCCATTGCAGCTATCACCGCCATGAGCCAGCTCGGTACCAAGCTTAAAAATACTTACAGCAAAGTCGCCAACAATATGTGAGAACATTGGAACCGTTCTGTGTGGATGTCGCTATATGGAGACGGGCACATCATTGTCCGTCCTCCCCTTGCCCCGCGGCCTTGAGTGGCGCGGGGTCTTTTTCGCCGCAGAATTTCGTGAAAGCCACGCGGCCTATTTTTAGATCATATAGTCATTTTTCGAAGCGGCAGCTGGCCGATATAATCGACCTTCCCGATGGTCAGGCCCTTAGCACGGAGAATGTCGTAGGCTGTCGTGGCATGAAAATAAAAGTTGGGTACTGAAAAGCTCAGTAGAAATGTGTCTGCAGTAAAATCCGCCCGATATGTCTTTATCTGAAACCGCATCGGCTGGCCGGGCAGCATGTCAAAATCGTCGGCTATGATTGCGGCTAATATGGCTTGGCCGTCCTCGATCCGCTGCCTCAGGCCTGCGAAGGTGCCTGGCGGCTCGGTCATATCTGGGGAAAACACGCCCTTGCAAACAGCCGCGATCGCTCCAGATGAATGAACTACCGCCGATTTGATTTGATAAGCGAATGGCAACATGTCCGGAGCCAGCTTCGCATAGATCAAATCTTCGGGAGGAAGATTTTCCGTATCACAATAAGCTTCCGCCTTACAAAGAAGGCCATTGAGATTGTTTAGCATCTTCTGAAACGGCGGCACGATCGCGGCATAGAAGCTGAAAGGCATATCCGTTTCTCTGTGAAGACCGATGATGAAAAGGCGGTTTGCAGCCCATAGGCTGGTTTGTCCAGCATGCGAGCATTCTAAGCGCCCATGCACTTGAGCCGTCCAATTCAGAACCCTATCAGCGCCACCGGAGGATATGTTTTGGCAAGCGAATCCCGTGAACTACTGGTTTTGACGATGACGTGGATGCAGCATATCCCGCCACGGGAAGGCGATATCCACTGGCATGAAGGGGTGGAATATCGGATCACAGGCCTCCTCCCCGCTCATCGCGAAGAATGGTTCCGCAAGGCGGTTACCCTAACGCTGGAGACGAAATAGCCTTCCCGCCCATGCAAAAGGAAACCAGGCTGCACTCACGATCTCGCGCAGCGTTGCCTTAAGGAAGCCGATATCTTCCATTACTCAAAGCGAAACAGGCGACGGCGACTCGCCTGATCTTGAGGCTGGGGATAATTGCCTGAGCTAATCGCGCGACGTCCGATTTCGTCAGCGACCTCATGATCGAAGGCCGAAAGGACATCATCGGTGGGAATGAGGAGCCACGCCTCCATCAGATCACGATCTGACATATGGCAGGCTATGATAGCTTTTTGGGCGGGCATGGCTCTCTCCAAAGCCGTTTGCCTGACAACTCGCGCCTGCTTGTTCCGTTCCGAGCAGTGTGGCCGCGACCGACGGTCAGTTCAAACTGCGATCTTCGAAATCGAGCGCTTCGGCTAGATCGGCAGCCCGGTGCCAAGCCCAGATCGTGGGATAAATGAAAGTAACAAGAATGGAGACGCCAATCGTCTCCAGCAATCCAATATCTTCTGTCATTGCACGTCACCTCATATAGAGTGGCGTAGGTCGGCCCAGCAGGCTTGCGGGTGCCTGCCGGGCCTAGCCATATGCTCGGCCGAGGGGCTGGTGAGCGGCTAAAGGGAGAATGACAGCAATTCGACAAGCTGTCTTGATTTGGATCAGGAGAAACACTTTGTCCCATAAAGATACAATAAGATGCCCCTGGGCCAAGGGCAGGCCCTAAACCTGCTGTCCAAGCCTTCAGCCTAGTTCCCTTCGCGCGGGTCGCCGCTCAACTCTAATGGCGTCGCATGATCAAGTGAGCGTACGAAGCAAGGACTCCCGGGCATAGAAGCGCTGGGCTGCTGCTGTTACAAATTTCTTGTCGAGCCCGGCCACACCCTCGTCCGGCATTACGCCTGCTTTGTCGAGCAGCGGCTTTGCTGCCTCGCTCGCACCGATCGCTTTGAGATGGCCGAAGGCGTTCATCACAAATTCGACTGCAGCACCTTCTTTTACGAGCCCTTCACAACCTTCCTGCGACAGGACAATTGCAACTGCATCGAAGATCTGGCTCGGCGAGCCGGCAAGCTGGCCATCGGCCTTGCGCACCGAGCCGTCGCTGAGCTTCGCGCCGCCGACCTTGGGTGCGACGATCACCGCCTTGCCCCTGGCCTTTGTGACCGCGTCGATCACGCCATCGAGTTCGGCAGCATCGGTACCGTCCGCGATAAGGATACCCACCGCGCGACCTTCCAGCGTATTCTTCATATTCTTGTGGATCGAGAGCGCATCGGACAGGTCCATGTCAATTGGCGCCCTGGCCGCAGGTGCTTTTTTGGGCAGTGTTATGCCCAACCCATCGGCGACGCGTCGAGCAAGATCCTCATCGACGTTGCGCAGGTTGGCGACCATGCGCGGCGGCACTTGGTTGAGCAGGCCGACCTTCGACAGTTCGAACACGAAGGACGAGGCGATATGCGCCTGCTCGCTTTCCGTTTGCGAGCGGTAGAACAGCCGCGCCTGGCTGTAATGGTCGGCAAAGGTCTCTGAACGGACCCGCAGCTTCTCGCCGCTTTCTTCAGGACCCGTCGCCGCATCCACCGTGGCAAAGCCGGTCGTTGGGCTTTCGCGGGAGCCACCTTCCTCTCCATGAGCGGCAAGGCTGTTGGGCTCGTAATTGGCGCGGCCCTTGGGCACCATGGTTTGCATCTTGCCATCGCGTTGGAAGTTACCGAACGGGCAGCGCGGCGCATTGACCGGAATCTGGTGGAAATTGGTCGTCCCGAGCCGCGAATTCTGGGTGTCGAGATAGGAGAACAGCCGACCCTGCAGCAGTGGATCGTTCGAAAAGTCGATGCCCGGAGGGATGTTTGACGGCAGGAACGCAACCTGCTCGGTTTCTGCGAAGAAATTGTCGACGTTGCGGTTCAAGGTCAACGTGCCAATCAGGCGGACCGGCACATCCTCTTCGGGAATAAGCTTGGTCGCATCGAGCACATCATAGGGCTGAGCCTCGGCAAATGCCTGGTCGAAGACCTGAATGCCGAGATCCCATTGGGGAAAATCGCCGCTGTCGATCGCTTCGAACAGGTCGCGGCGCTGATAATCATTGTCAGCCGCCTGGAGCTTCAGCGCCTCGTCCCAGATCGTCGATTGCAGACCGAGCCGCGGCTTCCAGTGGAACTTGACGAAGCTCGTCTTGCCCTGGGCGTTCACAAGCTTGAAGGTATGAACGCCGAACCCTTCCATCGTCCGGAACGAGCGCGGCAAGGTGCGGTCGGACATCGCCCACATGAGCATATGGGTGGTCTCGGGCATGAGGCTCGCCCAGTCCCAGAAAGTGTCGTGCGCGCTGCCAGCCTGTGGATAGCCGCGATCGGCTTCCATCTTCACGGCATGGACAAGATCCGGGAATTTGAGCGCATCCTGAATGAAGAACACAGGTATGTTGTTGCCGACCAGATCCCAATTGCCCTCGCGCGTGTAGAATTTGACGGCAAAACCGCGCACGTCACGCGGCGTGTCGACCGATCCGGCCCCGCCGGCGACGGTCGAGAAGCGCACAAACACTTCCGTTTTCTCGCCCTTTATAAACACTGCCGCCTTGGACAAGTCTGAGATATCGTCGGTTGCCTCGAAGATGCCATGCGCGCCAGTTCCGCGGGCATGGACGATTCGTTCGGGAATGCGCTCATGATCGAAATGGAAAATCTTCTCCCGCAAGACAAAATCTTCAAGTAGCGTTGGCCCGCGCGATCCGCTCCTGAGACTGTTTTGATTGTCGGAGATCGGAACGCCATGATTTGTGGTCAGGGCAGCGGTAGCCAAATCCTCAGCGGTCTGATGGGTTTCGCCACCGGAAGACTTGCCGCCGGATTTAAGCGCCTTAGCCATTACGGGCTTTCCTTTCTGCATATATCAATCAATCAGATCGGGGCCACCTCTCGCTATGCCAATATGACTGAGCATTGAAAGGCGGGTCGCCAAACATTCCAGGCTTTGGACCAAAACATTCGGATCGCATTTTGCTAACGCTTCAAGAACGCATAGGTGACGCACGAGGAAAATATTGTTTGCTCCACATGCTCAAAAGTCAGGCATTGCCACTCACACAAAGTCTGCTGTTTCGCAAAAGGCGGCGATAAGCCATCAACGGCCTTTGCCGAAACTGCCTGTGCAGGCCTTCAATCCGTAGCGATGAAAAACGCTATCGCGCCTATTGAATGTTCCAGCGCAAATTTGTCTTCCACTCAACTGATCGAGGGTCCGCTTCGCCCACGCCCGATAGTCCAGTTGATGCCGTCGCCCCGCATGATCCCGGATACCGCCTTGCCGATATGAGGCTCCAGCACAGGACGCCACGGCACGAGCGTAAAATCATAGGCGCGTTCGATCACGGCAAAGCGCCCGCTGACAAGGTCGAGAGACCGCCGATAGACACCATCGACCTGTGCGCCATTTCTAGGGTCATGGAACGGCAATTTGATCTCGTTGGTAATCTCTTTCGCGACACGCAACAATTCCCGGCGCTGCAGCGCTGACAGCATGTTGGGCGCGAAGGTCATCCCGTCTCGACCATTTTCGGCAAATTCTTGCGCGATGAGCCATTGCCTGCGGCGCGCCTGCGCATCGCGCAGCGCCGCGCCAAATCCCGCGTCGCGCACGGGTAACGGCGAGCCCGCTACCAGGTCCCGATCGATCCAGGTGGCGGCCTCTATGTCGAGCAGTTTTTCAAGCGGATAGGCCGACAGGATTTTGACCGCTACCGGCCGCGCCTCGACCCGCCTCGCCTCATAGGCCTCAACCCGCGCAATATGATCCTCAGCGATGATCCATCGCCCGGACGGCTCCCGCTCGGCAACCCCTGCCCGGCGCAACGCTTCAAGACGGCGAATATGGGTCTGCGCATAGGTCTCGGTCGCTCTCGCGTCATGGCGCAGATGGGCCTCAATATCATAATGGCCGCCATTGCCCGCCGCGATGACAGCGATCATGTGATCGGCTTGCCTGACCTCGGCCTGCGCCGGGGATATCTCGACTATGGCGCCGATCGGCAGGCTTTCGACATCCTGTCCAAGGGCGGCGCCGGTCCCGGTCGCGACATAATGGCTGCGGCCGTCTAGGCCGTCGACAATGATATGATAGCGGTCGGCATGCTCATCAGCCAGGCCTCGCGCCATCAGCCGACCAATGAGCGGCCCCGCGCCCGGCGCCTTTGGATTGTAAATGACCTGATCGGCAAGCGACCGTTCGGCGCCAAGACGCGTATAGGCGCGCTGCATCGTCCTGATAATATCGCCCCGCTCACCCACCTGCCGCAACGTATCGGCAAGATCGGGCGCCAGCCTGAACCGCGCAGCACCAAGCGGCTCTGCCAGACCCATGCGGGCAAGCTTGGCGAGACGACCCGATCGCAGCGCCTGGTCGAAGCCATCGCTCCCATGAGCGGCAACGACCCGGTCAGCGTCCGCGCCGCGGATCAAGGACCGGTCGATCGATGTCAGCCTCTCCTGCTCGACCTCAAGCCGCAGTCCTGCAGCGATCTCGCGCGATGATCTGGGGCCCAGGTCCAGCGCGAGGAGGTCAGCGGCGCGCGCGCGGATTCCGGTGGTGAGATAATCGCGCGCGAGGATAAGATCGCCGCCACGATCGTCCTTTCCACGGACGATGATATGGCTGTGAGGATGACCGGTGTTGAAATGGTCGACAGCGGCCCAGTCAAGGCGGGTGCCAAGATCCTCCTCCATCCGCGCCATCAGCCGCCGGGTCAGGGGTTTAAGATCCTCATAGAGCGCGCCATCCTCAGGCGAGACGATGAAGCGGAACTGGTGACGGTCGCCCGCGCCGCGCGCGGTAAAAGCCGCCCCATCGATCGTGTCGCTCTCGCGGCCATAGAGCGTTCCCCGCTCGCCCTCCCGCGTCGTGCCGTCTCTTTGCAGATAACGTAGGTGCGCGACAGCCGCCGCTGCCCCTTTGCCCGACAGCCTGACGATCCGCGCCTTGACGATGACCCGTCTCGCGCCCTTGGCGGCCACTCTGCCACGGGTCGCTAGCAGCCTTCCCACCCCTGCCCCGCGCCCGGTCCGGCTGCCTGAAAAACCCCGCTTGTTCTGACCGCCTGCAGCGCCGCCCCGCGCCAGATTGGCGGCGGCCAATATTCGCCCCAGATAGCGCGGGCCGCGCGCGCCGCCATAGCTGCGCTGCCGCCCAAGGTGCGGCGTAAAATCCTCCTCATCGCCCATATTCAGTGCGCTTCCGTGCCTCTATCAGCGCGAGCATGGCTCAGCCTGCACACCACAAAAAGCGGTGCCACCGTCTGTGGCGGACATCCGCCATTTCTTATGGATATGGCACTGTCCTCTGGCAGCCAGTGCCAAAATAGCGCCTAAAAAAAGATGTGCAGACAATCACTTAACGCGCGGCCAGTGCCATAGCTTTATCTTGCCTTACGCCGCCTTTCCGCCACCCACTCCCTTTCGGCCCCCAGGCCGCTTGTTCATATGCTTCCTGTCCTGTCGCCCTTGCGCGCGCCGAGGGCAAAAAAGCGCCGGGATCCGATGCCTGTGCGACAGCGGACCCCGGCCTTGATGGCGCCTTTGTTCAATGCGCCAATGCCAGCGCGCGATGTGCTTTCGCGCCCTTTCTAAAACTGCGCCGTCCGATCACACCATGCGCTTCTCCCTCCCCGTCCACGAGCATCACCGCCACGAACCAGGCGCCGTTACAGCGCCCTGTAATCGCCACCCGGTCAAGATCGATTTCCTCCTCGCCATGCGCTTGTTCAAGCGCCTCCCAGCGCCCCAGCCAGCGTTCCTCGACCCGCATATCCCAAAGTAGATCGCTTTCTTCCGCCGCCAGAAAACGGTGCGCCAGCGCCTCGCCGGCCCCCCGTCCAAACTCCCGCTCAAGCCCTGCGACCAAAGCCGCCATGACGCCATTTGTCGCCGCGATTGTCTGAGCCAAAGCCATGAGAACCTCCAAAGAAACCCGTCCCCTAAAGTGAGGACAGACCTCGACCGGCGGCTGGCGGAGCGGCTGTCAGGGCCGCGCGCGGCGCAGCGCGAGCGCCGCGTCAGCGGCGGTGGAGGTGCCGATTTTTCTGGACCGGCAGCAAAAGAACATGCGTGCGCAGCGCGCCCATATTTCCAGAAAAATTGGAGGCGCCGCCGGCCTTGCACAGCCGCTCCGCCAGCCGCCATGCTGGGCCTTGCCGAGACGAGCCTCCCCCATCGCCTGGCCATGCACCGCCAGAGGCTGGGCGCCCCAAACCCCGCCGCTATTCCCGATAACGGATTACGAACAGGGGATCAGGCTTGAATGCTTTGTCCGGGATTTTGTCGTCCCGATGCGGAGAGCCATTAGCCGTTTCTCCGAGGACAAAGAGCGCGGGCGGCGCAGCCGCTATAGTGCGGGCCGTCGCCTGCTTCGCTTCTCCCGTGGCGGCAGCGTCCGTCAGTTGCGCGAGATAGGCCTGGGTCTCGCGCGGCAGCGCCCCGCCCGTCTTGAGATGGGCGGCATAACGCGCCGGTCCGGCATTATAGGCAGCGAACATGCCGGGATAGCCGAAGCGGTCATACATGGCGCGCAGATAGGCCGTGCCCGCCAGAATATTGTCGCGCGGATCATGGGGATCGAACCCAAGCCCATGGATTTTGCGCAGGCTTGCCCAGGTCTCCGGCATCAATTGCATCAGGCCCATCGCCCCTGCCCGGCTGGTGATCGGACGCCCCTGCCATAGTGTGCGCCCGCCGCTTTCAGCGCTTATGACCTTCTCGATCCAGGCTTGAGGTATCGCAAAACGCGCCGAAGCTTCTGCGATTTCCGCGCGCCAGCGCGCCACATTATCGGCTTGGGCGGGGAATGAGAGACAAAGGACAGCGGCGGCGATGCCGGTCTTCAGCGCGGCCACAGGCGCACCGCCCGGCCGATCATCTCGCGCCGTGCGGTCGGCCCGAAATAGCGCCCATCAAAGGAGCCGGAGACCTCCGGCATCGCCAGAAAGATCATGTCCCGATCAAGCCGGACACAGCCCTGCCATTGCGGTAGAGGGCGGCCTGCTTTGTCGAATTTCAAGCGATCGGCCAGCGCCTTCCCATTCACAGTCACCGCGTTTCCCGATGCGCAGACCATGTCGCCGTTACGTGCTGCGACGCGCTTGATCAGCGCGATGGTGGCGGGCAGATAGTGGCGCTGCGCGGCAAGCCGCCGGGCTTGCGGCGGGGGCCAGGCAAGGATCATATCCCCCCGCTGTATCCGCGCGACGGGCAGCACGGCGTAGAGACCCAGCGGCGCGCTGGCGCTCACATTCCAGACCAGCCAGGGCCGTGGCGGGAAGGCGATGGTGAGCGCCAAGGCGCTTATGCCAGCGCCAATATAGGCTGCGCGGCGGGTGAGCCTTCTGCGCCGCGCCCTCGCGGCGCGAAGTGCCTGACCCCAGGCGAATAGCGGCCTGTCGCGCGGGTCAACCATGGCGGCCGCCAGACCGTTTGATACCAGCGCTGATGCCGCTGCTCTGATTGCTGCCGCCCTGATCGCCACCGATGGACCGCCCCGCGGACCAGGCCTCGATATCGTCGATATGATAGCGCCAGGTGCGCCCATGTTTGCGGCATTTAGGGCCTGCGCCCCGCGTCCGCAGGTCTTTCAGCGTCGTATAGGCGATGCCCAGATGATAGGCGGTCTGTTTGGCGGTAAGGAAGGGGCTACCTTCGCGCGCGGCCTGCGCGCGGCGTGCTGTGTCATCCATGTAAGAGCGATCCATAGCCGCCGGAACCCCATGTTCCGGCCAGGGCGGGAATGGATCGCTCCGGCCTGCTTTGGCAGGGTCGCAAACAGCCATAGGCGTTTGCGTCCCCCTTATGACCGGAGAGAAGCCGGCGAGAAAAAGGCCCCGCGTCCGTGCCGGGCGCGGGGCCAAAGGCGATCAATCGGCGGGATTCCAGATGATCGCGAAAGTGTCCTCGTCATCCTGTCCGGCGGCGCGGCCAAGATTGGCATAGAGGCGGCGCGGACCAAATTCCGGGGCTGCGAGGGAGAGCGAGACATAGTCCTTGCCGCTCATCTCGCCCCGGCGAACCCAGCCCGCGCCGACCTCGATCCCGGCAGCCGAGACCCTGTAGTCGGGATGGCTGTCGCCGGACTTGCGGACATTGGGGATGATCTCGATCTCGGTGCGGATGGAGAGGGTCTTGAGCTGGCCTTTGAAGCCTTTTCCCTCGCGGGTGACATAACCGATTGCGGGCATGATATTTCTCCTTGGATGCTCGCCCCGAACCATTTCCGGGCGATGGGCGGACCAGAAGGGATGGTTTGAGCAGGGCTTCGAACCGGGAGGCCGGAGCGGCACGCGCAGGACCGGAGCGACGGGCTTATTTGCGCGCGAAGCGCCCGCGAGGAGAGCCGCAAAGCGGGTCGGGGAAATAAGTCCGGCGCGATGGTTTTGAAGGGCTGCGGCCAGCCCAGGTCACACGTCCAAGGCACCGGAAATCGGTGCGGGAAAGATCCCCATGGAGAGATTGGCCGTCGATCAGTAGCGCAGGCCCCGCGCGGAAAGCCTTGTAAGGACAGAAAGAGCCTCGCCGGACAACAAGCCGAACATGCACCTAGGTCAGCAGCGGCATACCCTCACCCTGTGGGTGGTTTGGCGCGTATCGGACAAAGCTGGCCGGTCATCATCGGGCTATTGCGGCCACAGGACCAATATATCCGCGCAGGCGCGCACCCTTATGTCCCGCATCCTCGCCATGGCAAGGAAAGGCGCGCGCCCAAGCGAGGCAGGAAGCCAATCGCGTGCCGGTTCCGCCCGCGCCTTCGGCCACGGCCTCATACGTTCAGTGAGCGGGAGGGTGTCTTTCCGGCATCGAGACGGGGCCTGTGCCCAATCCGCGCGGGACCGCATGAAGGGCGGGACCGCGCGGCCGGAATTTCCGCCCCGCTGCCTGCCCGGCGTGGACGGCCGTGCCGCATGATCCAACCTCTTTCAACGTCCGGCGACATAGTGAAACTGGCTCCATATCCGCATTGCCCGGCCGGTCGGGCTGGACTAGAAATCGCCAATCTCATCATAGGACGCAGGGGCGCATCCGGTTGACAGGCGTCGCCGAGATGCCCGCCAGGCGCGAAGGAAAAGATTTGGAATGAGCGCGACATTTTCAGCGATCAATGTCGAGACGCGGCTGGAAATCCGGGATTTGCTGAGCCGCTTCTGCCATGCGCTCGACCGCAACCTGCCGCGGCAATGGAATGATATCTTCACCCCTGATGCGGTCATCGACGCGCCTAAACTGGGGAGGTTTGCCGGGCGGGCGGAAATCGCGAAAATCCCCGATATGGTGCAGGAAAAGGGCGGCGGCGCATGGCGGCATTTCCTCCACAATATCTATATCGATCTTGCCGATAATGGCCGCGACCTTCTGATCGCTGCCTATTGCACGGTGAGCGACTGGCGCACCCAGGGCAATGTCATTCGATGCTGGGATTTGTCCGCCCGGATCACGAGGCGGCGAGGATTGAGGATCGTCGCGCTCACCTTGACGATGGTCGGCGACGAGAGACTGTCGCCTCCTAAAGCGACCAGCCAGACCATCTCCGACTAAGAGCGCCTCCCCTCAAGCCGAGGGCAAGGGCGCATGTTCGCAAGCGCCTGATGTCGAGGGGCCTTGCGCCTTGGCCTGCCCCAATAGACAGGGGAGACAGGTGGCCTTGGCGGGCTTGCTTTTTGCAGGCCCTTATCCTTTTCAGGCCAAGAAGCGCGTAGCCCGTCGCACGCTCGAGACTATCCTTGTTTCCATGGATAAGGGGGCAGCGCTTGGCCGCCCCCTTATCGGTCAGGCAGCGCGCGGCAGCTCTGTCGTATCGCCTTCCTCTCTGGGCGGCTGCTCAGGGTCCGGCGCTGGAGTTTTGGACGCTGGGTCTTTGAAGGCTGGGGTTTTGGCGGCAGGCGGCGCGATCCGGGCGAAGGCGTCGACGGTGCCGACACCGCCCCTTTCGGTATAGGCTGACGGCGCAAAGCGCATCCAGCGCGGCACCCAGCGGTCATGGTGCCTGCGGCCATTGGTGCCGGTCAGATGGTCAGAGATGATCGATTTAAGGACCTTGGACGTCGCGCCCAGATTGGCCGTTGCGACGGCCTCTCCCGCCACATCCCTCACCAGCGCGACCAGCAGTTCGCGATCCCGGATCAGCGCGAACAGGGCATCGTCAGCCTGCCACCAATCGGCCATGTCGGTGCCGATATGCAGGCCAACCGCCTCGATCACCGCGCTGCCAGCTTCAAGCGTCTCGCCCATGACGATTGTCACTATCTCCATGACGAGGCTGTCGGGCAGATCGAGCAGTTTAAGGAATATCCGGGCAAGCGCATCGTCGCCGCCATGGCCGCCCTCGCCCTTTGCCGCGATCAGCGCCGACTGGTCGGACGGCAGGTCGAGCGCGGCCATGACTGCGCGGCGCCGTTCGTCGAACAGGGCTTCGGCGCGGCTGCGTTCAAGGCTTTTGGCCGTTGCCTCGTTGCGGCTTGTCTGGGGTTCGCGGTGGACGGTCCAATGGGCCGATCCGATCATGGCATGGGCGACCATCAGCCGCAGCGCGACGCCCTGATGGCCGACCAGACCCGCCCTGACGGCCGCATGGCGGTGCAGGTCGATATAGGTCTGGCAGGGTCCGCTGAGTTCGGGACGGGAGGGTTTGGACCCCATAGTCGCGTTGCCGCCCACCATCAGCTGCGCGCGCTGCGCTTCCTTGCGGCTGAGATAGCCTTCATGGAAAATCACTTCGCCGCTTGCCCGGACATCGGCATAGATGCGCCCGCCCTTGCGTTTGGCGGTCTTCTCATATTCCCAGCTATGGAAATGATCGGACGGCGGCACGATCATGACATCAGCCCAGCCGTCTTCGAGATAGGCGGCGCGCCGCGCGTCTATTGCGGCATATTGCGCTGTCCAGAAAGCGTCGGGGTCAGCAAAATAGCCGTCCTCGCCGAACAGGTCGGCAATGATCCGCCCATCAAACCGGGTGACGTCGAACAGGGCGTGGCGAACGGGGATCGACTGGCCGCCGAACAGCCAAGCCTTGAGCTGATTGCCGATGGGGCAATAGGCATGCTCATCCTCGGCAAGCGCCAGCCACGCCTTCTGCTGGGCCTTGCTGGCCATGGTCAGATGACGGATACTCGCCCGGTCGATCATCCCGTTGCGGTAGAGGGCGCGGATTGGCGGGAGGAGATTGCCAAGGGCAAGGATGCGCCGCACCGCAAGCTCCGGCAGGCCGAAGGTGGCGGCGATATCAGCGACATCCCGCCCCTGTTTGACGAGCCGGACAAAACTCTCCCATTGCGTGACTTCATCGGCGTCGAGACGGGCCATATTCTCGATCATCGAGGCTTCGATGGCGGTGGCGTCATCGCCTGCGTCAAGGATGGCGCAGGGCAGCGGGTCGATATGGAGACTGTCCTGCGCGTCGCCCCGCTCTCCGCCCGCTTCGCGCAGTTCCCGCGCGACGAGGCAGGCGGCAGTGAAGCGGCGGCGTCCGGCGATAATCTCATATTGGCCGCTCTCGCTGCCGGGGCGCACGAGAAGGGGCTGGATGACGCCGCGTTTCCTGATCGTCGGCAGTATATCGGAGACGTCCGGGGCTTTTGCGCCCTGGCGCATATTGGTCTTGCTGACGGCAAGCCTGTCGAGAGCGATATAGTCCAACTGCATGATGCTACTCCTTATAAGGCCGGCGCCGCGATGCTTTGAGATGACTGGCAAGCGGGACCGGCATTGGGTGCGGCAGGACGTGCCGCGCATATCCCGGCAAGGCGGATCGGCCTTATCCGGGGATTTCGGGGTCCGATGCCATGATCGCGGCGGCGGCGCGGGTTAGGAGGATTTCTGTCCAGAGGACCGAGCCGGAACATCGCGCCCATTGCGTCCAGACCGACAGGGGATGGATGGTCGCAAAACCGGCCTCGCATTCGATCCCATGACCATAAGGCAGGCGCATGGCGCATAATTGGCGCAGCGAGAATGTGCCAAGCTCCGCATAACCCAAGCCAAGGTCGGCAAGGCCGAACAAGCTATCGCCGTCCCGGTCGAGCTCAGTGACAAGCCATGTCGCCGTGCTGAGGGGCGAATAGAGTTTGACGAGCGGGCAGGGATCAAAGGCCCTGCCCTGTTCGCGGGAAATCTCGGCGCAGATCGCATTGGCGCGCAGCCCATAGCGCAGATCGGCGGTGAGGAGCGTCATGCCGCGTGCCGCAGCCGCATCGCTGCGGTCAGCCCTCCTGCCGAACAGGCGCTGCTGCCCGGCTCTGGCGGGCGGAAGGCAAGGAGATAGTCAGCGGCCTTGCTGGCGGCGCTGGCCGCCCGGAAAATGGCGCGATTGTCCGCGCGGAGCAGGCCAAGCCATGAAGCGATATAGTCGGCATGGCGGACGGTCGGGACAATGCCGAGCGAAGCGCAGAGGAAGGCGCTGCCCATTTCCGCGCATAATTCCTCGCGGGCATAGGGCGCAGACCCATAAGCGCCGCTAAAGTCGCGGCCAAGGCGCGAAACATGGCCGCTCCAATGGACGTTATGCCGATATCGGCATAACACCCATAATGCCGCGATCCGGATTATGCCGCATGGCGTCTGTTGGAGGCTGGTTTTCCGGGCATCGGCCATGCGGCGGTTCGGCATAATCAGAGGCCTTCCAAGAACGCGAGGAGCTTGTCGTCGGGGCGGAACCGGCCTGACGGGGTGGCTGGAGGGGCGACGCGAGCGAGCGCCTTTTCCTTCATCCGCATGTCGGCGTGGATGTAGATCTGGGTGGTCTCGACATTCTCGTGACCAAGCCAGAGCGCGATCACCGCTGGATCGACGCCGTGGTGGAGCAGGTCCATTGCCGTGCTGTGGCGAAGCGTATGCGGTGTGACCCGCTTGGTGCCGATGCTCGGGCACGTGCGCGATGCCGTGAGGCAGTGCTTGCGGACCAGATGCTCGAGAGCGTCGCGGCTCAGTCGTTCTCCCCGGATCGACGGGAACAGCGGTCTGTTCTCATCCTTGTCGTTGCCTATCCACGCCCCCAGCAGCCTGGCCGTCTCGCGGCGAAGCGGGGTCGCACGCTCCTTCCGGCCCTTGCCCATGCAGCGGATGTGCGCGCCGTTCCCGAGCACAACATCACCGAGCGTGAGGCCGACCAGTTCGGATGCCCGCAGGCCGGTCTGGATCGCGAGCAGGAGCAGCGCATGATCGCGCCGCCCCGCCCATGTTGTGCGGTCCGGCGCTGCGAGCAACGCCGCCATCTCGTCGGCGTCGAGGAACGTCACCGTGCGCTTCACATAGCGCTTGTTGGGCATGGCGAGGATGCGCTGGCATTGCAGCAGCCAGGTCGGATCGCTCATCGCGACGTAGCGGAAGAACGATCGGATCGCGGCAAGCCGTGTGTTGCGGCTGCGCGCGCTGTTACCTCTCGCTGTCTCGGTATGGGCGAGGAAGTCGGCGACCAGATCGGCGTCGATATCCTCGACGGTGAGCTTGACCGGCGGCTTCCCGCATCGAGCGCCTGCGTACCGCAACAGCAGGCGGAACGTGTCGCGATAGCCCGCGACGGTGTGTGGGCTCGCTTCCATTTGGACGCACAACCGATCGGTGAAGAAGCGCTGGATCAGCGCGGGCAAGGCGGCGGCGCTCATTGCACAGCCTCCCGGCCATCGGCGGTGGCCCGCGCCATCGCCAGATCGAGCAGTTCCGGAACCGCTTCCAGATACCAGTACGTGTTGGAGGGATCGCTATGGCCCAGATAGGTCGTGAGCCGGATCATTTCGCGCGCCGGGTCTTTGCCGGTGCGATACCAGTCGATCATCGTCCTCACCGCGAAGCTGTGGCGAAGATCATGGATGCGCGGTCCTCTGCCATGCTTGCAGTATGGCTGAGGAGTCCGGAGCCCGATCTGCTGGCACGCGTGCGCGAAGTTGTATCGGGCGGCACAGTCGGTGAGGCGGGTGGCTTTGTCGGTGACGAACATCGGCGTAACCGGATGGCCGATCAGCCGGTCACGCTCGACACGATAGTCGATCATCCGGGTGACGACGCTCGGGTCGAGTGGCAGCAGCCGCTCTTTGCCGAGCTTACCCTGTCGAACGCGCAGCACGCCATGATTGATCTCGAGGTCTTCACCATCGAGTGCCAGCGCCTCGCTGATTCTCAGGCCCGTGACGGCGATGAGTCCGAACAACGTCGAGCAGGTCAGTCCGCGCAGACCATAAATGGACGGCAGCATCTTGGCCGCCATGATGATCGCTCCGATCTCGGCATCGCTGTAGATGTGCGGTCGAGACCGTGCGATGGCGCTCGGCAGCAGACCTCGCGGCAGTACTTCATGTGCCGGATCGAAGCTGCTCAACCACTGCGCGAACAGACGGACAGCGCTGAGCCTCGCCCCTCGAGTCGAGGTCTGGGCCTCCGCCAGCGTGGCATGCCAGCGCAGGAACAGCGGCGTGTCGATATAAGCGGCACCCTCGCCGTCAGCGAACCGGGTAAAGCGGCGGAGGATGCGCTCGCTGGTGCCAAGATCGTAGCCGAGGCCGCGCCGGACGCTCAGATAGCGGTCGAGCTGGTCGGTGAGGCTCATAGCGTGCCTCCCGCAACCGGCCAGGGCTGCGCGATCGACCGCAGCCCGTCGATGTCGAGCCGCGCATATATCATCGTCGATGACCGCGATCGGTGTCGCAACATGTCGCCCACCTCGTCGAGCGATGCACCCGTGTTCACCAGTTGGGTGGCAAGGCTATGACGCAGCAGGTGCGATCCCACATAAGGCGTCACCGGCTTTTGGCCGGTCGCTTTCAAGGCATCTTTGAGGATGGCGTTGACGATCGTCCCATCCTTGAACGGCCGATGTGGCGCGCGATGCGCGACGAACAGCGTGCGACAGGTCGCCGGTCCTCGCTCCTCACGAAGATACCGGCTCAGCGCGTCGCCGACCTCCGCGGTGAGCGGCAGACGGTCGTGCAGCTTGCCCTTGCCGCGCACCATCAGTTCGCCCGCGCGCCAGTCGATATCGTCGAGTTGGATCGCGACGACCTCGGCCGCACGCAGCCCGAGCCGGGCCATAACCAACAGCATCGCATAATCCCGCGCACCATGCCGGTGATTGTCGCGAACGGACGCAAGCACGGCCTCGACACCATCGGGCGACAAGTGGCGCGGCAGTCGTGCAGCCCAGCGTTTCGCCGTTTTTGGAACGCTCAGCGCCAGATTGGTCGCGGTCGCGCCGCACGCGAACAGGTATTGAAGGAAGATACGGACGTGGGTCGCCACCGTCTTGTCGCGACGCGCGCTGGCCAGCACATGCTCCATGAAGCCGATTACATCGGCGGGGCACAGGCGCCCCGGATCGGGCAATGCCTTGCCAAACCGATAGTCGAGAAAGCGGCGCGCAAAACCCACCGAGTGCGGGATACTGCGCGGACTGAGGCCGCGCTGTTTGATGAGATAGGTCTCGAAGTCCGCCAGCAAAGTCGCACGCGCGATCTCATTGTCTGTCAGCGGCACCGGCTGCGCCACGCCGATATCGACCAAGTGCTGGACGAACCGGCGCGCGATGGTGTCGAGGCGTATTGTATTCTTCCGCTCCCTTGGAAGGTCGCGCGTCAGCGGCTCGACGCAGTCGAGCGTTACGGACGGGGGTGCGATACCCGCTTCGTCCAGAACCGCGCCGAACTTCCTCGCCAGACACCGATAAGCGATGATCGTCCGAGCTTTGTAGTTCTCTGCGGCATAGGTCTGCTCGAACGCCGCCAGATACGGCTCAACGCAGGTTTTCAGATTTTCGGACATGATCTTCGTGCTCCATGTTGTCGGAGCGACGAAGATTATGCCGAATGGCCCGCACGTAATCATGCCGCCAGCCGCGCTAATTCAGCGACATGCGGCATAATCCGGATCGCGGCATTATGGGTAAGTTCATGGAGCGCGGTCCGATAATAGTTGATCGGATCGTAAAAAGCGCTCTGATGCGGGACCGCAATATAGTCGAGGTCGTGGACAAAATGGGCCTTGTCGCCGCCGACGCGAAAATCCGCGCCGCTGGCGAGAATCAGTTCCTCGGCGACCGGCGCGATCTTGTCGCGCGGCAAGGGGACCGGGTCCGCGCCAAGATCGACGTCCAATCCCTCGCATTGCGCAAGGTTGAAGATGGTGAAGCGTTTGAGGAACGGTACGACCCTGATGTCGCCTCCTTCCTGCGCGGCCCGCTCCGCTTCGCCTTTCGGAATGAAGCGGTCGGCATAGACGATGCTGGTGCCGCGTTCCCCTTTGCGGACGCAGCCCCCTGCTTCGAGAGCCTGTTTGAAGGTCAGCCAGCCATGCGAGGCATAGCCATGCTCGATCATGGCGCTCCAGAGGATGAGGATATTGATGCCCGAATAGGGCCGTCCCGAAAGCGCGTTGCGCGGCAGGGCTGGCGCGACCGCGCGCCGCTGCCTGCCCCCATGGCTGGCCCAAGGCCGCACCCATGGGATATGCCCCTGTTCAAGCTCGCCAACTATCTTTGCGGTGATCTCGTCATAGAGGGCATGGCGGGCATGGGCGCTACCGGACGGCCGGGCGTCATCGCCCGCCCCGCCCCTGCTCCTACCTCCGCCTCTGCTTCTGTTCCTCTCCTTCCTCTTTCTCCCTTGTTCCCCGCGCCGCTTGGCGCTGCCCTCGTGCGTGCCCGTGCCCTTCGCAGACATGGCTGTCCTCCTGATGCTCCCAAAACAACAGGCCGCTCCCGGAAGCGGGGGTGGTCGGCAAGAGCGACCGGAAAGGCCCGCAACAGCGGCCGAAGGCACCGTCCCGGTTGCTTCAGCAGCCGAACAGGACGGGCGCAGCGCAGCGAAGCACCCCAAGCAAAGCGCCGGGGTTGCCGCCGGCAGCGGCGGGCCTAGGAGGACGCGCCGACCGCGCCCGCGCCACCGGGAGAGGCCCGACAACGCGCCGCCGCGCCAGCGGCGTCCGCCTGACGGCAGCAGCGCAGCGGCGCCGTCCCGTCATGCGATCGATACCGGCAGGCCGAGACGCTGGCAGACAAAGACTCTGACAGGCGGCTCGGTGACGCGAACGGCTCAACAAGGCGCCGTCCGTGTCAGAGAGCGCGGCCGCGCGGACCAACAGACCGCGCGGGGGCGGAAAACCACCAGAAGCAAGGCGCCGACAGTCCAAACACAGGGGGGTCCGGTTCTTCCTTCAGCTAGTCTCGATAATGGCCGGATCTGCGCAGCAGCAGGCGATAGCCGCCACGGGCCATGGCCCTGGCGTCGCGCGCCAGGCGGCGCACGCGCAGCCGCAGCGAGTCGGACGCGCCGTCCCATTCCTTCTCGATGCGGGCAGCCCCGAACAGCGCCGCGCCGATCTCCCGCTGGGTGGCGCCAATGCTGATCGCGTCATGGACGCGCAGGAGCGCGGCATGCCGTTGCAAACGCGGATCGGGCGGATAGAGGGAACGGGAAAATCTGCCGCGCCGGACCAGATCGAGAAACCGGCGCAGCGGCGCCAGCCGCGCACGCGCTGTGGCAAAACCAGCAATATGATAGCGTATCGTGACAGGTCCGGCCTGCGCGAAACTGCCCTGCTCGACATCGATCCGGATATGGCGCGCGCCGTCGGACAAAAGCGCATGTTCCTTGCCAGCGGCGCTCCGGACAAGGGAAAGCCAGGGCGCAAGAACAGACAGATCGACGCTGTCTGGGCCAGGTGCCGGGGCCATGCTTATGTCGACCGGGAGGACCGCCGGGTCGAGATCAGCGATCCAGAAGATCCGGGCCTCTCTAGCGCTTAAGTGCGGCGCCTCGGCGAAAATGCAACCCCCAGTCTGCGGGGTCGGCTGCGCCCCGCGTCGTCCGGCTGGCCTCCGCATACCAGCGGATATAGTCGGGATCGCGGCGAAGCCACTCCCACATGATCCCGGCCCGATCCACCTCGCGCAATGCCTCATAGGCGTCCGGATCAGTCCAGAATTTCGGGCCCAAGACGCTCAAGAACTGGCCGCTTCACTCAAATCGGCGTCCGCCAGCCGGCCCTAAGCTTATAGAAGGGTTCGGATTTTTCAGGCCAGAATGGATTTTATTTTGCAATGCAAAACTTTTGCCGGGGGCTTTTGGGTGATAGTTTTGTGACAATGAGGAAATTTCCGGACGCCGGCCTGAGGCCCCGCCGTCCGGCGCGAAGATGCCGGAAGGGCCGGCAGCGGGACTGCCGGTAGCTTGAGATGCCGCCCGTGGCCGGGTTGCATTTTTATGGACCTGTATCCGCTTGCGCTGGAATTGCTGCTGTTGATCGACGCGGCGCGCACCAAGGAAGACCTGGCCGATGCCATGGCCATCGTCACGCCGCGCCTTGGTTTCGACTATTTCGCCATGACCCATCATGTCGACATCCTGGCCTATGAGGATGATGCGGCAATCCATCTCCACAATTATCCCGCGCAATGGGCCGATTTCTATGCTTCGAGCGCGCTGGGGGTATCGGACCCGGTGCACCGGGCGAGCCATAGGACGGGGATCGGTTTCCAATGGGCGCGCATCCCGCATCTCATTCCCCTGACGGTTCAGGACCGCCGCATCTTCAGTCTTGGGCGCGAACAGGGCATCAGCGACGGCTTCACGGTGCCGTCCAATATCCCAGGCGAGATGTTCGGCTCCTGTTCCTTCGCCACTATCGCCGGGAAGGCCGTGCCGCAGGAGCGGTTGCTGCTCGCGCAGATCGTCGGCGGATTTGCCTTTGAAGCGGCCCGGCGTCTGTGGACCGGGCGCGGCGAAAGTTTTGGCGAACGCAAGGCGATCCTCACTGACCGGCAGCGCGAATGCGTGCTCTGGGCGACGCGCGGCAAAAGCGACTGGGAAATCAGCCAGATCGTCAAGATCAGCGAGGAGACCGTGTCGCGTCATATCAGACATGCCTGCGAGCGCTATGGTATCAGCAAGCGCATTTCCCTGGTGGGCCTGACGCTTGAAGACGGGACACTGACGATCACGGATATCAACAGACGGCGCTATACCCCTTTCTGGGAATAGCGCCGTAATGCCTGCGCTGCGACCCTTGGCCAATCATGGTTAAGGGAGACACGATCATGTTGCAGATAGAAAAGCATCTGGGCGGTCCGATAGCGGACGCGGTCTTACGGAACATGTTTGCCGCGCGAAAATCGGTCTTTATCGATCTCCTTAAATGGGATTTGCCGACCCTTGCCGGTCTTTATGAGCTTGATCAGTTTGACGGCGAACAGTGCCATTATCTCATATTGACCGACCCCGATGGCGAACATCTCGGCTCGGCAAGGCTGCTGCCGACATGCCGGCCCCATATTCTCGACAGCTTCTATGCCGATCTGTGCGCAGGGCCGCCGCCCAGCGGTCCCGAAATCTTCGAGATAACCCGCTTTTGCCTCGACCGGCGGCTACGCGCCGCAGAACGGCGTCAGGTCCGCGACGCGTTGATCATAGCGCTTGTCGATCATGCGCTGGCGGCCGGGATCACCCATTATAGCGCGGTCGCGGAGAAAGGCTGGTCCCAGCAGATTATCGCGTTCGGCTGGCGCTGCCTCCCGCTTGGGCGTCCCCAATATTGCGACGGCGGTCTGCTCGCCGCGCTCTGCATCGAGATATCCGAGCAAACCCCGCGCCTGCTGGCGGGCGCTGGCATCATCGGCCAAGCGTCGATTGCGATACCGCAATCCCGCGCCGCCACGTGAAAGGAGGATTATGATGGCACACCTCCTGTCCGTCCAGGCGCGGCCATGGATCGACATGCTCCATGCCAAAGGCGCATGCATCATCCCTGCCTTGCTTCCGTCCGAGACTATCACAGCTTTGGCGCATGATCTTGAGGAGGATTTTGCCCTCACGCCCTTTTGCCGGGGCCACTTTTACGGGGAGACGACGCAGCGTTTCGGGCGTTTGCTCAGCCGGTCGCCGCACGCGGCCGCCCTTGTCCAGCAGCGGCTGATTTTGGACATTGTCGAGGCGATGCTTGGCCCCCATTGCGACACTATCCAGCTCAATGTCGCCCAGGCGATCGCCATTCATCCAGGCGCGCCAGCACAAGCGCCGCATCGCGACCAGGATATGTGGCGGGGGCCGGTCGGCGAAATCGAATATCTGGTGAATGTCATCTGGCCGCTGACGCTTTTCAATGCCGATAATGGCGCGACATTGGTCTGGCCAGGCAGCCACGGCATGGCAGCGCGCGATCCGCTACCGGACGCCCAGCCCCTTGCCGCAGAGATGACGCCGGGATCAGCGCTCATCCTGCTTGGGTCGGTTCTGCACGGCGCCGGCGCCAATCGCAGCAAGGATATCAGACGCGGGATCGTCATTGGCTATAGCCTGGGCTGGCTTAAACCCTATGAAAATCCCTGGCTCGCCTATCCGCCCGTTGTGGCGCGCCATTTCCCGTCCGACCTGGCTGCGCTTATCGGCTATCGCCAGCATCGGCCCAATCTCGGCAATTTTGAAGGGCAATGTCCCTCCATATTATTGACCGGCGACGCCAATGAGCGACTTGGCGCCATCGATGCGCTGCTCCCGGACCAGAAGGACATGGTGGATAAGCACCATGCCGGGCAACGAGTGACGGGATGAACGCGGGCGCGACGACCGGCCGCGTGCATGAAGCGCTCAGGCGGCAGATCATGGAGCGGATTTTCCGGCCGGGCGAGCGGCTCGATCCTGCCCTGCTCGCCAAAAATCTCGCATCGAGCGCGACCCCGGTGCGCGAGGCGCTCCATATTCTGACCGGCGAGGGTCTGGTCGAGGCGCGCGCCGGCACGGGCTTTCATGT
Organism: Sphingobium phenoxybenzoativorans; assembly: GCF_018286635.1. NCBI lineage: Bacteria > Pseudomonadati > Pseudomonadota > Alphaproteobacteria > Sphingomonadales > Sphingobiaceae > Sphingobium > Sphingobium phenoxybenzoativorans. Next base: position 3,930,400 of record NZ_CP073910.1, read on the forward strand.
CCCGCATCTCGACGAGCCCGGCCTCAAGGATCTTTATGCCTGGTCAGCCGATCTTGTTGCGGCAGCGCTTGCATCCTGGCCGCCGCGGCTCGATCCGGAGCGTCCAGACGTGCAGGCCATGTCTCCCTCGAACATGGCCGACAGGATCGCTGGCATCTTCCTCCGGACCGCCCTTTTGTCCTGCAACAGCGAGCATGGCCGCGCCATGCATATGCTCAATCTCCGCCTGCACGCAGTGCGGACGGTGGAAAGCCAGGTCATTGCGCAGGGCGAAAGCGAACTCCAGTCCTGGATCGAGGCGCTGCATAATCGCGAACGCAGCGCTCTGCGCCGGATCAATGGCACCTATCATAGGCGCCGCCGCCGTGCAGCGGCTGCAATCCTGCGCGCGCTTTATCGCGCCGAATAGCCCCTGGGCCGCTTCACCCTTCGATGACACGCAGCGCCTTCCTTCCTCCGCTGACAGCAGCGGTCGCCAGCCTCCGGTCAAAGGTGGCGAGTTGGCCGCCATGATGCGCGGCCAATGCCAGGAGATATGTATCTGTGACCTGCGCATGGGTCAGGATCTTCGCTATGTCGATCGTGCCGCTCGCAGTGATATCTATGGCATCCGGCCAGAATATATGGCCGGGAAGATCGCACAGGCTGCGCAATATGGGCGCAATGCTTGCTGGCGAACCGGGAGAGTTGGGATATTTAGGATGCCCTATAATGCGGATCAGGCCATTTTGGGTGATCGGGCAGCTTGCCCAGGACGCCGAACCTTCAGCCTCGAACCAATGATGCGCCGCTTCATGCCCAACATGGTAGGGGTCGATCAGCGCGATCAGGACATTAACATCCAGCAAAAATGTCACAGCGCCTCGTCTCGCAATGCATTGACCATCTCCAACGTCACCAATTTCCCGGCATCTGCGCGGAGCAGCGGGATGCCATTACGCGACTTGGCCGAGGCCGGGCGACGCAGGGACTTGCGGGCAAGTTCGGAAACCACCTCCCCCAATGTACGGTTTTGCTGATGGGCGATCGCCTTGGCAGCGAGCAGCACGTCATCGTCGATTGCAAGCGTCGTTCTCATCTTCCATCCGTCCACGCATCAAACATCACGCATCATATCAGACGTAGCCCCGGCGAGCAAATTCCCCATCTTCAAATCATGCCAGCGATTCCCAGAACGCCGTTCCAGGCGGCGCAAAGGAAAACATTCTCATTATAAATTCCGTATAAAATTCAGATAGTCAGGCCATGGCTCTACACTTCTCCAGTCACGATATGTGACGACATGATGAGGAGTGAAGTTATGGAACGCGACATTGACCATGAGAAGGCTCTGATCGATCTGGGCGCTGCGAGCATTGAGACCAAGGGCATTAATGGCACCGGCGACGAAGTGCTCGGCCAAAAGCGCATGGGTCTTTCCGAGGACTGAAATCAAGGGACGCGCGGCGAGAAGGCCGCGCGTTTCCGGTGATGGCCTGTAGCTGAAAGGCACTCCGCATGGTCCTTGGTTTGCGCCCTGGCGTCAGCTTCTGCGACATTGACGGTCAACTGATCTTTCTTGACCTGGAGGCCGATCGCTATTTCGCCCTAGCGCCTGCCGCGCAGGAAGCGTTCAGGATGCTGTGGCGCGCAAAATCCCGCCATGACCCTGACGCGGACCTTCCGCCTTCCCTGCCGATCAGCTTTCTCGACAGCAACGCCTCGACACGTCCTGTTCCTTGTCCCTCCCATATTCCGCAGCAGAGCATTTTGGACCGCCAGCCCGGCCGGGCAAATCCGCTGCGACTGCTCGCCGCGCTGGCGATGCTGCTCAGCGCGCGCATGACGATCCGCTACCGCGGGCTATCGGCAGGCATCGCAGCGATTGCGGCGCGCAAAGCGAGAATGATCGAACCAATAGCCGATCATGCCGCGCTTCCGCCAATAGCCGCCGCCTTTGCCAAAAGCGCCCGCTTTATCCGCACGCATGATCAATGCCTTTCCCGCTCAGTGGCGCTTGCTTCCTGTCTTGCGCAGCATGGCATCGCGGCAGAGCTTGTCCTTGCAGTACAAATGCGTCCCTTTGCCGCCCATAGTTGGGTCCAGCAGGATGCGCTGCTCCTCAACGATCGCTATGAAAATGTCCGCAGCTACACGCCTATCCTGGTCGTCTAATGCTGCCGCGTTTTCTTGTCCTGACAAACGGAACGGACGTCTTTCCGTCGCTCGGACCTGACATTGCAGCGCGCATGCGAAGCATTGACCCGGGCATGCAGATCCATGTCTGGGGATCGACTATGGTCGCGGTCGCGGGCAGCCCTGTCATCCCGCTGGAACAGGGCATCATCATCGGCGCGCTTGTCGATCGCCGCTATCCGCAGACCCTTTCAAGCCTTCCAGAAAGGGAGAAGCAGGCCATAAGGCAATCGCGCGGCCAGCATCTCATCTCCTCTTATTGGGGCGGATACATCGCCATAATCGGTAGCGCCGACGGCATGTCAGTCGACATTGTGCGGGCGCCCTTCGGCGAACTGCCATGCTATCATAAACGATATGGGCAGGCGACCTTGCTCGCTTCCGACATGGATATGCTTATCCTGGCGGGCATTGCCCGGCCGCCAATCGCCTGGGACGCCGTCGCGCACGAACTCGCCTGGCAGGACATAAGAACAGATGAGACCTGCCTTGAGGGCATCAGCGCTTTGCAAATGGGGCACCGGCTGACCATCGGCGAGGGTCTTGAACGGGCTGAACAATTATGGTCGCCCTGGGACCATGTGATGGATCGGCATGGCAGCGCAGCTGAGGAGAGCGAACGCATAAGACAAAGCACGGGCCACTGCATCAGCGCGAGGGCCAGCCACTATGATCGGGTCCTGCTGATGCTGTCCGGCGGCATAGACTCCTCCATCGTCGCTGCAGGCCTGCAGGCTTCAGGCAATGACTATAGCCTTGCCACGCTGGTCGCCCGCGACCGCCACGGGGACGAGCGGGATTTCGGGCGGCTGATGGCGCAGGCCGTCGGCCAGCCGCTGCATGAAGCTCTGCGCGATGTACGCCGCATAGATCCAGACCACACGGATGCGGCGCGCCTGCCAAGGCCGGCCAAGCGGATGTTCGAACAAGAATCAGCCCGGATCGCGATCGAGCAGGCGCACAGCGTGGGCGCTCAGGCGATCTTTTCGGGCGGAGGCGGCGACAATGTCTATTGCGGCCTGCATTCTGCAGCGCCAGTTGCCGACAGACTACTGACTGGCGGCGCTGGACGGGAGATGTTCCGCGGCGCTCGACACCTTAGTGAGATGGCAGGCGTCAGCATTGCGGCCGTCGTCCGCTCGGCCCTTAAACTTTCACTGCCGTGGAATAGGACTGGCGCCTTCAAACCAGATTTAAGCTATCTCTCTCGTGATGCCGCCGCTTTGGCATCAGCCACTCCAGCCCATCCCTGGTTTGTCCGTCCTCGCCAAGGCCTTCCAGGCAAGATGCGGCACATCAAGCTTCTCTCCTATGCGCAAAGCTATATCGATGGGCTGGACCCGCAAATGCCGATGCCGATGATCGCGCCGCTTCTTGGTCAGCCCTTGGTCGAGGCTTGTCTCTCCATACCCACCTGGCGCTGGTTTGAAGACGGCAAGAATCGCATGGTTGCAAGGCGCGCTTTTGCGCGCGAACTGCCGCCGCAAATCGCCGAACGCAGATCCAAGGGCACGACGGACAGTTTTACCGGCGAGATTTTCGAACGTCACCATGCCCGCTTGCGGGAGATATTGATGGACGGGCTGCTCGCTGCGCAGGGCATTCTCGACCGGCACGCGATCGAGGGCAGCTTTCGCTCAACCGGCACGGTCGCGCCGCCCGACACAGGACGCCTGCTTCGGCTCATCGACGTAGAGACATGGGCGCGGGCCTGGCGCGGCGGTGGCGCAGGTATAACTGCGACGAATGGTTGACTTGTCCACTTAAGGGACGCAGAGTTTCGCGATTGTCATGGCGGACAGCAGCTCCGGGCGCTATCATCAATCCATAGTCCGCAGGAGGCTGTTGCCCTAACAATCCGCGGCGGAACAGGATGTGTCATGACCCAGCCACAGCTTGCTCAACAGTTCACGCATGTGCTCACGCGCCTGCCGCAATGGATACGACATGATCTCAATGTGAAGGATGATCTCGTCCGCTTGCGCGCCGAAGAAGCGGTCGCCGCCATGATTGCCGCCTCGCTGCGGCCCAATGGCGCCAATGCCCCAAGCGACATAGCCTAAGTGGTTCTCAGGCCGCCGGGAGTGCCGGCGGCTTGAGACCGAACAGGCTCAACCGTTCAGCTTATCCTTAAGAGCCTTTGCGGGAGAGAAGGCCAGCTTGCGCGAGGCTGCAATGCTGATCGTCTCGCCCGTGGCCGGATTGCGGCCGTCACGGGCGGGGCTGTCCTTGACCTTGAACTTGCCAAAGCCGTTGATCGAGATTTCCTCACCCTTAGCGGCGGTGGACGCAATCACGCCGAATGCAGCATCGAGAAATTTCTTGGCATCGCTTTTCGCGATACCCTGGTCAGCCGCAAGAGCATCAACAAGTTCAGCCTGGTTCATACAGTATCTCCATCGTCAGAATCGATGGCGAGCAGATGGCAAGCCCAGAGCGCGACGTCGAGCAGAATCGCCTAATTCCGGGCTGAACCATGGTAAATAGCTGCCGGAATCTGGCTGGAGGAAATGCGCGACCGCACTAGGGCTGAGCAGTTTCATCCCGCTTCTCGCGCATTTGAATCCAGCGCTGATATTGCTCTGCCTTGGCAGGATCCGGATCGATCCGCTTCTGAAACCAGAAGGAAAACCAGTCGAGATTGCGCACATAAATGGCTTTGCGATGGGCAGGCTGCCATTTCATATGATGTTCGTCGGGAAAGATATAAAGATCTACCGGCTGCTGCTGCTCATGGAGGGCGGTGAAGCTTTCAAGGCCCAGCAATGCCTCCTCGTTCGCCAACTGCATGAGCAAGGGACGGTTCATGGTCTTTGCGTTGAGGGCAAGCGAATAGGGCCGCCAATAATCATCCCGCCCTTCCGATGCAAAAGGCGCTCCGGCCTCATGCTGGTCATCAGCAAAAGCAAGACCTGCATAGGTCATCGCCGTATGGGTATCGGTACAGCAGCTACTGACCGCGGCGGCAGCGAACAGCCTGCTGTTGATGAGCGCGAAACGGGTGGAGGAGGCCCCATCGCTGAGACCGGTAAGGCCGATCCTTTCTGGGTCGGCGATGCCGCGCGCGATCACCATTTCCGCGCCGACGGTCAGCGCGGAAAGCAGGCTGCGCCGATCAGCCCAGTCCTTCTGATTGGCCGTCGCAAAATCAGCCCAGCTCTTGATCCCAGGCGCCAGGGTCGCAGCGCTTGCGGGGCGTTCGAAACTTAGAACCGCAAATCCGTGGGCAGCGAAAAGGTGGATAGGATATTCGTCGCCGGTGCCGCCGCGTAGAAAGCCATTGCTATTATATTGGACGATGATGAGCGGCAGCCGCTCTCCTGTTTTATAGCCAGGCGGCAGGACGAGGTCGCCGCGCGCCGCCAGTCCGCGATCATTTTTCCACCGGAGCCGCTCGACAGACCCCAGCCTTATTGCCCGAAATTCAGGATTGGGATCAAAAAGCGTATGCGATTTCCCATTTTTTACGTCGACCGAAACGATATGGCGCGGCGTCACGCTATTTTCCCGAAGGCAGAGCAAAGCGTCGCCACGTAGCGCGCAGCCGGTCAGCAGGTCCGACGTTCGAAACAGCAGGCGCGGTTGCCCGCCCGGTATCCAGCGATACAGCGCAATAGTGTCCCGCGCCAAGCCTTCACGACGCAGAAACAAGATCGTGCCGCCACCCTTCTCCCACCACAGCCCGATCATGCCGCCTTGGCACGCGCTGTCACGACAGACGATATCCCTGCCTTCGCTGTCCTGAGCATGGAGGATGAGGGGAGAAAGGGGCATATCGCCTTCAGGCTCGACCCAGGCGCGCCTGCCAGCGACCGATCTTGCTTGGGGAAGATCGCTACTCTGCCCGAAGGCTGCAAAGAAGGATGCCTCCTCTGCGCTGGCGCGCCCAAGCACACCCCTATCCGGATCGATGCTCTCTATCTGTAATGGCACGTCGCTGGCGATTTGCGGCCTCAAGCCAAGATGGGGCGCGGTCCGCCCGTCATAATGCCAGCCTCCCTCTCCCTCCTTATCGATCGCGGATTCCAGGGCGCGGGTGGCTGGGCGCGTTGCAAAAAGGAGGTTGTGGCCATTCCTGCTCCAGAGAAAAGCCTCGACATCCACCGGGGCATCGGTGACTGCCTTCGCGCCGGAGCCATCAAGTCGGGCGCGCCAAAGTTGGGTGCGGCCCTTATCCCGACGAAGATAGGCGATGGATTGCCCATCTGGCGACCATTGTGGGATTGACGGCTCTGCAACGCCGACCGGCATCCGCATGCCTCGCATGACAGTGGTGGCGATCATCAGTTCGCCCCCACTATCGATCAGCCGTGGATCGCTATGTCCATCAAGGCCCATTACGACAAGCCCGATACAATAGCTGTTTGTGGCAGGTTCGGCCCTGCGGATGAGAAATGCCATCCTCCTTCCATCCGGAGACAGCGCCAGGGGACTGGGCTGATCGACCTGCGCCGGGTCGGGCTCGCCAATATCCCGCATTCCAATCAGATCATCAGCGGTGATCAAGCGTTTATGCTCCACGGACGCGATTTGAGACGGAAGCAGGTCGGGACAATGTGCGATGGCCGGCTGGGAGCCGGCCATCGCCATCAGGAGGACGATCGCGCGCAAGGGATGGGCGCGGCCGGGGGCATGGCGCTGTCGGGTCACCATGTGGTGCTGATGCCGAGGCTCAACACCCTCCCGATGGGAGAATAGTTGGTGGAGTCATAGGTGCTGTCATACATGTCGTAATTGGCGATCCGCCGCGGCTTCACATCGAAGGCATTGAGTGCTGACAGGCTGAGATCGATATACTTGAAAGCACCCCAAAGCTGTTCGAGATGGACTTGCGCGGTGAGATCGACTGTCGTCATGCCGCGGACTCGGACATCGTCGCCAACCCGATCGTCCTCGACGCCGCCAATATAGTTGAGCGCGCCATTGAGGTTGAGCGAGCCGCGCCGCCAATTGAGCGATCCCCTGCCCCGCCAATGCGGCGGCGTGAACAGCACGCCCGTACGAGGCGTTTCCGCCTGCCCTGCAATCAGTTGCTGGACGACATGGAGATAGCTGGCATTGGCGCTTGCGGTCAGTTCCCCTTGCTGAAATGGGAAACGGTAGTCCAAAAGGATGTCCACACCCTTGATCGTCTGACGGCTGCTGTTCCGGTTACGGTTGTCGACGATCGCCACGACGTTGGACGGGTCGGCGCCATCATCGGTGAGATCTGTAAATTGCAGCGCTGAATTGATAATTCCGGCAGCCATAGCCTGGGACGGATTAAGCGTTACCAATCCGGTATAGATCGGATTGGACAGCGACTGGGTGGAGAAGGAGATGGGGGAGACGATGCGGTCAGTATAGCGGGTGTGGAAATAGCTTAGCTGCAAGCGGGCGCCCTCGATCACAGCGGGATGGATATCGATCGAGGCTGTCCATGTCTCTGCGCGCTCTGGCGTAAGGCCGGGATTGCCGCCGGATATGAGCAGCGCACTCGCGTCAGGTGCGTAACCCGTGCCGCCCAGGCTCGCCACGGGATAGAGCGAGACGGACGGCACCTGATTTTGTTGCAGCAGCGATGGCGCGCGGAAGGACCGACCCCAGCTCGCCTTGAGATCAACGTCGCGCGACGGCGCATAGATGATCCCGAATTTGGGCGTGGCGACGCTGTCGATGCCGGGATAGCGCTCATATCGCACGGCACCGCTCAGATCGAGGCGATGGATGAGGCCAAACTGCATCTCCGGCGCGACGAGTGGCACGCTGAGTTCGCCATAGCCATAATAGCTGTCCTGATCCCGGCGCACGCTGGCGACATTGTCGGCGCCGCGATCGGCATTGAGAAGATTGCGCCGATAGCCGGCGCCAATAGCGATGCGCACCCTGCCGGCTGGCAAGCGAAATAGTCCGCCATCGGCGCCCAGCTCAACCGACTGCCCACTGTTGCAATAGCACACAAATTGGGTGGCGATTTGCTCGGCGCCTTCAAAGACCCGTGAGCGCAGGAATGTGCGCTCATTGCCATAGACGCCGGACAGGCTGGCATTCCAATCGCCAGGCAGGGTCAGGCTAAGGCTCGGCGCAATTGCGATGGAACGGCTGGTTGAGGGCTGTTCGATATGGCTGAGCGCCAGGTCGCCCTCGCTATTCAGCGGATAGTCGATCTGCGACCGGCGATGATTATAGAGCAGATCGACAGCAAAATTGAGGCTGTCGCTTAGCCCCTGATGTCCGGAAATAACGAGCGCATGGCGCTTGAGCGGCGGAAAGATGGTCAGCCCTGGATTGGCGCTTGTGAAACTGCGGTCATTGGAGCGAAGCGCTGGGCTGCGCGCAAATTCATAGGAGGCGATGAGGCCGCCCGAAGCCCATCGCGTGCCGGTCGTCAGGCCATAGCGCTGGTTGGACCAGTCGCCCTGCGTGGCCAGAGCGCCTTCCGCATCGAGGCGCAGGCCGTCGAAGTCGGGGCGCAGAATGATGTTGGCGACGCCAGCGACAGCATCGGACCCGTAAAGCGCCGATGCGCCATCTGCGACGACCTCCAGGCGATCAACAGCGCCAAGCGGGATGGCGGATACATCAATGCCTTGACGAGAGCCATTATAGGCAAGACGACGGCCGTTCAGCAGGGTGAGCGTTGCGTCACTGCCAAGCCCGCGCAGATTGATGGTGGTGGCGCCACCGACATTAATGCCGCTGGCGGCTGGAACATTGGCGCCCACCCCCGGATTCTGGCCGCCGCCGAAGGCCTGCGGCAAATTCTGGACAACCTGCGCCATGCTTGTCTGGCCGCTCCGCAAAACATCCTCGCGGTCGAGTCGGATGACGGGAGTAGCAATCCGCGCGCCTCGAATGCGGCTGCCAGTGACAATGATGGCTTCGCTCTGGTCGCCAGCACTCTCGTCGCCAAGTGATGGAACGTCGCGCGCGATGATAAGATCGCCATCGACCACGCGCGACCGAAGCCCGGATCCTCTGAGCAGGTGCGCAACGGCTTCCTCTGGAGTGAAGCGCCCGATGAGCGCAGGCGCAACTTTCCCGGTGATAAGCAGCGCCGGAGCGCCGATATTGCGTCCCGACGCCAGCGCCACAGCGCGCAAGGATGCATCGAGCGGCTGGGCCGGCAGACGATAATCCTGTTCGGCGGCTGTTTGCGCGATGGCCCTGGGGACGAGCGCAACATTGGCGATCGCCACGACTGATACGGAAGCCGCGAAAACGGCGCTACGGATGATGATCACGAAATTTCCCCCTTTTGGCGATTTGCCGACGCGGCATCGCTTGAGGGGTTGGACAGGCTAGGTGTGATTTACCCTGGCGCTTTTTTCTCATCTTTCGCTCAGCGCATGCCGAGGACAAATCCCCCGTCTGGATCCTGTGTCAGGGTGAGGGACAAGCTTTCCGCCACGAGGCGCGCCAGTCGCGCCGTATCCTGCGCCTTAAACGTGCCGGTGAAGCGCAGCGCGCCGGTCGAGGCATCGACAAGCCGGATGGGATGAAGCGCATATCGATTGGCGTCTGCGATCACGTCGGAAAGCCTTGCATTCTCATAGGATAGCATGCCCGACGGCCAGCGGCTTTCTTCTCCGGAGGATGACAATGGCGGCGTCGCCGGCTCCGAAGGCGCGATAGCGGTCCATTGACCAGGCTTGAGGAATCGGCCCTTCCCCTCTCGTCCGATATGCCGCACTTCGATAGAACCCCGCAGGAGCGCAACCGAGGTGCGCTGGCCCTCAACCGTCACATCGAAAACCGTGCCATGGGCAATGACCTCGCCAGCGCGGGTGCCGACGATGAACGGCCGGTCGGCATCATGCGCGACGTCGAACCGCGCCCGGCCCCGCTCAAGGATAAGACGCCGCGCCGATCCGCTATATTGGATGGCGACAAGGCTGTTCGTATCCAAAATGATCTTCGAACCATCGGGCAGTGTGAAGGTCCGGATTTCTCCAACCTGGCTTGCCATTTCCGCAGGTCGCGGAGATCCCAACCCAAGGAGACCGGCACGATAGAATCCAAACGCTGCCAAAAGCAGACAAATAGTCGCCGCGAGGGCCAGCAGTTTGCTCCCCCCTCTCCCGGATAGATTGCCTCCGACATAAGCTTCGGATCGATTGATTTCAGGGCGCTTCATCCGCGCCATGACGTCCCATCCGTCCAAAAGCGCGTCATAGATATCCGCGTGCCGGCTATCGGCCGTATACCAGCGCGTAAATTTCTCCTGTTCCTGCGCAGCGGGGCTTGTTCGCAACAGCGCCAGCCATGCTACAGCCTCCTCCCGTATCATCGCATCAGTGCGGGGAGACCCTTGTGGGTCGGACATTAGCGCGACCTCAAGACGCGGTCGAGATGGCCGATCGCCTTGCGCATATGCCACTCGACCCCCTTCATGCTCAAACCTTGCCGATCCGCGATATCCCGATAGCTTTGGCCGTCAACCCTGTGCGCAAGAAACACCTCGCGCGTCTTTGGCTTGAGCCGCAATAGCGCGGATTGCAGGCGGTTAAGCGTATCGCGCGCTTCAAGCGCAGCGATAGGGTCGGGAGCGGCAACTTCCGTCTCATCAATCGGCACATGCAATGAAAGCGACCGCTGCAGAGCCGAGTTAGCGCGATCGCGCAGGATATTTGTTGCGATTTGCTGGAGATAGGCCTCCGGATCGTCGATGATGGCGCTCGACCTGCGGATCGCAGACGCCATCCTCGCGAAGCTTTCCTGGACAAGATCATTTGTATCCTGACGATCGACCCGGCGCCCGAAAAAGCGGCGGAGCTTCGGCCCCTTTTCATGATAGAGGCCTTCCAAGGTAGCCAAAGAACCCAGCACTACCCGGTCTTCCGGTGGCAGAGGGCTATCCTCGGCTAGCGGCTCTGGCGAATAACTGCCCAAATCTCCGAAATTCAGGCGCATCCGACGCCTCGGTGCGATCGCTGATCGGCATATGGGTAGGTGCAAAAATTGAATATTGGATCGAACATGCCTGCCTCGCCAAAATATCGAGGCTTCCGGCCCAAGCCGGGTGTTGAGCATGCTTGAGAACATGGCCAATGCCTTTAGCTGCAAGCAGCCTGGACATGCGCATCGGCCACCCGGCCACTATCTGTCGGATCCAATTTTCTCAAACGAGGTGCTCAACCCTCGACGCCGCAAAGCTGCGACGCCCAGCCAAAGTAATAGGGATAAAAGAAATAGCAAGACCATAAGATAGTGGCAGTATTACAACCATTTCGGGCCAATTATGTGCCTTTTGCCAAAATGAGAGAAGTCGAGTTCTAACGTCGATGTTGAGCGAGTATTTCTGAAAACCGGGAAAATTTTGAATAATGCGCTATACAGTTTCGATCAGCACGGCAGCGTGGCATTGACGTCGCATGCAACTACCGATGCGGTAAACAGGCAGCGCAGCTCTTTTGCGCAATATTCGTCGCGTTTTTTTGACTGCATGAGACCGCACATCCATGCAACAGGATAAAGCATCCTTGCTTCATCCCCGCTCACTCATATCCATTGAGTCCGTTGGCAGTTGGATATTCCCGCTGAGCACTCCATAGCTTTGGAGATGCACGGCACATAGCAAATTACCGTACTCTGATAGAATATCTAGAGAGGTCACCTCCAGTTAGATAATCGCCAGCGAGAACGGGGAGATATACGAATGTGACCGGTCTAAGCCGGTGGCGAATTTCGGCCGCAATTCAACGAGAATGCCGATATGAATATTGACGATTTTCGTTACTTTTCTATTCGCGCACGGGAGCAGGTGAGATTGGTAAAAGGCGCCGCGACGATAAAAGTCGCGAAAATACACTATAAATCAGTCCGAGTTTACATAGCCAAAGCACTCAGGGCAAAGTCTTCAGCGAGCATCGAGCCTAGATGACCTCGTTGGAAGGGTAGTTCCGGTCGCTGCACTTGACCCAGCGAATCCATAGTCCCGGGCAGCATCGACTTTTTCAGTCCTTTCCTGAGCCATTCGGCGGCGGATATGCTCCAGTGCTTGGATGTAGCGCCACTGTTTCAGCTTGTCTTCATGCATAGATATCTCCGCGATACCCCCTTGGCCAATAATATCGCTTTAAGGCCGCCTGCAGATTGCAAAGACTGCAATCACCTTCAATTCGGCTGGTAATTCCAACATATGCTCAGCCTAACGGCCATTTAACTGCGAAATCGGAGCCGCCGCGGATCCGGCGTTGTGGCCCCCAACCAAAAGATAAGGGTGGCCGCGACTGCGATAGTGAAAAATAAGCCGGTTTGGTGTCAATCCTCGCGCAGCAACGCTGTATAGGCTCAGTCAAATCCGCGCATTCCCGCCACTTGGCCCGCTTCTCACAGATCCGGGCTATTTGGGCATATGAACGATTTCGCCGCTCGCGCGTAGTGCGCATATGGCTAACAATATAGTAACCATCCAACGCTTCCGCGGCCAAGCCGCCACCGATTGCGAGGTGGCATTTTCGGCGGTTGCGGGATGCGTACCCATCGAATTGCGCGTTCCCCGCAGACTATGGTCCAAGGCAATCCGTGAAGGTGACGGACCGTTGGATGCCGCAATCCTCCGATTACCCAAGCATGCCTATCGACTCATCGAAGCCGAAGCGGGCCTGCAAATGATGATGGGGAACTGCCCTAACGGATCGGTGCTGTCTCTGAAATAGCGAACAAACTCCCGCCCGAATTGCAAGCCAACTTCACAATAGCGTAATTCGGCCTGATAGCCATCATCGGAACGCCCAGCATCGCAATTCAGCGTGGCGCTTCCAACCCTTCATAGAGCAGCCACATCTGCGCGGCGATTTTTGAGCTGAAAGCGGCCATGTCCGCCTTTCCCAACAATCCACGGACATGCGCCTTGTCGTCTGCGTCGGTAACAAGCACAGCTAAACGATCTCCGGGTGCGAACGTCTGTTCAATTTGCCACATCGTTCGTCGCTCGACCGCAGGCGCCTGCCGCTTAGCCTGCGTCACATCGGACAGCAGCAAAATGGGAAGGCCTGTTTCGCGGCGAGCGGCTATCTCCAGTCGTAACGCCTCATAATGTTGATCGACGTCATGCTCGTTCCATGCGCCAGTGGCAGTTACCAGTATGATCCCGTCTTCATCGCTATAGTCTCGGCTGATCATATTCTGCCGCCCCTTGTCCCTGACCCACCTTAACACACCGGGAGAGGATTTGAACCGGCTGGCTATATGAACCTCGAAAAGAGCCAATCGCTGTCCGTGGCGCTATTTCTATGGGCTTCACGCAGCCCGCCCCCTGCCCCGCGGCTTTGAATGATGCGGGGCCTTTTTGATCGCTGGCCAACTAGCCCATGCTCCTGGTGAAACGACGGCGCAGCCGGGCAAAAGGCGACAGGGCTGCGTTCACGATCTCGCGAACGATCGCCTTGAGAAAGCCGATGTCCTCTATCACTGGTCGACGGCCTTTCCCATCTCGATCAGTTGCAGGCGGCGCTGATGCCTGTCTATGAGCAACTGCAACCTCGGTCCCGACACATTGTGAGAGGCCCAGCTCTCCCCATCAATCTTAATGGCGGAATTGCACATAATCCGGGCGCCATCGCGCTCTTGATTACCGACAGCTTCAAGTTTCACGCAGCACTGATCCAGCGAACCAAAATAAACATGTGGATCCATTCGCCACTGCAACGCGGCGGCCGCGCGCCAAGGTATCGTCATAATACCCTCCATCATCGAATATATGCATGACTGCCGACGCCGCTGGGTTTAGTTCGTGCTCTGATCCTCAAAACGAAGCGCCGCCCGGAGTTGCCGCAGCTTGGTACCAAGCCATGCCACGGGGTAAGCCGAGCCAACCACCGCTGCGGCGATCCCTATTTCGATCGCGCCAACGTCGCCCATCAATGGACACTTCGAGGGTCGCGGGCGCTATTGCTTCCGGTCTTCAAAACAGTCGCATAATGGTCTGCCAATGCCCGGTGGATTTTCGCGATATAAGGATCGACACAATTTTCTGCGCGAGCCAAACATTGTGCGCGGCGCTTGGAATAATATTCGCGATCATTGGAAGTCATGACGAAGCTCCCTCATCAAGCGGCAGCTTTCCATTTACTGTCGGTCGACTCTTTGCTCGTGCGTATCGAGTCGATGGGCAGGATCATGACTTTCAAAAGTAATTGAGTCAAAGTTTGGCTGATACAACTAGATTAAGGACCGGATGCAAATCGGTTGTGACTTTTGTCATGGAAATTCAGAGCATCGCTGAGAGCTTTGACCTTCTTGCGCACCCAGCCAACGGGGTAAATAGCGGATGCAGCAGTCACCGGAGGACATGAGACCAAGACGTTCTGAGCCTGCGCGCTGACCCGCACCATGGGCAGGCAATAACTGCTGCGTAGCCGAAAAGCGCAGCCATCGCGATGCCCAGAAATTTGTTCATGCTCTGTCTAGAATAATCTGCTAAAGCCCTGCACGTGCAAGAGAAAGCTGATGATCGCGATAGCGCGATCGCCTCTGTCAGCCGTCGAAGCCTGATCGGCTTCGGGGTCGCGACAGCCGCAACCTTAATGGTTCCATCCTCGCTCCCTGCCATGTCGCAGCGAGTGAAGCCGCGCCTGCGCGCGACGTTGGGCTCAGCGAAGATCAAGGCCGCCGCCGGGGTTCGGCCGGAATTGTTTGCGGCAGCTATGACCGCGCTGGACCAACATGGCGCTGCGATCAAAAGGCATGACCGGATCGCGATCGCAGATTTCAGCCTCGCATCCAGCAAATCTCGGCTCCACATCGTTAATCTGAGCGACGGCCGCGTCCTAAACCTGCTTGTCGCGCATGGCAGCGGTTCGGACCCTGATCATACCGGATGGCTCAAGCGCTTCTCCAATGCGTTTGATTCCAACGCATCTTCGCGCGGTGCTTTCGCGACATCCGACTATTATGTTGGGAAACATGGGCCGTCGCAGCGGCTGGTCGGCCTTGATCCGACCAATAGCAATGCCTTTGACCGGGCCATCGTCATTCATGGCGCCTGGTATGCAAACGCGGATATGATCGCGACCCACGGTAAGCTCGGGCGCAGTCAGGGATGCTTCGCGGTTGGAGAAAAGGATCTAACCCCGCTCTTCGATCATCTCGGTAAGGGCCGTCTCCTCTTTGCCGCTAAGGCCTGATCGACCCGCCCTCACCCTTCTCGCAGCCTTTTGGCTTTAAGCACGTTTCCTGTCGGATAAGTCGAGAGGAGCATGTCTTTGAAATTCTATCCCTTCCTCGCCGGCGTCGTGCTGCTCGCCGGCTGCCATATTGTCTCGGACGAAGCGGCGACCAATCAAGCCAAAGGCAAGGAAGCCAAGGCAGCCCCCGCCAACAACTATCAGTCATTGAGTTTTGCCGACGCCCAGCCGGCAGCCACACCGGCGGACATGCCGCTCCTCAAAGTTCAGTTGGTGCTCGACCAGTTGCGCTTCTCGCCAGGCGTCATCGATGGACAGGACGGGCAGTCGCTCAAGCTTGCGCTTCGCGGCTTCCAGCAGGCCCTGGGGCTGCCAGAAACCGGAGCGCTCGACGATGCAACAAAGAAAGCGCTCGAGCGCTGGCGCGATATTCCCGCACTGCGCAGAACGGCGATACCTGCGGCATTCGCCAAAGGCCCGTTCATCCCGAATTTTCCGGGCGATGCCGAGCAGCAGGCGAAGCTCGCATTTCTCGGATATCGCGATCTCACCGAAGCGCTCGCCGAACGCTTCCATACAACGCCCGAATTGCTTGCCAAACTGAACCCGAATGTGACCTTCGCCGCGGGTACGGTGATTACCGTGCCCAATGTACGCGATGTCGATCCCAAGACACTCGGCAAGGATGAGCGCGGATGGAACCGCACATTGCAATTATTGGCTGTTGCTCCCGACCAGCCGCAGGCGGCCAAAGTGATCGTCGACAAATCGGATGGCGTGCTGCGCGCCTTCGACGAAACGGGAAAACTCATCGCCCAGTTTCCCGCAACCATGGGGAGCAGCCACGACCCTCTGCCGATCGGAACATGGAAGATCCAGGGCGTCAGCCGCAATCCCGACTTTCATTATAATCCCAAACTCTTCTGGGATGTCAGCAACGCAAAGGACGATGTCATGCTAAAACCCGGTCCAAATGGACCAGTGGGTGTCGCATGGATCGACCTCTCGAAACCGCATTACGGCATCCATGGCACCAGTGAGCCGCAGACCATCGGCAGGGCGGAAAGCCATGGCTGCGTGCGCCTCACCAATTGGGATGCAGCCCGCCTCGCGCAAATGGTGAAGGTCGGAACGCCGGCGGTGTTCCAGAAATGAGCCATTGAGCGCGCGTCGCTGGATCCTCCTCATGCTGCTCTTGGGGATCGGGGTATTGATGCTACGCTATTGCGTGGTGATCGTTCCAGCCGACGCGCCCGAAGTACCCTCTACGATTGCGGACGGCAGCCGCGAACAACATGCAGACTCTGTTTCCAACCTCCATATCCCGGTCGCTGGCGTTCAACGCGCGCAGTTGGTCGACACGTTTGGCCAGAGCCGCGAAGTGGGACAGCGGGTTCACGATGCGATCGACATCATGGCGGCGCGCGGTACGCCGGTCGTGGCAGCCGCCGACGGAGTCGTCGAGAAGCTGTTTGTCAGCGCCAAGGGCGGAAACACTGTTTATGTGCGCTCGCCGGACCGGCGGTGGACCTATTACTATGCCCATCTGGATCGCTATGATCCGGCGCTGAAAGAAGGGCAGCGCATCCATTCCGGCGATCCCATCGGCACGGTCGGCGCGACGGGCAATGCGCTCGCAAGCGCTCCGCATCTGCACTTCGCCGTCAATCGCATGCTTCCACGGCAGCGATGGTTTGAGGGAGAGCCGGTCAATCCCTACCCGTTGCTTATACGATAGGCCGGTTCTTGGCCAAAACAGCGGCAGTGCTTTTCCGGCCGAAAAACATTCGCCAGTCCGAGCTACCCAGCGATGGCCTGCGGCTCAGCCTGAAGCCTCGCGCGCGCGTCGAGGCGCTTCATCCTCGAAGTGAACCGAACAGACCCGCGACGTCGGGGCTCATTCTGTCATCTGTCCCACAAGCAGCCGGTGTTCGAGCCTGCAGGATGGCGGAGCAGCCTCGCCTGCGCGACCGCTTTGTGCACATTCCGCTAGAGGCCAAAAGTGACGAGCCCCCGCGCATCGATCGACCAGGCCGGGTTCCATGCGATTTCCCAGGCATTGTTGTCAGGATCGGCGACATAGCCGCGAAAACCACCATGATCGGGCGCATCGGCCGGACGCAGGACCCTGCCGCCGGCGCTTTCCAAGGCAGACATGACAGCGAATACATCCTCCCGCGCGCCAACATTATGAGCCAGAGAAAAAGCGCCTGGCCGCATGAGACTGTTTTGCATCATGTCCTTTTCCAGCTCCGGACGAAGCCACGTCCCCAGCACAAAGCCGTTCATCTGATAGAATGCGATTTCCGCATTCTCGAACACAGGAGCCCACCCAAATCCCTCTGAATAAAAGCGCTTCGATCGTGCGAGATCGTCGATCCCCAAGGTGATAACAGAGATTTGCTGTTGCATGTTCACGCATCCTTTAATGGCTCGAACGTGATGGCCGAGCGTTACAGGCCGTCGGACTCAGCCCCGTGACGAAGGGCAGTCTCGCTTTCGCGATTATGGGACTAACACCCATCTGCCTTTTTCGACGCCGCAGATGCGGCTATCTGGGCGCATTGCCGCAATCGGAAATTGGCAATTCTCGTCTTTGCCCAAGAACGATCTCCCCTATCACGACTGAACCGGTCCCACAGAATCTGTCGACCAAAGTCCAATAAATATCATTGCCGACAGGCCGTTCTGAGATAGCGGAGCCCGGCCAACTGTCCCCATTTCCGGGCTCCGACCTGAAGCATAATCAGCATCGCCCCGTCCCTGGCGAGACGGTGTTACCCTTTTCGGGCGGCTTCTATCTGGGCGATATCGATCTTCTGAATAGTCATCATGGCGTCGAAGACGCGCTTGGCGGTCGCAGGATCGGGATCATTTATGCCTTCATTGAGAATCCGCGGCGTGATCTGCCAAGAGAAGCCCCAGCGATCTTTGCACCATCCGCAGGCGCTCTCCGCGCCGCCATTATCGACGATCGCATTCCAGTAGCGATCGGTTTCCACCTGATCCTCGGTTTCGATCATGAAGGAGACTGCCTCGTTAGGCTTGAACTGCGAACCGCCGGCCAGTCCCTGAAACGGCATGCCCAGTAGGGTGAAATCGACGGTCAATTCGTCGCCGCTATGGCCTGATGGGTAGTCGCCGGGTGCCTTCATAATTGCGCCGACTTCGCTATCTGGAAACAAGCTCACATAGAATTCGGCTGCCTTGCGCGCCTCGCCATGATCGAACCACAATACCGTCCGCATTTTCGAGCCCATGTCCTTCTCCTTTTAAAGCGCCTCTCCATCTGGATAATCGAATTTAGATCGTCTGACGGCTGATTTGCGCGTTCGCGACGAGCATTTCACCGCTCGGGCCTTCCCCTTAGAACCATGCGGAGCGACTTCTCGATGTCTCCCCCGCAATAAACGTCGCCATAGCGCGCGATCGTGTCCGCTTGCAGTTTGGCAAGGGAAGGAGCTGCCTGCATGCGACGGACCAGACCATGGGTCAGCGGCGCCTTTTCCGCCAGCATCATCTCTATCGCGGGAAAATGATATCCCATCGTCGACCATAGGGTCGCGGTCACGATGTCTGCGACACCGGCCTTTCGCATTCCGAGGAGATATCCGCCCTCACCGCTCCCCCCGCAGTTCCATGCAGCCAAAGACTCCCAGATCGCCATCCATTTCTCCAGGCGCGGCAGAAATGCGGTCCATTTTTTGTCCGTCCACATTTCCCGTCCGCCATCCAGCGTCAGCTCGTCAATGACGTCATTGGCGTCATTGACGATCTTGCTGGTCAATGCGCGGTTGCGGGGATCGGGAGGGAGGAGGTCGAATGCATCGCCCAGATAGAGGGCGATTGCGGGCATTTGCGACACGGCAAACGCTGAAGCTTTTTCGATGATTATGGGAGGGCCCATGAAGCCGATGGGTTGGACGGCTGGCGCTCTTTCCATTATAGCGGCGATGGCGTCACTATCATGTTCATCCCAGCTTTTGTCGGCATAAGCCAATATGGCGCGAACAAACTGCCCACGGAAGGGTACCGGCCAGTAATAGAGTTCATAATCGGCCATCCGCTATCCCTTATTTCGATATGACACGGCGAACCGAGCCAGGCTGTTGCCTGTCGAACGCATTCTCAGGTGCCCGCGTTCCTGGCGAAGCGAGCGCGGCTCGGCTTGACCGCGCGTCAAAGAGAGGCACGAGGATAGATGGCATTCGCGCGGCTTGATTGGCTGAACAATCCAACGTCGTCGCAATCCGAGCGATCCCTTCATTTCCTAACCCGCCTGCGGGAGACCGGTCGACCTATTCGTGCAGAAGTCGACGATAGGCACCCGCCGCAATCAGGCTGTCATCCGCGACATTATTGAACCGCTGAAAAAGCCACGCAGTGAGCCTTATTTCACCGCTCGGCCATGCTGAGAGCCGGCAGCAGTGAACAGCAGCCGCATTCATTGCGCGCGGAACTTATGCGCATGGATGCGTGCTAATGTTCGGCCCAGATTTCCAGCTTGTCGCGATAGTCCGCTTTCGCACGGTCTCTTTTTTGCCTAAGCGTGGCCATATCTTTATCGTGGCGCGCGCGAAGCTGTCGGCGTTCTTCCTTGGCCGCCTGTTCCTGCGCTTTCAACGTCCGTTCCCTCTCGGCAAAGCGTATGTCAGCGTCCGCGAGCGCCTTCTCGGCCTTGTCGAGCTTTGCCCGGCTTGGCCGCGGCCCGGATTTGGATGGCGACGCCGTTTTCGGCGCGGCTTTTGCCAAAGGATTCACCTTACCGCACATCGCAGGGGATGCTGGTTTGGCCACACGCTTTCTGCGGGAAGTCTTATCACTTTGCGGGTTGGAGACCGCGCATTCTGCTGTCCGCGGCACGCGGATGATGGCTCCAGGCTTCTCGAGCGGCGCCCGCATCAGCCTTTCCTCGGTGACCAGCTCGGCAATGCCCCGGGCGAATAGATTTGCATCGGCTCCCCATGCAGAGAGCGCTGCCTTCTGGCTTGGCGCGGCGACATAGGCGTCGTGGAAGCCGATCGGCGTTCGAAAAACCTTAAGCTTCGCCATAGCCATAAAATCCACCCATCGGTGCTTGAGTTCCCGACATATGAACAAGATCAGCCAGCCGTAAGCGCCCCATTCAGCCAACCAGCGGTGCAGCTAAAGTAAGCCGACCGATCAGAGAATGCCCGCAATCTGCTCGAAATATCTCGTCCTGTGTCAGCGGAACCGGGAATGAAAAGGCCCGTTATTCTGGGAGAAGGAGATTTTTATGCAGAGGGAAAAGTCTGGCGGAAAGACGGTTACACATCTTTCTGAAACCGAGGCACGGAGCGGCTCACGTACGCGGGTCACGCGCAATATCCTGATCGTGAGCCTCAGCTTAGTGATTTTGCTGCTCGTCATCGCTGTAGGCACCGGCTATTTCAAGACCAGTCAGACAGGTGCCGATGATGTCACCGCCACCAACACGGCCCAGGAGGCTACAAATTGATTGGCCAACGGGTCGAGACGGATCACGGCCGTGTGAAGACAGGACAGGGATCAGCATGGCTGCTCAAAGCGATCCCTGCCGTCACTTGTCAGGAGATTGTCGCTCACGCCCTCATTGGGCCCTCGCCTTCGTCCTCTCCATCCCGATAATGGGCGCGCTCGCCACTGACCCTCTTTAATGAAGACGAGGTGTTTCGATGCTTGCAGGCCACCAGCGCTCCAAACCTTTGGCGCAGTGTTGGGCACGCGCTACCTTATCCCCTATCAGGCTCCTATGGCCTTCCATCGCCAGGAAGAATGGCCTCCATGCCCAAAATCCCGGACTTTCCCTGTAGCTGAGACTGGCCTTGGGATCGGTGGCGATGTCGTCAATCATCAGCGTCGCTTCCATCGCGAAGAACCAAGCATCTCCGTCATAGCAAACTTCGCGGCTATTGCTCATGGGCCGATTGCCGATAGCGCCGCCTTGCGTGTGCGTGGTGAGCAAAGCGAAATCGATATCCTTCATTCTCTCGGAAAGACCGTGAACAGTGAGGGTCTGGCGTCAGTCCTCTTCTAATCGGATATTCAGAAGCAATGCATTTGACCGCGGCATCGCCAAAAAATCGGGAATAGACGCGCTCATAGTAGGCACGCAAAGGAAATCTCTGACTTTCCCATTGGACGCATTCATCTTCTCAGTGCTTGCGCCGCTGCAAAATCCAACTTCTCGCGGGGCGCTCAGGCCATGACGAGTGGAGCCATCCCTGACCGTCTCATCTGTATCTGGTCGAGAAAGGCGAAAATGCCGCTCACAGCCGTAGCTGAGCCTTCAAATGACTCACGAGGGATCTCGAGCGTCCCTTCCTCAAGCATCTGTTCGATGAGATCATGCAGTTCCAATGTCTTTTCCTGCGATGCCGGCGCCGCAAGGAGGCGATCGGCTACAAGATCGTCCCAGTCGCCGACGAATTTTCCTCGCCGGATCTGACTGAAATAAAGATTGCGCAGGATCGTGAATGTCCAGGCACGGAAATTGGTACCAGGCAGGAAACGCTCTCGCGCGGCCCATGCCTTGAGCATCGCTTCCTGAACAAGATCATCGGCCGTATCGCGATTGCCGCATAAGCCACGTGCAAATGCGCGCAGCTGCGGAATAACGGTAATCATCTTGTCCTTAAACGCACGATCTGAAAGCGGCGGGGCCTCGGTGGTGAGTGGTGCACTCATGATCATCCTCATCTCCGATGCCGTACTGATCTCCAAAAACATTTCGCGATGGTATCGGTTCCCTTACCGACCTCCCGGACCAGCCTCTGCCGCATCAATGACGAGACTTTTCGCAATCTGGTCAATATCCTCATCGGGAATCCGACGCGCGATGACAGCCATTGTCGCCTGCGATTTATACGCATCGACCGTAGCGGTGTCGCTGCGCCATTGGCGCAGCCGCGTCGCCACATAGGCGGGTTTTTGCCCGGCCAGCAAAGGCCCTGATTTCCCGACACCATGACAGCTCATGCACGCCGGCAATTGTCGCTCCGGATCACCATGAGTAAGCAGTCCAGACGTTTTTGATGGCGCCCGCCGCAATCCAGGGAGCGCCGCAAAATAAGCTGCGAACGCGTCAATGTCGGCTCGCGACAGCGTTCGCACAGCCACGGCCATGACGGCGCTCGGTCGATTGCCACCTTGAAAATCCAGCAACGCGCGGCGAAGATAGGCAAATGACTGCCCCGCAAGGATAGGAATGTCGCCCTGTCCTCGGCCCAAACCGTCAGAGCCGTGGCAAGCGATGCAGCCGGATAAAGCAGACCTGATGTTCGCTGGGCCTGCCTGCACATTGCTATGCGTTATGACCGCTCCTGTCAGCGCACGATAACGGCCTGGTGACATCGTCGGCAGGGTGCGCACGAACGCCACCATGGCCAACACCTCGTCGGGACGATCTGCGGGCCAGGCGGGCATCCCGGTATATTTCACGCCGTGACGGACGATCCAGAAAAGTTCGCGATCATTCCATTCCCCTGCGGTCCTGGCGAGGTCCGGAGCTGGTGGCGTGGCGGCTTGCATGACTGGCGACGGCGCGACCCCTGGCGCGCCATGGCAGACGGCACAGGCCTGCGCATAATGGCCTGCTGCGCTGACAAGCGCCTCGTCGCCGGGAGATGCCGCCGAATTTTGCGGTATTTCCTCAAACAGGGCGTGCGTCCGCACTGAGCTGCGCATGACAAAATGCAAAAACCAGTCTGTCACACGCCAATGTCCCGAGGACGCAGACACCTGAAGCAGACCTGACCAAGCGAATAGCAGCCCGGCAAGCCCGATGCCCGCAAGGCCAGCTATTACGCGCCGGAGCGTGATACGGACCCTCATGCCGCCGACACCGGACGATGTCTCAAGAGACTGGCGAGAAGAGCCAGTCCCCCAAGAAAATAGGCAGCCGCGCCCACCAATAGCATTATGACGCCGCCTAGCTGCTGGTCGGTCAGCGGGTCCAAGCCGTGAGTGGCGCCATGTGCGCCCGAGTAGAGAGTCCGCGGCGCCAGACCGATCAGCACACCCAGCAATGTCATATGCATGGACGTCAGGAGGAGCGCACCGATGCCCGACGCCCGTGCAGGTGCCTTCAGGACCGAAGACCAGAGCAACAGGCCGGCGAGGCCGAAACTTAGTTGTTCGAGCGCGCGCACGAGGAGCGAAGCATCGGCTGCGGCTCTCGCTGCGGGGGCGTGCCACAGCCACACCGTCGCGAACTCGATCAGCATCATCGCCATCGGCGCGACGACGGACGGCCATCGTACAGCGGGGTCGGCGCGCGTCCCCGCAAGTCCATAGGCGATGAGTGGCGCCGCGACGGCGACAGCGATCATATGCGCCCCCATATGTCCTATCATGCCCATGCCGCTGACCGCGATCAGCCAGGCAGTTGGCAACAGAAGGAAGCCTGAGATGAGCGCCACTTGTCTCACAGACAATCTCGCAGGAAGATGACCGGAAGCGCCGTGAAGCCGACAGCGACGAAACTCAGCCCCGCGAGCAGCAACGTCGATTTTGAAAGAAAACGCAGGCGGTCGCTCTCTGTGCCGTCCTGATGTGGGGGTGATTCGCCGGGAACGCGTCCCTGTTTCCAGGCAATCCATCCCGAAAGAATGATCAGCCCCAGGGCAAGCGCCGTTCCGGCGACAAATAGCGTGGGGAATGTCGCAAATCGGCCAACTTTCGCGCAGTTGATGGCCGCCCAGAGATAGGAGAAAAGGAAATGTGCAGCCCAAACGGAAGGCGGGACAATCAATGTCCAGAGCGTGACTTGAAGCCGCTCGTGCCAATGTGGCGGTCGCTCGCTCATACCGCCTCCGGAAAAAGACCGATCGTTCCATAGGCGATGACAACGGTCAGGGCGAGAAAGTGCATATAGACGGTCACGTTCCGCAGATCGGCGTCATGCTCGGGCGTCATCCGACCAGCTACACTGCGCGCAAGAGCATAAGAGAGCATGATTGCAGCGACGCCGGCATGGGCCACCGTCCAGATCACGAGCGTCCAGACGATCGCTGGATAGCTGTGTGCGGTTGGATCCATGCCGGATGCCCAAGGGCCAGCCAGTCCCGCGCCTATGCCGGCAATGCTCACCAAAATGCCGAAGGCAATCAGCAGCCGTCCAAAGCGTACAAACGCCCGTGCGTGACATTCTCTGGCAGCTAACGTCGCCGCCCAGCTTAGCAGACCCAGTGACATGGCGATCATCGGCCAGAAGATGCCCGGCGCCGCAGACATCGCAACGGGCGGAAAATCGTCATGCCGCGTCCAGAAAAAATAATATCCAAAAACCAGACCCGAAAAGGCGGTAGCGTCTGCCATCATCGTGATGAACATTGCCCACCAGCCGGGCGAGGATACGCCTGACAGATAGAGGGGGAGTTCAATGCCGTGACCTATGGGCTTGGAACATTTCTCCGGAATTTCCGCCGTGCCGCTCCAAAGCCACCAGAGAATGAAGGCCAGCGTCAAAACGGCTGACGCGAGTGCCAAGCCATAGAGATGATAGGTGGTGAGAATGAAGACGCCGCCAAGCGCAACTGCCGTCAACATAGGAATAACACTGGGCGTGCCTAGTCGAATGACTGCGAGAGGCCTTGCGTCGAGAACAGTCGTGACGATAGTTTCCCGTCGTCCTTCCTCGGCATCGGGCAGAAAGAACCGCCCTTCATCGACTTTCGCGACAAAATCCTTCTGATCCCAGATCGGATAACGGCTCTCGATAAGCGGGATCGAACGGATACCCCAATTCTCGTCCTCGGGATGTGCAAGCCATTCGAGCGTGCCAGCGTTCCAGGGATTGCGCGGCGCGCGGGAACGCCATGGCGATCGGCACAAATCCAAACAGATGATAGCCACGCCGCCGGCGAAAATATAAGCGCCCATGCTCGATACAAGGTTGAGGCCGCCGATCCCCAGAAACTCCGGATAAGTAAAGACGCGACGGGGCATGCCCATGAGGCCGGAAAGGTGCATCGGAAAGAAGGTGAGATTGGCGCCTCCAAAGAGCATCCAGAAAGCTGTGCGGCCAAGGCGGTCCGAGAGCTTCTTTCCCGTCACGAGCGGCCAGTAATAATAGAGGCCGGCGAAGATCGGCATCAGCGTGCCGCCGATCAGGACATAATGGAGATGGGCCACGACAAAATAGGTGTCGTGCGCCTGCCAATCAAAGGGGGCTATCGCGACCATGACGCCGGTAAGCCCCCCGATGACGAAGATGCCCAGGCTGCCGGTTGCATAAAGCAGTGGCGTTGACCAGGTGACCCGGCCCGCCCACAGTGTCGCGATGAAAACAAAGATCTGGACGCCCGTGGGGATCGCGACGGCTTCCGACGCGGCCGAGAAGAAGGCAAGACTTATCTTCGGCAGGCCGGTCGTGAACATGTGGTGGACCCAAAGGCCAAAAGAAAGAAAGGCAGTTCCGACGGCGGCAAGGACAATCCAGGGATAGCCCAGCAGATGCCGCTGTGCGAAAGTCGGCACCAACATGGCAAACAGCGCGATCGATGGCAGAAAGACGATATAGACTTCCGGATGTCCGAATATCCAGAAGAGGTGCTGCCACAGAAGCGGGTCGCCACCACGGCTTGCATCAAAGAAGGGCCAGCCCAGCAGCCGTTCCATCTCGAACAGAATGTCGCCCGCGATCAGTGGCGGAAAGGCAAAAAGGATCATAACCGCCACAACCAGGATATACCAGGCGTAGAGCGGCATGAGGTTGAGCCGCATGCCGGGGGGTCGGCACTTGAGAACGCCGACGATCAGTTCGACGGCAGCCGCGACCGAGGACACCTCAATGAAGGAAAGCCCCAGCATCCAGATGTCTGCCCCCAGGCCCGACAGGTCCGTGCGGGTAGTAAGTGGTGGATACATGAACCAGCCACCATCCGGCGCAGCGTCGAAGAAGATCGAACCCGACACGAAGACGCCGCCGATTAGGAATGACCAGTAGCCAAACGCCGAGAGGCGTGGAAATGGTAGGTCCCGCGCGCCGAGGAGCTGGGGCAGGAGTATGATGGACACGGCCTCGAACATCGGCACGGCGAAGAGAAACATCATCATTGAGCCGTGAAGCGTGAACAGTTGGTTGAAAGTGCCTGCACCCACAAGGTCATTGTCGGGGACCGCCAGCTGGGCGCGCATGATGAGTGCGAGTACGCCGGCAAACAGCATGAAACCAAAGGCGGTCAGCACGTACCAGATGCCGACCTGATTATTATTGGTGTCAGTCCATCGCAGGAAAAGCCCCCGGGGCGGTGCCCAGACCGCACGGAGCCGTTCCTCTTGCGCTGCGCGCAGGCCTGGATCGTCTTGGTCGTGCAGACTCATCTGAGCGCCTTCAGATAGTCGGCGATGGCGAGTGCATCCGCAGTGCTCAGTTGCGCAAAATCCGGCATGCGCGCGCCGGGCTTGCTATCCTGCGGCGTTCTTATGAAGGCTGCAATAGCATCGCGCGTTGGCGCCAATGTACCTGCGCCCAAGCTTGCGCGCTCTCCAAAACGACTAAGATCGGGACCAATCACGCCGCGATGTGGGGTACCGCGGATGGCATGGCAGGCGCCGCAGCCATGCCGGTCGAAGGCTTGCGCTCCCCGTCCTTCGCGTTCCGCAATCTCGGCAGGTTTGCGGCTGCGTTCGTGCCAGGCGTCGAATGCGGCTGACTCCATGGCTACGACATCAAAGGCCATAAGCGCGTGGCTGAGGCCACAAAATTCGGCGCAGACCCCACGATAGCGCCCCGCCTTCTCCGCCTTGACGACGAGCCTAGTGGTTCTCCCGGGGATCATATCCATCTTTCCCGCCAGACCCGGGACCCAAAAACTATGAATGACGTCACTCGCCGTCAGCTCAAAAGCGACAGTGCGCCCTACCGGGATCCGTACTTCATTGGCAGAGACAAGCGGCTGACCATCGCCATTTCCATGATAAGCCACCCGCCACCAGAATTGTTCGCCGCGGACGGCGATGACGAGATCCGTCGCTGAGGCTCCGCGGGGCCGCATCGCAGGCAAGGCATATAGGAGAAGAAGGGTCAAAACGAGCGCAGGTCCAATGGCGCCGACCCAAAGCACCATGCGCATGCCCGCCTCGTGGCTAAGCCGCCCTTCCTGCGCACGGACCGCGCGAACATAGAGCGCCGCAACGAACAGCAGGATGACCAGCGCGCCGGTCACCAGGACGACGAACATCGACCGGATATCGCGCACCTCGGCACCAAATGGCGCAAGCGTCGATTGATGTTCGTTGCAGCCGGAGAGCAGGAAAAGCAACACAGCCAATCCCTTCACTCTGCCCATACATCATCAACCCCATTGGCGTGGCGCAATCGACACGGCACCGACTTGACCAACGCCTTCGCGGCAATGCGGTTCAATTGCTTCTGAAACGTAACAATCGCCGCCGATCGCGGAGCCGGGATGCCCATCGGCAACCAAGCGCAAGCTTGCGCATTGGTGGGTGACAACCTTCATGCCGGAGACGTCAGTTGGCAAGCATAACCCCGGCCGGTAGGCCACTCCTCCACCCGCTCCATGCGATCTTCACGGCTTTTCCCGTCGCCTTGTTTACGACAGGCTTGCTTACGGACATCGCCTATCTACAAACTGCAGAAATTCAGTGGACCAACTTTTCAGCCTGGCTGATCTTCGGCGCGCTCATAGGAGGCGGGGTCGCGCTCCTGTGGGCTGTCATCGCCGCCCTGCACACTTGTCTGCGCCGCACGAACATGCGGCTATTTGTCCTGTTGCTGGGACTTTCCTGGCTTTTGGGCTTGGTCAACGCATTCCAGCACAGCCGCGACGCATGGAGTTCGGTTGGCGCTACCGGGCTCACTTTGTCCATCCTGAGCGCTTTGCTGGCGCTGGCGGCAAGCTGGATGACGCATAGCTGCACCTTGGAGTCAGGCGCATGACCTACAATCCCTTTTTCAAGTCGGCGACGATTGTGGTCACGCTGACCCTCGCGGCGTGCGGTAGCAGTGAGCCCGGCATTGACCAGACTGGACAGACACCTGATCTCCCCGATCAGCGCCAGACGCTTGTTCCGCCGATGAAAATCGCGTCGCCCGCACCATGGAACGGCGAGAAGCCGGTCGCACCTCGGGGATATGTGGTGACCGCCTTCGCGACAGACCTCAAGGTGCCGCGTCAGGCCCTTGTGCTTCCCAATGGCGACGTCCTTGTGGCCGAAGGATCCGGCGGATCGGATGCTCCTAAGATGCGGCCAAAGGATGTCATTGCGGGCTACATCAAAAGTTGGGGGAAAACGCCGGAGAAAGGCGGTAATCGCATCACGCTTCTGCGCGACCGGGATGGAGATGGCAAAGCCGAGCTGCGCACAACCTTCATCGCCGGACTCAACGCGCCTTATGGGCTCGCCTATGTGGACGGCAGCCTATATGTCGCCAATCAAGACGCCTTGCTCCGCTTTTCTTATAGCGATGGCGCGACGCGCATCACATCGCCTGGAGCGGTACTGACGACCCTACCCTCGCGCATCAACCACCACTGGACGAAGTCGCTGACGGCAAGTGCGGACGGAACTAAGCTTTATGTAGGCATCGGTTCCAACAGCAATGTAGGTGAGCGCGGCATGGCGGTTGAGGAAGATCGGGCCGTGATCTGGGAGATCGATCGGATGACGGGCGCGCATCGCCAATTTGCGAGCGGCATTCGCAATCCAACGGCGCTCGCTATCCAGCCTCAGACGAAGGCCCTCTGGGCAGTCGTTAACGAACGCGACGAGCTTGGGCCGCAGCTTGTGCCTGACTATATGACCTCCGTGCGGGGCGGCGCATTTTATGGCTGGCCCTACAGCTACTGGGGCAAGAATGTCGATCCGCGGGTCTCTCCCCAAAACCCTAGCCAAGTCGCCAAGGCCATCCGGCCCGACTTCGCACTCGGCTCCCATGTGGCTGCGCTGGGACTGAGCTTCGTAAGTGGCGATGGTCTGGGCGGGGCATTCCGGGAGGGCGCATTTGTCGGAGAACATGGTAGCTGGAATCGACAGGATCTTTCCGGATACAAGGTCGTGTGGGTTGCTTTTTCCCGCGGACGCCCCGTGGGTAAGCCCGTCGATTTTTTGACGGGATTTCTCCAGGACGGTCATGCGCGCGGCCGTCCGGTGGGCGTCACTTATGACCCTGTCGGATCCGCGCTCCTCGTGGCAGACGATCTCTCGAATACACTGTGGCGCGTTGCTCCTGCGCCGGAATCAAGACCCTAGGCGTTATCCTCCGCCGGGATATGAAGTTCGCGAGTCTTAGATATGGTCGGCTACCGTGTGCCAAACGCCAATTCCCTGGCAGTCGGGAATATCGCAATCCGCAGGTCTCTGATCATCCAAGCGAATCCAGAGGCTGCCGAGAAATTGTTTTCTCAGGCGTCATTTTGACGCTCGGTGCGCAGGCACCCGCGTCATTTAAATAATATCACTGGTGAAGGTGATGCTATGGATATCGAAAAGCGGTATCGGCATGACAATACCTTTTTACAGCGCGATGACCGCCCGCGCTGACAGTTCGTCGAGATCGTCAGTGATCCAGCGGGCATAGTGTCGTTCAATCATAGCTACCGACGTATCATGTGTGGCGGCCACCAGCCGGATCGGCAGCCCGGCTTTGATAGCCCGGACGATTGAGGAATGTCGCAGGGCGTAAGGCACGACATCCGGGATTTTGAGCTCATCCACCAGCGTCTTCCACGGGCGGCGCATTTCTGACGGTGTCTTCCAGGGCTGCCGCGTTATCCTTTCCCACGCAATTGGCCCGGTCTGCCGATGATGCCAGCGTTCCAAAAGGATGTCCCCGGCCGGACGATCCGCACAGTAAATCCGCAATGCGTCTGCTACGTCCTTGCTCACGGCAACTCTGATCGCGGATTTAGCTCTACCCTTCCCTTTCCGCGATGCAGGCACCAGCAAGCGGTTTTGATCCAACTGCACATCGGCGACCCGCATACGGACAAGCTGAGCAAAACGGGCACCCGTAGCTGCCATTAACATGACCACCATCGCGAAGTCGCCCTCCGTATCCTTGGCTATGGCTGCCTTGACGATTTTGCGGACCATGTCGTCCTCAAGCACCTGACCTTCCCGGGCGACACTCTCATTCTGGCAAGCTTCGGCGAAAACGGGCTTGAGGCCATGCTTTATCCGGATCGCGAAGTCCGGCGGCAACACGCGACGCTTCTCCTCATAAACGGAATTCAATGCCGCCTTGAGTTCGGCCATCACGCGCTGCTTGCTGCTGCCCTTGAGCTGAACGAGCCGACGTTGCCAGTTTCGCAGGTCGCTTTCACTGATTTCTACCAGCAGAATCCGGCTTAAAATCTCGTCATTCAAGACATGCGGCTTTAGCTTAGAGGATGCTGTCGACCGCGTGGGGCGCCCCGCCCTCTCACTATCTCTCGCATCTCGATCTGCGATATGCGCGACGACAACGTCGCGGATTGTAAGGTGCAAATCCTTTGGCTGCTCATCATCCCCATGCAGACCATCAATCCATTTGTTGCACTCCGCCAGAGCCTGCTTCCAATCAAGGATACCTTCGCCGTCGGCATCGATCCGATCATCGCATTTGCCGAGCCTCGTCTTGATATAGTCATGGTTTGATCCGGCAGGCCTATACCGCGCGAACCAGCTGCCCTCTCTCTTTCCACGGTAATACCCGATATGAAGCCCTTTGCTGACTGTGCGCCAGTAGGGCAGATGGCGTGGCTTCAATCGCAGGCGAGAAGCCCGCTGATCAATTCGCTCTTCCTTGCCAAGACGTGCCATCTGCCCTCACCAGAAATACGAAAAACGTCATCAATAGATCATCAATATCCATATCAGGACTTCGGAAATCGCAACAGAACGAAATTTATAAAAATATAAACTTTTCAATCTATTATGGACCATTCCCTTGCGTGCTACTGCGTACAGTATTCCGAAATCACGAGCGCTTTCACGGCTGAAACAAGGGTTCGACTTCCTTTGATAACAATTAAAATTGATGGCTCAGAAGCTAATTTCAGCGTCGTCATCAATCAACGGGACGGCACGCGGCCGTACTTGTCGGGACATATTTCCTATTTTCGAGGGACAGGTTTGCGGCTTCAGCTGATAGCCAATAGGGAAGGTGACATCGTCCGAAGGCCTACGAATCGAAAGTGTCGCTCAAAGCGTACAGGGCTCCGGCTAGCGATTGCTCGACTTGGCAGACTTCAAGGTTGAGGCAAAACGCGATCTGAACATACGACAATCCATGCCAGGCATGCAGAAGGAATATGGCGCGTTGCGGCTGCGGCAGCGCCGCCAGTGCCTCACTGATGGATTGCGTCACTAATTTCGTCCAACATTGATCGTGTGGCTTCGCTGGCTATCATCACCAGCGGGGCTTCTGCGGCCTGCAAACAGCGATCCAGATGTAGCTCACGGTAAATTGGGCTGAAGGCATCGATCAACGCCTCCAGAGCCGGCGTAACACCACCAAACTCTTCTTCGACAGCAAGATCGAGCGCCATGCGTAGATCGTGGCGAATGTGGCGGGCGTTCCAATCATCGGAGTAGCCGCGATGGAGAAGGTAAGATTTTAAGCCAAGCTCAAGCGATATCGCGAGCGAGGTCAGATCAGGCTCGAGGAATCCATAGGCATTCGAGAGAAAGGCTTCGGCTAATTCGGTGTCGCGCATTATGTTGCCCCCCCGTTCTGCTGAAACTGTCCAGCGGCCACAGGATCGCAGATCGATAGATCGATCGCTTCCGCGTCGCCGGCCCTTTTAGAAAGGGAGTTTTTTAGGCGCCAATCAAGCTGCTAAAACTTCAATTGAAGTCACTTCAACTGCCCGGGAGCAGCCGCGAGCACGAAATTCAGTTGAAGTTAACGATGCTAACCCGCTGCGAAGCTTTGATTCAGGCCCTCAGGCGTACCACTCACCGCAACCAAATATTTGCGTGTGATTTGCGTGAAATTCACGCAAAATCGGCTCATTTTCAGCATGGACTTTGCGTTGGCATCATAGGGGTCGCAACCTGGTGGCCCGCGCTGTTAGTTCGACTTGCCATGCGACCAAGAGATGGTCCTGGTTGGCAAGGCTGAAACCGACCGGCATTCGTAGCTTAATCATTCGAACCCATTAGGGTTCGCGCGCTGCCGAAGCAGGTGTAACAAGTCTGCTGGCTCCGCTAAATCCACAGAAATCATTTGCGCCCAAATTTGAGCGAGTTGGCGCCTACGCGGCAAGTAAGCGGCTCGGTTATAAGCGCCTTCAACTTTGTTAGCAGGAACGTGCGCCAACATCAGATCGATGATGGCACGATCATCCTTTTGTCCGTGCTTCGACGCCCATTCATTCATGATGGTCGAAAACGACGCCCGAAACCCATGTGGAACATGCCGCCCATGATATCCGGCGCGATTGAGCAGATAGCCTAAGGCATTTTCGCTCATAGGCCGGTGCATATTCCGTGCATTGGGAAATACGAGTTGAAATTCGCCGGTCAGCTTATGAACGGCTCTCAAGACCGTCACGCTCTCTTTGGCCAATGGCACGAGGTGATCGCCGCCCTCCTCCACTTTCCGGTCGAGATCGCCCTTCATTCGGGCAGACGGAATGCGCCAAAGCGGCTCCTCGCCCTCCAGATTTTCAAATTCGCCCCACGTCGCTCCGCGTAGCTCACTGGGCCTCACCGCCGTGAGAGCAATCAGACGCATACCGAGGCGCGTAACCGGGCGGGCATAATCGTCGTCTAAATCTTTCAGCATTGTCCGCAGCTGTACGATATCCGTAATCGCTGGCTGCTTGCCTTTTCGCGGCAAGGGCTTGAGCGCCCCTCCTACCTTCTCTGCTGGGTCAGCCGTGGCGAGGCCTGCAGCTATAGCGTAAACGAAAACGGCAGAGATGCGCTGACGAACGCGCTTTGCCGTTTCGATTGCGGAACGGTCCTCAATCTCTCGGAGGACTTTGAAAATGGTCGGAGTCGTGATCCCCGAAATGGGCAGCGTACCGATTCGCGGAAAGACGTCCCGTTCAAAACTCCGAATCACGTCAGCAGCGTGGACTTTCGCCCATTGCGGCAAGCAGTTTGCATGCCATGCGCGCGCCACCTTCTCAAAGGTTTCGCGAGAGGCTTGGATATTCGCCTCTACCTTCATGCGCTGAACTGTGACCGGATTAAGGCCTTGCTCAAGCTGTCGACGCGCTTCGTCTCTCAGCGAGCGGGCTTCGGCAAGGCTCATGCGGGGATATTGTCCGAAGGTCGTTGTCACGTTCTTGCCGTCATAGGCAAAGTTCATGCGCCATGACTTGGCGCCCTTGGGCGTTACAAAAAGATAGAGCCGTTGGGCGTCGAACAGTTTGTAGCCTTTGGTTCCTGGCTGTGCGGCGCGGATTTTTGCATCGGTAAGCATCGTATCCCAATACCTCGTTTTCGAAGTTCGATACCTCGTCTGAGTACCTCGGCTGCGCCGGAGGCACGCGGACGGCTACGAACAAGCAACGCTGATAAAGGGTAGAAAACCGCCAAAAATGTCAATCCGAGCGGACTGTTGAGAATGGCTGAGAATGGGGGATTGGTGGACAGGGCTGGATTCGAACCAGCGTACGGGAAACCCGGGCAGATTTACAGTCGAGTGGAGTAACTATCCGGACTGTTCCCAGCGTGTCCTTTAGCCAGCAATTTCGGGGGTTTTTGCTTTTTCCGGCATTCTGAAACATTCCGGGAACGTCTGTGTAATTCCGGGCGCGGTTACACAGGAATTGACGAGCAGAACCGAGCTAAGCCTCTTCCCGGTCGCCCGACAACTCGCGAACCTGTTGTCGATATCTCTCGGCCATTATGAGGTGCGTCCGCCGGGCGACCGGATCGAGGCAGTTTTCCGCCTTCTCGATCTCTTCACGCGCCCGCCGTTCATAATATGCGCGATCGATCATATCGAACATGCTGCCTCCCCCAACCTCAAAAAGCGGGCAGGACGGTCGCGCACTGTCCTGCCCGGCCCTCGAAACAAGGGTGTCGATGGCGAGCGCTATATTACCAAACGTGTCTGAGTCGCGGCAAGAGACCCTGGGACGATAGGGTCAATAGGGACAGTAGGTGCGGCTAACTCTATCTGCTGCCTCACGTCGGCGTCAGGCAAAGTTGCCTTTGTCCTCCATGTCGTCAGGAAGCAGCTCGTCATGCTCTGCGGGTGGCTGCTTAGCTGCCTTGTCCTTATCCGCTTCTGTCGGCTTCTCAGTGTCGGCTTCCTTTGGGTCGCTCATGGGTGCCTCCTATGCATGAATTAAATGAAGCGCCTGAGGGATCCTATGTTTCCACGTGCTCGTATAAACTCACTGCCTCGCCGCCGACATTAATGGAGAAACGCCTGTGTCTGAAACGCTCGATCATGCTGCCACCGTTGCGACCTGGACCGACGAACAGCTTATCGACACGTGGGAAACCGCGTCAGAGGAAGAGACGGAAAATCCCTCAGGTCTGCTCCTCGCCGTCATTGAAGAGATGGGAAAGCGCGAGATCAGCTTCTGACGTTCTTCCGTTTGTTCTTATTTCGTTCTACCCTCCTTCCATAGTGATTCGCGGAAGGAATGAGCAATGAACCCCGTCGCTGAGATACAGCGCCCCTTTGAGGGCCAGAACCCGACCGTTGATTATGGCTTTGACGATGGAAGCTTCAATATTTGGATCAGCCACGCTGACGACACACTGACGAAGCTCGATCAGCCGTTTCATTCGATCGACGACGTGGCTCAGGCGATGCAGGCCTATGCCTCGAAATATGGTATGACGGTCAAGACGGTCGATCAAATCCGCGCCCAGTTCGCGGACGACATCGAGTTTATCGCCCGCGCCGACGCCGAAGCCAGTGAGTACCTCTGACGACTTCCCGGAGATTCTCACGCCCCACCAGATCCGCTTCGAGATTGATTTTGCCATAGGGCAGATGTCGCGTGGAGCGCTGCGGGAGTGGGCCGGGAAGAATGAACTGAAGTCCGCCGCCGCTCGTCAATATATCGTCGATCGGATCGCGGTGCGGTTCGAGCGGCTCCAGGTCCGCAGGGCCGCGCCATTGCCGCATCCAACCGACCGATCCAAGCAACCCGAATGACCCGCTGCCGCCTCTGCTCAACAAATGACATCGACGGGCTGATCGAGGACGTGGCGCAGGGTCTGTGGGCCAGCTTCCCTCGGGACGTCGCCTGCACATGGGAAGATGCGACGGGCTACTGGCAATATGTCATGCGAACCCATGCCCGCGTGACCATCAATCTGCTAAGGGACAGCCATAGATCCAATGATGCCGGAGCGTACAGTCATGTGTAATCGCGCCAGGCAGAGAGGCGAGCCGGAAACAATATTCACGCGGTTCAATGCGCTGTTCCCTGTGGATAAGCCTATGGATAACCGATTCAATCCTGTGGAGCTTTTTCCGAAGTCGCGGACCTATGTCGTGCGCGAGGAAGCAGGCCAGCGGGTCGCTGACGTCATGCACTGGGATGTCCTGGGCGGCATGGCGAATTTCCCGATGACGAACGTCCGCAATCTGGCGCTGCCGCAGTGGCGCAAGCTGGCGTCCGATCCGGCAAAGCGCTGCCTCGTGCCGCTAACGGAGTTTTGTGAGTGGGCACCCAAGCCCACTGATCTGGGCGACGGCAAGAAGCCGGTGCGCGGGGAATATTGGTTCGATGTGGTCGATCAGCCTATATTCGCGGTTGCTGGCTTCTGGCAACAGCTAGGAGACGACAAGCATTTCGCGATGGTGACGTGCGATCCGAACGAGCTAGTCGCGCCAGTCCATCCTAAGGCCATGATCACCGTCCTGCATGAGACGGATTGGGATCGATGGCTGCACGGGAGCCATGAAGACGCCGTGGACCTACAGCGGCCCTATCCAGCAGATCAGATGCGGATGCGCGGGCCGGTGTATCCGACGCGAGCCAAGGCGTGACCATCTGGGAAGAGGTCCATCGCGGCTATGGAATATCCTATGGTCCTGGGGTCGTTCGCGTGCGGCGGCCCGGAGAGACGGACCCGATTGACGCTGCGGCCTATGCAGAGCCGGGGGAAAGCCGCCAGGATTTGCGGCAGAAGGCGAAGGCCCTCATTGAGGCTGATCGAGCGCGGCCACGATAATTTCCTGAAATATGCCTACCCAGCTAACTGCCGAAACTGACGAAACGTCCTTTTCACGGCGTGGACACGTTGCGACGCATTGCAGTATGGCTTTACGAGCTAGCAGCGCGCCGCGATTGTTTAACGGGCCGGAAGACATTCAAAAGAGCCGGAGAAGATATCCGCCGCCTCCCAATAGGCAGGCCAGGCCGAGGAAAATAAATGCTTCCGTTGCCGCGCTCAGAGGCATTGATCGTCCTTTGGCAGACTGCCTCTCCACCCGCGCCACCAATTTCAACAACAGGCAGCCCGCAATGATTGCGCAAATCGCAGACAGGCCAGCCAAGACCGCAGACGGATCGGTGATCGTGGTTGATAAGCCATCTTCGCCCATGCGATCTTTATGCAGGACAAGCCAATCTCGTCAACGCGCGTTCGTCTAACGCAGCCTTACTCCCGGCCCAGCGCCAGATGATAGTTCACCAGCGGCTATAAAAATGATGCCCGCTTCCTCAAGCGCAGCCTTCATGGCGTTGACGCTAGACAATCGAACATCCTGGCCCTGCTCAAAACGCGACACCGTGTTAACGCCAACCTTGGCGCGCTCCGCTAGTCCCCCATTGGTCATCATGAGAGCGGTTCGCGCCATGCGACATTGAGCGGGATTCATCGGCATTGGGTTCATCTACACCAAATACAGCTTGACGCAAGCCGATTAACTGTGATTACTGGTGTCGCTCACACCAGGGCGGCCGAAGAGGGGAAGTGGAATTTCCCTACTTCGGCCTAACCGAAACCGATCCTAAGGAGATCGATAATGGCTACATCTTCCATAGGGCGGAGCATTGCGCCCGCCAATCCCACTTTACCATCAATCTCGCGCCGCGGCCTCGTCGCTGCTCTCGCTGTCGTGCCAGTCGCGGCGTGCGCTGTCCCGGCAGTTGCCGCCACAGTTGATAGTTCCGCATGGGACGCCGCGATGGCCCATTACCTGAAATGCAAGGAAGTTGCGGACACTTTTGGGCGAGAGGTTCATGACCCCGTGCATGCGCAGGTCAATGCCATCCGCCCAACCTACAATTTCACGCATCAAGCAGGCGTCGGTCTTCCCTGCCGCTACTTCATCCCGGCGTCAGACTTCGAGCAATTCGATCTGGAGGACCACGCTCATGATCCTCATGCTTTCATCCGACCCAAGATCGAAGCCCTGAAGGAGGAACATGCACGGTTCGAAGCTCTGAAGGCGGAACTGGATGCTGACGCGATCAACGATCGATACGACGCACTCGTCGATGCCGAATGTGAAGCCTGCTATGAACTTCTGCAGATGCCCGCTCCGCATGCCGCCGCTATGCTGTGGAAGGCCGAGTATCTTTTCGGGGCAGAGGCGAAGACCGGCGATAGCACACCGTCCTACAGCGGCGACTATGTGGAGCCGTTCCTGAACGATGTCCGGCGGTTCGCGGGAGGTGCAGCATGAACGTCATTGCACCAACGCGCGCCGAGGACTGGCTGGCCTGCTTCGAAGCAGTTGGCGGCGGCTACATGATGGACGGCCGGGAAACACGCTTTTTCTGGGCTGTCCAAGGCCGCAGCGACGCCGAGATTATCGAAGCGCGGCGGCTCTACAATCTGCTCGGAGAGAACGTTTATCTGTGGGCAGGAGTTACGGCCACCATCGAAGGCCGCTCGGCAAGGGAGGTGGAAGCATGATTGCCCTCCGTCACAATCCGCCCGCGCGTTGCCTGCCGCCGCATTCAATCTATGCGCCGTCTCAGGCATCATTCAAGCGTGAGAAGGTTCACAAGGCGGTTAAGCCGCGTGAAGCAACACAGCAGCCTCCGCTTGCCGGTGTGCTTGAAACGGATGCGGATCGCCTCGATCTCCTCCGAGCGATCGACCAGTTTGTCCGAGATACCGGTATCACTGAAAGCAAGTTCGGCCGGGATGCCGCAGGCGACCCACGCCTGATCTATGATCTACGGCGAGGCCGAACACCCCGGCACAAAACGCGCTTGCGGGTCCTTCATTACATCAATCGCGCCTACATCGACCGGGCTGCGGCAAGCAGGGAGGGCCGCTGACATGGCTACAGTCCTGAACAACCCTGTTGCGCTGCAAGCACCACCAGCCGCCGTCACCCGCATCCTCAGCCGCTTCGATCGGGATCAACTGGCTGCTTTCATATCCGTGGCGATCGATCTGCTCGACATCGCCGACGGTGACCCGGACCTAGAGAACGCAACGAATCTGGAGGACGACTTCATCCTGACGAAACAAGCCAAGTTTGATGCTGGTCCTGGCCCTGGCTGCCGGATCAGCGACGCAGGCGAGCATGCTGGCGATGAAGAGGATGGCACGTTGGCTGAGGATGAACCCTGCGCTAAATTCCTGATGATGGACAAGGGGCCGGGCTGCACTGTCTCCGATCCTGACGCGGGGGTGGAAGACGAGGGCCACGATCCGGAAAATGAATATTAGCGCCTTCAGTAAGAATGGAGGAATAAGATGAGTGTGCATATCCTTGAAATTCGAGGCGAAGCGATTGTCGCTTTAGGAGCAGAAAGCCAGATTGAAGCGGAGCAAATAGTTGAGGAGGACTTTTTTCGATCAGATCTGATGAGCCTCGAGACCGAAGGAAAACCGCTCTGGAATGGCATAGACGAGCTTTTCCTTCGAGACCCGTATCCTGAAGAATTTGCTGCATTCCAATCCGCCGTTCAAAAGGCTGGAGCGGAAATTGATGATTATGTTCTGTTCCTCGTGCCCGTCACCGACCCTTCCGACGACCTTCTTGAGGAGAAATAATTAGAGGCGGGCCGCAAATCACAGCGGATGCAACCCGGAGAACGTGTATTAGCCGATAGGTCATGCAAATTTGCCTGACCTTAACCTCCCGGTAACCATCCCACGGCATTAAGCTCCGGCGACCCGTGGGAGGATAATCTTCCCATTACCTTGGCCCGGTTTCCTTTGTGGAGCCGGGCTTTTTCTTATTTTGTGATGCGCGCCGGAAACCCGAGGCCGTGGATGTTCCGCTAGCAAGACGCTATGGCAGGGCATGGGCGCAATTCGTGAAGCCGATCTGTGGGTGGGAAAGACCCTGTTCGTGCCCATCATCGTGCGGGTCTGTCAGGCCACCCGCCAGAGCCAATATGCCGTGGCGCGCGCCCTGTGGCTGACTGCCGGGCTATGGATCCTCTATCATGCTGAAGGTTGGCTTGACCGCGTTCTGACGGCGCTTCTCTGTCTGCTCCTCATGTTCAGCGCCGGTCTTCGGGCCGATCTGCCTCGGCTCAGCCTACTCGGTTTTCGCGTGCTGTGGTGGGTGCTGCTGATCATCGACCTGCTGGCCTGGATCGAAGGTAAGCGCGAGCATTTCCCCCTGTCTGATATCCTCATCCTGTTCGCCGAATATGCCGCAACGATCACGACCATACCGCCACGCGACACGCGCAAGCGCAGGTTTGAGGCGGGGGAAGCTGCGGGGCGGTGACAGATGGTCGGATAGAGGGGCAGCGCTAGTCAATATTGCTCCGGTCCCACCATAGCTGGGCTGTCTTATATTTCCGAACGAACCAGCACGGCGCTTTCGCTCAATGCACGACTAGCCCGTTTGCGCGCTGAAGAACCCAGGCCTAACACGATGACTTCTCCATGATATGGGTTTGCAGCGCCCTGGGCATCGGACAGTTCTGGTACCTCAGGCTTTGGCGTCCATGCGGCGCCGAGGGCAGCGGAACGGGCAACCTTGGCGGCGACCGCAACCATCGCAACAGTGCCGGGCATTTCCCCAAATCTCGCGTCACTCGGCAATCCAGCTTTATGAAGAAGACATTCTATATCAATCGAAACGCCTGGATCTTCCTTGCGTGTAGTGAAGGCCTGGGACGAAACCTTAAGACCGTTAATCGGGCAGGGCACCACCTGGTAAGGCGTTTTGCAATGACGAATAAGATTGTGCTCATCTTGGATACCAAGATCATCGCTTCTAACATGCGAAAAATAATCTTGCGAAGTTGGGTCACACATTGAGAAGTGTATTAGCCATCTCAGTCAGCAAGCCTATCGCAGCCACGCCATGCCGCTCGTACTCGTGTGCCGGCGTACGGACCCAGGCAGACATCGACGCATCTTCATCGACCACAAAGCCAAGTGAAACATTTCGAAGATGCCACTCAGCTTGAACAGACCCATCTGCGCCCGGCACAAGCGAGCCCACGCGCCCTCCTGAGGGCAGCGATTGCCTCAAAACCGCCACTAGCTGCTCAACCACCAAAGGGGACACCGCTGGAGCGTCATATCCATCCCAGTTTCTGCCAAGCATCTTTAGACCCAAAGCGGCCGCCTCGTACCAAGCGGCGCGGGCCTGCTGCCACTGATATGGCAAGGCCGCTCCTGCTGCTTTCAGTGTGGGGGCATGATCGATTGGAGCCGTTGATGCTCCGGGGGTCGATAGAGCCAGTGTAAGCGCGCTCGGCAAATGGGCAAAAGGTGCAAGAGACATTAGGCGTTCCACTCTTTCTTTGCCGCTTCGGTCGTCAGCTCATTAAACCGCTTGATGATATATTCGTGCGCGACGTTGTAAAAGCTAAATGCTTCTTCCCAAGTTGAAACCTGCCTGCCCGCTACAAATTGCAGCTGTAAAACCGGAATCACTTGCGCGCTATCATCATGGAGGAAGCCCCCCAACCCCGCTTTGAAACGCAACATTGCCGCCTCGCTATCTCCGATCGTCTCGTTCCAGCTCAGATTCCAGCCCATCTTATTGATGGTATCTGTAGAGCTGTAGAATGCGAGGAAATCACTTATGCGGCGTGCATTGCCGACGTCGTCCTGCATAAGGATTAGGTTGCTGTACATCAGCTCGCAGCCGGCCGGAACAGGAGTTTGCTTCGAGATAGCCTCTGATGCTTTCCACAGCGTCTCGACAGTCGAGATTGCACGGGCAGAAATATCGTCGAAGCCAGGATACGCCTCGGAAGAAAATGGCTGCTCTCTTCGCCAGTTATATGACCAGAAGCGATCTTGGAGCTGAAGGACCTCGGATCGATCCTCACTTACAAACCACCACCGTGGTGAGATTCCCCTACCTTCGTCAAGTAATACCGGCGGTGCTCCGAGCATGCCGGCCACCTCCATTTGGCCGACCGGAACTTGCCGTTCAACACCAGGAAAACGATCAGCAAAAAAACGATGGGTGCCAGCCACATCAAAAAGATCTAGCGCGTAGGAAGGCAGCAGGGCCGGGTTTACTGGGCCCATGACCGCAGAAAACGCCACCTCATTAACTGGCGGCGAACTTAGTCGAAAACGGGCCGTCAAATGCGTTCCTTTCGGATTCCGCCCGTGATGTACCATCGAATGGCTTCAAATCAACACGGGAAGCACGAGTGGGCCTCGACGGACAAAAAACAAGCTCCGCCTGTGCGAACCGCATGCGTTGATCGCTCGGAGATCCCCAGAGGCCCTAAGACGCGCATTCCTTCAATTTGCCCTGATCGCCATCACCGGCAATCCAGAGCCGCCAGTATCTTCCCTCCTTGCCCTAATGGCCAGCATCCGCGCCCGCAAGGTTACCGCCACCGTCTTTGAAATCTCCCGTAGGTCACTCGGCTTCACTGCATCCAGCCGCGACTCCAAAAACCCCGCCATCACGTCGATCATCGCGTCGCAGGCTTCGGCAACAGGGATAATGAGCGTGTCGCCATAAGCCTCCCGATCCTCTGGTGCAGGAGCAGATGTCTTGGCGATAGCTTCCACGATCGCGGTGAACATCTTCTTTCGCAGCTCTTCGTTGATCTTGTGTGGCATGGCGGCTCCTGCGGTGCCGCATCAGCCTGCCGCGCCACGAGCCGGGAGTCCAGGCTTGGCAACTTCGCTTGCGCCAATGTGGAACTAACTTCCGCCCCTCGCGCTCTTTCCGGGCGGGCATCCATGCGGCCCGTCCCTCCCTTGCCCCGCTGCCTTAAGTGGCGCGGGGCTTTTTGCTACCAGCCATCCTTGAGCTTGGGAATTTAACCACCTATGCCCTCCCGCCGGGGGGAACTGTGTCAACCGAGTCTGAAGAGCTATTGGTAATGACGATGGTGTGGATGAAGCATCTGCCGCCACGGCTAGGTGACATTCATTGGCATGATGGGCAGGAATACCGCATCACAGGCTTTCTGCCCGCACAATGCGAAGGATGGTTTCGCAAGGCTGTCACGCTAACGTTGGAAGCGAACTAGCTTTCACTCTAGCGTGGGACAAAGGAGCAGACCTTGCGCTTGAATTACTAAACCGCGCGGGACGATCAGTTGCCTGACGCCTTGCCCCGGTCGATCAGTTCTGTGCGCCGAACGTGAACGTTTATGAGTTGCTGAAGCC
Organism: Sphingobium phenoxybenzoativorans; assembly: GCF_018286635.1. Taxonomy (NCBI): domain Bacteria; kingdom Pseudomonadati; phylum Pseudomonadota; class Alphaproteobacteria; order Sphingomonadales; family Sphingobiaceae; genus Sphingobium; species Sphingobium phenoxybenzoativorans. The sequence continues at coordinate 3,973,140 of NZ_CP073910.1, forward strand.
TTGGCCCTGAAACGCTATGAGAAGCCCAATCTTCTCCGTCGACCTTGATAGCGGAATTGCACATAATTCGAGCGCCTTCGCGGTCGCGATTACCAGCGGCCGCCAATTTCGTGCAGCACTGTTCCAGCGTGCCAAAATAAACATGCGGGTCCGATTGCCATTGTAGTGCGGAGGCTGCGCGCCAGGGAATTGCCATAGCCCACTCCATCATTGATGGAAAACATGCGGTCAGTCGGCAATCGCTGCTAATGGAACCCGCGAATTTCTGATGGCGTCTCGTCCATCGTTCTCAAAATCAAGGCATAGCGATCAGCAAATGCGCGGTGAGTTTTCGCTACGGCGGGATCGGCGCAGACTTCGGCCCTAGCCAAACACTCTGCATGCCGCCTGGAATAATAGTCGCGATCGTTGGGAATCATGGCCAAGCTCCCTGATCAAGCGGCAGCTTTCCACCTACTGTCGGCCGACTCTTTGCTTGAGCGGATCGAGTCGATACCGACAGAATGATCCTCACACTGGCGAGAGTCAAAGGACAGTGTATTTACCTATGTTAGTTCCGTAGGGGCAGTTAGTTATGGCTCTTATCTTCAAAGTCCAAAGCCTCACCCAATTGCTTCAGCTTCCGTCGTATCCACGCAATCGGGAAAATTGCAGCGGCCACCATGGCTGCAATGGCGGCTTCAATGAGTCCCACATCCTCGCTCAATATGATCTCCCACAACCAATCGGCCCGGCAGGACTTGCGGGTGCCTGCCGGGCCTAGCCATCGCTCACCTGAAGGGACATGAGCGGCTGGCTTGATGCTTGCACACATTCAACCAAAGTCGATCGACCCATTTAAATCAATGCTGGCACGCCGCCCCATAATGGCACGGTTGGCACATCATTTTCGAGGCAGTGGCTTGGACGCTGCCATCCGTCCGAGATCGAAACCGTAGCTATACGGGCTGACGCCTTCAGGCACCTCAATGGGCGGAATTTGAGGAATGGTCTGCGGCCTGATCGAGTGCCACCCATCGATATACCCGTCGCTTGCGCTGTATTTGCTCATTGCTTCCCCCGCATAGAAACGGGGGAGCTGTACAAATTTCGCGGGCGCGGTGCCTTAATCGAAACTAGAAAATAGGTTGCTCGGACAGCGGATAGCTATTGCGCTAGGCCCGCCCAAAATCTGTCGCGCGTCAGGGTACCGCCAGCAGGGAGACCGTTATTCCTTGCTATCAAGCGGCCATAACAGCGCATCATCGGTTACTTGAAGACGCCAAAGGATCGTTGTTAACAGAATTGAAAAGCTCAACTTTCGCTTCTTTACGCGCGGCCTTTAAAAGCTCGAACACCTCATGCTGCTTATCCTCGGTGTCCATAGTCTTCCAGTCGGCGGCCGCAATCAGATCAGCGATCCAGCCCTTTGCCTTGATGCCGGACAATTCCTGAAACTGGCCATATTCGCGCGGAGTCATATCCTTCTTCTGAGGTTTGGATAGGTGGACACCCGCATCCAGTAGGGCATTCGTAACCGGGTCGCTCCTCCGGGTGGACTGCCGCACGGGCGAGATGATATCTGGGCCGACGCCGCCCTCCGCAACGATCGGCTGTCCCCATATATCTCGACGCGCTTCCAGAGATGACGACAGACCGGGGACACGCGCTCTCACGGCGTCGAGCACGCTCTGTGCTTCCCGCATAGTCGGATCAACAGTGCGGGCGAGCTGGGCAACGCCTGCGGGGACAATGAAGGAACTGGCAAACCGCTGAAGGAAAGTGTCGGCGTATCTGGTGGGATCATTCACCGCTTCAATCAAGCCGCTCATCCCCGACAGCCAGGTCTTGCTCGACAGATTCTGCATAACCGACGCGGCAATCAAGGCTCCTACCTTATCCTGCTGTTTCTCGGTCATGTAATCTTGCAGTTCCACCATTCCCGCAGCCACGCCCAAGGTAGTGGCGAACGGGTCAAGGCGGGAATAGGAGACATATTTGTCGCCCAGCTTGATGCTGTAGGGCTGCCAGCCATCAGCTCTGAGTAATTGAGCCGCCTGCTCATCAGCAGGGCCGTTACCGGTGATAAGGCCAGTCGCGGCCATTTCCGCCGCGATAGCCCCGACGCCCGTTCCGACCAGCATGCGCGCGACAGCAAGGTCGCGCCGATCACCACCGGCGGCGATGTCTTGCCGCCACTCCTTGAGGATTGGAGCCGCCGGTGACCGCTCCGTGGCGAATTTCAGTAGATTCGTTGGCGTGCGAACGAACGGCACAATGAATTTCATCAGCGGCGTCTTTTGTACGAAACGCGAGAAGCTCTGCATGCCTTCACCAAGCGGGCGTTGGAACGTGAGGTAGCCGCCATAATCAAACGCCCGATCCAGCATCTCCTCAGTGGGATTGGCAAGCAGATCCGCAGCGCGCTTCTTGGCCTCTTCCCCCTTTAGCCCTTCCTGATATGCTTTCCGGACAGACAGACCGGACAATTCCATCCGGCGTGCCATGCCCTTGAATAATTCATCGCTGGCATTGAGCATGCGAGTAGGGGTGCGAATGATCTTTCCCTTCAGACCGGAGATCGCATCGTCCATGCGCGCTTCGACCTTGTTTCCGAAATCCGATCCTTCCCCGGTCCGGAAAGTGCGTGCCGCCTGGGCCAGGCCTTCCTTGGTTCCCTGAAGAAGACCAACGCTGCGCGCTCCCAACTCCGAGAACAACACGCGGTCTGCGCGGCGCTGTTGAAGAGCAAGCTGCCGCACCCCGCCGATGCCCGCAGCAACGGCGTGTTCGGGGATCTGCGCCAAAGCCGTCATCGTATTCGACACGGCGTTGACGACATGGGTAGCGGGACCGGACAGCAAGCTGTTGATCCAATATTCATTGATCTTGTCGAGAAACTTGGGCTTCAGCGCCTTTGCCGCCATCTTGTTCATGTCGCCAGGATTGTCGGCGTTCTCCAAAATCAAATCCGCCGCGGCTTTCAGGCGATCCTTTCCGCCGCCACCTTCCGACAGGGCGTTGAGGACATTGCCCCGCACGTTCCGGCCATCGGCGATCATGCGAAACTGGGCGAGCGTCCGGCCCGCTTCTGCGGTGATACCTGCAATCTGCTCCTGTATAGCGACATGACGCACCCACGCCTGCCGGAATGCGGCTAGCTTCACTTCGCCGGGATCGTCGAGACGCTGGATCGCCCGCGCCATATTCACCAGTTCATTGCCGGACTTGGCCAATATCTGACGGGCGGCCAGTGCCTGCTCAGCATTGAAAGCCTGCCCATTGCGTCGAGAAAGAAGCTGCTGCGTCGTCATCCCGATTTCGTTGGCAAGCTCCTGCGTCTCGGCCTGGGCAATCCGCCCACGGGTCGCGGCGTCGAACCCACCAACACGTTGATCCGTGACCGTCAGCGCCCGCTTGATCTCCTGCGGGCTATCCAGTTTGCCCAATCGGATATTGCCAGCAAAGTCAGGGGCGTTCTCTCCCCATTCTTCATAAGCGGAAATCGGCGGCTGGTTTGCTTCCAGATCGCCCATCGTAACGGGCTGGCCGCGATCCTCCACCAGTGGAGCGCCTTCGTCCCTGCCACGTTCAACGGCGATGCGCTGGTCACGCGCATTATTGAATGCATCGATCTCAGAAAGATCATCTGATCGAAAAGATCGATTTATGCCGCGATTGGTGTTGTCGATCGCATCGAGAAACTCGGCCACAGTCGGCCGTTCGGTATGGTCTGGGAAATAGCCTTCCCGCCAGGCAAGGTCTGCCGCGTCATCTAGCGTCATCCCATTTTCATTATCGACCAGCTTGCCGAAGCGCTGCTCGCCCTTCGCGAAGTCCAGATCGCGACCGGCATTAGTCACGCCCATATGACGCAGTTCGCCGCCCTGGTCGGCAAGTCCGCCACGGGTCCGTAGGAAGGTGTTGAGATCAAGCGGGCCGCGCTTCGGCAGGCTTCGCGTTGCATCGACGGGGGATGGCAGATCGCGCCGGGCCAGTTCATCCATTTCGTTCGGCGCTTTGACCGGAGGATATTGCCCCGCGCTGATCGCCGCCGCTTCGTCGAGCGATGCAACCTCGTTCGACGGGATAGGAAGGACATCGGCTGGGTTCACGCGCTCCGCCTGCTGCATCCGCGCCATGTCCTTGGCGGGATCAAGCAGTGGTTGGGCGCGGTCGTTTACATCGATGCGGTCGATTATTCTTGGACTACTGATGAAAGGGATTGCAGCCTCATTTTCCATCGATATGACTTCGTCGGCATCCCACCAGCGATCTTCTTCCGGGATCTGCTGTGATGCCAGTGCGGTGTCGTCCGCGCCACGCGTGACAACTGCGTCCGCCCGGTCGGTGGCTGAGCGACTACGCACCCGGTTCACGACAGTGCGCCCAATCGGCATTGCAGCATTCAGCAATTCACCGCCGCCGACACCAAGCACCGCGCCGGTCAGACCACCAACGCCCGCAGATGGCAAACGATCTACGATACCGCCTTCAGCGCCGCCAAAACCCGCCAAGGTACCCTCAGCCGATCCTGCCACGGCCAATCGGCGTCGAACAGCGGCTTTGACTGCCTGCTGCGCAGCATAGCGTGATCCCCCGGCGGCAAGGGTTTCGCGGATAGCGTTGGCGGCAACGCCCTCTACCGACGCGCCAGGTAAAACAAGACCGCTAGCAAGCTGCCCGCCGAACCGCGAATAAGGGTGTTCAGCCTCATCATAAGCGATGATGGCGCGGTTCTGGTCGATATTGTTCCAGAGCACGTCGCCAAAGCGGCGGTCGCTGGTCCAGACATTCTCTCTGCCGTCCGTCAGGCCAAGCGAATCCAGAACGGCACCAATCTCGTCGAGCATGTTCACGGGATCAGCGAGGCCACGCACACCAGCGCCAACCGCGCCATCGCCCGGATTGGTTATGACTTGTGGAATATCCTGATACTCAACACCATCGGCCACATCACGGCCTTTGTTCCGCTCTGCGATGAAGCGATCAGCAACCTTCGGATCGATCTGAAACCCGTTCGCCTTGGCGTAAGCCGTCAGGTCCGCAGCCGTGCTTTTGGGATCTTTGGCAACCGCCATGTACCCTTGCTCGATTTCGGGGCGCAGGCCTTGGAATGGCGTAGGCTCATCAGGAAAGACAGCAACGCTGTTCCCATAGTGGCCATCCTCCGCTGCGGCCCAAGGGTCAGGCTTGCCAGCACGGAAATCGGCGGGCGACTGGAACTGCCCAGCATGAGCGCCCTGCCTGTTCAGTCGGGCGAAACGTTCCGCCTCCATGTAGGTACGCAAAAGGTCAGGGTCTTTGCGAAGATATTCAGGAGCCGCCAAACCCTGGCCTGCGCGAAGAGCCTCTTCGCTGAGATCGCGTCCATTTTCATCGAGGGTAACGACTGGGCGTCCATAGGACTGCGTGCCGGTAGGAGTTACGACACCTGCAGGTGACACCCTAGCGGACAAGAAATCACGCGACTGCTTTCCAATCGGCCGCAGTTCTGCACCGTTATTCCCCGATAGAAACCGACCCGTTTGATCCAGTTCGAAGGCGTCATATCCATATAGGCGCGCATTCCCTCCGCCCCGCATCTGGAAAGTGTCGCCATCGTGCACAATGCCCGTAGGGGAGGCGACTGGGTTGGGAGGTTCGGCACCAGTCCGCTTTTGCTGTCGTGGCTTTTTGACGGCCTCGTCTTTCGCCCACCAGTTTTCGGACTGTGTAGCGTCCTGTGTCTGGCTGACCGCTTCGTCCTTCTCCCACCAGCCCTGCGCCATCAGCTTTTCTTCCGGATGCTACCGTCCGGCGCTTCATACAGGTCGCCTTTCTTAAGACGGGCGAGATCCGCAGGGGAGGAAATCTTTGGGGGTTTTGTACCCGCTGGCGGCCGAGCAGATTGAGACGATCGCGAGGGAGGATTTTCTCGAATACGTCTGTCTGTCATGTCTTGCCCGCGACGCCGATCAGCCGACGCGATATCCTGCCCTCGTCGCCCACGCGCGTCAGCGAGATTAATGTTTCGAGCGGTAAGGTCGCGCCGAGCCGCACGGTCAGCGATGCGATCCTCGGTCTCCAGATCGGCACGCGCGTTATCAGCATCATCATCTTGAGCGTCATGCTCAAAACGCTCGCGGCCCAGTTCTGCTGCGAACTGCTTATCAACGGCGAGCGTCCGGAGCCTAAGATCACGAACAACATCTGGATCATATTCAGACGGAAGCCCAAAGCTATCAAAATCCACTCCGTGGCGCGCGTAAACTCGCCTCGCGCGGCGGGTCGCAGCATCATAAGTCGCCTGGTCATGAACGCCGACCAATTCACGCATAGCCATGCCATTAAGCTGGTACTCCAATTCCAGCTGCTCTTTGCGGGCAGCGCGGTCGATTGCTTCTAGCTTGAAAGCGCGATCAGGATCATATTGGGCTACCCGGTTTAGCGCGTCCTGCTGTGCCATCTGGCCCTGCATACCAATCTGGGCGAGCTGCTGTGCCGCTGGCGCGCTCTGTTCGTTTAAGTTCGTGCCATTGTCCTCTACTGTCATCGACATGATGCCGGGCCTATGCGTTGCTTGGAAATAATCGCTGGTCGCTTTGCGGGCATTTTCCATCCGAATGCGCTCGTTGCGATCAATGGTCGCTTTCTGACCCGCATGAAATGCGTCCATGTAGTCCATTGCTTCACGCCCAGTTTGCTGGAGAGCGAGGTTCCAATTTACTGGCATGGGAAGCTCCTAGTGACGTCTGATTTTCAGCTGGGGAGGATTTGGATATCCAAGCGCACGAGCGGCGTGATGGGCGAGAAACACCCACCCAAACGGCTCGACCAAATACCGAACATGCTCATCAGGAATGCCGAATAGATGTTCTTCGATTTTATTCCGGTCGAGGAGGAATTGATCCGCAATCTCGCCGGATAGCCACCTGATTGTCGGAGAGAAAAAATCCAGGGCGTTGTCGAAATCAATTTCGTGCTGAAGTTCGATCTGTTTGATCAGATCTGGGTCAGTTGCGGGTGCATCTTCGAATGACCCTCCCGAAAGAATGTCACCTAGCAGGCTCATATTCCCTCCCTGATTTCGCGGCGGAGAGAATGTCGGAACAGTTCAGACAGCGTCATGCCCTCGCTGCGCGCGTGCGCATCTGCTCGGGCCAAAAGATCTTCACTGATCCGAAAATGAACTTTCGCCTCGAACGCCTGCCGTCTCATGTCCACCTCCAAATGTGCGGACAAACTGAAACAAGCGGCGCAAGAGGTCTTTTCTATTTATCTGAGGGCGCGCTGATCAGTCGATCTCGGTTAGCCGGTAAAACCGTGCCAATGCCTTTACCATTCGCACCTTTTCGATAATGTCGCGGGTGTACGCGCCATGTTTGAGCGCGTTTTTGTTACCCTTTGGTGCGCCTGGGTTCGTCCCGCCATGCATCCTGCATCTGCGTTTCCCCTTCACGGCTGGGGATTGGCACTCCGTTCCCGAGCGGGTCCGGGCTAGGCAGCGCGGCGCATCCGCCAAGACTTTCGGTTGCGGCTGCATGCGATTGTTCTCCATTTTTTTCAAAATTTCCCGGGGGGTGATTGTGGACGTTATCGGCAATAACCGCCTGGCCGCCTTCGTTCACATGAACATGCTTCACGACTTGCTCGCGCGGCGAATGCAGACGTATCAGTGCTTCAAGTGTTGCACGGCTGCTCGACTGGGCCTTGAATGCCAGTCGCATATATCGTTCCGCCGCCTCAGGATATTTACCCAGGTTTTCTGCAGATCGATGCGCGAGTTGCGTAAATATCGCGTCCAGAGACAACGCCTGGGCCGTCAGAGTGGCGCTAACTTGGGCGAGGTCTCCCGAACCGACTGATGTGGCTATCGCAGCAAGCGCGCCAACCGTATCCGTAATTTCGGAATCTCGATCACCGACCAGCGGATTGGCAAAATCGCGGGTTATCGTCGCGTTCCGCATCAAGGGCGAGAGGGCGAGCTTGGCAGTGAGCGCATTACGCTCATTCACAGCTGCTAGGTCGTTCGCCTCGGCTTGGGATTTTTCCTCCATTAGAACCTCGGCCTCCTATCTTCTTCCCATCCGGGAACTGGATCAGCATCACTCTCGCCCGGCGCGAGGATCATGCCCTTGGCCGACACCCCTCGATCACCCTGCCCTTCAGCCGCTTTTGACCTATCGGAGGAGGAAGGCGCGGCGGCCTGAGGGGCCGCGCCATTCCCCCCGTAGGGGGGAGGTGTGTGTGCGGGGGTGTTCGGGGCGGCGTTCGGGGCCGTTCGGGAAGCGTGTTCGGGAAGCGTTCGGGAAGGCATCCGGGGAAGATCGGGGACCTCCCTGATGAGGGTGACCGAGCGGGCTTTTTCCTTGTTCTGATAGCTGTAGGTTTCGATGTTCCCGAGCGAGAAGAGGCGGTCCATCGCCGCTTTCAATGCCTGCTTTCCGAAGCCCTTTGCCTCGGGCATTCCCTCGAATTGGCTGGGGGCGTAATTGGGTCCGGACGCAGGACCAACGCCACGACCCTCGCCTTGCGCGGCTCGCGCGCGAAGGCAGTTCAGGAACGCGGCGTTCGCCCCTGCGACCTTGATGCTCTCGGCAAGCTCCCCGCGCTTCTCTTCGGGCAGATCCTCGTCTCGGATCAAGGCGAAGTCATGCCAGCGGAAACGCAGCTCCTCACCCTGCCGAGCATAATTTGCCTTGCCAACGGTCAGGACGCGCTCGTCCGGATCAAGCCCATCATCAGGACGGGTGATGACGATCTGGGAACGGACAGCGTTGAGCCAGGCGGTCGATCCGGAGTAGCTATCGCCGGCCTTATTGCTGTGGGCGACGAGAATGACGGTGACGCCCAATTCCAGGCACAGGCTATAAAGCAGGTTCACAAACGCGGTGACCTGCTGCCGGTCGTTCTCATTGCCGGCGAAAAGGTGTGCGGCATTGTCTAGCACGACGAGGCGAGCCGTGCTCCTGACGATCGTCGCGCGCAGCTGGTAAAACGATGGCGACGGGCGCAAGCGTCCCTCCCCATCGAACGTCGCCAGTTCGTTGCCGAGCCGACCGCGCAGACTGCCAAGGTGCAGCTGGCCAGCCAGATTGCCAATCCGTGCACCGACCGCGCGGCAGATGCCTTCCTGCATCCAATGCAGACGGCCCTCATCATCTTCGCACGTTAGATAAAGGGTCGGGCACTGGACAACGTCGATCCCGAGCATAGGCCTCCCGGCGGCGCAGCATGTCGCTAGCTGCTGGCCGAAAGTCGATTTGTTCGCGCCGCCCGCACCCGTGCACAGGGTCAGTTCTCCAGTAGGAACAAGACCGGGCATGATGAAGGATTTCGGCGTAGCGCGGGTCGCATCCCAGACCGACAGGTCGGCAAGCGGAAACGTCTCGGTAGCATCTCCCGCCTTCAGCGCCACTTCCGCCAACGCCTTCAGTTCATCTACTGTGTGACCGGCATCAAGCCAGTCGCTCACATCGCCCTTGGGCGGCAGGCCGTCCAGCTTCAGGATCGCGGTCACGGCCGCCACGTCCTTGAGCGAGTTTGCGGCCACCTCGACATGATTGCGACCGGCGTCGTCATTGTCCTCCAGTAGGATGACACGCCGCCCACGCAGTTTAGCCGCATAGCCAGTCGTAAACTTACCCGCACCACCGGGGTTCGTTGTCGCGATCAGCCCCAGTGACGCCAGTCGGTCGGCATCCTTTTCGCCTTCGCACAGGAACACGATCTCACCCGGATCTGCCCGAACCAGTTCCGGCAGGCGATATGGCACACGCTGGACACCCTGCATGCACTTGGGGACGGCATGGAAACCACCTTTGCCGTCTGGACCATGCTGAAGGAATGGAGGAAACAACCCCTTCCCCCGCTTTTCGACACGAAAGAGAACGGCTCCGTCCTCGTCGCAATAGTCGTAGAATATGCTGACAGATTTGCGCCGGTCACCGATCTGCCGGACATTATCCTGCTGCTCGAACGGCTCCTTATACCCATTCTCTTCCAGCCACTTGAGGGCTCCTACCCTGTCACCGCCCACCTGGCGGATGATAAGGTCGATAACGCCGCCGCCAGCCTTTTCCTCATGGCTGTAGAAAGTGCCGTCCTCCAGATTGACCGATAAGCTGCCGTGTGTGCCGTAGCGCATCTCACCGCCAGCGATCTGCTTAGGCTCCCCCAGCAAATGAACGGCAACCTGCGGCATCATGCTCGCGAAATCGATGGGAGAGGTGGCCATCAGCTGACGCCCGCCTTCGCTGGCGCAAATTCCGGCAGCACCCAGACGGCAGCGCGACGCCCGGATGCGTTCGTCCGGCGACGTGTGCTGTCCGCTATTTCCTTCCGCGCCCGCAGGCCAGAGATGCGAGGCCGGGCGGCATAGTGGTTCGGCAGGCCGAGCTTGTCGGCCACCTCATCGCTGGTCGCACCCCACCAGCCAGCGTCGCGGATGATGCGGAGCGCACGGCCCTCAATGCTGGCGGCGCTTTCCGAAATCGACACCGCTGCAGCGGAGGAGGTGTCTGGCGATCCTTTGCGGAAGCCGGGGTTGTTGGGATAGCCATTATTCATGGCCCACCTCCGTTTCATCAATGAGGCGGAAACCCCGCGTCATCCGGATGCCACCGGCCCAACCGCGGGCATTCTTATAGCTGTCGAAATCCCCGTTCAGATCCTCGCCTTCGATCGGCGGTTCAATGCGGACGGAAAAGCCGGAGCCAATGCGGCGGACAACGACTTTGTGATCGGGTTGACTAGCCATGCGCGGCCTCCCCGAAAACGAGCGGCGCAATCAGAACGGCGCGGTTAAAAGAAATACCGAGGCGACGTGCCAAGAATTGATGGCGAGTCTGTTCGATGCTATATGCGCTAGTGAAGCTTCCCGGCTCACCAACGCCTTCGCCCATACGGGCGGGGGCGTTTTTGTGTGGCATGACGTTAGGCCGCTTCACCGCGGGCAAAGGCTTGCACTTCAGCCCATTTGTAGAAGACGCGCCCGCCCACCAAAAACGGACGTGGTCCAAAACCCTTTGACTGCCATTCCGCCAAGGTCTTCGGGCGACGGTTAAGTGCCGCTGCAGCATTGCGGCGATCCACCCGCCCGTCTGGTAATACGCGGACCTTTACCAGTTCGACACCACCATCAGCTGTCGCAGGGGCTGCTTCGCTATGAACCTGATCATCCATACTAACCCTCCAAGATATTCCTGCAATATCTGCATTGCACTAATACCTACCTGATCATTCCTTGACAGGCAAGATCATGCAATACATACATTGCGGAAACATCGGGAAGGTTTCGGAATGTCAGACAGGCAGACTTCTAAAAAGAGCGGTGGAAGGCCCCCAGAGCGCGACGAAGCGAAGCGGTCAGCAATCGCCGTTCGTACCACCGCTGATGTGAAGAGGCGCTTGGAGGCTGCCGCGACAGCGTCTGGAAAATCATTAACTCAAGAAATCGAGCGACGGCTTGAGCAGTCTTTGAGCTGGGAAAAAGATTTGGGGGGCGGGAAAAATATCGCGTTCTTTATTGGGCTCGCCAACGAGTTTTCCCGCGCAGAGGCTTTTTCGGGGAGGCCTTGGCATGAGGATCACGCTACTTGGACCGCCGCCAAAATGTTGACGGAACGATACTTTTCCTCTTGGCGGCCGTTGCCACCTAACAGCTCGGAAATCGCGAAAGCTTTAAAGTCGCTGGAGGCAGCACGCTCAAAAATGAGGAAACTGGAAGCGGAATTTGACGATGCTTGGCCACTTCGCGCGCCGGAAACAAGCGCTGAACGACTTCTCGCAGCAAGTCCAAAATTCAACGGTATGGTTTTGACACTTCCTAAAACGAACGAAGAGCATGCTCAGTATGCGGCGATGACCGAAGCGCTTTCGGCAGCGGCCGACGAGTGCGACCATGCTGAGCGACTACTCGAGACGGCTTGCGAACTGTATGACGAAGAAAGCGATCGGGGACGGGACATCGTAAAACAGATTTTAGACCCGCTGCATTTAGATCGCGCACGCCAGACAAAGGCAGTTTAATGTCCATTCGCTTTCTTCGCCTAACACGTCCAGCGGTGCGTGCTTTAGAATGTGGCGAAAAACTTCATGAGCATGGCATCACTGCCGAGCGAATGAAGAATGGCGACGTCCGCTACCTCGTAAACGTTATGGTCGATGGAACCCGCATCCATCGTGTCATCGGTAGGGAAAGTGACGGGGTCACGCGGGAACAGGCGGAGCGCGCCATCGAGACCTTCCGGACAAAATCGCGAGAGGGCCGCCTGGACCTGCCTACCGGCCGCAAGCTCCACCGCTCCTTCGCCGAAGCCGCAGAAGAATATATCGAGCGCATGGAGCAGACAGACGGGAAGGACATGGCGAACAAGAAACGCCATCTTCGCCAGCAACTGGTGCCTGAGTTGGGGAAGGAACGGCTGGACAAAATCACCGAATTTCGACTGAAGCAGTATCGGAAGAAACGGATCGGCGAGGGTGTCACATCCGCGACCGTAAATCGCGAGATGGCCACCTTATCGCACCTGATGCGCCGAGCCGCCTCCAAGGCCTGGAAATGGATCAAGCTGGAGGACATCCCTGAAATTCCCAAGGAGAAGGAACAGCGGAAGAAGATACGCATCCTTTCAGCCGATCAGCGCAGAAGGCTACTAGATGCCGCTGTGGCTGATCAGGACGGCAGAGCATGGCTGTTCGTGATGTTCGGCCTAAATGCGTCAATGCGACACGGCGAGATCGTCCGCCGCCGCTATGATGAGATAGACTTCGAAAACTCCCGCATCTGGATCGACAAAGCGAAGGCTGGGGAACGCGAGCAGCCCATTACTCCTGCCCTCTGTGCCGCCCTCAAGCGGCAGCAGGCAATGGAGGCGGATTCGCAAGGGTGGATATTTCCCTCAGTCCGCAAAGACACCAAGACCGAGCACAGACCAGATATGCGCGAAGCGTTCATCCGCATCGTCAAACGGGCTGGCCTGGATCCAAAGCAGTGCACGCCGCACATCATGCGGCACACGGCCATCACTCAGCTAGTGAAAGCCAAGGCCGACATTCCCACGATCCAAAAGATCAGCGGGCATAAAACGCCCGCAATGGTCCTGCATTACGTTCATATCCACGGCGAGCATATCGACGACGCCATCTTCGCGATCGACATCGACACCTCTGACGCGGTTACACACGAATTACACACGGCTCCAAATGAGGCTCCGCGCAAGGCAAGCTAAAAAAGGTAAAAAAGTGTTTTGAAATCAATATGGTGGACAGGGCTGGATTCGAACCAGCGTACGGGAAACCCGGGCAGATTTACAGTCTGCTGCCTTTAACCACTCGGCCACCTGTCCACACCGCCATGCATATCGTTGACCGATATCCCGGCGGGAGGGGCGTCCAATGGCGAATGGAGGCTTGCCTGTCAATGCTTCCCATGAAATGAGCGGGCGATGAAAAGAGGACATCGTACCGGCACGCCGAAAGGCGGTTATCCGCGGCTCTATGGGCGTCACGCCGTCACGGCCGCGCTCGCCAATCCCGACAGGGTGATCCGCAAGATATGGGGCACGCGCGAAACGCTGAACGCCATGGAATTGCCGCCCGTCCTGCCTATCGTTTACGCCGACGGCGCGGACCTTGGCCGCATGGTGCCGGGCGATGCCCCGCATCAGGGCATAGTGGCGGAGGTTGAGGCGCTGGAGGATGTCTGGCTGGGCGACGCGCTGGAGGCCGGGCAGAATGACAAGCGGCCTGTGCTTGTCCTCGACCAGGTGACTGATCCGCACAATGTCGGCGCGATCCTGCGGTCCGCCGCCGCCTTCGATGCGCTGTGCATCGTCACGCAGGACAGGCATGCGCCGCCCGAATCGGGCGCGCTCGCGCGCGCGGCCTCCGGCGCGCTGGAAATCGTGCCCTGGGTGCGCGTCGTGAACCTCGCCCGCGCGCTCGATGAGATTGCGGAGGCCAACTATTGGCGTATCGGCCTCGACGGAACCGCCAATGTGACGCTGGGCGAGGCGATCGGCGATTCCCGCGTCGCGCTGGTCCTTGGGGCCGAAGGCGAAGGGTTGCGGCATAATAGCATGGCGCATTGCGACATATTGGCTAAACTGCCGATCAGCCCGCGGATGGAAAGCCTCAACGTCTCCAACGCCGCGGCCATCGCCCTTTACGCCGCCGCCTGCCGATAGGCGGCCGGCCGCCGGGCGGAAACGGGGTGATATGGGATATTTCACACGCGCGGCGCTGGTGCTGGCTTCATCCCTGCTGCTTTCGGCATGCTTCCTGACGCCGGGCAAGTTCACCTCCACGCTCGACATCCGCGCCGACCGCAGCTTCGCCTTCACCTATAAGGGCGAGGTCATCGCTGTCGATATGGACAGCGCCATGAACGCCAGCGACGCCATCGGCAACGATGTCGGCGCCCCGTCCGGCGAGGAGAGCGTCTATCGCGACATTGCGCTCCGGGACGCGGCGGCGAAACCCGGCAAGACACCAAAGCCCGCCGCGCCGGACGATGATTTCAGCGACGGCAAGGACAGCAAGCAGAAGATGCTGGCCATCGCTGCCGCGCTCTCACGGGAAAAGGGGTTCCGCACGGCGCGCTATCTTGGCGATGGCAAGTTCGAAATCGACTATGCCATTGCCGGCACGCTCGATCATGCCTTCGTCTTTCCGTTCAATGTCGATGCGAAGATCATATTCCCCTTCGTCGCCGTGGAGCTGCGCGGGGACGACCGGGTCCGCGTGAAGGCGCCCGGCTTTGCGAATGACGACAACAGGTCGCAGAACCCGATGGGCCGCAGCCCGGCGGAGGAGAAGGCGGCGCAGGCGCTGGACGGCAGTTTCACGCTCACGACCAACGCCATGATCGTCAGCCAGAACCAGGAAGAAGGCCCTGCCTCCTCGCCCCAGGGTCACACCATAGTCTGGAAGGTCGATCCGCTGACGACGGAAGCGCCGATGGCCGTCATCAAATTCCCGGCCAAATAGGCCCGGCTTCCCGGACTCAGTCCTCCGGCGCGATCGTGACCTTCAGATTCTCGATCTCGTCGCTCATGAAAAGCTGGCAGGACAGCCGGCTGGTCTCATTGCGATGGTCGGAACTGTCGAGCAGGTCGTTCTCGTCCTCGCTCATCTCCGGCAACTGATCGGCGAAGGCGGGGTCGACATAGACATGGCAGGTCGCGCAGGAGCAGCAGCCGCCGCACAGCGCCAGCAATTCGTCGAACCCGTTGTCACGGATGACTTCCATGACCGACAGACCGCTATCTCCGTCGACGGCCTGTTCTTCGCCAGCGCGGTTGACCACGATCAGCTTCGGCATATACGCAACTCCCCTTGGAACTCTCCGCCGCTATTAGGGATGACGCAGATGAAATCAAGCATTTGCACGAAAAAGCAGCGATGGTGACGACGCCCGAAAGCCTGCGCGCCAGTCTGGACGCGCTTGGCGTGATAGAGCCGCTGTTCGCCAGCGCCGTCGCGCGCATCGGCTATCCTGCGCCCCGCGTCCGGGAGCCGGGCTATGAGACCCTGCTTCGCACCATTGTCGGGCAACAGGTGAGCATCGCCGCCGCCGCATCGGTCTGGGCAAAGCTGGAAAAGGAGCTGGGCGCTGGCTGCGCGCCGGACGCCCTCCTCTCCCGCGATTTCGATGCGCTGCGCGCCTGCGGCCTTTCCCGTCAGAAGCAGGGCTATGCCAGAAGCCTTGCGGAACTGGTGGTTTCCGGCGTCCTGAACCTCCACAATCTCCCGACGGATGATGAGGAGGCGATTGCCCAGCTCGTTCAGATCAAGGGCATTGGACGCTGGTCTGCGGAAATCTATCTGCTTTTTGCGGAGGGTCGCACGGACATTTGGCCGGCGGGCGATCTTGCCGTGCAGGTGGAGGTTGGCAGGATCATGGGGCTTCCCGACCGGCCGGATGAGAAGGCGGTTCGCGCGCTGGCCGAGGGCTGGCGGCCGCACCGGAGCGCCGCCGCGATCTTTTCCTGGCACCACCGCCATGTGGGGGCGGACGCCATTCCCTGACCGGGCGGGCGTCCCGTTTTGACACGCGCCGCATGTGCGGGGCGTATCGTCGCAGCGGCGTTCCGGATGATGCCGCCGATCGCCGCGTTCCCGCGAATCGCACGGGGATGGCATTTTCCTCCGGCCTTGCACCGGCCGGGCTTTTGGCGGATTAGGGTCGCGCAGCAGTTTCCGTCAAAGGCCCGTTACAATGAAGCTCCCTCCCGCGCGCTACATCATCATGCAGCATGATGGCGAGTGGAAGATCAATCTCGACAACCGCTATTACGGCCCCTTCGAAACCATTGAGGAGGCCACCGAAATGGCGGTGGAAACGGCGCGCAAGGCCGCGGATGCGGGCTATCCGGCGTCCGTGCTGATGATGTACGGTTCCCGGCTGGAACGGCTGTGGCCGGACCCGGAGCGGCCGATCTGAAACGAGGGCCAATCGGCATTCAGCCCTAAGTCGCTATCGTCCGATCCGGCTGTCCAGCCACGCCGCGGCCTGCGCCGGGCTTTCCTTGGCGTCGGGCCGGTCCACCCGGTAATTGGCCTCGCGCATCAGCGCCACCGGCACATGATCGATCAGCGGCGCCAGCGCGGCAATGAACCGCTCGTCTCCGGCGCGCGCCCGGCTCGCCAGCAGCAGGGCGTCATAGGATGGGATCGCCCCCTTCACATCCGCCAGCGTGACCAGCCCATCTGAGGCGATCCGTCCGTCGGAGGAAAAGGCGGTGATGACGTCGACACGGCCGGACGCCAGCGCATTATACATCATCGTCGGCTGAAATGGCCGCGCCTCGGCAAAGCGCATGGAGTAAGCGGCCTTCACCATCCTCCATTCGGGCCGCTCCAGAAATTCGATGTCGGTGCCCAGCCGCAATGCGGGCGACCGCGCGGCCAGTTCGCCCAGCGTGCGGATGCCCAGGCGGCGCTGGTCCGTCGCCCGCATGGCGAAGGCGTAGCTATTCTCGAACCCCAGCGGGCCGATCAGCGCGCCCTTGCCACCGCCTTTCATCCACGCCCCGATGTCCGCGACCATGCGTCCGCGCGGCGGGACATCGGAACGGCGCATTTCGTTGGTCCAGATCGTCCCGGCATAATCGACATAGATGTCGATATCGCCTGCCTCCAGCGCCTTGAAGATCACTGCCGATCCCAGCCCCTCCCGGTATCGCACCTGATATCCCGCCGCCTCCAGCCGGTTGCCGATCAGGCGCGCCAGGATGAACTGTTCAGAAAAATTCTTCGCGCCGATCGTCACCACCGGCCCATGGCTGCGCGCCAGCGGCGCAAGGGACAGCAGCAGCCCGCACGCCAGCACCGCCAGCCCGCTCCTCCAGACCGGCCAGCGCCGCCGCGTCCGCACGCCCCACTCCGCCGCGCCCAGCAATCCGTCCGCCAGCAACGCCAGTGAAGCAGCGGCCGCGCATCCGGTCAGCACAAGAGGCCAATCCTGCGTTTGCAACCCCGCGAAGATCAGGTCGCCAAGACAGGGCTGCCCCACGGTGGTCGCCAGCGTCGCCGCGCCGATCGTCCATACCGCCGCCGTGCGGATGCCCGCCATCGCCACCGGCAGGGCGAGCGGCGCTTCCACCAGCCGCAGCCGCTGGCCCGGCGTCATGCCCATGCCGTCCGCCGCCTCGATCACCGCCGGATCGATCCCGGCCAGCCCCGTCACGGCGTTGCGCAGGATCGGCAGCAACGCATAGAGGGTCAGCGCCAGCAGCGCAGGCAGAAACCCCAGCGCCGGGATGCCTCCGCCGATCAGCGCGGAGAGCGCCAGCAGCAGCGGATAGAAAAGCGCCAGCAGGGCAAGCGCGGGAATGGTCTGCACCAGGCTCGCAAAGCCGAGCGCGACCCGCGCCAGCGCGGGCCGCCGCGCCGCAATCACCGCGAGCGGCAACCCTATAACCAGCGCACAGACAAGCGCCGCAACGCTTAGCTGCACATGCGCCGCGAGCAGGCCGGGCAACCGCGCCAGCGCCTCGCTCATCCGCCCGCCTCCAGCGCGCGCAGCCGCTCCGCCTGATCGCGCGGCACGGCCACCAGCGCCTGCGCAACCTCTCCGCCCTCCCCGGCCAGCAGGGCGGCGGGGGGCAGATCGGCGACGATCGCGCCCCTGTCCATCACGACGATGCGATCGGCCATCAGTAATGCCTCCGCCATGTCATGCGTCACCATCATGGTCGTCATGCCCAGCCGGTCGTGCAGTGCGCGATAGGCGCGGCCAAGCCCGTCGCGCGTCACCGGGTCGAGCGCGCCGAACGGTTCGTCCATCAGCATGATCGACGGCCCGGCGGCCAGCGCCCGCGCGACGCCGACCCTCTGCGCCTGTCCGCCCGACAGTCCGGCGGGCATGCGCGACGCAAAATCGCGCGGAAGGCCGATCAGGTCGAGCAGTTCCCCCACCCGGCCGTCGGCATCCCGCCCGGCAAGCCGCAGCGCCAGCCCGATATTGCCCGCCACATCCATGTGCGGAAACAGACCGATATGCTGGAACACATAGCCAATGCGCCTGCGGAGTTGAGGCAGAGAGACATCGGCAACATCCTCCCCCGCCAGCAGCACACGCCCCGCATCGGGTTCGACCAGCCGGTTCACCGTCCTCAGCAGCGTGGACTTGCCCGATCCCGATGCGCCCACGAGCGCCACGAACTGCCCCGCCGCCACGTCCAGCGAGACGTCCGCAACCGCGACGGACGACCCGAAAGCCTTGCGAACGCCGGTAAAGCGGATCGCGGGCTGCGGCATAATGTCAGGCGGCCAGCGCGTTGATCGCGGTGGCCAGGTCGATGTCCCGCTGCGACAGGCCGCCGGCGTCATGGGTGGTCAGCATGATCTCCACCCGCCCATAGACGTTCGACCATTCGGGATGATGGTCCGCCTTCTCCGCCAGCAACGCCACTTTCGTCATGAAGCCGAACGCCTCCACGAAATTGCCGAAGGAAAAGGACCGGCTGATCCCATCCGGCTCCGCGACGCCGCCCCACTCCGGCAATCCCGCCAGCGCAACCGCCCGTTCCTCATCATTCAGCTTCTCGATCATGCACATTCCTTCCGGCCTTTAAGCCTACTCGTATTTATATCGAATCATTACCCGTTCGGGCTGAGCGAAGTCGAAGCCTTTGTCTGAGCGGAGGCGAAGACGCCTCACTGCGTTCGGCGGAAGGCTTCGACTTCGCTCAGCCCGAACGGATGTAAATGGGTGTCATTGCTCACACACGACGGATGCGATTTCTCGCCGCATGCTCCGACATATCAGTCACCCTTCCTCACTGGCGCATGCGCGCCCTATCGCCTATGTCGCAGCGATGACAGAGCAAGGTCAATCGCAGAGCTTCGCGCCAAGCGCGCAGGACATTGAAACGCTGGCGCTGGCCGCTTTATCCCGCCTGCCGGAACCTTTTACGCGCTACCTGCACAATGTGGTCCTGTTCATTGAGGAATTTGCGACCGAGGCGGTGCTGCGCGACCTGAATGTCAGCGACCCGTTCGACCTGACCGGCATCTATAATGGCCGCCCCTTCGGGCAGGAGGCGCAGACCGGCGACATGCCGCCCAGCATCCACCTCTACCGCCGCCCGCTGCTCGACGAATGGGTGGAGACCGGCGTGTCGCTGGAGGCGTTGATTGCGCATGTCGTGGTGCATGAGGTCGGCCATCATTTCGGCCTGTCGGACGCGGACATGCACGCATTGGAAGACATGGTCGCCGAATGAGCGATGCGCTGCTGCGCCTGTCCGGTGTCGCCTGTATGCGCGGCGGACGGCTGCTGCTGCGCGGCATCGACCTGACATTGGCGCCGGGACAATCGGCGCTGCTGCGCGGCCCCAACGGCATGGGCAAGTCCAGCCTGATCCGCCTCGCCGCCGGACTGCTCCCCGCCTTTGGCGGGACAGTCGAACGGTATGGAAAGGTCGCGCTGAGCGATGAATCGCTGGCGCTTGACCGTGACCGGACCCTGGCCGGCGCGCTCGGTTTCTGGGCGCGGATGGATGGCGTTCCGGCCGCCGCCGTCGCGGACGCATTGTCCGCCCTCGGCCTCTCCGCCCTCGCCGATATCCCGGTCAGGATGCTGTCCACCGGCCAGCGCAAGCGGGCAATGCTGGCCCGCGTGGCGGCGAGCGGCGCGCCCATCTGGTTGCTCGACGAACCGGCCAACGGGCTGGACAGCGCATCGGTGGCGATGCTGGGCGCGCTGATCGGGCGGCATCTGGCGGGCGGCGGCGTCATCCTGGCCGCATCGCATCAGGACCTGCCGCTGCCCGGCGCGCTGGAGATCGATCTGTCCGCTCATCTGCCGCAGGAGGCGCAGGCATGATCCTGCCCGCCCTCATCGCGCGCGACGCGGCGCAGGCGTGGCGGTCGGGCGGCCTGTGGCTGCCGGTCGCCTTCCTGCTGCTGGTCGCGGCCTTGTTCCCCTTCGCCGTCGGACCCGACGCGGCGCTGCTCAGCCGGACCGGCGGCGGCATGCTGTGGATCGCGGCGCTGCTCGCCGGATTGCTGCCGGTCGACCGGCTTGTCGCGCCGGACCGGGATGCGGGCGTCCTCGATCAACTGGCGCTGCGCGGCATAGGCGATGAGATGATCGCGCTCGCCAAGCTGATCGCCCACTGGATCGGCTTCGGCCCGCCCCTGATGCTGGCCGCGCTCCCCGCCGCCGCGCTGCTGAAGCTGGAGAGCGACATCATCGTGAAGCTGGAAATCGGCCTCGCGCTTGGCACGCCTGCTCTGGCGGCGCTCGGCGTGCTGGTGGCGGCGCTCACGGCGGGCCTGCGGTCCAGCGGCGCGCTTGCCGGTTTGCTCGCCTTCCCCCTCGCCGTGCCCCTACTGATCTTCGGCGCGGGGTCGCTTGGCGACGGCAGCGGATCGGCGTTCAAATTCCTCGCCGCCGTATCGCTGCTGCTGGTGGCGATCACCCCCTTTGCCGCGGGCGCGGCGATCCGGGCTGGGCGGGAATAGGGGTAAGGCCAAACACCAACATCCGTTCGCCCTGAGCGAAGTCGAAGGGTTCTGCCGAACGCAGTGAGGCACTTCGCTACGCTCAGTGGAGGGCTTCGACTTCGCTCAGCCCGAACGGAGTTATTCTCTAACGCTCCGCCACCAGCAGCTTGTCGATCTTCCGCCCATCCATATCGACAATCTCGAATCGCCATCCCTGATCGTCGAAATGCTCGCCAACCTCCGGCAGATGCTTGAGCACCCATAGCGCATGGCCCGCGACGGTCGCGTAATCCCGGTCCTCCGGCAGGTTGATGCATATCCGCTCGGCCAGCATATCAATGGGCATCTGGCCTGATACGATCAGGCTGCCATCCTCGCGCTCGACGACATCCGGCTCCTCATACAAATCCCTGTCGGACGCGAATTCACCGGCAATGGCGGACAGCAGGTCGGCGGGCGTCACGATCCCTTCGAAATGACCATATTCGTCATGCACCATCACCATCGGCACTTCCGCCTGGCGCAGCACCTCCAGCGCGTCCATGGCGTCGACCTGATCGGGAACCACCGCCACCTTGCGCATCAGCGCGCGCAGGTCCAGCGCCTCGCCCCGGAACAGCGCGGACATGATGTCGCGCGCCTGGACGATGCCGATAATATCCTCGACCGATCCCTGCCCCACCGGCAGGCGGGTGTGCGGCGTCGCCAGCAGGAACTGGCGGATCGCCTCCGCATCGGCATTCACGTCGATCCAGTCGACATCCATGCGCTGCGTCATCACCTCGCGAACCGGGCGGTCGGCCAGGCGCACGACACCGGAGATGATCGCGCGCTCGCTCTCCTCGATCACGCCGGACTTGCTCGCCTCCGCAACGATCAGATGCAGCTCCTCGGCCGTCACATGCTGCTCGGATTCCCGGTCGAGGTGCAGCAGCTTGAAGACCAGGGCGCTGGAATTATCCAGCAGCCAGCCGAGCGGCGCGGTAAAACGCGCAATCCACTGCATCGGCAGGGCGACGAGCGTGGCGATCGGCTCAGGCGAGCGCAGCGCGAACTGCTTGGGCACCAACTCGCCGATGATCAGCGACGCATAGGTGGTCAGGCCGATGACAATCGCGAAGCCGATATTCTCCGCCAGATTTGGCTCCAGGCCCAGCCGCTGCAGCCGCTCCGCCGTCGGTCCGCCCAGGCTCGCGCCTGAATAGGCGCCCGCGACGATGCCGATCAGGGTGATGCCGATCTGCACGGTCGACAGGAATTTGCCGGGGTCCGCCCCCAGCGCCAGCGCCGCCTTTGCGCCGCGCTTGCCCGCTTTCTCCATCGCCTGCAGGCGCGGCTTGCGTGCGGAAACGATGGCGAGTTCGGACATGGCGAACACGCCGTTCAGAGCGACCAATGCCAGAATGATCAGCAGGTCAACCCAGGGAAATGGGGTCAATGGAGGAGGTTCGGCCATGGCGGTCGCGTCCCTCATGCCGGGAATCTGTCAATTTCACAACAGCTCAATCATCGCTCATTCAATTCGGCTGTGGAACAAACTGTTGCGGAGCACGCTTTGGCTGAAGGGTCCTAGCGGAGCCAAGTGATTATGAAACATGGGAGATATGGTATGAAAGCGCGTCAGAAACTGGTCGGGGCGCTGTGCATCGGAACGCTGTTCGCGACCGCCGCCTGCACCACGGACCCGGAAACCGGTGAGCGGCAGGTGTCGAAAGCGGCGATCGGCGGCATCGGCGGCGCGCTTGGCGGCTATCTGCTCGGCGATCTGGTCGGCGGCAAGCGGGACCGGACGGAGAAGATATTGGGCGCCGGCATCGGTGCAGTCGCTGGCGCGGGCATCGGATCGTACATGGACGCGCAGGAACGCAAGCTGCGCGAACGGACGGCGGGCACCGGCGTCGATGTGGAGCGGGACGGCGACAATCTGTTGCTGCGCATGCCGTCCGGCATCACCTTCGCCTATGACAAGGCCGACGTCATGCCGCAGTTCCAGCCGACCTTGAACGAGGTCGCCGCGACGCTGGCCGAGTTCCCCAAAACCTATATCGACATTTACGGCCATACCGACAGCGACGGCTCGGATTCCTACAACCAGATGCTTTCGGAACGGCGCGCGCAGGCGGTCTCCACCTATCTGAACCAGCATGGCGTGCAGTCCGCCCGCATGGCGACCCGCGGCTATGGCGAAACGCAGCCGATCGCGACCAATGCAACGGAGGCGGGCAAGGCCGCGAACCGCCGCGTGGAAATCAAGATCGTGCCGGTGACGGAAGGCGATTTGCGGGGATGATCTTTAGCAAACCGCCTAAAATATGAACCGTTCGCCCTGAGCTTGTCGAAGGGCTGTCCTGAACGTCTGCCATGACAGACAGTGGCAGGGGGCTGTTCTTTTTCAAGCGCCCCAGAGGAGGACAGGGCTTCGATAAACTCAGCCCGAACGGGGGTGGTGTGTCTAAGATTTTCGCCCCACCCCCGTTCGCTTCGAGCGAAGTCGAGAAGCCTCGCACCGCTTTCTCGATGATCGCGAAACGAACGGGGATATTTCTGTCCTACACGATCCGGCCAACGCTATTCCGCAGCGATGGCGCTCACCCGGAATTCCCGAAGAAACTGCGCGTTTACGCAGACACAAGCCATCTGCGCGCGCGGATTTTCAAAACCGCTCGCAACCCGCAACTTCCGCAACTTCGTAGGATTATACGGGCGCCCTATCGTCCGGGAAGGACAGCCCTCAGAAGCTCGCCTTCAGCCCGTCGATCACGAACTGGGCGGCCAGCGCGGCAAGGAGGACACCCAGAAGCCGGGTGATCACTGCCTCTATGCGCTGGCCGAGCAGCTTCATCAGCGGCCCGGCGGCAAGCAGCGCGCCCATCATCAGCACCAGCACAGCGGCCAGCGCGGCGATGACGGCGAGGCGCTGGGGCAGGCCATCGGCCCGCGCCATCAGCAGCATGACCGTGGCGATGGAGCCAGGCCCCGCAATCATCGGCATCGCCATGGGAAAGACGGAAACATCCTCGACCTGCGGCGTCTCGGCGATTTTCTGCGCCCGGTCCTCGCGGCGCTGGGTGCGCTTTTCGAACACCATATCCATCGCGATCAGGAACAGCATGATGCCGCCCGCGATGCGGAAACTGTCGAGCTGGATGCCCAGCACGCCCAGCACCTGCTTGCCCCAGAGCGCGAAGATCAGCAGGATGAAGGTTGCGATCACCACCGCGCGGATCGCCATCGCCCGGCGCTGCGCGTCGGACGCGCCCGTGGTCATGCTGGCGTAGATCGGCGCGCAACCGGGCGGATCGATCACCACGAACAGGGTGACGAAGGCCGAGATGAACAGTTCGATCAAGGCGCGCGCCTACAGGCCATCGGGGGCCGCAATGCCCCTGCGGGCACATGCCGCGACCAGCGTGTTGCGCAGAAGGACGGCGATGGTCATCGGCCCCACCCCGCCCGGAACCGGCGTGATCGCGCGGACATGGCTGATCGCTTCCGCCGTTGCGACGTCGCCGACCAGACGGGTCTTGCCCTCCTCCAGCGCGGGAACGCGGTTGATGCCGACATCAATGACGGTCGCGCCGGGCTTGATCCATTCGCCCTTCACCATCTCCGGCCGTCCCACGGCGGCGACCACGATGTCGGCGCGGTGCACGACAGAGGCCAGGTCCTTGGTGCGGCTGTGCGCGACGGTGACGGTGCAGCTTTCCTGCAGCAGCAGTTGCGCCATCGGCTTGCCGACGATGTTGGAGCGGCCGATGACGACCGCTTCCAGCCCCGACAGGTCGCCCAACTCATCCTTCAGCAGCATCAGGCAACCAAGCGGCGTGCAGGGCACCAGCGCCTTCTCGCCCACCGCCAGCTTTCCGGCATTGGCGATGTGGAAACCGTCGACATCCTTGGCGGGATCGATGGCGGCGATGACGGCGGCTTCGTTGATATGCGCGGGCAGCGGCAACTGGACAAGAATACCGTCGACCCGGTCGTCCTCGTTCAGTTCTTCGATCAGGTCGAGCAGATCCTCCTGCCCGATCGAGTCCGGCCGCTTGAACTCGAAGCTTTCCATGCCCGCCTCGACCGTCATCTTGCCCTTGCTGCGGACATAGACGGCGCTGGCCGGGTCCTCGCCCACCAGCACGACGGCAAGGCCCGGCTTGCGCCCGGCGGCGTCGGCAAAGGCGGCGACCCCTTCGGCCACCTGCGCGCGCAGCCCTGCGGCGAACAGCTTCCCGTCAATGATCTTGCCGATGGTCATAGCATATCCGTCAATGTTTCCAGCCGGGCTGTCAACGCATCGCCCGCTCCTGCGATCCGCAGGCGCTTTAGACGGTGGGTGTCACCGGTTTCCAGCGAAAATTTGGTCGCTGGATGGCCAAGCCCCTTCGCCAGCAGCTTGATGAGCGCGGCATTGGCCTTGCCCTTCTCCGGCGCGGCGCGAACCTGCGCCATCAGCCAGACCCCGTCCTTCTCGTCGGTCCATATCCCGCCTACGCCCTCCCGCGCCGCGCCGGGGGTCAGGCGAATGGTCAGCAGCAGGTCGTCGCCGTCCCGCCGCCATGGCCGTTTCACACCAGCGAGGAGAATAGCGGCGGCAATATCGCCTGCCGGATGATCAGGATCGCCAGCAAGACCACCATGGGCGACAGGTCCAGCGCGCCCAGATCGGGCATGATCCGCCGGATCGGCCGGTATATCGGCTGCGTCATCCGATCCAGCGCGTACATCACGTTGCGCACGAAATCATTATAGGTGTTGATCACATTGAACGCGATCAGCCAGCTCAGGATCGCCTGAATGATGATGATCCACCACAGGACGTCCAGCAGGATGACAATGATCTGGTACAGCGCGTAAGCCATGCGAACTCCGATTAGCGAACCGTCCGGCTCTGCTTCGCCCCTCTTTAACCGAGCAGAAGGCGCAGGGACAAGCGCGGGGCCTGTGATTTTCTGTGAACGCCCGTTACAGCCGCACCAGCGTACCCGCGCCGCGCCGGGTGAAGATTTCCAGCAGCATCGCATGCGGCACCCGGCCGTCCAGAATGACGGCGGCGTCCACCCCGCCCTGCACGGCGTTGAGGCAAGTCTCCAGCTTCGGGATCATTCCGCCGGAGATGGTGCCGTCCGCCTGCAGCCCGACGATCTTCGCCGGGTCGAGGTCGGTCAGCAGCTCGCCGCTCTTGTCCAGCACGCCCGGCACATCGGTCAGCAGGAACAGGCGCGCCGCGCCCAGCGCCGCGGCAATGGCGCCCGCCATCGTGTCGGCGTTGATATTATAGGTGCTGCCGTCCTCGCCAATCGCGATCGGCGCGATGACCGGGATCATGCCCGCCGCGCTGATCGTGTCCAGCAGGGTCCGGTCGACCTTGGAGGGTTCGCCGACGAAGCCCAGGTCCACCGCCTGTTCGATATTGCTGTCCGGGTCTTTCCGGGTCCGCAGCACCTTGGTCGCGGTGACGAAGCCGTCATCCTTGCCCGATATGCCGACGGCGCGGCCGCCCGCCTGGCCGATCCAGTTGACCAGTTCCTTGTTGATCGCGCCGGACAGCACCATCTCGGCGACCTTGGCGGTTTCCGCATCGGTCACGCGCAGCCCGTCGACGAAGCTGCTCTCCACACCAAGCTGCTTGAGCATCGCGCCGATCTGCGGCCCGCCGCCATGCACCACGACCGGATTGATGCCGACCGCCTTCATCAGCACGACATCCTCGGCAAAATCGCGGGCCAGCTCCGGGTCTCCCATCGCATGGCCGCCATATTTCACCACGAAGGTCTTGCCCGCATAGCGCTGCATATAGGGCAGCGCCTCGGTCAGCGTTTCCGCTTTTGCCAGCAGGGCGGGATCGGGATCATGCTTGCTCGTCATGGGCGCGCGCATAGGACCATTGGGCGGGCGCTGCAAGCAGGGTTGGGACTAAGGGGCCTTGGCGTCTCAGACCCGTTCGGGCTGAGCGAAGTCGAAGCCTTCTACTGAGCGTCAGCGAAGTGCCTTCACTTCGTTCAGTCTGCCCCTTCGACTTCGCTCAGGGTGAACGGAAGAAAACGATCACTTGCTACCTGTCCAACCGCCGCCCCAGCGCCACGGTCGCGGAGATCAGCGGCGGGACCAGGATGATCGACAGGATCACCTTGGTCAGCATCTGTCCGGCCATCAGTCCCCAAATCTCCCGCTCGCCCAGGAAGGATATGGTGATGAACAGGATGGTGTCGACAATCTGGGATATCACGCTGGCCACCATCGCGCGCAGCCAGAGCAGCCTGCCCTCGCCCCGCGCCATCTTCGAGAAGATGAACACGTTAAGCGTCTGCGACGTGCCATAGGAGATCAGCCCGGCGATCATCATCCGCGCGCCCTGCCCCACGACGATGGGGAAGGCCTCTATCGCGGGCGGATACATGCCCGCATCTTCCGGCAAGGCGATGACGAACTGGATGAGCAGCGCGGAGGCGATCAGCGGCACGAAGCCGAAGCGGACCAGCGTGGTCGCCGTCCGCTGCCCATGCAATTCCGCGACCGCGCTGGACAGGATGACGAGCAGAAGGAAGGCGAAGATCCCCGCCTCGACCGCCAGCGGGCCAAGCGCCACCTGCTTCACCCCCAGCACGCCGGCGATGCAGACCATGCCGCCATAGAGAACCGAGAAAAGGAAAAGCGACCGGGTTATGGCGGGCTGGGGCGTGTCGGGCATCCCCATGCCTTATCGGCATTCCGCCCGGCGGGAAAGGCGCATTGCGTCCCGCCGGGCGCATGGGATCAGGCGGCGGCCTTCACCGTCTCCATGTCGATGACGAAGCGATATTTGACGTCGCTTTTCACCATCCGGTCGAACGCGGTGTTGATGTCCTGAATGGAGATCGCCTCGATATCGGAAACGATGCCATGCTCGGCGCAGAAATCCAGCATCTCCTGCGTTTCCGCAATGCCGCCGATCAGCGATCCCGCCAGCGTTTTCCGGCGGAATATCAGGTTCGCCACATTGGGCGACGGATGCGCATGTTCCGGCACGCCCACCAGCGTCATCGTGCCATCGCGCTTCAGCAGGACCATGAACGCATCCAGATCATGCGACGCCGCCACGGTGTTCAGGATGAAGTCGAAGCTGTTCACATGCGCGTCCATCTGCGCCTGATCGCGCGAGACGACAACCTCGTCAGCGCCAAGCGCCAACGCATCCTGCCGCTTCGATTCGCTGGTGGTGAAGGCGACGACGTGCGCGCCCAGCGCATGGGCGAGCTTCACGCCCATATGGCCGAGGCCGCCAATGCCGACGATGCCGACCTTCATGCCCGGCCCGACCTTCCAGTGGCGCAACGGCGACCAGGTGGTGATGCCCGCGCAGAGCAGCGGCGCGACGGCGGCCAGATCCTTTTCGGCATGGCTGACCTTCAGCACAAACTCCTCACGCACAACGATATGGTCGGAATAACCGCCGAAGGTGTGGCCGAAATCGGCGTCGGGGCCGTTATAGGTGCCGACAAGGCCATTCTCGCAATATTGCTCCAGCCCCTCGTCGCAGGCCGGGCAATGCTGGCAGCTATCCACCAGACATCCCACGCCAACGACGTCGCCGGCCGCAAACTTCGTGACGTCCGCGCCGACGGCCGTGACCTTGCCAACGATTTCATGGCCCGGAACGCAGGGAAACAGGGTGCCGCCCCATTCGGCGCGCGCCGTATGCAGGTCGGAATGGCATACGCCGCAATGCAATATGTCTATCGCCACATCATTGGCGCGGGGGGCGCGGCGTTCGAAAGTGAAGGGCGCAAGCGGCGTATCGCCGGACTGCGCGGCAAAGCCACGGGCTGTCGTCATGGGGAGTCTCCGGAATAATGCTGTTTTGGGCGGGAATGGGCAGGACGCCACGGGTCGCCAGGACAAATTTAAGTGCGATGCACCAAAGAACAAGATGAAGGGCTGCCCACCCCCATAAAAAAGGCAGGCCCCCCAGCCCCTCCCCCTAGCCCCTCTGTGCGCACAGTGTATAACCGCCCGGTTTGGTCGCCCGGTTTTGTCGGACGACCTTCGTCATGCTGAAAGGGCCGCATGAAATTCCTGATCGGCGTTGCCGGCATCGCCTTGCTCCTGCTCATCGCCGTGGCCCTGTCATCGAACAGGCGCGCCATAAAATTGCGAGTGGTCGGCGCGGCTTTCGCGATGCAGGCGGGCATCGCGCTGCTGGTCCTCTATGTGCCCGCGGGCAAGCGGGTGATCGCGGGCATGTCGCATGGCGTCGCCAATCTGCTTGGCTATGCGCAGGCGGGCACGGACTTCATCTTCGGGCCGCTGGCGAAGCCGGAAATCGGCGGCGCAAGTTTCGCCATCGCCGCACTGCCCGTCATCATCTTCTTCGCCAGCCTGGTGTCGATCCTCTATTATCTCGGCATCATGCAGCTCATCGTCCAATGGGTCGGCGGCGCCATTCAGAAGGTGACGGGCGTATCCAAGGTGGAATCGCTGTGCGCCGCCGCCAATATCTTCGTGGGGCAGAGCGAAAGCCCGCTTGTCATCCGCCTCTATCTCGCAGCGCTGACCCCGCCGCAGCTTTTTGCCGTGATGACGTCCGGCATGGCGGGCGTCGCGGGCACGATCCTGGCTGCCTATGCTTCGATGGGGATCAAGATCGACTATCTGCTCGCCGCCAGCTTCATGGCCGCGCCCGGCGGGCTGCTGATGGCCAAGATCATGATGCCCGACAACCCGGAGGACCCGGAAATCGACCCGGTTGTCATACCGGAAGCCTCGCATGACGAGGAACGCCCGGCGAATATCATCATGGCCGCGGCGCAGGGCGCGCAGACCGGCGTAAAGCTGGCGGTGGCCGTCGGCGCGATGGTGCTGGCCTTCGTCGCGCTGGTCGCGCTGGCGAACGGCCTGCTGGGCGGGGTTGGAGCATGGTTCGGCTATCCCACGCTCAGTTTTCAGCAATTGCTGGGCTATGTGTTTGCGCCGGTCACCTTCCTGCTCAACGTGCCCTGGCATGAGGCGCAGATCGCGGGCGGCCTGTTTGGCACCAAGGTCGTGCTGAACGAATTTGTCGCCTATATCGAGCTGGGTCAGGTGCAGGCGAACCTGTCGGCGACGACGATCGCGATCGTCACCTTCGCGCTCTGCGGCTTCGCCAATTTCAGCTCCATCGCGATCCAGATGGCGGTGACGGGCAATCTCGCCCCCAATCAACGCCCGATGATCGCGAAGCTGGGCATCAAGGCGCTGGTGGCGGGATCGCTCGCCAACCTGATGAGCGCGGCGCTGGCGGGGTTGATGCTGTCGATCTGAAGGGTGCGCTCCGACTAACCCATTCCGTTCGGGCTGAGCTTGTCGAAGCCCTGCACTTTCTTAAGAAGGGCAGCCCTTCGACAAGCTCAGGGCGAACGGCAGCTATAGTCCCTGTGATCAAGGCTTCACCGTCTGGATCACCTCAAACCCCTCGAACCGGGGGTGCCCCAGATAGAGCGGCTTATTGTCGCCCGCATTGCGATGCGCCTGCCGGAAGGCCTCCGATCGCGTCCACGCCTCGAAATCCTCGCGCGATTTCCACACGGTGTGGGAGGAGAACAGCGTATGATCCTCCTGCGTCTCCCCACGCAGCAGGTGGAATTCGACGAAGCCCGGCACCCGGTCCAGATGCGTGTCGCGGGACAGCCAGACATGTTCGAACGCGTCTTCTTCGCCGGGAATAACCTGAAACCGGTTCATGGCGATAAACATGGCTATCCTCCTGCAATCCTCGTCCTGAAGGACATATAGGGCAGCAGGATAGCCATGCCAGAGTACGTCAGAGCGAAGGAACCGGCTCCGGCCCGGAATAGTCGTAGACGCCCTTGCCGGTCTTGCGGCCATACCAGCCCGCCTCGACATATTTCATCAGCAGCGGCGCGGCGCGATATTTGGGGTCGCCAAAGTCCTGCTGCAGCACCTTCAAAATCTCGACGATGGTGTCCAGGCCGATCATATCGGCCAGCGTCAGCGGCCCCATGGGATGGCCAAGACCCAGCTTCACGCCCTTGTCGATGTCCTGCGCGGAGGCCGCGCCCTCGCCCAGCGCAAAGAAGGCTTCGTTGATCAGCGGCAGGAAGATGCGGTTGACGACGAAGCAGGGCGAATCCTTGGCGAGAACCGCTTCCTTGCCGATCTTCTTCGCATAGTCGCTGGCGACGGCGACGGTGGCGTCGCTGGTGGCCAGGCCGCGGATCACTTCCACCAGGCCCATCAACGGAACCGGGTTGAAGAAATGGATGCCGACGAAACGGGACGGGTCGGCCACCGACTGCGACAGGCGCGTGATGGAGATGGAGGAGGTGTTGGTCGCCAATACCGCGCCCTCGCCCAGCACCTTAGACGCTTCGGCAAAGATGATGCGCTTGATGTCCTCGCGCTCGGTCGCCGCCTCGATGATCAGGCCGGCGGCCGACATGGGCGCATAGCTGTCCACCGGCGTAATCCGGCCGATGGCGGCTTCGGCGGCGGCGGCGTCCAGCTTGCCCTTCTCGACCAGCCGGTTGATCTGCTTGGCGATGCCGTCCTTGCCCTTCTGCGCGCGGGCCAGATCGACGTCGGAAAGGAACACATCATATCCCGCCTGCGCGGAAACCTGCGCGATGCCCGCGCCCATTTGCCCCGCGCCGATAACTCCCACTGACTGCATGTTGGTTCCTTTTCCTCTTGAAATCACTGCCCTCCCCTAACCTGTGGACAGATATCGCGCCATTGGCAAAAATGAGGGGGCTGGATCATGCCTCGATGGAGTGCAATGATTGTCCATGCTCTACCTTTTCATCAAAGCGCTGGTGTCGGGACTGTTGATCGCGGCAATCTCGGAAATCGCCAAACGCAGCCCCGGTTTCGGCGCGCTTGTGGCCTCCCTGCCGCTGGTATCGCTGCTTGGCATGATATGGTTATGGAAGGATACGGGCGACGCAACCCGAATGGCGGCGCATAGCGAAGCGACCTTCTGGTACGTCACTCCTTCCCTGCCCATGTTTCTCCTGATCCCTGCCATGCTTCGTTCGGGCATATCCTTCTGGCTGGCGCTGGCGGCAGGGTGCGCACTGACCATAGCCCTTTATCTGATGATGATCTGGGCCGGGCCGCGTTTCGGCATCCGGCTCTAATGCTCATCAGGCTTTCGCGAGGATCATCGCGAACATGTCATCGGGGGCGATCCATTCCCTCAGCGGCTCCCAGCCGCCCGCGCGCAGCAGCAGGCGGGCGTCGCGCGGGCCATATTTATGGCTGTTTTCTGTATGGATCGTCTCACCCGCACACATCGAGAAGCGGATATTGTCGATTGTGAAATCGACATCCCGGCGCGCCTCCAGATGCATTTCGATGCGCGCGGCGTCGTCATTCCAGATGGCGCGGTGCGCAAAGGCTTCTACGGGAATGGTTCCGCCCAGTTCCCGGTTGATGCGCGCCAGCAGGTTCAGGTTGAACGCCGCAGTCACGCCGGCCGCATCGTCATAGGCCGAAACCAGCACGCCGATATCTTTCACCCGGTCCATGCCGATCAGCAGCATCGCGCCCTCGCCGAGCGACGATCGCATCGTGCGAAGCAGGTCGACCGCCTCCGCCGCCGTCATGTTGCCGATCGTCGATCCCGGGAAAAATCCCAGCTTCGGCATGGCGGCGATGCCCTTGGGCAGCGCGACGGCCTTGGTGAAGTCGGCCTCCACCGGCACGACCGGCAAGTCCGGGAATTGGGCCGCCAACACCGCGCTGCTTTCCCGCAGAAAGTCGCCGCTTATATCGACCGGCACATAGGCGGCGGGCGCAATGGCGGACAGCAGGTGCGGCGTCTTGATCGCGCTTCCCGCGCCAAATTCCACGACCGCCCGTCCCGGCCCCGTCACCGCGCCCACCTCCCCGCAATGGGCGGACAGCATCGCGGTTTCCACGCGCGTCGGATAATATTCCGGGAGGCGCGTAATCTCCTCGAACAATTCCGATCCCCTCCGGTCATAGAACCAGATGGGCGGCGTTGATTTGGGGAAGCGGGAAAAGCCCTCGATGATATCGCGGCGGAAGGCGGGATCGGCTGTCGGCTGCGGCGCGTCGCGGTCGAGTTCTAGCAGCATCAGATGTCCCTCGCGAGCCGGACGCCGGTGAACTGCCAGCGTTGATGGGGATAGAAGAAATTGCGGTAGCTGGCGCGCATATGTCCGCGCGGGGTCGCGCAACTGCCGCCGCGCAGCACGAACTGACCGGACATGAACTTGCCATTATATTCGCCCACCGCGCCTTCGGCCGCGCGGAAACCCGGATAGGGGCGATAGGCGCTGCCGGTCCATTCCCACACATCGCCGAACATCTGCGCCAGGCCGTCGGCGCTTTCGCAGGCGCGCGGACGCGGGGTTGCGGCGCGATCAAGCTGCGTCCCGCTATCGGGGTCCAGACCTTTCGCCGCGCTTTCCCATTCCACCTCGGTCGGCAGGCGCGCGCCCGCCCAACTGGCATAGGCGTCCGCTTCGAACAGGCTGATATGCGTGACCGGCGCCGCAGGATTGACGGGATGGCGGCCGTCATGGCCGAACCGGGTCCAGCCCGCATTGTCCTGATGCCGCCAGTAAAGCGGGGCCTCCACGCCCTCGGCCTGCACCCACGCCCAGCCGTCCGACAGCCAGTGCCGCGCCTCGCGATAGCCGCCGTCCGCCATGAACTCCAGCCATTCGCCATTGGTGACGGGCCGGTGCGCCAGCGCATGCGGCCTCAGGATCGCCTGATGCACAGGCCCTTCGCAATCGAAGGCGAACCCCTTGCCGTCATGGCCGATCTCGACGACGCCCGCCTCGCCCGCGATCCAGCGGATCGGATCGGGCATGGGCGCGGGCATGGCGCTGGGCGTCGCCCACATCGCCGGCTGCATCGGATTCTGCGCGAAAAGATAAAGAATGTCGGTCAGCAGCAATTCCTGATGCTGTTGCTCATGATGCAGGCCAAGCGTCACCAGATCGCGCGCATGCTCCGGCAGGCCATCGAACGCATCCATCAGCGCGGCGTCGACATGCGCGCGGTAATTCAGGATTTCGCGCAGGGACGGGCGGGTCAGCATGCCGCGATGCGCGCGCATATGGCGCGGCCCTTCCGCCTCATAATAGCTGTTGAACAGATAGGCGAAATTCTCGTCGAACGGCCGGTATCCCGGCACATGGTCGCGCAGGATGAAGGTTTCGAAGAACCATGTCACATGGGCGAGATGCCATTTCGCCGGGGATGCATCGTCCATCGCCTGTACGGTCGCATCCGCATCGGACAAAGGAGACGCCAGCGCCTGCGTCAGCGCGCGTATTGCGCCATAGCTTTGCTGGCGCAGGGGTGGTGACGATATTCGGCCCGATATCGGCATTCGGCCCCTTTCAAATGCGGTCTGTCCGCTCTCCATGCACAACAAGCGCGCGAAAGCCGGATTGGGTTCTCCCAATCCGAAGAAATTGTTGTTACGCGGATATAATGATGAACGCGTGACGCTTCAACGCGACGCGCCGGGGACCCATTTGATGTCGTCCGCGCCATTGCCGTTCAGGCGGCGCGCCATGACGAACAGATGATCGGACAGCCGGTTGATATAGGCCAGCGCCACCGGGTTCAGCGCCACATGCGCTGCGGCGGCCGCGGCGCTGCGCTCCGCCCGGCGTGCGATCGCGCGGGCGAGATGGATGGCGGACGCCGCCGGGGACCCGCCGGGCAGGATGAAGCTGTCGAGCGGTTTCAGCTCCGCATTCATCATGTCGATCTCGCGCTCCAGCCGCTCCACCTGCGACGCGACGATGCGCAGCGCCCATGCCGGCTCGTCGCCTTCGACCAGAGGCGTCGCCAAATCGGCGCCGAGGTCGAACATGTCGTTCTGAATCATCCGCAGCCAGCCCGCCTCCGGACTGTCGCCCAGCGCCAGCACGGCGAGGCCGATGGCGCTGTTGGCTTCGTCGACATCGCCGACCGCCATCATGCGCGGATCATATTTGGCTATGCGGGACCCGTCGACCAGCCCGGTCGTTCCGCCGTCGCCCGTGCGCGTGTAGATTTTGTTGAGCTTGACCAACGGCCGCAGCGCCTATCGATTTCCGCCGTTCATCAACAGCAGCAGCGCCACCAGCAACACGGCGACCGCCTGAAAGCCGATGCGGGCGAACATCATCTTATTCTGTTTCAGGCTGGACGCGCTGGGACCTGTGTCGGTCGAGTTCAGTTCTTCCTTCGTCGTCTGCAGGAAGGCGATGATGCCGCGAACCAGCATGACGACGGTCGCGATGGCGGCGGCAATGATGAGCAGGACCAGGAAAGTGTTCATGCCGCCAATCTAGGCCCCCGCCAGCGAAATGCCAACCGGAAAGACCCCGGCGCGCAGATCGCGCGCCAGCGCCAGCGGATCGGCGCCCGCCGCCCGCAATTCGGCCAAGGCGATGCCGCCGGTCCGCTTCGCCAGCCGCTTTCCGTCCGGCCCCGCCAGAAGGGGGTGATGCCTGTAGAGCGGCGTGGGCAACCCCAGCAGCGCCTGCAACAGCCGGTGGATACCTGTCGCCGCCAGCAAATCCTCTCCGCGCAGCACGAAATTGACGCCCATGTCCGCATCGTCGACCGTCGCCGCCAGATGATAGCTGGTCGGCGCATCCTTGCGGGCAAGCACAACGTCCCCCGCCGACAGCGGGTCGGCCGCCATCTGCCCCCGCGCCTCATCCATCCAGTGCAAGGGGCCGGTCAGCGCAACCGCCTTCGCCATATCGATGCGCCAGGCATGGGGTTCCGCCGCCATGCGCTCCCCCCGCGCCTGCTCCGGCAGCGCCCGGCAGGTTCCCGGATACAGCGCGCCGTCGGGACCATGCGGCGCGGATGCGCTGGCCGCGACCTCCGCGGCGATTTCCGCGCGGGTGCAGAAACAGGGATAGGCGAGGCCCATCGCCTTCAGCCTGTCGAGAGCGGACTGGTAAAGCGGCAATCTTTCCGACTGCCGCACCAGATCGCCGTCCCAGCCGATGCCCAGCCACGCCATATCCTCGACGATGCCGGCGACATGCTCCTCCCGGCTCCGCGCGCCGTCAATATCCTCAATCCGCAGGCGGAAAGTCCCTCCGCAGGCGCGGGCGGCGTCATGCGCCATCAGCGCCGACCAGGCATGGCCGATATGCAACCGGCCAGTGGGGCTTGGCGCAAAGCGGGTCACTATATGCTGTGGGCGGCCTGTCACCGTCATACAGCCTCTTGACGCGCTATGATGGTTAATGCTGTCATGCTCCCGTCACGCTTTTCGCGATAAAGGCGTGGCAGCCAAGGGGGTAGAGTTTTTCTATGTACCATCCCGACCTGATACGGCACCCGGAAAATTGCCCGGCGCTGGTGTTGAACGCGGACTATACGCCGCTCAGCTATTATCCGCTCAGCCTGTGGCCCTGGCAGACCGCGATCAAGGCGGTGTTTCTCGACCGGGTAGACATTGTTTCCACCTATGAGCGGGAAGTGCATTCGCCGAGCTTCCAGATGAAGATCCCCTCCGTGATCGCGCTGAAGCAATATGTGCGGCCATCGGAGCATCCGGCCTTTACCCGGTTCAACCTGTTCCTGCGAGATCGTTTCTCCTGCCAATATTGCGGGTCGGAACGCGACCTGACCTTCGATCATGTGATCCCGCGCCGCGCGGGCGGGCGCACGACCTGGGAGAATGTCGCGACGGCCTGTTCCCCCTGCAATCTGCGCAAGGGCGGGCGCACGCCGAAGGAGGCGGGCATGCGTCTGCATATCCAGCCCATTCGCCCGACCACATGGCACCTGCAGGAAAATGGGCGCGCCTTCCCGCCCAACTATCTGCACGCCAGTTGGCACGACTGGCTCTACTGGGATGTGGAACTGCTGGCTTAGAGCGTTTTCTAATCAGGTGGGAACACCTGATGACTCGGAAAACGCGACAAAGCAGAAACTTAGAGCAGTTGAGCCGACGCAGTCGGATCAATAACTGCTCTAACTGTTGGGCAGCCAGTCAAGGTCGAGATCGGTGTAGCGGTTGGTGTAGTGGCCGATTTCCTCCAGCGCCTTCTCGTTCAGCAGGGTGATCCTGCCGTTCGATCGCGAAATCAGCCCGTCCGCCTCCATCTGCCGGATCATGCGATTGACGTGCACGGATGTCAGGCCGACCGCATCGCCGATTTCCTCCTGCGTCAGCTTCAGGTCGAAACTGTCGGTGATGCCATCGTCCATCAGGCGCAGCCGGTCGATGATGTCGAGCAGGAAGGAAGCGACCCGCGCCCGCGCCGACGAGCGGCCGAGCGAAGCCAGACGGTCGGTCAGCGATACCCGCTCCATCTGTGATAAAACGAACATCAGCGCGGCGACGCGCGGATGCTCCTCCAGCAGAACGCGCAGCGCATGCTTGTCGAACGGGCACAGCACGGAATCGGACAGGGCGACCAGGGATTCCGGTGACTTGCTGTAGACGGTGCTGGCGGAGCCGATGAAATCGCCGGCGAAATACACCCGCAAGATCTGGCGGCTGCCGTCGGGCAATATGACATAACTCATCACCCGCCCGGCGCGCAGCACGAACAGTTCAGTGATCGTCTCATTGGCGCGCTGGATCATCGCGCCGCGCTTCACTTTCCGTTGGTTTTCCTCAAGCCGGGCAAGCGCTGTGCGCTCACGCTCGGTGAGGTTCAGATGCTTCTCCAACCTATCCGCAAAACAACTTCCACTCACGCGACAGCCTTTTCAAAACAAGGTTTCGTTACGGAGGTAAAACGCCCCTTCGGCCTTTTGGCTGCATCCACGGGATTTGCATTAATTTCGATTAAGCACGCCGATCGGATTCTCTTTTTTCCTTCAAAGACTTGGAGGAAATATATTTGTGCAAGTTTTTTCCGGCCTTCGCGCGCCTTGCAAGCGCCGCTGGAGGCTTTATGAAGCGGCTAAATGGATCGCATTCACATTCGCGGTGGCCACGCCCTGAAGGGGCGGCTGCCGATCTCCGGCGCGAAAAATGCAGCGTTGACGCTGCTCCCCTGCGCGCTTTTGACAGACGAGCCGGTGACGCTGCGCAATTTGCCGCGCCTCGCCGATGTCGACAGCTTCGGCCATCTGCTGAACCAGCTCGGCGTCTCGACGATGATCGAGGGCGCGCGGCCCGAGGATTTCGGCCGGGTGATGACATTGCGCGCCGGACGGGTCACCTCGACCGAGGCGCCCTATGACATCGTGCGCAAGATGCGCGCCTCCATTCTGGTGCTCGGCCCCCTGCTCGCCCGCGCCGGAGAGGCGACGGTATCGCTGCCCGGCGGCTGCGCCATCGGCAACCGCCCGATCGACCTGCATCTGAAGGCGCTTGAGGCGTTCGGCGCAGTGATAGAGATTGCGGCGGGCTATGTCCGGGCCAGCGCCCCGGATGGCGGCCTTCCGGGCGGCAGCTACACCTTCCCCGTGGTGTCCGTCGGTGCGACTGAAAATGCGGTGATGGCGGCTGTCCTCGCCAGCGGAACCTGCACGCTCAACAATGCGGCGCGGGAGCCGGAAATCGTCGACCTGTGCAATCTGCTGGTGGCGATGGGCGCGGATATTGAGGGCATCGGCACCGACCGCATCACCATCCATGGCAAGGACCGGCTGCATGGCGCGACTTACAGCGTCATGCCCGACCGGATCGAGGCGGGCAGCTATGCCTGCGCCGCGGCGATCACCGGCGGCGAGCTGGAGCTTGTGGGCGCGGACGCGGAGGATATGCAGGCGATATTGGCCGCCCTGCGCGAAACCGGCGTGGAGGTCACCACAAGCAAGACCGGGATCAAGATCGCGTCGCATGGCAAGCTGCGTCCGCTGTCCATTTCCACCGCGCCTTTCCCCGCCTTCCCCACGGACATGCAGGCGCAGTTCATGGCCATGCTGACCCTGGCGGACGGCGCAAGCGTGCTGACCGAGACGATCTTCGAAAACCGCTACATGCATGTGCCCGAACTGGCGCGCA
Source organism: Sphingobium phenoxybenzoativorans (assembly GCF_018286635.1). NCBI lineage: Bacteria > Pseudomonadati > Pseudomonadota > Alphaproteobacteria > Sphingomonadales > Sphingobiaceae > Sphingobium > Sphingobium phenoxybenzoativorans. The sequence goes on from NZ_CP073910.1 coordinate 4,011,991, forward strand.
TGGGCGCGGACATATCCGTCAACGGGCGTACGGCCGTGGTGCGGGGCGTGGAGAAGCTGACCGGCGCGCCAGTGATGGCGACCGACCTGCGCGCCTCCATGAGCCTGATCCTGGCGGGTCTGGCGGCCGAGGGAGAGACGCAGGTCAACCGCGTCTATCATCTCGATCGCGGCTATGAGCGGCTGGAGGAAAAGCTCTCCGCCGTGGGCGCGGACATAGAGCGGGTCAGCGATGGCTGATTTTTGCGGCAATGAGACCGACAGGGCGGCCATCCTCGCCCTGTACGATCTGGATGCCGAGGGTTTCGGGGCGCTCGACGAGATCACCGATTTTGCCGCCGCGCTGTGCGAGACCCCCATTGCGCTTGTCAGCATCGTCGAAACGGAGCGGCAGCGCTTTCTGGCGCGCAAGGGGCTGGAGGCGACCGAAACGCCGCGCAGCATGTCCTTCTGCGCCCATGCCATGCTGGGCGAGGGCGCTTTCGTCATTCCCGATGCGACGCTTGACCCTAGGTTCGCCGACAACGCCCTGGTGACGGCCGCGCCGCATATCCGCTTCTACGCCGGTGCGCCGCTCATATCGCATGAGGGCGTTCCGTTGGGCGCCCTGTGCGTGATCGACAGCAAGCCGCGCGACGGCCTGACCCCGCTGCAGGTTCAGGGCCTGATGGTGCTGGCGAAACAGGTCGTCGCCCAATTAGAGGCTCGCCGCCGCGAACATCATGTGTCGTCCTGGGCGCAGGATCACGCTATCGCCCTGTCCGACAGCGAAACCAAGTTCCGCACGCTGGCGGATGCGATGCCGCAGATGGTGTGGTCCACCCTGCCCGACGGCTATCATGATTATTATAATGCGCGCTGGTATGAATTTACCGGCATGCCGGAGGGATCGACCGATGGCGAAGGCTGGAACGGCATGTTCCACCCGGATGATCAGGACCGGGCCTGGGGACGCTGGCGTCAGTCGCTGGAGACCGGCGAACCCTATGAGATCGAATATCGCCTGCGCCATCATAGCGGCGCCTATCGCTGGACGCTTGGCCGGGCGATGCCGCTGCGTGATGCGGCGGGGCGGATCACCCGCTGGTTCGGCACCTGCACGGACATCCACGAACAAAGGCAGATGGCGGAGCAGCGGGAAATCGTCTCCCACGAGCTGTCCCACCGCATCAAGAACATCTTTTCGGTGATCGCAGGGCTGATCGGCCTTTCCGCGCGGGAGCACCCGGAAATCGGGGCCGTTGCAGAGGAATTGCGGGAGCGCGTCATGTCGCTCGGCCGGGCGCATGACTATGTGCGCCCCCATAGCAGCCAGTCCGCATCGAACCTGGGCCAGAACAGCTTGCTCGGCATCCTGACGGAGATATTCGCGCCCTATATTCTGGCGGGCGACGCGCGTGTCGTCATTACCGGCGATGACGTGGAAATCGATGACCGCTCCGCCACGCCGCTGGCTCTGCTGTTCCACGAACTGGCGACCAACGCGGCGAAATATGGCGCGCTCTCACGGCCAGAGGGGACGATCACCCTGCATGTCGAGAAATCCGGCGATAGCTGCCATTTCCTGTGGCGGGAACGGGGCGGGCCGGAAATCGCGGCGGCGGGTGCGGAAAGCTTCGGCACGCGCCTCATTTCGCTCAGTGCGGAACGGCAGCTTGGCGGAACGATCAGCCGGGACTGGGCGAAGGACGGACTGTCCGTCAGCCTTGATATTCCGCTCCGGTCAATGAACCGGAAGGCCCTGAAAACGGAATGAAGCCTGAAATGGCGAGGCTGGATAAATCCGGCTTCTCCTCCGCCGCCGCCATCAGCGCCGCGCGGATCGTCGTTTCCCGGAAAGGCTTTGTGATCACGCCCAGGGCGTTGGCGGCGGACGCGCCGATCTGCGCCGGATTTGCGGTCACATAGATCACGCGGACGCCATGGCGCTCGGCCAGCGCCTGTCCGATCAGCGGACCGGTCGGACCGTCGCGAAGATTGAGGTCCACCAGCGCGATGTCGCTGTCCGGCGCGGCCGCCAGGGCGTCCTTGCGGTCCGCCGCTATGGCACTGACCTCCATCCCCACGGCGCGAACGATATGCTCTATCTCCAAGGCGACGAAAATCTCGTCCTCAACAATTAAAACGCGCTTCGTCATCACCTTTTCCGCAAAATTTCGATTAGCTGAATGCCCGATAGCGTCGCGGGTTCCCCAAAAAATAAGGCGCTTACCGTATATGACTGATATCATAGCAAAATGTCTATGGTGTGGATGGCGAGGCCGACCAGCCCGCCCACCAGCGTACCGTTGATGCGGATATATTGCAGGTCGCGGCCGACGGCATTTTCCAGCCGGCTGGTCACGGTTCGCGCATCCCATCCGCGCACTGTTTCGCTCACCAGCTTGACGATGCCGTCGCCATAGCTGGCGGCCGCGCCCACCGCCGCGCGGCGGGTGAAACGGTTGATCATCGCCTTCAGCCGCCGGTCGCCCTGCAGCGTTTCGCCCAGTTGCTGCAGCGCCTCGCCCAATCGTCCGGCGACCGCCGCCTGCGGGTCGCGCGCCGCGCGCAACAGGCCGGACCGCGCCTGTTCCCACAGGCCGTCTATCCACCGCTGCATCGCCGGATTGTCGATAATCTCGTCGCGCACCCGCGCGACTTTTGCCTGCATGGTCTTGTCGAACTGCAGGTCATGGGCCAGCGTGCGGAGGCCCTCCTCCGCCTTTGCGCGCAGCGGATGGCCCGGATCGTCCGCCATTTCATCGAGCAGCTTCTGCAGACCGTCGATAATGGCGTTGGACAGCCGCTCGTCCAGCCCGGTCCAGCGCATGATGCTGCCCGCGCGATCATGCACCATCTGGCGGATCAGATGATCATTCGCCTCCAGCGTGCGCCCCGCCCATTTGACGATGCCGTCCAGAACCGGCGCATGCCTGCCGTCGCGCATCGCCGCGTCCAGCGCCTGCCCCGCCAGCGGGCCTATGTTCAGCGCGCGCAACCGCTGCGCCAGCGCCGCCTTGGCCATGCCGCCCAGCCGTTCCTGATCCAACCCTTCCAGCAGGTCTGCCGCCAGGCGTGATGCGCCCAGGCGCAACCGCCCGTCCCCGCCGCCCGGCTGGCTGAGAAACCGGCCCGCTGCGGACGCGACGTCCAGGCGGCGCATCCGCCGCGCAACCACCACCGGCGTCAGGAAATTGTCGCGCAGGAAGATCGCCAGCGTATCGCCGATCCTATCCTTGTTGCGGGGGATGATCGCCGTATGCGGGATCGGCAGGCCGAGCGGGTGCCGGAACAGCGCCGTCACGGCGAACCAGTCGGCCAGCCCGCCGACCATCGCCGCCTCCGCAAAGGACTGGATGAAGGGCACCGCCGGATGAACGTCGCCAATGGCGCGCGCGGCGATGAACAGCGCCGCCATGGCGATCAGCATCCCCGTCGCGACGATCCGCATCTGCCGCACCCCACCGGCGGGAAGCGAGGGCGGTTGCCATAACGGTCGAAGCATCCTCATCACCGCAAAACGGTTACGCCGCCGTTTCGTTCAGTCAAAGCGGATTTTTGGCGCGAAGCCATGCTTTCCTGGGCAATGCTTTCTCGGGCCATGCTTTCTGGAAGCAGGCTTTCCGGGACAGAGCTTTCTCAGCAGGGCTTTCTCAGCAGGGCCTTCTCAGGCAGGACATCATTCCGCCGGATGCGTGACAGTCCCCGCCGCGACCTCGTCGCCCTTCTTGTAGGTGAGCAGGCTGCGGCTCAACCGTGGACCGATCCAGCCTTCCAGACCCATCGCCAGGCTGAAGGTCGCCGGCACGATAATGAGCGTCAGCACGGTGGACAGGATCAGGCCCCCGATCACCGTGATGCCCATCGGCGCGCGCCACGCGCCGTCGCCGGACAGGGATATGGCGGTCGGCACCATGCCCGCGATCATCGCGACGGTGGTCATCACGATCGGCTGCGCGCGCTTATGCCCGGCATCGACGATCGCTTCCCATTTGGGGACGCCCTTCTCTATTTCCTCCAGCGCGAAATCAACCAGCAGGATGGAGTTTTTCGCCACAATGCCCAGCAGCATCAGCAGGCCGATAAAGACCGGCATAGACACGGGCTGTCCGGCGATATGCAGGGCCAGCGCCCCGCCCAGCGGCGCCAGCAGCAGCGACCCCATGTTCACGAACGGCGGCATGACCCGCTTGTAGAGCAGGACAAGCACCGCAAAGACCAGCATGATCCCCGACACGACGGCGATCAGGAAATTGTTGATCATCTCCGCCTGCCACTTGCTGTCGCCGGTGTTCAGCTTCTGCACGCCCAGAACCTGCCCGTTCAGCACCTTGCTCATGGTCGGCAGGGCGTTGATCTTGGCCATCGCCTGGCTGGTCACGAAGCCGGGGGCAAGGTCCGCGCCCACGACGATGCGGCGGATCTGGTTATAGCGGCGGATCTGCGTCGGACCCGCGCCGAACTTGACGTCCGCCACCACCTTCAGCGGCACGAAACCGCCCGATGATGTCGGCACCGGCAGATTTTCTATGGTCGAAATATCCCGGCGGGAATCCTCGGCGATCGACACGCGGATCGGAATCTGCCGGTCGGAAAGAGAGAATTTCGCGCTGTTCTGGTCGATGTCGCCAATCGTCGCGATGCGGATCGTCTGGCTGAGCGCCTGGGTCGTCACGCCCATGCTGGCGGCCAGGTCCATATGCGGATGGATGACGATTTCCGGCCGCTGCATGTCGCCTTGGACGCGCGCGTCGTGCACTTCCTTCAACTGGGCAATCTCGCTGACGATCTGGTTGGCGGTCTTTTCCAGTAGCTCCGGGTCGTCGCTACCGAACATGATGATGATGTCGCGGCCGAAATTGCCGCCGGACTGCGACTGAAAATTGACTCGCGCGTCAGCGATCTGGCGGAACTTGGGCGCAACGCTGCGCTCCCAGTCCACGCTGGAAATGCCGCGATCCTTTTTCAGCGTCAGATAGATTTGCGCCTGCCCTGGCTGTTCGATGTCGGCAAAGGCGGTATCGACGACTTTGGTGTCGGCGGACAGCATGTCGGCGACATTCTGCGCCACCTTGCGCGTCTGCTCCAGTGTGCTGCCGGGCACCATCTCCACCTGGATCTGGCTGGAATCCTGGTTGATCGTCGGCTGGAACGTCATCGGCAGGGTCGCGAAGGCGACGATCGTCGCAAGGAAGGCCAGCACAGCGATCCCGACCGTCCAGACGCGATGGTCGAAGAAGCGGGCGAAGCGCCGTCCCCACCACCCATGCGCGCCGGCGACCGCGCGTTCATAGCGGTCCTTGTCCAGCGACCATTTCAGGATCGCCATATAGCGATCCATCATCCATCCCTCGCCATGGCTTTCCTCGCCATGCGCCTTCAGGAAATAGGCGGCGATCATCGGCGTGATCAGGCGCGCGACCGCAAGGCTCATCAGCACCGCCACCACCACGGTCATGCCGAACTGGATGAAGAACTGGCCCGAAAGTCCCGGCATCAGGGCCACGGGCAGGAACACCGCCACGATCGCGGAGGTGGTGGCCAGCACCGCCAGGCCGATTTCATCCGCAGCGTCGATCGACGCCTGATAGGCGGTCTTGCCCATGCGCATATGCCGGACGATATTCTCGATCTCCACGATCGCATCGTCGACCAGCACGCCTGCGACGAGGCTGAGCGCCAGCAGCGAAATGCCGTTCAACGTGAAGCCCATCATATCCATGAACCAGAAGGCCGGAATGGCCGACAGCGGAATGGCCAGGGCGGAAATGATCGTCGCGCGCCAGTCGCGCAGGAACAGGAACACGATGACCACCGCCAGCACAGCGCCCTCGACCATTGCGGCCATCGCCGAATGATACTGATCCTTGGTGTAGTCGACGCTGGCGAAAAGCTGCTTAAAATGAACCTTCGGGTTCTCCTTCTGCAGCTTCTCCAGCACTTTCTGGGATTCGTCGAATACCGTGACGTCCGACGATCCCTTCGCTTTCTCCAGGCTGAAGCTGGTCACCTGCCGCCCGTTCATCAGGGCCAGAGAGCGCTGCTCGGCGTACATGTCCTTCACGACCGCAATGTCGGCCAGCTTCACCGTGCGGTTACCGCTGATCCGTATCTGCGTTTGGCCCAGCGTGTAGGCGTCCTGCGCATTGCCCAGCACGCGCAGCGATTGCTCCGCGCCGGCTATCTCCGCCCGACCGCCCGCCGCGTTCAGGTTGACCAGCCGCAACTGGTCATTGACTTGCGCCGCCGTGATGCCCTGCGCCTGCAGCTTTGCAGGGTCCAGTATCACCCGGATTTCCCGGCTCACGCCGCCGCTGCGCTTCACCGCCGCCATGCCGGGCACGGCCAGCAACTGCTTGGCGACCGTATTGTCGATATACCAGCTTAGCTGCTCCAGCGTCATGTCGGTGGCTTCGGCGCTGAAATAGGCGATCGGCCCGCCGTCGATATCGACGCGGGTGACCTGCGGCTCCAGGATGCCATCGGGCAGGTCGCTTCGGATCTGGTCCACCGCATTCTTCACGTCATTGACGGCGCGATCGACCGGCGTGCCGATCGCGAACTGGACGAAGGTGAGGGTGCTTCCCTCGCGTGAAATGGAGGTAATCTCGTCAACGCCGCTGATGCCGCGCACGGCGGCCTCGATGCGCTGCGTGACTTGCGTTTCCAGCTCCGTCGGCGCAGCGCCGGGCTGCACCACCTGAACCTGGACCGCCGGGAAGCTGACGTCGGGATTCTGATTGATGTCCATGCGGCTGAACGCCACCAGTCCCGCCAGCAGCAGCGCGGCGAAGATGACGATCGGCGTCACCGGATTGCGGATGGCCCAGGCCGAAATGTTGCGAAAATTCACTGTGCTCGCCTCTTCTGCCCGCGCTGCGCCTTTACGCGCCTACTTTACGACCTTCTGCAATTCCGGTTTCACCAACTGCCCCGGATTCAGGAACGCGCCGGCCGAAACAACCACTTTCTCGCGCCCGGTCAGGCCGGACGTGATCGCCACCCCCGCGCTGGACACCTGGCCGATCGTCACATCCTGCCTGCGCGCCTTGTTCGCGCCGTCGACGACATAGACATAATTGCCCTTGTCATCGCTCTGCACCGCCGATTCCGGCAGTAGCGGCGCATCGCCCGATCCGCTGACGATGCTGACGCCGGCGAAACCGCCGGGGCGCAGCGCCGGATCGAACTTCAGCGCGACGCGGGCGATGCCCTGCCGGTTCAGCGGATCGACGACCGGCGAAATCTGCCAGACATGGCCGGTGAAGCTTTTCGCGCCGCCGACCGGCGTGACCGTTGCGGGAATGCCGACCTTCAATCGCGCAAGGTCGCCCTCGCTGACCTGCGCCAGCATTTCCATCTCGCCGCCCTTGGCCATGCGGAACAATACGCCCGTACCGGCGGCGACCACCTGGCCCGGCTCCACGGTCCGCGTCAGCACCAGGCCCGCGGCGGGCGCGCGAATATCCAGGCGTCCGGTGCGCGCCCGCTGTTCGCCCAGTTGCGCGATGGCGACATTCACCCGCGCATCGGCGGCGTCGCGCGTCGCCGTGCGGCGATCAATGTCGGCCTTGGAAATGAAGCCGCGGCCGACCAGCGCCTTGGCGCGTTCCAGCTCGGCCTGCGCCAGCTTCGCGTCGGCGCGCGCTACCTCGACCTGCGCGGCGAGCGAGCGGATTTGCTCCGACTGCACGGACCGTTCGATCACCGCCAGCGTCTGTCCCGCGCGCGCCCAGTCGCCCGGCTGCACCAGCACGCTGACCACCTGTCCGCCCTCGCCCACGACAGCGACCGGCATTTCGACCCGCGCGGCGAGCGACCCGGTGGCGCTCACGGTCCGCTGGACGGACGACTGGCCCGGCACCACGACCGTCACCACGGGCGCGACGGCGGCTGCGCCATCGGCGGGCGTTCCGGCCGCATCGCCGCCACGGCCGCGTACGACCAGCGCAGCGATGATCAGGGCCACCACAATCGCAGCGAACAGCAGCAACATCCGCCGCTTGCGCCGACGGGCCATTTCGTCGTCGAATTCGGCCATGGCCGCATCACCCGCAAGCTGAGTTTCGAAATTCATTGCCCTGCACTCATTTCCCAAGCGGCGCCTGCCGCTTCCCGACTGTGTTATATGAATATATCACCGCGCTCAAGCCAAAAACGGCTGGCGCTCTCGCGTGCTTTTATGGCGGCCCTTGGCGCAGGAGATGCCCGCAGAACGGACGATATGCAAGTATGCGCATGGGTCAGGCGTATCGATTCCGGAGGAATGTTGCAGGCAAGGAACAGATTGCAATCGCCGCGGCAACGGCCATTATGCCGCCCACGCAACGAACTGCGGGAAACGGGGTGGCGGATGGAATTGATGGGCTGGATATTCCTTGGTCTTGTGGCCGGGGCCATCGCCAAGTTCATCATGCCCGGCCGCGATCCGGGCGGCTGCATCGTGACGATCCTGCTCGGCATCGCCGGCGCGCTTCTCGCCGGGTATCTGGGCCGCGTCGCCGGCTTCTATCAGGAAGGGGAAAGGGCGGGCTTCTTCGCCGCGATCCTGGGCGCCGTCCTCATCCTGTTCGTCTATCGCCTGCTCATGCGGCGGTCATGAAGCCGATATGAAAAAAGCCGGTCCTCCTGCGAGGACCGGCCCATTTCTCATATTCTGGTCGGTCTAGCGGAGCGAACCGCGACGGACCAGATTGACGATCGCCAGCAGGATGACCGCGCCGACCAGCGACACTATGAAGGAATTCACGGTCAGCACCTGATTGATCGTACCGCCGTTGAAGATCAGCCCGCCGATAAATGCGCCGACAATACCGACAACGATGTTCAGCAAAATGCCTTGTTGCGCGTCAGTGCGCATGATCAGGCTCGCAAGCCAGCCAACAACGCCGCCAATGATCAGCCAGAGAATGATTCCCATGATATGTTACTCCTTCCGAGCTTCCCCACGCCAGGATGTCCTGTTGGGGATATAACCGCGCACGGCGTTCTGTGTTCCCAGACGCCATGATTATATTTCGGTTAAGCAACCATCGGCGGGCGCGTTTCCGGCTTGCAGACGCCGCGCAAAGGAAAAGGCCGCCGGTCGCGATGGACAGGCGGCCTTTGTCGCGGCTGTAACGCCGGCTGCGCGCGTCAGTATTTCTGCTGACGCTCGTACAGCGATTTATAGTGCTGGATGCGCGTGACGCGCAGGCCCGGCATGCCGGACCGGTCGACGGCGCGCTGCCATCCGGCGAATTCCTCCAGCGTCAGCGAATAGCGTTCGCACGCCTCGTCCACGCTCAGCAGCCCGCCATTGACGGCAGCGACGACCTCCGCCTTGCGCCGGACCACCCAGCGGGTGGTCGTGGGCGGGGGCAGGCTGTCGAGTGTCAGCGGCTCTCCCAGCGGTCCTACCACCTGGGCAGGGCGAATCTTGTGATTCTCGATCATTCTCACCTCAAATAACGGCACGGGGGCCTTTCGGCCTGTGGTCGGTCCACCTATTCCATGACAGCATTGAACATCGGCTAAAGCGCCACGGTAAACGCTGTCTTCATTTTTACTTCCCCACCATTAATTGCTCAGAAATCAGGATGTTGAATGCTCCTCCCAGGACAGAAAGATCCTGCGCCGCGCCCCCGCGCGGTGCAAAGACTTCCGTCAGGACCGCAATGCGGTCGCCCTCCGGGGCATTTTCATGCTCCAGGGACTCGACGGCGCGCACGGTCGGGCTGGCCGATTGCGAAGCGGCGCAGGCCGCCAGCAGCACGGGCAGATCGAGCGACAGCAGAGGGGTTGCCTCCGCCGCCGTGCGCTCCTGCATCCGGGAAAAACTCAAATCCATGAAAGCCTTAGTAGGCGGCAAAGGATAAAGGCCGGTAAATCCCATGGTCACAGACCGTTAGGGCGGGTGAAGGCTTGATTAAGGCGGCTGGAAAATGGCGGATTTCCGGCCTATATGCCGCTGTCATGCAAGGAGAATTTCAGATTGAGCCGCCATTTTCGGCCCGCAGGATCGTGGTTGCGATGTCCGGCGGGGTGGATTCGAGCGTCGTTGCGGCGCTTGCCGTCCAAACCGGAGCGGAAACAATCGGCGTCACCCTGCAGCTTTACGATCATGGCGCGGCGACCGGGCGGACGGGCAGTTGCTGCGCCGGGCAGGATATTCGCGACGCCCGCGCCGTCGCCGACCGGCTCGGCATCGCCCATTATGTGTTCGACCATGAAAGCCGCTTCCGCGACACGGTCATCAACGATTTCGCCGACGAATATATGGCCGGGCGGACCCCCATCCCCTGCGTGAAGTGCAATATGGGCGTGAAGTTCACCGACCTGTTTGCCCTTGCCCGCGATCTGGGCGCGGATTGCCTCGCCACCGGCCACTATGTCCGCCGGGTGCTGGGGCCGCAGGGCGCGGAGCTTCATCGCGCCGCCGACCCGGCCCGCGACCAGAGCTATTTCCTGTTCGCGACGACGCAGGCGCAGCTCGACTATCTGCGCTTTCCGCTCGGCGGCCTGCCCAAGCCGCAGGTGCGGGAGATCGCCGCCTCGCTCGGCCTGTCCGTCGCGCTGAAGCCTGACAGCCAGGACATCTGCTTCGTGCCGGACGGCGACTATGCCGCCATCGTCCGCAAGGTGCGCCCCGACGCCGATGACGGCGGAGACATCGTGCATGTCGATGGCCGGGTGATGGGCCGGCACAAGGGGCTGATCCACTACACCGTCGGCCAGCGCAAGGGGCTGGAGATCGGCGGCCAGGCCGAACCGCTCTATGTCGTCCGCCTCGACGGCGCGGCGCGGCAGGTGATCGTCGGGCCGAAACGGGCGCTGGCGGTGCGCGCTGCGGTGATAGAGGACGCCAACTGGCTGACGGACGATCTATCCGGGCCGGTGCTGGCCAAGGTCCGATCGATGGCGAAGCCCGTTCCTGCGCGACTGGACGGCGGCCGTCTGCTTTTCGACAGTCCCGAATATGGCGTCGCCCCCGGCCAGGCGGCGGTGCTCTACGACGGCGACCGCGTGCTCGGCGGCGGCTGGATCGCGCAGACGGAAGCGGCGGAACTGGAACCGGCGTGATGTTCGGCAGCGTGGCGCTGAGGGAGAGGTCGAGTGCTGCCGCGTCTAGGCGTTGAATTATGACAGACGGCAGTTAGCGACCGAAAGTGCAAAGTCCCACTCTGCTATCGACCGTCATCCCGGCGAAAGCCGGGACCCATATCTCCCCCTTGCCAGCCGCCTGCCTAAAGCGAGATGGGTACCGGCTTTCGCCGGGATGACGAATAACGGCGCCATCATTCGACCAATTGTGGCCATTCTCATCTGCGATTTTACTACTCAATAGCTGACGGCTTTCGACCCTGCTATCTGGCAGTAATGAAGCAGCTCAAAGCATTTTCCGCATGGCTAGATCGAGACTGGACGCGGCGAGGCTACAACCCCATATTTGCGTTCGGTCAACGACTGATATGGTGCGTTCCCGTCCTTGCTATTGGCCTCGTCGGGTATTTATTCGGCGCAGAGCCGGGCGATGTTCTTTATGATTGGGGCTTGCCGGTAGGGATGGCATTGAGCTTGATGCTCATGGGCTGGTCTGGCTATCGCTGGTTTTCCGGGTATAGCCGGACTGACTGGCAAGAAAAACAGGCCCGGAAGCGACGAAGAAAAGAGCGGCTTTAGGTTTGCTGCCTGCGTTTGCGTCGCCAAACCTGCCAGTCGGCTTCCCACCCACTCCCGCCGTACACTCCCCTCCCTCATAGGGAGGGGTCGGGGGTGGATGCGCCGCGTAAGCGGCGTTCTTCGGGATGGCTCGGATGCTCACTTCGTTCGCGACCCACCCCCAGCCCCTCCCCATGAGGGAGGGGAGCATCTTTTCCCAATCCGTCACCCCAGCGTCCGCTGGGATGACGTAGAACAAGCAGACCGTCCCCTAACAACCCTCCCGGCCCCCTCACCCCACTGGGTCGAGCAAACACCCAAACCCCGCCCTGTACCGCGCCGTGCGCTTCGCCATCATCGGCACGCTGCCCGTCACCGCCTTGCCGTCCGGATCATCCGAAATGGTGACGATCTCCATGCCCGGCTCCGTATCGCCCTTGCAGCTTTCCGCCGTCCGCCCCTCGACATAGCGGCAGGAGCAGGTCATGCGCGCGCCATAGGCCGCGCCGACCGCCGCCCGCGCCTGCCACAGGCTCCACTTCCACGCGAACAAAGCGACAAGCAATATCGCCGCCGCGCCCGCGACATAGGTCCATAGCGGCCGCCGCCCTGCTCCGGCCCCCATTCCCCTTGGGCGAATGATCTTATTTTCCGGCATAGCCAGCCCCCCCAAGGCGCTTTCGAAACGGCGCTTTTCGATTCGACGGGAGATTCCACCCGGCGAATTTTCCCTCTAAGGAGGCGCGATGAACAGCAAAAGCCGCCTTCGCACAAGCCTTGCCATCGCGGCTGCCCTGTTTCTGGGTTCGGCGAGCAGCGGAATCTCGCAAGCGCCGCTGCGCTACACCGTCGCCCCCGATGCGGCGGTGGGTGGCGACGCCCTGCGCGCCGCCATCGATCCGGTGTTCGCGTCGGACGTTGGCGAGACCCGCGCGTTGCTGATCCTGCATAATGGCCGCATCGTCGCGGAACGCTATGCGCCGGGCTATGGGCCGGACAGCAAGCTGCTCTCCTGGTCGATGGCCAAGACGGTGACGGCGGTGCTGACGGGCCTGATGGTGTCGGACGGGCGGCTGGCGCTGGATGCCCCCGCCCCCGTCCCCGCCTGGAGCGAACCCGGCGACCCGCGCGGCGCCATCACCCTGCGCCAACTGCTCACCATGTCGTCGGGCCTCGACCATGTGGAGGATGGCGATCCCATCGCTTCGGCCGACACCATCCGCATGCTGTTCACCGACGGTGCGCAGGACATGGCCGCCTATGGCGAGGCGAAGCCGATCGCAGACCGCCCCGGCAGCGCCTTCAACTACAGCAGCGTGACGAGCGTGATCCTGAGCGACGTGCTGACCCGCATGCTGACCGACAGCCCCGATCCCGAAACCCGGCGCGCGGCGATGATGCGCTTCATCGACGGGCGATTGAAGGAGCCTGTGGGCCTGTCCAGCCTGACGCCGGAGTTCGACGCGCGCGGCACGATGATCGGCGGCAGCATCATGCACATGACCGCGCGCGACTATGCCCGCTTCGGCGAGTTCCTGCGCGAACGCGGCCGCGCCAACGGGCGGCAGATATTGTCGGAACGCTGGATCGATTTCATGACCACCCCGTCCGCGCGCAATGGCGGCTATGGCGGGCATATCTGGCTGAACCGGGAGGGCGCGGACAATGTGCTGTTCCCCGGCCAGGGTCCGGCAAGCCTGTTCGGCTGCGTCGGCCATAATGGCCAATATATCCTGGTCTCGCCGCGTCAGGGCCTGACCGTCGTCCGCCTGGGCGTTTCGACATCGGAGGAACGCATGGCGCTGCGCCCCGCCCTCGCCCGCATCGTGCAACTGTTTCCGGGCGGCTGAAGCGCGCCGATCTCGCGCCGTTCGGGCTGAGCGAAGTCGAAGCCCTCCGCTGAGCGCAGCGAAGCGCCTCACTCCGTTCGGCCTAGCCCTTCGACTTCGCTCAGGGCGAACGGGGCCTTATTCGGGACCACCCTTCTCAGCTATTGCGCGCCTGACGCACCATCGCACGCAGATACTGGCCCTTGGTCCATGTCTCGACCGGCGTGGTTTCCAGCAACTCCTCCGGGTCGACCGCCATCAATTGTTGCTCGGCGAAGCGGAAGCCGTCGGTCCATTTGTCGCATTCGCGCTGGAAATAGATGGCCGACCCGTCCTCCAGCTTTCGCAGGACGTTCGAATGCACCCGCTCGGCGGCCCAGGTCGAACAGCTTCGCCGGTGCCGGGCGAAATGCTGCGCCACCACATCTTCCATATCGCCGGTATATTCCAACGCCAATCCGGCCAGCAACTGCTTCGCCGCCAGCCGATCGACGCTCCAGACACGCGAATCGTCCATCATCTGTCCCCCAACAACCCCGTTGGAAGACAGCCACAGTTAACGGATTTTAGTCAATCCCCCCGATGCCGGGGGGTGTACCATTGTCGTACCTTTATGGCGCCCTATTGCCGCGCGCCGATATCCCCCTGCCCCACAGTGCCGCTCGCCATCTCCAGCATCCGGTCGAGGCTCTTCTTTGCCTGCAAACGCAGCCCCTCCTCCATCTCGATGCGCGGCTCCAGATCGCGCAGCGCGATATAGAGCTTCTCCATCGTGTTGAGCGCCATATAGGGGCAGATGTTGCAGTTGCAGTTGCCGTCCGCACCCGGCGCGCCGATGAAATTCTTGTCCGGCACCGCCTTCTGCATCTGGTGGATGATGTGCGGTTCGGTCGCAACGATCAGCGTGTCGCCCGGCATCGTCTTGGAAAAGTCCAGGATGCCGCTGGTCGACCCGACATAGTCGGCATGGTCGACGATATAGGGCGGGCATTCGGGGTGCGCGGCGACCGGCGCGTCGGGATGCTGCGCCTTCAGCTTCAGCAGTTCCGTCTCGCTGAAGGATTCATGCACGATGCACACGCCCGGCCACAACAGCATGTCGCGGCCCAGCTTGCGCTTCAGATACCCGCCCAGATGCTTGTCGGGGCCGAAGATGATCTTCTGCTCCTTCGGAATCTGCGACAGGATCTTCTCGGCGGACGAGCTGGTGACGATGATGTCGGACAGCGCCTTCACCTCGGCCGAACAGTTGATGTAGCTCAGCGCGATATGGTCGGGATGCGCCTCCCGGAACGCCTTGAACTGGGCGGGCGGGCAACTATCCTCCAGGCTGCATCCGGCGTCCATGTCCGGCAGCACCACGATCTTCTGCGGCGACAAGATTTTGGCCGTCTCCGCCATGAAGCGCACGCCGCAAAAGGCGATGACGTCCGCGTCCGTCTCCGCCGCCTTGCGCGACAGTTCCAGCGAATCCCCGACGAAATCGGACAGGTCCTGAATTTCCGGCTTCTGGTAATAATGGCCCAGGATGACGGCGTTGCGCTCCTTGCGCAGCCGGTCGATCTCCGCGCGCAGGTCAAGCCCTTTCAGGCTGCCGCCTATTCCGCCTCGTGCGTCCATTATTCGTGAGTCCCTTGTTCGGCCGGCGTGTGGGCGCCGCCTTCTGGTTCCTGATGGGCATTCTGGACCTGCGCATTGTCCGCCTGTCCATGGTCCTGCTCTTCCGAAGCCGCCTCCTGCGCTTCGTCGGCGAACTTGGCAACCACTGTCGCCTTTACGCCCGCTGCTTTCAGCGGCATGGCGAAGCTGCGCTCGATCGCCGAACGGGTCGCGTCCCGCGCCAGCCGCATCGGCACCTCGCCCTTTGCCTGTTTCATCAGTTCGTCCTGCCCGCGCTTGCGGTTGGCCGCGTCCAGCGTCTCGCCCGCGTCCGTCAGCGCCATCAATATGCCGCCGCCGTCATATTGCTTGATCCCGTCAATATCGACCTCCGGCCCGGCCAGTATCAGCGGCGGCAAGTTGACGGTCAGGACATTGCTCTCCTTGTCCCACTTCACATCCTTGGGCTGCAGCTTGTTGAGGTCGATCTCGTACCGGACGGTGCCCGGCATGATCATGGTCTTTTCCGCCTTCAGGCCCAGCCGCTCCTGCGTCGATGTCACGACCGCGACGAAGCTCGCCATGAAGGCAGTCAGCCGCGCCTGTTCGCGCAGGCCCAGCAGGCTGGCGGTGGCGATGCTCTCCACCTTGCCGTCCATCTTATCCTCGACGCCCTTCTGGAAATAATAGGCGCCGCCAAAGGCGATTCCAAAGACGACCAGAATGACGACCAGCAGGCCGATGATCGTTTTCATGCGGCGACGGTCTCCCAAAGGCCGTTTTGCTCGCGCACGACGCCGCGGGCTTTCAGGTCCAGCAGATGCGCCAGCACCGACCGCCCCGCCGCCGGGTGCAGCCGCGGATCGACGCCCTTGTACATTTCCTTGACCATATCGGGGATCGCCGCGCCGCCCGGTTCGCGCAGGTGGCGGACGATCTGCCCCTCGCGATGCTTGCGATGGCCCATCATGCCCCGCGCCAGCCGCTGGGGATTATCGACCTGATCGCCATGCGCCGGATAATAAACGGCGTCGTCCCGCTCCACGAGCCGCTGCATGGAGCGCATATAGTCAGCCATATCGCCATCGGGCGGCGAAACCACCGTGGTCGACCAGCCCATGATATGGTCGCCGGTGAACAGCGCATTTTCTTCCAGCAGGGCAAAGCACAGATGGTTGGACGTGTGCCCCGGCGTCGCCAGCGCCTCCAATGTCCAGCCTTCGCCGGAAATCTGTTCGCCATCCGTCAGCACCCGGTCCGGGCGATAGTCGGCGTCGAACGCAGCATCCGCGCGCGGCCCGTCGTCCATCAGGGTCAGCGGCGCGCAGCCGATGATCCGCCCGCCCGTCGCCTCCGCCAGCGGCCGCGCCGCCGGGCTATGGTCGCGATGGGTGTGGGTGCACAGGATCGCCTTCACCGGCCGCCCGCCGATCGCGCGTTCCAGCGCCTCCAGATGTTCGGGAATATCGGGACCGGGATCGATCACCGCCAGCTCCGTCGTGCCGATCAGATAGGTCTCTGTCCCGGTATAGGTGAAGGCGGATGGATTGGGGGCCAATACGCGCCCGACGAGCGGAGAAAGCTGCGCAAGGATGCCGGTCGGCAGTTCGGCCGTTTCGAAGGGCAGTGTCATAGTCCCCATGTGCCATTTCGGCGGCGGATTTCAAGCGCCGCCGAAATGGAGGCATTCGCGGTCAGGCGGTTTCGCTGGTCCGGTAACGGTTCGCGGCGCGATTGCGGGACAGTTTCATGGCCAGGCCCAACCGGATTTCGGTCAGCGCGTCAAACTCCTCAATCTCCTCCAGCGGCGGAATGGTCACCGTCTCGCCCCGGTCGAATCCCGTCAGCGCGGCATCGACCAGTTCATCGACGCCCATCACCATTTCGGGGGGCAGGTCGTCGGCGCTCGTCCCGGCGCTTTCCCAGATTTCGGTGCGCGTCGCGCCGGGCAGCACGGCCTGCACCCGCACGCCCTTCGGCTCCAGCTCATTGGCCATGGATTGGGAGAGGTTCAGGATGAACGCCTTGGTCCCGCTATAGACGCCGCCGAACATCTCCGGCGCCAGGGCCAGGACCGATGCGACATTGATGATCGCCCCGCCCCGCGCCGCAAGCCCCGGCGCAGCAACAGCGGCAAGGCGGGTGGGCGCAACGACGTTCAACTGGATCAACCGGTCATAGGCGTCGGGGTCGCCATCCAATATGCCGACGCCGGTTGCTGCGCCCGCATTGTTGACCAGCGTGGTGATGGTTTCATCCTCGCGCAGCCGGGCCTCCACCTTGGCCAGATCCGCCTTGTTGGTGAGGTCTGCGGCCAGCACGTCCACCTTGACGCCGGTCTCGGCCCGCAGCCGTTCCGCCAGCGCGGTCAGCTTGGCCGCGTTGCGCGCGACAAGGATAAGGTCGTTGCCGCGCTTGGCGAACCTGTCGGCATAGGTCGCGCCGATCCCTGTGGATGCGCCCGTGATCAGGATGGTGCCTGCGGCGGCCTGTGTGATGCTCATAACCTGTCTCCCTGTTCGGATTAGATGATGGTCATCATATATAAATGCCGCTTCCTTCAACAAGGAGCGCCGCAGAAATTATTTTCTCCCTTTCTCCATCCCCCGTCAATCTGTCCCGTCAATCGATCCCGGCCTGCAGCCGCGCGATCTCCTTGTCCAGATCAGCGACGACCTGCGCCCGGATCGCCGCGCTCATCGCCCGGTCGCTTGATCCCTGCGCCCGCGCCACGCCTTCGCGGGCCTTGCGCAGACCGGCCAGAGCCGCCTGACGCCCTTCCACCTCGCCGCGCCGCGCCTCGGCCTGCGCCATCCGCGCTTCACGGCGGGCGTCGGCGACCGCCCGGCGGCAGATCATGATCTGCACATGTTCGGCCCGGCCATTCGCGCCGGTGGTCGTCCGCGTCGTGACCGGCCCGTCCGCGCCGCAGCCCGGCACGACGTCGATCCGGGGGATCATCGCCGCAATCTCCCTGGCCGTCGGGATGCCGCTAAGGTCCGGCGGCGTCGGCGCAATGGGGGCCATGGGCGGCACGGGCGCTATCACCGGGGCGGGCGGGGACATGCCCGTCACTGCCTTCGGCGCAACCGGCGCTGCGGGGGCGGCGGGCGCTGCGGGCGCGGCTTCGACAGCGGCCACGGCGTCATCGCGCATAGCCCCACCCGCAGCCGCATTCGCAGGCGCGGATACCGTCGCATTCCCCGTCGCCTTTTCCCCGCCGGCCAGGGGCATGAAAGACGCCATCTTCGCCAGCCGCGACTCCCGCACCGTCTGCGAAACCTCGGCCATCTGCCGCGCCGCGCCGCTGCCCGAAGCCGTCAGCGCAAGCCCGGTCACGGTGATCGCGGCCATGACGGCCATGCCCCAGCTTATCCGGCGGAGCGACACGCTATGGGATGCCAGCATCTTCAATCTCCCTTTCAGATTGTCCACTGTCCTTAAATGGCAGGCGGCGGCGAAATGCCGTCCGCTCGCGGCCTTCAATATTGCGCGGCCATAGACGGCCGGGTTTGCGCCCGCATGCCGGGCCAGCACCAGCGCGTCGCAGGCCAGTTCCTGATCCGCCCGGAATGCGCGATAGGCGATCCACGCCAGCGGATTGCACCAGTGCAGCGCCAGCAGGGCCAGCGCCGCCATATTCGCCGCCAGGTCGCCCCGGTCGTGATGCGCGCATTCATGCGCCAGGGCGAACGCCCGCTCCTCCGCATCATAATGGTCGGCAAAATCAATGGGCAGCACGACATATTTGCGGAACACGCCAAAGGCGAGCGGCCCGGACGCATGGGCGCTTTCGATGATCGTCACTCGCCCTTCCCGGCCGATCACCTCGCCATCGGACAGCAGCCGCCGGCGGAACCGGATATATCCGGCGATCTGGAACCCGGCGAATACTATGGCCCCGGCCATCCAGAGCGCGATCGCCATTTCGACCCACGGCAATCCGGCATCGCCGCCCGGCGTTCCGGCTTGCTGGTGAAAGACGACCAGCGCGCCCTGCCCCAAGCCCTGGCTCAAGCCCTGCCCCAAACTCTGCCCCAATCCCTGCGGCAGCGCGGTCGGCACCACGCCGCCCGTCGGCAAGGGCGGCAACAGCATGCGCAGCACGGGCAGCGCCCAGAGCAGATAGGCCGCCCGCGCCCCGAACAGATGCGCCGCCGGTCTGCGCAGCATCATGACCAGCGCCATCAGCAACGCGGAGGCGGCCAGCGCCTCGACCATCCAGCCCGTCATGCCTTCAGCTCCTTCAGCAGCGCCTCAATCTCGGCAATGTCGTCGGCGGACAGCCTGTCCTGCTTCGCCAGTTGCGCGACCAGCGGGCTGAGCCGCCCCCCGAACAGCCGGTCGAGCAGCTTGCCGGATTCCCCGGCGACATAGACGTCGCGCCCGACCAGCGGCCGGTAGAGGAACCGCCGCCCATCCTGTTCCGCCGCGATGATCTCCTTGGCCAGCAGGCGCGACAGCAATGTCTTGACGGTCTGGATGCTCCATCCACGCCCCGCCGCCAGCCGCTCCGCGACATCGGCGGCGGTCAGGGGCGACTGCTCCCACAGCGCCTCCATGACCGCATGTTCGGCTTCGCTGATCTTCTCATGCATATGCGTGCGCCCGACTCGTTATCGACTACATGTGTAATCGAATACGACTACAATTGTAATCGGTCAAGAAATTGTCGATGCAGTTTACAGATCGTGCGACCGGCATGCGGGCGTTAACCACTGCAACCCCGCTTTTCCGCGGCCAGCGGCATCTGGCACGCGCCATGCGTGGTTGGGGCTGTTCCTACCCGTAGAATAAAGGGGATGTGGCGCAGGTCTCCGCGCCGCATCCCCGCCCCGGGTGACCTCAACAACGCACGACGTCCGTTTGGGCTGAGCCCTTCGACTGCCTGCAAGGCAGGCGCTCAGGAGAGCCTTGTCGAAGCCCTGTCCTTCACTTGAAAAGGAGTGCAGCCCTTCGACAAGCTCAGGGCGAACGGTAGGCAGGCGGACAAAGATAAAAAAGGCCGCCCCTCCACCCGGAGAGACGGCACCTTCCCTGTCCAGCACTGTTCACTCCGCCTTGGCGACGCCCTCGTCGGCCATCAACTGGCTCAGTTCGCCAGCCTCATACATTTCCATCATGATGTCGCTGCCGCCGACAAATTCGCCCTTCACATAGAGCTGCGGGATGGTCGGCCAGTCGGAAAATTCCTTGATGCCCTGGCGCACCGCCTGATCCTGAAGCACGTCCACACTGTCATAGGCGACGCCCAGATGCTCCAATATGGCCACGGCGCGGCTCGAAAAACCGCATTGCGGGAAAAGCGGCGTGCCCTTCATGAACAGCACGACGTCGGACGCTCCCACGATGGCGGCGATACGCGCATGTACGGCATCAGTCATTGGCTTGGGTCCATTCTGTCACGATGATTGCGTTTCGTTGCCGGTTAGTTGGGAACGGCGGTTGTCAGTTGCAAGGCATGCAGCACGCCGCCCATCCGCCCGCCCAGCGCCGCATAGACGGCCTGATGCTGCTTCACCCGGCTCACGCCGCGAAAGCTTTCGGACACGACGCGCGCGGCATAATGGTCGCCATCCCCGGCCAGATCGGTAATCTCGACCTCCGCGTCGGGAATGGCCGCGCGGATCATGCCCGCAATATCGTCGGCCGCCATGGGCATGGCTTATTTCGGCTCCATGAACTGGCGGCGGGCGATCGCCGTCTGCTCCTCCAGCGCGGCGCGCACGGTCGGCTCGTCCACATCGACCCCGGCGGAGGTCAGATCGCCGACCAGCTTGCGGATCACATCCTCGTCGCCCGCTTCCTCGAAATCCGCCTGGACGACGGCCTTGGCGTAGGCGTCGGTTTCCTCGGCGGTCAGGCCCATCTTCACGGCCGCCCATTCGCCCAGCAGGCGGTTGCGGCGGGCGGTGATGCGGAACTGGATTTCCTGATCATGCGCGAACTGATTCTCGAAAGCCCGTTCGCGGTCGTCAAAAGTGGTCATTGAATATGGCCCTGTTTTCTGTGCGTGTCGTTCCCGACTGCCATAAGGCGCGCGGCCGCGTTAGGCAACGGCGGCAGAAACCCACGGCCTGTCCGCCTTCACCTTCGCCTCATAGGCGCCGATCCTGTCCGCCTCGGCCAGCGTCAGGCCGATCTCGTCCAGCCCGCCCATCAGGCAGGTCTTGCGGAACGGATCAATCTCGAAGGAGAAGCGATCCTGGAAGGGCGTCGTCACGCTCTGCGCATCCAGGTCGATATGGATGGGGTCGGTCTTGGCCACGTCCATCAGGCGGTCGATGGCCTCCTGCGGCAGCACCACGGTCAGTATGCCGTTCTTGAAGGCGTTGCCGGAGAAGATGTCCGAAAAGCTCGGCGCGATCACGGCCTTCACGCCCATGTCGTTCAGCGCCCAGGCGGCGTGCTCGCGGCTGGACCCGCACCCGAAATTGTCGCCCGCGATCAGGATCGGGCTTCCGGCATGGGCGGGATCGTCGAACACATTGGCCGGGTCCTGGCGCATCGCCTCGAAAGCGCCTTTGCCCAGGCCCGCACGGCTGATCGTCTTGAGCCACTTGGCCGCGATGATCATGTCGGTGTCGACATTCTTGACGCCCAGCGGATAGGCGCCGCCTTCAACAATACTGACTTTATCCATTACTTACCCCGAACAGCGCGCATCTCCTGCGGCGCATCTGCAGCGCGCCCCAGGCTGGCGGCCATCACCGCGCTGGCCAGCGCGCCCAGCGCCAGCAGCCAGAATGCCTTCTTCATGCGACCACTCCCACCATTATCGGCTCATTAATTCGCGAACATCGGCCAGGTGGCCCGTCACCGCCGCCGCCGCCGCCATAACCGGCGACACCAGATGCGTGCGCGCGCCCGGACCCTGCCGTCCCATGAAATTGCGGTTGGACGTGGACGCGCAGCGCTCGCCGCTCGGCACCTTGTCCGGGTTCATGCCCAGGCATGCCGAACAGCCCGGTTCGCGCCATTCGAAACCGGCTTCGGTGAAGATGCGGTCCAGCCCTTCGGCCTCCGCCTGGCGTTTCACCAGGCCGGACCCCGGCACGACCAGCGCCTGCTTGATGCTGCCCGCGATATGGCGTCCCTCGATCACGGAGGCGGCGGCGCGCAGATCCTCGATCCGGCTGTTGGTGCAACTGCCGATGAAGATATGCTCGACGGACACGTCCTGCATCCGCTGCCCCTTCGTCAGCCCCATATATTCCAGGGCCTTTTCCGCCGCGGCGCGCTTCGACGCATCGCTGAAGCTTTCGGGATCGGGCACGCTGCCGGTGATCGACACCACATCCTCCGGGCTGGTGCCCCAGGTGACGTTGGGCGCGATGTCGGCGGCGTCGATGAACAGCGACTTGTCGAAAACCGCGCCTTCGTCAGTGACGAGCGATTTCCACCAGGCGACCGCCGCATCCCATTCCGCGCCCTTCGGCGCCATCGGGCGGCCCTTGAGGTAAGCGAAGGTCTTTTCGTCCGGCGCGAACAGGCCGGACCGCGCGCCGCCCTCGATCGCCATGTTGGCGACGGTCAGCCGTCCCTCGATCGACATGTCGCGGAAGGTGGAGCCGCGATATTCGATGACATGGCCGGTGCCGCCCGCCGTACCCGTGCGGCCGATAATCTCCAGCACGACATCCTTGGGCGTCACGCCGAAACCCAGCGTCCCCTCGACCCGGACTTCCATCGTCTTGGATTGCTTGAGCAACAGCGTCTGCGTCGCCAGCACATGCTCGACCTCGCTGGTGCCGATGCCGAACGCGATCGCGCCCAGCGCGCCATGCGCCGCGGTATGGCTGTCGCCGCACACCATCGTCGTGCCCGGCAGGGTGAAGCCCTGTTCGGGACCGATGACATGCACAATCCCCTGCTTCTCGTCGGTCGGGCCGATATAGGGGACGCCGAACTCCGCCACATTGCGCTCCAGCGCCGCAAGCTGTTCCGCGCCCTCCGCATCGGCGATGGGGATGCGCTTGCCCTGCGCGTCCACGCGCGCCGTCGTCGGCAGGTTGTGATCCGGCACCGCCAGCGTCAGGTCCGGCCTGCGCACCTTGCGCCCGGCCATGCGAAGCCCCTCGAACGCCTGCGGGCTGGTCACTTCATGGACCAGATGCCGGTCGATATAGATCAAGCAGGTGCCATCGTCCTTACGCTCGACGACATGGGCGTCCCAGATTTTTTCATACAGTGTGCGCGGCTTTGTCATGACAGCCCCCTAAACCCATCGCGCCGATGGTAAAAGGGGGTGATTCCACCCTGGAGCGGAATTTTCTTACGCTGTGCGATAGTCGGCCAGAACCGCCCCGCACGCCGCAAGCTCCGCCTCATGGCTTGCCTCGCGCCAATCCTCGGCCAGCGCTTCGGCCTCCCATTGCTGCATGGCGGGGTGCGCGAGCATGCGATCGACCCATGCCTGCCCGGCCGCGCCAACCTCCAGGCCATAGGTTCTCACCCGGAACGCCACCGGCGCGAAAAACGCATCCACGGCGCTGAAATCCGGCCCGGCCAGCCATGGCCCGCCAAAGCTGTCCAGCCCCTGCGCCCACAATTCGGCCAGCCGCCCGACATCCTTTTGCAGCGCCGCCGACATCGCCTTGGGCTTTACCCGCACGCCGACATTCATGGTGCAGTCGTTGCGCAAGGTGGAAAATCCGCTGTGCATCTCCGCCACCGCGCATTGCGCCCATGCGCGGGCGGCCTCATCCTGCGGCCACACGCCGTCATGACGGTCGGCGAGATAGAGGGCGATGCCCAGCGAATCCCAGATGCTGCGCTCTCCGTCGATCAGCAGCGGCACCTGCCCGGTCGGGGAAAAGCTGCGGAAATCCTCATAATTGACCGGCTTGGTGAAGGGTTCGACCCGGTCGGTGAAGGCAATGCCCAGCGCCTTCATCAGCACCCAGGGGCGCAGCGACCAGCTCGAATAGTTCCGGTTCGCGGTGATCAGCGTATAGGCCATGCTCAGTCTCCCTCCCGCGCCGCTTAGGGCCGCGTCCAGGCGCGCGGCAAATGAAAATCCGCGCGGCTTGACAAGCGCCGCTTATGATACGCCCGCGCGTTCCTTGGGCGAGACATAGCCGGGATCATGATCGAACGGCGGCGGCGCGCCATCCCGCAAGGCGTCGAGGATCGACCGGAAGTCCGTGCGGCAGCGGAACCCGATCAACCGCTCCGCCTTCGCCGCATCATAAATCCGGTCGATATGCGCGGGCAGCGACCATCCGGCCTTCGCATAGAGGGCCGCCGCATCGGGGAAATGCCGGGCGATCACCGCAGGCGCGTCGGCGACCAATTGCTCCGCATCCTCCCGCGAAAAGGGCGTGGGCGCGGACAGGACGAACGTCTCGCATCCCAGGCCCGGCGCATGGTCCAGCGCGGCAAGATGCGCTTCCGCCGCATCCTCCACCGTCAGGCGGCGGTTGAGGAACTCGTTCGCCTTAGTGTTGGGGCCGTCATGGGCGATCTCATGCGCCATATCGTCATCCTCCGGGAAGAAACGCCCGGTGCGCAGGATCGCGACGTTGATGCCATGCTCCAGATGATGAAGGCGGCACAGATGCTCGGCCGCCAGCTTCGTCACGCCATAGATGTTGCGCGGCTCCAGCGGGCCGCTCGTCTCGTCCAGCCAGGCCGCACTGCGCGCGCCGCCCGATTTCCCGGCGCGAATGGCCTTGCTGATCATCAGCGACGTTGTGGAGGTGAAGATGAAACGGTCATGCCCCGCCGCAACCGCCGCTTCCAGCAGGTTGAGCGTGCCGGTGACGTTCACCTCCACGAACGCCTGCGCCGGATAGCGTATGATGTCCGGCTTGTGCAGCGCGCCCGCATGGATCACCGCTTCTATGCCATGGTCGGCGAAGGTCCGGTCGATCAGCGCCCGGTCGGCAACGCTGCCCACGACATGCGTATCGACGCCCTGCGCAACGTCCAGCCCGACGACATCATGCCCCGCATCGCGCAGGCGCGGCGCCAGATAGCGGCCCAGCCAGCCCGACGATCCGGTCAGAAGTATCCGCATGCCTGTATTCCCGATCTCAACTACGCTTCGCCTTGACGGCCCCGCGCCTCACTTGCCGTCCGTCGCGGCGGGCGGGTCCCATCTCTTGCCAGCCGGAAACACTTCCTCGAACCCGCCCTTCAGGCCGCTGCCATAGACGGGGTTGGGCAGCGCGAACCAGCCATTGCCCCACATCTTCGCCGCCATGCCCCGGATCGCCGCCTGCCGCCGTTCCGGCACGGACGCGATCTGGTTGAACAGGTCGGAAAAATCGCCAAGCTGGTCGCCGCCCAGCGCGATCACGCAATATTTCCCGGCGATCGTCCAGCGGCGGCCGTCCTTCTTCGATCCCGTCGCATCGTCCCCTTTCAGGAACAGCGTCTCGCCATGCACCGCCTTGCCCAGCCCGGCATTGGCGATGGCCTGCGCCGTCGCATCGGCATTGGCGGCCGCGCGGTTGGTGTTGAAAATCACCGTCACGCCCATGCTGCGCAGCGCATCCACGGCGTAGACCGCGCCGGGGACCGGGCTGACCTGTCCCGCCCCGGTCTTTTCCCACTGGTCCCAGATGGCGTCGTTGAACCCCTGCCCCGTGCGCGCGTCGAAATATTCGAAGCCCAGATTGAGCACCAGCGTCTCATCGACATCGAATATCGCCGCGAACGGTTTTTGCCCGCACGGCGCGAATGCGGGCGCGTCCAGACTCGCGCCCTGCGCCAGCACCACGCTGTCCACCGGACGCGCCTTCACTTGCTCCCCCGCATAGTTCAGCAGCGCCCGGAACGCCTGGATCGAAACCGCCCCGGCCTCCCCCGATCCGTAAAGATACTGCATGTTTGCGGGCGGATTTGCCGGTGGCGCAGGCATCGCGGCAGGCGGCGTCGCAGACGTGCAGGCGGCCAGCGCCATTGCAGGCATCAGGCCCGCGATCCATCCCGCTTTCCGGTGGGGTTTCATCATGATCGCCTCCTGCTGACCGTAGAGGCGGACATAGATTTGCACCCGGCGGCGGTCAAATTCTGCAGGAGGGAGGAGGCGGAAAGTGCAAATCCGCCAACCGTCACCCCGGGCTTGACCCGGGGTCCCGCTGCCTTGTGCCGCACCTGAAGAAAAGCGGGACCCCGGATCAAGTCGGTAATGATATACTTGACAAAGCAGTCCTCATCCCGTAGTCAGGGTGCATGGATATCACCGCACCCCGCTTCACCGACGAGACCACCGCCCGCGAGCATCTTGAGGCTCTGCGTTGGCCGGAAGGTCCGTATTGCCCGCACTGTGGATCGTTTGCGGCGACGCGGCTCCCGGCGCAGCGTGGTCGTCCTACGAAGGCTCACCCGGAAGGCGCGATCCGCGCTGGCGTGATCCAGTGCAACGATTGCCGCCAGCAGTATTCGGTGACGGTCGGCACGGTGTTCGAAAGGAGCAAGATCGCGCTCCACAAGTGGGTTCTGGCGACCTTCCTGCTGTGTTCGTCCAAGCGCGGCATGTCGAGCCACCAGCTCGCCCGAATGCTCGGCGTGACGCAGAAAACGGCGTGGTTCATGTCGCACCGTATCCGCGAGGCTATGCGCCCCACGGAAGGCGAAGGCCCGCTCGGCGGCGAAGGCAAAGCCGTTGAGGCGGACGAGACCTTCATCGGCGGCAAGGAGAAGAACCGCCACAAGAGCAAGCGCGCCGTGAAACGGATGGGCGGTAGCTGGGGCAAGGAGACCGTGTTCACGCTGGTCGAGCGCGACGGCAAGGTCCGTTCAACCCACGTCCAGAGCGTGACCGCTGCCAATCTTCGCCCGATCCTCGTCAGCCAAGTGGACAAAGCTACAATGCTCTACACCGATGACGCAGGCCAGTATCGCCACATGAACCGCGACTTCCGCCATGAAGTCGTGAATCATGGCAAGGACGAGTATGTGCGCGGCAAGGCGCACACGAACACCGTTGAGGGTTTCTTCTCGATCCTCAAGCGCGGCATCACTGGCACCTATTACCATCTGAGCGCTGAGCATCTGCACCGCTACTGTGTCGAGTTCGACTTCCGCTATAACACGCGCAAGGGCACGGATTTCGAGCGCTGCATGACGGCCCTCAAGGGCATCACTGGTCGCCGTTTGACCTATCGGCGGTCTGCTCAAGTCGTCGCCTGAGAAAATCGGACATCCGACCAAGCGCGGCGAAAAGCGAAAGCGTTACTTGCGCTGATCATTCCCCGGCTTTTCTTTCGGACTCGACTCTTTCTCCGGTTTGTGCGGCTTAGGTGGCGTACTCAGCATACGGCGGAGTACGTCATCTTCTATCTGCTGGTCGGTGTCTGACATGATCGAACTTACTCCTGAGAATATTCAACATATACGGACAAACGAGCTGCCAAAACGCCAGTCAGAAATGTTCCATGACGTTGGTTATTTCATTACTTGGTATTCCGTCGCCGAACTAGGCATAACCGCATTGCTAGCGGTGGCGTCAGGCTCGAGAGATTTGATCAAATTCGATATATTGTGTGGGGGAATGGACTGCCGGGTAAAGATTGAACGTTTGCGTAAGTGCGTCAACGCAACGTCAAAAATAGGGAAAAATCTCGACGCTCGCCTTAAATACATGGACGAAAAGGCTCGTCCGATTAGAAATCGCCTTGCCCATAGTTCATTGACACACGCCGAGTCCGGGCCACAGCGATACTACGCGTCCTCGATCGCCTCCCTTCCTTGGAAAGAATTGGGAATGGACAATCCGGCCCCGTCAAACCCGCCAATTACAATTATGCCCGAGCAACTACTGGGATGGGGAACGTGGTTCAATCATTTCTATATGGATTTAAGCCAAGCATTTAATCTTGCGATTGCGACCGGAGAATTTGAAATAAAGAATCCGACGACCAAGGTGCCATCGGCAAATCGGGCCAACAATCCTGCGCGAGTTGCTCGCGCCAAACGCAATAAGCCTTCTCAAAAGTATCAGCAGTAATAAGCGCCAGCCTGTCGCTTGACTTTTCAGCACATTCTGTTCGCTTTGTCATGTATATAATCCCCGATCAAGTCCGGGGTGACGAATGGACAAGGAGCGCCCCGGCAATATCGGGGCGCTCATATGATTGCAGCAATGTTTAAACCTTGTCGCCCAGCGCGCCCTTGATGCTGCCGGCCAGTTTCTGGGCCTTGCCTTTCAGCTCCTGGCCCTTGCCTTCGGCCTTCTGGTCCGGGTCGTTGCGCGCTTCACCCGCGGCCTGCTTGGCGTTGCCGGCCGCCTCATTGGCGTAACCCTTCGCCTTGTCGATCAGTTCGCCCATGATGAATCTCCTTGATTTACATGGCGATGCGCGTCCTGCGCTCGCTCATATACACCAATGTCTCACGGGCCGGACCGTTCCCGATCCTTAATGTTACAAAATGTTTAGAAACCGCCCAGCGCAGCAAAACGGTCGATAAAGCGCACGATCTGCTCACGGCCCTTCGCCGTCAGGAGGAGCAGCTTGCGGCGATTGTCGCTGGCGTCACCGACCCGTTCGATCGTCCCGTCATCGACCAGCATCTGGATCGCCCGCAGCGCAGTCGTCTGCGGCGCGCGGGAGGCGAGGCAGGCGTCGCCCACCGACACCCGGCGCCCCTTGCACTCGCTCAGGAACATGTCGATCAGCAGGTTGAACGGCGCGTCATGGATGATGCCGTCGAAACCGTCTTGCCGCAGGGCGCAGAAACGCTGCACCTTTTCGGCCAAAATCTGGCGGGAATCGCCCTGCATCCGCGTGCCCGCGGACGTCTTGATGCCCGATCCGATGAACGGCCAGTTATCGTCGCGTCCGGCCGTATCCGAACCGCGGCTCCATTCTCTCATTTCCAAACTCATATGCGACCTCCCGGTAGACCCATCCGGATGAGGGGGCATAATGGTTTCCAAAATCCTGCTAATCCAGCCGGACCGGCGCGGCTTTAGACTAATGAATTAAGGGTTGGATCAAATAAGCCCGGCCAGCGGGCTGGAGGGGTCGGCATACATGCGCCGCCCCATGCGCCCGGCGCGATAGGCCAGGCGGCCCGATTCGACCGCCCTTTTCATCGCGCCCGCCATCATGATCGGGTCGCCCGCCTCGGCAATGGCGGTGTTCATCAGGACGCCGGTGCAGCCAAGCTCCATCGCCACGGCGGCGTCGGACGCGGTGCCCACGCCCGCATCGACCAGCACCGGCAGCTTGGTGCCCTCCACGATCAGGCGGATCGTCACCTTGTTCTGGATGCCCAGGCCCGATCCGATCGGCGCGCCCAGCGGCATGATGGCGACCGCGCCCGCATTCTCCAGCCGCTTCGCCGCAATGGGATCGTCGACGCAATAGACCATCGGCTTGAAGCCTTCCTTGGCCAGTATCTCCGTCGCGCGCAGCGTCTCGTGCATGTCCGGATAAAGCGTACGCGCCTCGCCCAGCACCTCCAGCTTGACCAGATCCCATCCGCCCGCCTCGCGCGCCAGCCTCAGCGTCCGCACGGCGTCCTCGCCCGTGAAGCAACCGGCCGTGTTCGGCAGATAGGTGACTTTCTTCGGATCGATATAGTCGGTCAGCATCGGCGCCTTGGGGTCCGACACATTGACGCGCCGCACCGCCACGGTGACGATCTCCGCGCCCGACGCCGCCAGCGCCGCCGCATTCTGCTCGAAGCTCTTATATTTGCCGGTGCCGACGATCAGGCGGGAGCGGAACGTCTGGCCCGCCACGGTCCAGCTATCCTCGTCCACCGGCGCGCTCACATCGCCTCCACCAACAAAGTGCACGATCTCCAGCTCGTCGCCATCCTCGACCAGCACCTGGCCCAGCGTGGAGCGCGGCACGATCTCCAGATTGCGCTCGACCGCCACTTTCTCCGGCGCCAGTCCCAGTTCGTTCGCCAGATCGGCGATGGTCATGCCCTGCCGCACCCGGCGATGCTCGCCATTGACATGGATGGAGATGGTGCCGTCTACGCTCAAGCTGCTGTCCCTTCGCGAAACCTGTATCGACTTACCGATATGAGCGGCTAAGAGGGGCAAGCCGCTGGCGGGCATATAGGGATGGATGCGGCGATCCCGCAACAGGCAAACGGGGACAGAAGGCCATGTCGGATACGCGCAAGATATTCGTCCTCAACGGTCCCAACCTCAATCTGCTGGGCACGCGGGAACCGGAAATCTACGGCTATGACACGCTGGACGACATTGCCGACCGGCTGGAGGACGCCGCCCAGCGCGCGCATGTGGAACTGGATTTCCGCCAGTCCAATCATGAAGGACATCTGGTCGACTGGCTGCATGAGGCGAATGAGGAAAGCGCCCATGCCGTGCTGCTCAACGCCGGGGCCTTCACCCACACGTCCGTCGCCCTGCATGACGCCATAAAGGCCGTGAAAGTGCCGGTGATAGAGGTGCATCTGTCCAACCCGCACACCCGCGAAACCTTCCGCCACAAAAGCTATGTCGGCATGGCGGCGAAGGGAACCATCGCCGGTTTCGGGGCGCTTTCCTACATGCTCGCGCTGGAAGCCGCGCTGGAGCTTTAGGTTCGCCAACGGTTGCGCTTCGGGAAAAACCGCAATAGGCGCATCCCCCACAAGCGAAGAATAAGCCTTCCGAAGGGTCAGAAATGAACGACAAGCAGGACAAGAGCGAAATGCGGGTGGACGTGGGCCTTATCCGCGAACTGGCGGAAATGCTCGACACCACCAACCTCACGGAGATTGAGGTTGAGGATGGCGACCGGAAGATCCGGGTCGCGCGCACCGTGACGGCCGCCGCTGCTGCGCCGGTCTACGCCGCCCCGGTCGCCGCGCCCGTCGCTGCGGCCGCCGCCCCTGTGGAGGCAGCGCCGTCCGCGGCCCCCGCCGCCGCCAATGCGGTCAAATCCCCGATGGTCGGCACCGCCTATCTCGCCGCCGATCCCGATGCGCCGCCCTTCATCCGCGTCGGCGCGCAGGTGAAGTCCGGCGACACGCTGCTGATCGTCGAGGCGATGAAGGTCATGAACCAGATTTCCGCGCCCGCCGCCGGCACGGTGAAGGCCATTCTCGTCGAAAACGGGCAGCCGGTCGAATTTGACCAGCCGCTCGTCGTCATTGAGTAAGCCGACCATGAGCATCGAGAAGCTGTTGATCGCCAATCGCGGCGAAATAGCGCTGCGCATCCATCGCGCCTGCCATGAAATGGGCATCAAGACGGTGGCGGTCCACTCCACAGCCGACGCCGACGCCATGCATGTCCGCCTGGCGGACGAGGCGATCTGCATCGGGCCGCCCGCCGCCAAGGACAGCTATCTCAACATCGCCAACATCATTTCCGCCGCCGAAATCTCCGGCGCGGACGCGATCCACCCCGGCTACGGCTTCCTCTCCGAAAACGCGCAGTTCGCGGAGATTGTCGAGGCGCACGGCATCGCCTTCGTCGGCCCGAAGCCGGAGCATATCCGCATCATGGGCGACAAGGTGGAGGCGAAGCGCACCGCCGGCGCGCTCGGCCTGCCGCTCGTCCCCGGCTCGGACGGCGCGATCAGCGACATTGGGGAAGCCAAGGCGATCGCGAAGAAGATCGGCTATCCCGTCATCATCAAGGCCGCCTCGGGCGGCGGCGGGCGCGGCATGAAGGTGTGCGAGTCCGAAGACCAGCTCGAAACCCTGATGCTCCAGGCGGGCAGCGAAGCGAAAGCCGCATTTGGCGACGCGACCGTCTATCTCGAAAAATATCTCGGCAATCCCCGCCACATCGAATTTCAGGTGTTCGGCGACGGCAAGGGCAACGCCATCCACCTTGGCGAGCGCGACTGCTCGCTCCAGCGCCGCCACCAGAAAGTGCTGGAGGAGGCCCCCTCCCCCGTCATCTCGTCCGAAGTCCGCAACAGCATGGGCGAGGTCGTGCGCAAGGCGATGGCCGATATGGGCTATCGCGGCGCGGGCACCATCGAGTTTCTCTATGAGGATGGCGAATTCTACTTCATCGAGATGAACACCCGGCTCCAGGTCGAGCATCCCGTGACCGAGATGATCACCGGCGTCGATCTGGTCCGTGAGCAGATCCGCGTCGCGGAGGGCCGTCCGCTGTCCGTCGAGCAGGAAGATTTGCGCTTCACCGGCCACGCCATCGAATGCCGCATCAATGCGGAGGACCCCAAGACCTTCGCGCCCTCGCCCGGCACGGTGACCAGCTACCATGTCCCCGGCGGCATGCACGTCCGCGTCGATAGCGGTCTCTATCAGGGCTACAGGGTGCCGCCTTATTATGACAGCATGATCGGCAAGCTGATCGTCTACGGCCGCACCCGCGAAGGCTGCATCATGCGCCTGAAGCGCGCGCTGGAGGAATATGTGATCGAGGGCATGAAAACCACGATCCCCCTCCACCAGAAACTGCTCCGCGACCCGGAATTCCAGAACGGCGACTATACGATCAAGTGGCTGGAAGAATGGCTGGATCGTGAGGAGTAGAACTAGCCATTTGGATCGGGACGGCGATACGTCCAACTGAGGCATTTCACCACCTCCGTTCGTATCGAGCGAAGTCGAGATACAATAGCGCGAGGCTTCTCGACTTCGCTCGAAGCGAACGGAGAGTGGGAGACATAACGGAGACGGCATGAAAGCGACCATCTGGCATAACCCGCGCTGCTCCAAGTCGCGTCAGGCGCTGGCGATCCTTGAGGACACACCGGGCGTCGAAGTCGAGATCGTCGAATATCTCAAGACCCCGCCCAGCCGCGCGGACCTTGCCGCCACCTACGCCCGCGCCGGCATCGCCCCGCGCGATGGCCTGCGCAAAGGCGAGGATATCGCGAAGGAGCTTGGCCTTGCCAATGCCAGCGACGACGCCATCCTCGACGCCATGGCGCAGCACCCGATCCTGATCGAGCGCCCGCTGGTCATCACGGAAAAAGGCGTCCGCATCGGCCGCCCGCCGGAAGCCATCCGCGAAATCCTCTGACGATCACCCCTCTCCCGCTTGCGGGAGAGGGAGGGGCCTGTCGCGTAGCGACGGGAGGGTGAGGGGCTTGCCTCTGCGCAAGACGATGCTCGAAATCCTCTGACGGATTCGCGACCGCCCTCAACCCTCGTCATCCCGGACTTGATCCGGGATCCCGCTTTCTTAAAAAAACGGAAGTTCAGCGGGACCCCGGGTCAGGCCCGGGGTGACGAAACAATGCGGACGGTGCACAGAGTCGCTTCGCCCCGTCTCCAATCCGTAACAAATCCCATGTTTAGCCTTCCCAAAGAAGGCGCGCGGGCATAGCCTTGCCGTCATGAGCAAGGACGTCGATTTGGCCACGATCGCGGTCTACAGCCTGAAGGGGGGCGTCGGTAAGACGACCTTCGCGATCAACCTGTCCTGGGCGTCGGCCGTCATCTCGAAACGCCGCACGCTGCTGTGGGATCTTGATCCGCAAGCGGCCGCCACATGGCTGCTGTCCGCCGACCGGTCCGGCCGCGACGCGGCGCAGGCGATCTTCAGCAAGGATGTCGACGTCCGCTCGCTGATCCGCCCGTCCACCGTGCCCGGCATAGACCTGATCGCCGCCGACACGTCCCTGCGCGGCCTGGACCGCCTGCTGTTCGACCTGGGCAAGAAGAAGCGCCTGGCGAAGCTTATCGAGACGCTGGGCAAGGAATATGACCGGATCATCCTCGATTGCCCGCCGGGCCTCACCGAAACCAGCGAACAGGTGCTGCGCGCCGCCGATCTTGTGATCGTGCCGGTGATCCCCGCCCCGCTCTCTCAGCGCGCGCTGGGCGAGGTTGCGCGCTATCTGGTGCAGCGCGGCGGACGGCATGCGCCGATCCTGCCGGTCTTTTCAATGGTCGACCGCCGCCGCGGCCTGCACCGCGCGGCGCTGGAGGAACAGCCGAGCTGGCCGGTCATGCCCATGGCCAGCGCCGTCGAGCAGATGACGGTGAAGCACAAGCCGCTGGGCGAGTTCGCGCCGACAAGTCCCGCCGCGCGGGAGTTCGCCACTCTGTGGACCGGAATTGAGCGGCGGCTGGCCAAGGGGTAGTTTGAACGTCGCAACGTCCCGTCTTAATCCGTTCGCCCTGAGCGAAGTCGAAGCCTGTCCTGAGCGACTGCGGCAAGCAGGCAGTCGAAGGGCTTTGCCGAACGCAGTGAGGTGCCTTCGCCTCCGCTCAGACGAGGGCTTCGACAAGCTCAGCCCGAACGGGAGAAAGTGAGGGCCCTATCTCACGCCACCGCGCTGATGCCGCCCCTGCCGAACAGCGACCGGGCTTCCTCCGCCGGCATCGGGCGGCCGAAATAATAGCCCTGAATCTTGGTGCATCCCAGCCGGTTGACCATCTCGACCTCGCTCTCGGTCTCCACGCCTTCCGCGGTCGTCGCCATGCCCAGGCTTTCGGCCAGCGCCACCACGGCGCGGACGATGGCCAGGCTTTCGGGCACGTTCCGCGATGCGCCGACCACGAAGCTGCGGTCCACCTTGATCGTGCTGAACCGCGTGCGGCTGAGATAGCCGAGCGAGGAATAGCCGGTGCCGAAATCGTCGAGCGACAGCTTGATGCCCAACGCCAATATCTGCTCCAGCACCTGCGTCGCGCTGGTGTCGTCGCGCATGAATACGCTCTCGGTCACTTCCAGCTCCAGCCGGTGCGCGGGCAGGCCGGACTGGGCCAGGGCCGACATCACCGTCGATACGAAGCTGGGATGGCTTAATTGCTCGGCGGAGACATTCACGGCGACGCGGACATTGGCGGGCCAGTGCATCGCTTCATGGCAGGCGGTGCGCAGCACCCATTCGCCGATCGGCGCGATCAGGCGCGCATCCTCGGCCACCGGGATGAACTTGGCTGGCGAGATCGGCCCCATTTCCGGGTGGGTCCAGCGGATCAGCGATTCGAACCCTTCGACCGCGCCCGTCTTGGCGCTCACCACCGGCTGATAGACGACGCTGAGCTGCTGCTTCTCCAGCGCCTCGCGCAGCGCGACCTCCAGCGTGCGGCGCTCCTCGGCATGCAGGTGCAACCTCGGCTCATAATGGCAATGCTTGCCGCCGCCTTCCTCCTTGGCGCGATACAGCGCAAGGTCGGCGCTGCGGATCAGCGTCTCGGTCGTGCGCCCGTCGCGCGGGGCGAGGGCCGACCCGATGCTCGCGCCGATATAGAGCGTATGCTGATCGACCTCATAGGGGCGCGACAGCAGCTCGATCGTCGCTTCCGCGACCTGATCGACATAATGGGTGTCCACCACTTCGCGGATGACGATGGCGAACTCGTCGCCGCCGATGCGCCCGCACAGCTCGTTGCTGGAACAGACCTGGCGGAGCCGCTCCGCGACCCGCTGCAACAGCCGGTCGCCGATCTGATGGCCCAGCGTATCGTTCACCGCCTTGAACCGGTCGAGGTCGATCATCAGGAAGGCGCAGCGGCTGTTCCACCGCTCAACGCCCTCCAGCGCGCTCTGCAGCGCGTCGGACAGTTGCAGACGGTTGGGCAGGTCGGTCAGCGCGTCGAAACGGGCGAGCTGCGCGATCTTGTCGGCCGATTCGCGCTGCACCGTCACGTCGGAGCCGACGCCGCGGAACCCCAGATAGGCGCCCTTCTCGTCCACGCGCGGAGAGGCGGACAATTCCCACCAGCGGATTTCGCCGGCGATCTCGACCGGAATGATGATGTTGCTGAAGCTCTCGCGCCGTTTCAGCTTCTCGGCCAGGTCGTGCAGGGCGGCGGCGAACTTGCCGCTTTCCCATGCGCTGCCCGCAAGGATCTGCACCAGCGGCTTGCCTTCCAGCTCGGCCGGCTCGACGCCCATGATGCTGGCGAAGCGCGACGACACGCCGTTGATCCGCCGGGCGGCGTCGGTCTGCCACAGCCAGTCGGACCCGGTATCCTCATATTCGCGCAGCAGCAGGCTGACGACCGCGCTCTTTTCCTCCAGCTCGGTGCTGGTGCTCAGTTGCTTGCCGAACTCCCGCGCATGCTTGAGGCTCGCGATCAGCAGGACCAGCGCGTAGCAGGCGACCAGCGCGGGCAACTGCTTCATGTCCCAGAACAGCAGGATGCTGCCGACCCCGGTGGGCAGCAGGAAACCGATCGTGGCGAAGGGCAAGGCCGCGAAAGCGACCGCCGCGCCCACCATCAGGCAACTTGTCAATGTCCAGATCGCAACGACCTGCGCCGCATCCGCATCCCGCCCCAGCATCAGCATCGCCGCGGTCCAGGACAGGCCCTGCCCCATGGCGGTCAGGCCGTGGACGATGACGGACCGGCCAGTCACCCCGGCATATTCGTGCCGGATTCGCTCGCGGCTCTGGCGCGCGGGCAGAAGGATGAACAGCATCGCAAACGCCGTCCAGCCGAGCAGCGCGCGGATATCGGCGGTGGCGTAGAATATGCTCCAGACGAACACCAGGGCGGAAAGATACAGCACCACCCGCAGCATCATCAGCCGGTCGGAGGACCAGAGCTGAGCGCGGTACAGCTTCTCGGCATCGACCGCGCGCGGCTTCATGAACCCCGCAAGCACGAGCAGCGGGAGCTTTTCGGGGGCGGGCCCGGATTGGGAGTGCTTGATTTCCGACGTCACGCCTGCGGTCTAGACGACCCAAGGTTAGCAACCGGTAAGCGCAAGCCCCCAATTCGTCGTATTTCTGCGAAAAAGTGCCCGAAATGGGTTAATTTCGTCAGGCAGCGATGTCGTAAGGCCGGATTTCGCCGGAAAGATACAGGTTCCGCGCCTTCGACCGGCTGAGTTTGCCTGAGCTTGTCCGGGGCAGCGTGCGCGGCGGCACCAGCTCCACGACGCAGTTCATGCCGGTGATGGCCCGCACCCGCTCGCGGATCTGGTCGCGCAGGCGCGAACGCTCCTCATTGTCGGACGTGCGGCAATGCACCAGCACGGCGGGCGCTTCCTCGCCGCCCGGCGTGGTGATCGCAAAGGCGGCGATATCGCCCTGCTTGAAGCCGGGAAGCTGCTCCACCGCCCATTCGATATCCTGCGGCCAGTGGTTCTTGCCGTTGATGATGATCATGTCCTTGGCGCGGCCGACAATGTAGAGATAGCCGTCGCCCAGATAGCCCATGTCGCCGGTGTCCAGCCATCCGTCGACCATGCAGGCGTCGGTCGCCTCCTGATCGCGGAAATAACCGACCATCAGGCTCGGCCCGGTGGTCCACACCTTGCCGATGCGCCGGTCGGCCAGCACGGAGCCGTCCTCGTCGCGGATTTCGACGATCATGTCCTTGGCGGGCTTGCCGCAATTGACGATGGCGCGGAACCGCTGCGGGCGGCCCTCCAGCGCGTCGCCGCCCGAAAGGTCGGTTTCCTCGACCAGCTCGACGACAATGCCCTCGCCCGGCGGCATGATGGTGACGGCCAGCGTCGCCTCAGCCAGGCCATAGCTGGGCAGGAAGGCGGTCGGCGCGAAGCCCGCATCGCCGAATGCATCGACGAAGCTCTGCATCACGTCCGGGCGGATCATGTCGGCGCCATTGCCCGCCAGCCGCCAGCGGGACAGGTCGAACCGGTCGGCCGCCTTGGTCTGGCTGGACATGCGCCGCGCGCAGATGTCGTAGCCGAAAGTCGGCGAATAGCTGATCGAGGTGCCTTCGTTGCGGCTGATCAGGTCCAGCCACGCCAGCGGACGGCGGGCGAAATCCTCGGTTTTCATATAGTCGGTCGACACCTGGTTGGCGACGACGGACAGGAAGCAGCCGACCAGCCCCATGTCATGATACCAGGGCAGCCAGCTTATGCAGCGGTCGCTGTCCTGCAATTCCATGCCGTGACTATGCGCCGACAGGTTGCTCAGCAGCGCATGGTGAGTGACGGCGACGCCATGCGGGAAGCGGGTCGATCCGCTGCTATATTGCAGATAGGCAATATCCTCGCTCGCCGCCTGGGGCAGCGGGCACTGCCGCGCCTCGGTGGCGATGAACGCCTGATAGGATATCGGCTCCACGCCCTTCTGCCGCGCGGCCTCCGCCGCCATGTCGGACAGTTCGTCGGGGAAGAACAGCGCCTTGGGATCGCAGCTTGAAAGCTGGACGACGAGCTGGTCGATATAGCTTTCCTTGCCGCCGAAGCTGGTCGGCAGCGGCAAAGGCACCGGCCATGCGCCCGCATAGACGATGCCGAAGAACATCTGCGCGAATTCCGGCCCGGTCTCGGCGATCAGGGCGATGCGGTCATGCGGCCGCACGCCGTGCGCGATCAGGCGATAGGCGCATTCGATGGCGTCGCTGCGCAACTCGGCATAGCTGTAGGCCTGCGCCAGATTGCCGCGCGGATCGTGGAAATTCAGCCCGCGTTTTCCGCGTGCGGCATAATCCAGCGCCTCGCCAAGCGTAGCGAAATCCGAAAAGCGACGCGGCAATTCGTCCTGCGTCGGTGTGGCAATCAGGTTGGTCCGCGAACCCGTCATACTGGTTTCACCCAATGTCACTATCCATAAGGTTTCTGGTGCCCCCGGCTATTTTATTGTTACCGGATGGAACCGCATACTGCACTCCAGCCTGCGCTTCTAGCCCACAAGGCGCGTTCAAATTCCGGCCCGACTGTGGCACAAAGATGGCGCGTGACCCAAAACTCAGCGAAAACCCGCGAAAAACGGCCCATACCGCCCCTCGATGACGCGCGGCTGAACGAAATGGCTTTACGCTATGTCGGGCGCTACGCCACCACGCGGGCGAAGCTGGCGGCCTATCTTCACCGGAAATTGCGCGAACGGGGCTGGGCCGGAGACCGCCCCGCCGACCCGGAGGCGATCGTCGCGCGCATGGCGGAGCTGCGCTATGTCGACGATGCTGGCTTTGCCGTGATGAAGGGCGCTGCGCTGGGCAGGCGCGGCTATGGCGCAAGGCGGATCGGAGAAGCGCTGCGCGCCGCCGGGGTCGAGGAACCCGACCGCGCGGAGGCGGAGGACGAAGCGGCGTCCGGCAAATGGGCCACCGCGCAGGCCTTCGCCCGCCGCAAGCGCATCGGCCCCTTCGCACGGGAACCCGCCGACCGCGACATCCGCGAAAAACAGATCGCCGCCTTCCTGCGCGCAGGCCACGACTTCGCGACCGCGCGGGCGTGGGTAAACGCGGAACCGGGAGAAATGCCGGAGGAGGGGTGATGCCGAAGGATGACGAAAAAGCCCTCTCCCGCTTGCGG
Source organism: Sphingobium phenoxybenzoativorans (assembly GCF_018286635.1). Lineage (NCBI taxonomy): Bacteria > Pseudomonadati > Pseudomonadota > Alphaproteobacteria > Sphingomonadales > Sphingobiaceae > Sphingobium > Sphingobium phenoxybenzoativorans. The sequence goes on from NZ_CP073910.1 coordinate 4,051,137, forward strand.
GAGAGGGCTTTTAGCAGGCCGCAACTTTCTTTACGAAACCCCCATGCGCTTCCCTCTCCTCGCCCCGCTCGCCCTCCTCGCCGCCTGCTCCGCCACGGCCGACAAGCAGGACAACGCCAGCACCGGGGCAGCCACAGCAGCCCGCCCGGCGACCATCCCTCTCATCATCACCGCCAATGGCAAGGCGCACCGCTTCGACGTCGAGATCGCGCTGACGAAGGAAGAACAGGCCAAGGGCCTGATGTTCCGCAAATCCCTCGCCCCCGATGGCGGCATGGTGTTCCCGATGTCGCCGCCGCGCACCGCGAGTTTCTGGATGGAGAACACCTTCATCCCGCTCGACATGATCTTCGTGCGCACGGACGGCACCATCGCCATGCTCGCCGCGAACACGAAACCCTATTCGCGGGAGCCGGTGTCGGCGGGCGTGCCGGTGGCGGGCATCGTCGAACTGGCGGGCGGCCGCGCAGCCGAACTCGGCATCGACGACAAGGCGACCGTCCAATGGGGCAACTGCGCCGCCCCCGCCCGCCCCGACGAGGCATGGGACAGTTTGAATTTCTGTCCGGCGAACGGGCGCTAGAAGATAAGCGCCGTACTCCTGCGCAGGCAGGAGTCCAGTCCCGCCGTCTGAACTGGGCTCCTGCGTTGGCTTCGCCGCCCTTCGGGTCGCAGGAGCACGCCGCATTTCCACCCCTTCCTTTCTCTCCGGGCGTAGAGCTTCCAGCCGTAGAGCTTATGCTCCGAACCCAACCACCGTTCGGGCTGAGCGAAGTCGAAGCCCTCTGCTGAGCGGAGCGAAGCGCCTCACTCCGTTCGGCCGGGTCCTTCGACTTCGCTCAGGACGAACGGCAAATAATTCGGAACCCCACCCCGCTAACCAAATATGAACGCCCCATTAGCTATATCCCGCCCATGGGACGCGGCATCTTCCGGAACATCGTCATCGAGGCGCAATGGCTGAACGACAGCCGCGCACGCGGCTATGCGCGCCTCCTCGCCATCCTGTTCCCTCTCGCCGCCCTGCTCTGGACCCTCGCCTCGCTCAGCGGGAAATCCCCAAACGGCGAACCGCTCGGCACGGATTTCCTCAGCTTCTGGACAGCCTCCCAACTCGCCCTCGCGGGAAATCCCGCCGCGCCCTATGACCCGTCCGCCCACCACGCCGCGCAGATCGCGGTCATGGGCTGGGACCCCGGCTATTTCGCCTTCTTCTACCCGCCCCCCTATCTGCTGGCCTGCCTGCCGCTCGCCCTGCTGCCCTATGCCGCGGCGCTGGCGGCATGGATCGCGCTCACCGGCCTCGCCTATCTCAAGATGCTGCGCGCCTGGACCGATGATCCCCATATCTGGATCACCATGCTCGCCTTCCCGGCGACGCTCATCAATGCAGGGCATGGCCAGAACGGCTTCCTGACCGCCGCGCTTGTCGGTGGCGGCCTGATCCTGATGGATCGCAAGCGCCCCTGGCTGGCGGGCCTGCTGCTCGGCGCGCTGGTCATCAAGCCGCATCTGGCGATCCTCCTCCCCCTCGCCCTTGCGGCGCGCGGCGAGTGGCGCGCCTTCCTCGCCACCGGCCTTGGCGCAATCCTCTGGGCCGCCCTGTCCTTCCTCGCCTTCGGGCCGGAGGCATGGCATGGCTTCCTCGCCGACAGCGCCCTTGCCCGTCAGACGCTCGAACAGGGGCTGGTCGATCCCGCCAAGATGCAGAGCGCCTTCGCCGCCGTGCGGGTCGCGGGAGGATCGCTGACTCAGGCTTACGCCGCGCAGGCCGCCGCCGGAATCGCCGTCGCGCTCACCCTTGCCGCCCTCGCCCGCCTGCGCGCGCCCGCCATGGCGCAGAACGCCGCCTTCGCCCTCGCCGCCATCCTCGCGACGCCTTTCGTGTTCGACTATGACCTGACCTGGATCGCCCTGCCGCTCGGCTGGCTGCTGGTGGAGGGGCGGCGCACCGGCTTCCTGCCTTATGAAAAGCTCGTCATGGCCGCCGCCTTCCTGCTCCCGCTCGTCGGCCGCAGCATCGCCATCGGCCTCCACATCCCCGTCGCGCCCTTCCTGCTCGCCGCCTTGTTCGCGCTTGTCGTCCGCCGCGCGGTTCATGGCGTCTCGCTGAATAGGCTGTTGCCAAGGCGGGCCGCGAACGGCTAAGCGCATCCCTCATGGGAATCCTCGCGAAAATCTTCACCTGGTGGGACGGCGCCACCATCGGCACCTCTTTCTACACCTCCCGCAAGGGATCGAAGGTGGGTGAGGACCATGCCGGCAATGTCTATTATGAGGGCGGCGTCGACGTGATGGGCCGCACCCGCCGCTGGGTGATCTATAACGGCCCGAACGACGCCAGCCGCGTGCCCGCCGAATGGCATGGCTGGCTGCACCACAGCATTGAGGGCGCGCCGGAAAGCTTCCTGCCCCCGCCCCGCATCTGGGAAAAGGAATTCACGCCGAACCAGACCGGTCTCGCCACGGCCTATCGCCCCAGCGGATCGATCGAGATGGGCGGCCGCCGCGCCGCCGCGACCGGCGACTATGAGGCATGGAGCCCCGACGCATCATGATCCGGCTGACGGCGGGGGCGACCCTGCCGCTCCTGCTCCTCCTTGCCGGCTGCGGCAGTGGAGACGAGCTTCCGCAAGCCAATCAGTCCGGCCCGGTGCGGGTCGAGGGCGGCAAGGTCACGGTCAGCCGCGACGCGGAACTGCTGGGCACGCCGATGAAGGAGCGGGTCGCCATTGTCGGCCTGCTCAACAAGCGCAATGGCCTGACCCGCGACCTGAAGATGAAGCCCGGCGAGGCATTGCGCGTCGGCGACGCCATCGTGCGGCTCCAGGCGTGTGAGCAGACCGCGCCATGGGAAAACACCCCCGAAACCGGCGCCTTCGTTCAGCTCGACGTGCGCAGCGCCGCAGACGACAAGTGGCGGCGCGTCTTTTCCGGCTGGCTGTTCAGGAACCGCCCGGAACGCAATGTGGTTCAGCACCCCATCTATGACGTCTGGGTCAAGAGCTGCACGATGGAATGGCCGGAAACCGGTCCCGACACGGTGAAGCTCGGCGACAAGGGCGGGTCACGCCGCAGCGCGTCCGGTGATGCCGCCGACGCCGCCACCGGGAACAATGCCGACGCCGCGCCGGCCGCACCCGCGCCCAGCAGGCCGCGCCCGGCCGCGAACGGCACGCCTTCCACCGCCTCGCCCAGCAACACCAGATAGGCTTTCTGGCTGATCTCCACCGCACCCAGCGAGCGGAGGTGATCGGTCATGAACTGGCAGTCGAGCAGGGTGAAGCCCCCCGCCCGCATATGCCCCACCAGCCAGGCGAGCGCGACCTTCGACGCATCCGTCCTGCGGGAAAACATGCTCTCCCCGAAGAACGCCCGGCCCAGCGCCACGCCGTAAAGCCCGCCGACCAGCTCCTCGCCGTCCCAGCATTCCACCGAATGCGCGAAACCCAGCCCATGCAGATTGCCATAGGCCGCCTCGATCTGCCGGTTGATCCAGGTCGACGGCCGGTCCTCCGCCACCTCGGCGCATTTGGCGACGACTCCGGCGAAATCGGCGTTCACCGTGACCCGGAACCGCTCCCGCCGCACCGTCTTGGCCAGCGAGTGCGACAGGCGGAACCCGTCCAGCGGCAATATCGCCCGCTGCTTCGGCTCCACCCAGTAGATTTCCTCCGCATCCCGGTCGTCGGACATCGGGAACACACCGATGGCATAGGCCTGCAGCAACAGGAGCGGGTCGATCGTCATCTTCCCTGCCTTAAAGCATGTCGGTTGGCATGCGGGAACAGAAAAGCGTCGCCCTATCGGGCGGCCGCCTCACCCCTCGCCGGGCGGACGGCGTGGGGGCGGCGTGGGGGGCGGCATGGGAGGCGCGCGCTGGTCCCTCAGACCGGCAACGCCTCCAGCAATTCCGCCCCGGCCGCCATCGGAATGGCCATCGCCAGCACGCAGGCCGGCATGGCCTTTCTCGTCCGCCTGCGCGTTTTTGCGGCGACCGCCTCGCGCCGCACATGGAAAACGCGTGACGAGGCATTATAGCCCATGATCTCGTTCGCCTTCAAAGACGGGTGCGCCGCCAGGAACTCGGCGAACGCCTCCTTCTGCCCGGCTTTGCCCATCTGCTCGGCCCATCCCCAGTCATCAAACATGATGATCGCCTGCTCCCCGATGAACGGTTCGCAGAACTCCAGCGCCTGTTTGGACGCCGAATAGATGTCGCAATCGATCATGATCAGGCCCGCGCGGGACAGGTTCAGCCGGTCGCGCGTGCCATCGTTCAACGTATCGTCAAACCATCCCTTGACCAGTTCGACGCGGCTCAGGTTCACGCCCTTGCTCGCCAGATGCCGTTTGGTGGCGGGCAGCGTCGACCGGAAGTCGCCCTCGGTCCAGCCTTCCGCTTCCGATCCCGACGGCATCCCCTCAAAGGAATCGAACCCGATCAGCCGGGCCTGCGTCATCCCCGCTTCGGACAGGACCTTGTGAACGCAGGCGAGCGAGCTGCCCCGGCTGACCCCGAACTCCAGATAGTCGCCAAAGGCCGCCGGATCGCCGCTCAGGTCCAGGCTGCGAATGGCGGCCTGCACGCAGCGGCGGAAATCATCCTCCGGCACCAGAGGCACCCACGGCGTCAGCCCCTTGGCCTTCAGCGTCATCCACGCCGCATGTGCGGGCTTTTCCAGACCGGCGATACGGGCCAGCTTCTTGATGATTTTCCTCATGCGCAATGCTCCTGATGGAAGAAACGACAGGATGAGAGGCCGTGCGGACGGCCCCGGACGCGCGCTGCGGTCGCCGGAAGGACAATGACGCCGGCCTTTGGCGGATGTGCGGCATCGCCAGCCCGCGATGGGGCTGCGAAAGGGATTCCGGGCGTAGCGCGAAAATGTTGGACGGCCATTACCGTTACTCGGTCGCAGTCTTGGGAAACTGGGACGAATGACAAACGGTTACCGGGGGTTAGGCGCCCGGACTAGCCACCCGGCATGCCGGGTCCAACGGAGAAACAGAGAGAAACATAAAGCGGGCTGAGGTGTCAATGCATGGTCTTGATCTATGGGACCGGTACGATCCCACATCGGGATTCCCCAAACCATGGTGCCAATTGCGGGCATCAAATGCCGTTCGCCCTGAGCCTGTCGAAGGGCTGTCCTTCACTCCCGAAAGCGCAGGGCTTCGACAGGCTCAGCCCGAACGCTATTTACACATCTGGCAGGGTCTTTCCCGCCATCCCATTCTCCCCTTGCCCTCCCCCGCCCCTTGTCTAAAGCGCCCCTCTCGCGGGATACAGGAGTGTAGCTCAGCTGGTAGAGCGTCGGTCTCCAAAACCGAATGCCGGGGGTTCGAGTCCCTCCACTCCTGCCACGAACCTTTGCGCTGGCCTTGCGCCGGAAACGGCATGGGTTTATGGGCTCGCGGGAATTGGTCGCGAAGCAGTGGCCGCATCCGGGGCGCCGAAAAAGCGGCGAGGCCCGGAGGGCGGCGTATTGCTTCGCGGTTTGGCGTTTGTTTTGAACGGGTTGAGCACGAAAGATGGCAAAGACTTCTCCGGGCGAATTCGTCAATCAGGTGCGCGCAGAGGCCGGCAAGATCGTGTGGCCGACGCGGCGGGAAACGATGATGACGACCGTGATGGTGGTGATCATGACGTCGATTCTCGGCATCTTCTTCTTCGGCATCGACACCTTTTTCGGGGCGATCGTGAAGTGGCTGCTCAGCTTCGCCGCAGGGCAAGCCTGAACGCGGTAGGGAACATTTGAAGGATTAACATGGCGCGCTGGTACATCATCCACGCTTATTCAGGCTTCGAGAACAAGGTCCGCGACCAGATCGTGGCCGATGCCGAGCGCCTGGGCCTCGCCCAGCTCGTCGAATCCGTCGAGGTGCCGACCGAGACCGTGACCGAGGTGCGCCGCGGCAAGAAGATCCAGTCGGAGCGGAAATTCTTCCCCGGCTACGTCCTCGCCAAGCTGTCGATGAACGACGATGTCTATCACCTCGTCAAGAACACGCCGAAGGTGACGGGCTTCCTCGGCTCCTCCGGCAAGCCGCAGGCGATCAGCGAGGCGGAGGCCGCGCGCATCCTTAACACCAAGGAGGAAGCCGCCGCAGCGCCCAAACACAAGATCAACGTCAATTACGAGATTGGCGACAGCGTCAAGGTGTTGGACGGCCCGTTCGCCAGCTTCAACGGCACGGTCGAGGAACTGGATTTCGAAAAGAGCCGCGTAAAGGTCTCCGTCTCGATCTTCGGCCGCGCGACCCCGGTCGAGCTGGACTTCGAACAGGTGGAATTGGCGAAGTAAGAAGGTTCGCCTCTCCCGCCGGGAGAGGCAATGAGACTTGGCAGCTTGCTGCCTAGTCGCAATGGTGAGGGGTTCCGCGCTATCGAAAGCGTCCACCCCCTCTCCAACTACCGCTAGGCGGCACGCCGCCAAGCGTCCGTATCCTCTCCCCCAGGAGAGGATGCAAACCGCGGAAGGCGATCTCCGGACCGCCGCTTGACCGCTAAACTTGAACCGGGAGCGGCGTTCGCGTCTCTCCCAGCAACAGAGTGAGTAAAGATGGCCAAGAAGATTACGGGCTATATCAAGCTCCAGGTGCCCGCTGGAGCCGCCAACCCCTCGCCGCCGATCGGCCCGGCGCTGGGTCAGCGCGGTGTGAACATCATGGAATTCTGCAAGGCGTTCAACGCGTCGACGGAAAAGATGGAAAAGGGCACCCCGCTGCCGACCATCATCACCGTCTATGCCGACCGCAGCTTCTCTTTCACCACCAAGCAGCCGCCCGCGACCTATCTGATCAAGAAGGCGATGAACCTGAAGTCCGGTTCGAAGGAACCCGGCAAGGTCGTCGCTGGCAAGATCAAGCGGTCGCAGCTCGCCGAAATCGCGCAGGCCAAGATGGCCGACCTGAACGCGAACGACATCGACGCGGCGACGAAGATCATCGAAGGCTCCGCCCGCGCGATGGGCCTCGAAGTGGTGGAGGGCTAAGACATGGCGAAGATCACGAAGAAGGCAAAGGCCCTCGCAGCCGCCATCGACAAGGACAAGCTGCACGGCGTCGATGAGGCGCTGGCGCTGATCAAGACCCACGCGACCGCCAAGTTCGACGAGAGCGTCGAGGTGGCGATCAACCTGGGCGTCGATCCCCGCCACGCCGACCAGATGGTCCGCGGCGTCGTCACCCTGCCCGCCGGCACCGGCAAGACCGTGCGCGTCGCCGTGTTCGCCCGTGGCGACAAGGCCGATGCGGCGACCGCCGCCGGCGCTGACGTGGTTGGCGCGGAAGACCTGCTGGAGAGCATCCAGGCCGGCAACATCGATTTCCAGCGCGTCATCGCGACGCCGGACATGATGGGCCTGGTCGGCCGTCTCGGCAAGGTGCTGGGTCCCAAGGGCCTGATGCCGAACCCGAAGCTGGGCACCGTGACCCCGAACGTCGCCGAAGCCGTGAAGGCCGCCAAGGGCGGTCAGATCGAATTCCGCGTCGAAAAGGCCGGCATCATCCACGCCGGTCTGGGCAAGGCGAGCTTCTCGGCCGCTGACCTGCGCAAGAATTTCGACGCCTTCGTCGACGCGATCGTGAAGGCGAAGCCGACCGGCTCGAAGGGCAAGTATGTCCGCAAGATCGCCCTGTCCTCCTCCATGGGTCCGGGCGTGAAGGTCGACGTATCGGAAGTCGCCTCGGCCTGATCCGATGCGCTGAGCCGCCGGCTCATGACCAGACATGAAAAGGCCCCGTCCGCAAGGATGGGGCCTTTTTCTTAGGCGGCCCCGCGATGACTTTCCAGTGCGCCGGAAAGCTTTGGGCGAACGTCTGCAATAGAAAACGCATCTCCCACTCTTCGTCACCCCGGGCTTGACCCGGGGTCCCGCTTTTCTGAAACTCGTGAAATGGCAAAAACGCAGCAGGGCGGATGGGTCTATATCATGGCCGATCGGTATCGCGGTGCTATGTATGTCGGCGTTACTTCCGATCTTCCCTCCCGCATTCACCAGCATCGCTCTGGATCCGGTTCCGATTTCTGCGCCAGATATGGGCTGCTACGGTTGGTTTGGGCAGAACGCGGTGACAATATTGTGGAATGTATAGCGCATGAGAAGCGCATCAAACGCTGGCGGCGCCAATGGAAGTTTGATCTGATTGAGCGTGGCAACCCGGACTGGCGTGATATGTTCGAACGCATCAACTGACAGAGCAGCGGGACCCCGGGTCAAGCCCGGGGTGACGATAGTGTGCCGCATTCCTCATCCCCGGCTGACGATACCCCCACAAAACACGTGACAAACCGCCCTCATCCCGCTAAAGGCCCGCCACCGCATCCTTCGGGGTGCGTCCGTCCGAGACAGTTGGTGAAGGGAATCTGCCCTTCTTAATGTCCAGCCTAGACGGGGAAAAGTTCTTCGCCGGGCGCGCTTTTGCCGTCCGGGTCTGCCTGCCGTTCCCTTGCGGACGATATGGGCCGTCAACCTCTCCCCTTCGGACTTTAAGTCCCCGCCTGGCGGCGCGTGCGCTGCCGTGCGGGTTTTGCCGCCCTCCGGGCTGTTCCGGGGGGGCATGAAGTGGAGAATGGCATGGATCGTAATCAGAAAGCTGAGGTCGTTTCCGCGCTGAACGCCAATCTGAGCGAGATGGGCGTCGTCATCGTGACGCGCAATCTCGGCATGACCGTCGCACAGTCGACCGTCCTGCGCCAGAAGATGCGGGAAGCGGGCGCGTCCTACAAGGTTACGAAGAACCGCCTCGCCAAGATCGCGATCGAGGGCACCCCTTACGCCGCCATCGGCTCTATGCTGACCGGCCCTGTGGGTCTTGCTTCTTCGTCCGATCCGGTCGCCGCCGCCAAGGTTGCGATCGATTTCGCCAAGACCAACGACAAGCTTGAGATCGTTGGCGGCGCGATGGGCGAAGTGCTGCTCGATGCGAACGGCGTGAAGGCGCTCGCATCGATGCCGTCGCTGGATGAACTGCGTGCGAAGATCGTCGGCCTGCTTGTGGCCCCGGCGACCAAGCTCGCGACCGTCACCCAGGCGCCGGCTGCGCAGCTCGCGCGGGTATTCAACGCCTATGCGGAAAAAGAAGCCGCATAAGCGCCCTATCGTTCAGTTGTAATCCTGGGGGTCCGCCCCCGCAGACATTAGGAATATGAAAATGGCAGACATCAATGCACTGGTCGACCAGCTCTCGGCCCTGACCGTCCTCGAAGCCGCTGAGCTTTCCAAGGCTCTGGAAGAGAAGTGGGGCGTTTCCGCCGCCGCTGCCGTCGCCGTAGCCGGCCCGGCCGCTGCCGGTGGCGCCGCTGCCCCGGCTGCTGAAGAGCAGACCGAATTCGACGTCATCCTGACCGGCGACGGCGGCAAGAAGATCAACGTCATCAAGGAAGTCCGCGCCATCACCGGCCTGGGCCTGACCGAAGCCAAGACCCTCGTGGAATCGGCTCCGAAGGCGATCAAGGAAGGCGTCAGCAAGGACGAGGCCGAGAAGGTCAAGAAGCAGCTTGAAGAAGCCGGCGCGACCGTCGAGCTCAAGTAAGCTTTCTTCCGGTTCACCGGACAAGCGAAAGGGCGGTCCCGAAAGGGCCGCCCTTTTTCGCGCCATCAATCGCCCGAACACGCCACATACGCCGCCATCGTCATCCCGGACGTGATCCGCGATCCTGTTGCCCCGCCAGTCAGGCAAGAGGCAGGACCCCGGTTCCCCCGCAGCGGCAAATTGAAAATGTCGGCGAACGACCAAAAGTGCAAAGTCCCGCTCTGCTATTGGCCGTCATCCCGGCGAAAGCCGGGACCCATATCTCCCCCTCGCCAGCCGCCCGTCGAAGGCGAGATGGGTCCCGGCTTTCGCCGGGATGACGAATAACGGCGCCATCTTCGACCATAAGCGGACCTTTTGAATAGCTTTGTGCTCCTGCGAAAGCAGGAGCCTAGGGTTATGTCGCACTACTGCACCCTGGGTTCCTGCGTTCGCAGGAACACGGCGTCTTCGAAAAACCCGCAGTCCGCTTCCCACCCTGTTCCGTCATCCCGCACCTGATGCGGGATCCACTGGCTCTCCGAAGCATGACTGCGCGAAAGCTTGCGCTCTTGGATCCCGGATCAAGTCCGGGATGACGGCAGTCTATTGCGGTGAGCAATGGCATCTCCCCCCCATTATCGACATTTCTCCCGCAAATGGGATTGCCCCCGGCCCGCCGCCTGTCCATCAGTCGGACGAAGCCGCCGCTTGCACATGATGGGAGATGATCGCCATGCTGGGTCTCGCGCTGATGGCGTCCGCCATGGCCGCCGCGCAACCCGTCGCCAATTCGCTGCAGATCACGGCTAGGGATTATCCGGAAAAGGCGGCGGCATCCAATGAGCGCGGTTATGCGCTGTACCGGCTTGTCGTCTCCCCTCAGGGGACCGTTGTCCGCTGCACCACGCGGGGGCGGTCGGCCATCGACAGCGCCATATGCGCGGCGTTGCAGGCGCGGGCGCAGTTTCAACCGGCGACCGATGAACAGGGGCGGCCAACCTTCGGTGTCTACGAAGGGATGATCGCCTTCCGGGTGAAGAACCGGAACATGCCGCCCCGGCCGAACAGAAGCGTCATGACGCTGACGGTGGACAGCCTGCCGGAAGGCGCGGCCAACCCCTCCTATTCCCAGGTGGGATTGCTGGTCGGCCCCGCCGGCGACATTCTGCGCTGCGCGCCGATGCAGCATGATGCTGCACAACCGGCCCATGTCATGAAGGCTCTGGGCGACATATCCTGCACGCAGTTGCCGGGATCGTACCGGCCCGAACCCGCCAGGGACGCCAATGGCGCGGCGGTGGAATCCGTGCAGACGGCGATGGTCCGGTTTGCCCTGCCTGAAAAGCCCTGAGCCTGAAAAGCCCTGAGCCTGAAAAACCCTGAACGTCTGAACGGAAAGGCCGGGCGGTCCTCCCGCCCTATATCCGCCCCCTCCCCTACTCGACCTGCCCCAGCCAATCGTTCAGATTATAATGGTTGCTCACCCGCGCGATCTTCCCGTCGGCGAAATCGAAGAAGGCCCCCACGCGCAGCGCATAGTCCTGCCCGCGCGCCGCGGGCAGGTCGCCATCGGTCTCCAGATAGGTGCCGGTCAGCTTGAACTCCGCCGAACCATGCGCGCCGTCGGCGGACACCATGAACACCGGATCGACCACCGCCTCCCGGTAACAGCGCGCCATATGGTCCCAGAAGTCGCCGAACGCGGCGATCCCGACCCGCGCCTGTCCCTGGCTCGGCTCGTGCAGCACGTCGGGGGCGAGGGTCGCCAGCATCGCCGCCTTGTCGCCCGCATTGAACGCCGAATAATAGGTTTCCAGCAACGCCGCGCTCATCCGATCACCCTTTCAGCCGCTCCGCATGCCATTGCAGATGCGCGGGCATGAAGGTGGAGATGAAATAATAGCTGTGGTCATAGCCCGGCTGAATGGTCAGGCGCAGCTCTATCCCCGCCTTCGCGCACGCCGCCTCCAGCAATTCGGGCCGCAATTCCTTCTCCAGAAACTGGTCCGCCCCGCCCTGATCGACCAGCAGCGCGGGGACGCGCGCGCCATCCTCGATCAGCGCCACGGCATCATGCCTGCGCCATGCCGCCTTGTCATCGCCCAGATAGCCGCCCAGCGCCTTCTGCCCCCAGGGAACCTGCCCCGGCGCGACGATCGGCGCGAAGGCGGACACTGCCCGGAACCGCTCCGGGAAGGACAGACCGATGGTCAGCGCGCCATGCCCGCCCATCGAATGGCCCATGATCGACTGCCGCGTCATATCGGCCGGAAACGCCTCGCCGATCAGCGCGGGAAGCTCCTCCGTCACATAGGACCACATCTTGTAATGCCGCGCGAACGGGTCCTGCGTCGCATCGACATAGAAACCCGCGCCAAGGCCAAAGTCATAGGCCCCTTCCGCATCGTCCGCCACGGCGTTCCCGTTCAGGTCGGGGCCCCGCGGCGAAGTGTCGGGCGCAACGAAGATCAGGCCATGTTCGGCGCAGGCGCGGCGAAACTCGCCCTTCTCCGTTACATTGGCGTGGGTGCAGGTAAGGCCGGAAAGATACCACACGACCGGCAGCTTGGCCCCCGGCGCATGGTCGGGCACGAACACGGAAAAGGTCATGTCCGTGCCCGTCGCGGCGGAGGCGTGGCGATATACGCCCTGCACCCCGCCGAACGCCTTGTTCGTCGATACGCTTTCCAGCCCCATCAGCTCAGGCGTCCCGATATATGGCGCACAGCTTGTTGCCGGCCGGGTCCCGCATATAGGCGAGATACATCGGCCCGAAGCTGCCCTCGCGCACGCCCGGCGGGTCCTCGCAGGTGGAGCCGCCCGCCGCTATCCCGGCCGCGTGCCACGCATCCGTCTGTTCGGCCGACGCCATGGCGAAGCCCAGCGTGCCGCCATTCGCATGGCATGCCGGCTCGCCGTTCACCGGCTTGGTGATCATCAGCATCCCGCCATTATGCATATACATGAAGCGGTTTTCATCGACGGGTATGGCCGGCCCGCCGCCCAGCGCGCCGATCACTGCGTCATAGAATGTCTTGGATTTCTCAAGATCATTGGCGCCAAGCACCACATGGCTGAACATCGGATATCTCCTCTCGCTGTCGATTCAGAGTAAGGTTGTCAGAACAACACCACGCTTCTGATGCTCTTGCCTTCGTGCATCAAGTCGAAACCCTTGTTGATATCCTCCAGGCCCATGACATGGGTGATCATCGGGTCGATCTCGATCTTGCCGGTCATATACATGTCGACGATCTTGGGCACGTCCGTCCGCCCCTTCGCCCCGCCGAACGCCGTGCCGCGCCAGTTGCGGCCGGTGACGAGCTGGAACGGGCGGGTGGAAATCTCCTTGCCCGCTTCCGCCACGCCGATGATGATCGATGTGCCCCAGCCGCGATGGCAGGCTTCCAGCGCGGTGCGCATGACCTCGGTATTGCCGGTCGCGTCGAACGTGTAGTCCGCGCCGCCATCGGTCATCTCCACGACCTTCGCGACGACATCCTCGCGCGACATACCCTTGCTGTTCAGGAAGTCGGTCATGCCGAACTTGCGGCCCCATTCCTCGCGGTCGGGGTTAATGTCCACGCCCACAATCTTGCCCGCGCCCGCGAGGCGCGCGCCCTGGATGACGTTCAGGCCGATGCCGCCCAGCCCGAACACCACCACATTGTCGCCCACCTGCACCTTGGCGGTGTTGACGACCGCGCCGACGCCGGTCGTCACGCCGCAGCCGATATAGCAGCTCGTCTTGAACGGTGCGTCCTCGCGGATCTTCGCCACCGCGATCTCCGGCAGCACCGTGAAGTTGGAGAAGGTGGAGCAGCCCATATAGTGAAAGATCGTCTGCCCCTTGTAGGAAAAGCGGCTCGTCCCGTCGGGCATCAGCCCCTTGCCCTGCGTCGCGCGGATCGCGGTGCACAGGTTGGTCTTGCCCGACAGGCAGGACTTACACTGGCGGCATTCCGGCGTGTAGAGCGGGATCACATGGTCGCCCGGCGTCACGCTGGTCACACCCGCGCCCACCTCGCGCACGATCCCCGCGCCCTCATGCCCCAGGATCGAGGGGAAGATGCCCTCGCTGTCAAAGCCGTCCAGCGTATAGGCGTCGGTGTGGCAGATGCCCGTCGCCATGATCTCCACCAGCACCTCGCCCGCCTTCGGTCCCTCCAGGTCGACCTCGACGATCTCCAGGGGCTTTTTCGCTTCGAAGGCTACGGCGGCGCGGGTTTTCATGGGGCTACTCCAAATCGATGTGGGCGGGTTTGTAGCTGTTGCACAGAAGGTGATAAAGGGCGGAATCTGCAATTCATTATAACCGTACAGGGATAATCCGGGCATGGCCGCATGGGACGGTTTCGACGAATTCGCCGCGGTCGCCGCCGCCGGGACCTTCTCCGGCGGCGCGGCGGTGATGGGCGTGTCCACCTCGCATATGAGCCGCGCCGTCGCCCGCCTTGAAAACCGGATGCAGGCGCAGCTTTTCCACCGCACCACCCGCTCCGTCCGCCTGACCGACGCGGGCCGCATATTCCTCGATCACTGCACCCGGATGATCCAGGAGCGGGATGAGGTCATTGCCCTGATGAACGAGCAGGACGAGCCGCAGGGCGACCTGCGCGTCACTTGCTCCAATGCCATGGGCGAGCGGTTCGTCGCGCCCATCCTGCGCGCTTTCGCGATCGCCAATCCCCGCCTCAACGTGACGCTGGAACTCACCAACCGCCTCGTCGATCTGGTGGCGGAGGGCTATGACGTCGCCATCCGCACCGGCCACCTGCCCGACAGCCGCCTCATCGCCACCCGCATCGCCTCGCGCACCCTCTATACCTGCGCCTCGCCGGACTATCTCGCCGCGCACGGCACCCCGGTCAGCCTGGCCGATCTCGACCGGCACCAGTGCCTTGCGGGCACGTCGACCACCTGGCACTTCACCCATCGCGGGCGCAGGAGCACGCACAGGCCCAGGGGCCGCTGGCGCTGCAACAGCGGCGCGGCCGTGGTGGACGCGGCGCTGGCGGGCATGGGCCTGTGCCAGCTTCCCGAATTTTACATCCTGCCCCACCTCGCCAGCGGCCGCCTGACGCTTGTGCTGGACGATCACCGGGCGGACGACGAGCCGATCTGGGCCGTCTATCCCCAGCGCCGCCACATGCTGCCCAAGATCACCGGACTGGTGGAGGCGCTCCGCCGGGAACTGCCCCAGGCGCTGCAGATCGCCTGAGGCTATTCCCCGGTCAGCGCCCCGCCTTGCCCGGCTCGGTCTTTTCCAGGAACGCCGTGATCTGCAGCAGCGTTTCCAGATCGTCGATCGGCGCGGTCATCATCTTCGTCCCCGGATAATAGGATTGCGGGTTCGCTATGAACGCGACCAGGCTGTCATGATCCCACTGGACCGCCGTCTTGGGGTCGCGCAGCGCGGCCGAATAGGCGAAGCCCGGCAGGGAGCCTGACCGGCGCTTGGCGACGCCGTTCAGGTCCGGCCCGATCTCGCCGGTCGTGAAGCTGCCCGCGCTGTGACAGCTTGAGCAATTCTGGCCGAACAGCGTCTTGGCCTTCGCCTCGTCATATTTGAAGGCGAACAGCACCTGCGTATATTTCTCCTGATACACGCCGCGCCGCGCGAAATCCTCGACCATATTGCCGCCGCTGGGCAGGGCGTAGGGCTTGGCGACCCGGCCGCTTTCCGCCTTGTCCGGCTTGCCGGGGCGCAGGCGCAGCAACCGGCCCTTGGCGGAATCGGTGATGACGTAGATATAGCCGTCCGGCCCCATCGCGGCGGACCGGATGCGCTCGCGCAGGTCGCTGAGCAGCGCCTCCTCCTGCACCACCTTGCCGTCCTGCACGCGCAGGCGGCGCAGCACATGGCCCATCAGTTCGCTGGCGAAAAAGTCGCCGCGCCATTGCGGGAAGCGGTCGCCGCTATATTCCATCAGGTCGCCCGGCGCGCGCGAGGGCGACCAGACCGCCACGGGATCGACGAAATCCGGCCCGTCCTGCATGTCGGACATCGCCCGGCCGGAATAATCGAAGCCCCAGCTTACCAGCGGCCAGCCATAATTGCCGCCCGGCTTGACCAGATTAAGCTCGTCGCCGCCCTTCGGCCCGATGTCGATTGTCCAGACATTGCCGTCGGAGCCGAGCGCGATGCCCGCCGAATTGCGGAAGCCGATGGCCCACAGCTCCGGCCGGGCGCCCGCCTCCTTGCTGAACGGCCCATTGGCGACCGCGCTGCCATCCCGGTTCAGGTGAATGATCTTGCCCGACTGATTGTCCAGCCGCTGGACCATGCCGCGGCTGCCCTGACCGCCCGACCCGACGCCGACCAGCATCGTCTTGTCCGGCATGAACAGGATGCGCATGATGCTGGGGCCGCCCGGAGGGGCTGGCGCGGACGTGCTGAAGATCACTTTCTGGTCGACCAGCGTGTGGCCATCCAGCCGCGCTTTCAGGATGGATCCGGTGCGGGCGCTGTCGGTGCCGGTGACGAAGGTGAAGAACAGCGTCTGGTTGGACGCGAAGTCCGGGTCCGGCTTCACATCCAGCAGCCCGTCGAAGATGCTTGTGTTCAGCACTTCGGGCGTGCCCTCGATCGGCTTGGGGTCCAGCACGCCGTTGCGCACGACGCGCAGCCGCCCCGGCCGCTCGGTGATCAGCATGTCGCCATTGGGCAGCCATGTCATCGCCCAGGGGTGATCCAGTCCCTCGATCAACTGTTCGGCCCAGTGACCGGGTTCCGCTACAGCCTGCTTTTCCGTGGCCGGTCCGGGCGTACATGCCGTAAGCGCCATGCCGGCCATGGCGAGGGCCGACGCGGCCGCAAGCGCCCAGCGCCGGCGAGAATGTCCATTGTCATGCTGTATTGACGCGCTTTTCACACTCACCTCTCCTGTCACAGTCGGCTCTTTTCAAGCTCAACCCGATACCCGCCATACAAAGCGAGAATCCGAATCGGAGTATGCGTTATCCTCTTTGGAAAACAATCAACTTTGCTGCTTTTTTCTTTAAGGAAGGGGCGAACCGTTGCAGGGCGCATGTCGCCTCACGAACATGCATGCACACATCCAAAAAATATTGCGCTTAGTCGAAATTACCGGCAGTAAATCGCAATATTGCATGCAAATAAGGCTGAACGACTGTCATGCCCGCCATAGAGCCGTACCGCCTCGCCATCCCCGAAAGCGCGCTGGACGATCTGCGCGCCCGCCTGCGCAACGCGCGCTGGCCGGAGCGCGAGACGGTCGGCGATGCCTCCCAGGGCGTTCAGCGCGACGATCTGCAGAGCCTGTGCGCCTATTGGGCCGATGGCTATGACTGGCGCCGGTGCGAGGCGCGGCTCAACGCCCTCGGCCAATATCGCACGCGGATAGACGATCTCGACATCCATTTCCTGCATGTGAAATCGCCGCACCCCGGCGCCATGCCGCTCATCCTGACGCATGGCTGGCCGGGATCGGTCATCGAATTTCTGAAAGTCATCGGCCCGCTGACTGATCCTGTCGCGCATGGCGGCGATGCGGCCGATGCCTTTCATGTCGTCATTCCCTCCCTGCCCGGACACGGCTTCTCCGGCATTCCGGAAAAGGCGGGATGGGGCGTGCAACGCATCGCCCGCTGCTGGATCGCCCTCATGAAGCGGCTCGGCTATGACCGTTTCGTCGCGCAGGGCGGGGACTGGGGGTCGCTCGTCACCACGGCCATCGGGGTCATCCATCCGCCGGAATGCCTGGCGATCCACCTGAACATGCCGCTCGCCTTCCCCAACCCGCAGGAGCAGGCGGACTGGACCAGGGAGGAAGCCGCCAGCGCCGCCGCCTTCGACCATTTCATAGCCGACGGGTCGGGCTATTCCATGCTCCAGCGCACCCGGCCCCAGACGGTCGGCTACGGCCTTGTCGACTCCCCGCTGTTCCAGGCCGCCTGGATTTACGAGAAGCTGACCGCATGGGTGGACGGCGACATCGGTGCGGTGCTGACCCGCGACGAAATCCTCGACAATATCATGCTCTACTGGCTGCCAGGCACCGGCGCATCGGCCGCCCGGCTCTATTGGGAAAGCATGCTGGACGCCGCCACGCTCGGCGTCACCAGCCTTCCCGCCGGCGTCACCCTTTATCCCAAGGAAGTGCTCCGCCCCTCCCGCCGCTGGGTGGAGCGCCTGCACCGCAACCTCATCCACTGGAGCGAACCGGCAAAGGGCGGCCACTTCGCCGCCTTCGAACAACCCGCCAGCTTCGTCGAGGAAATCAGGACCTGCTTCCGCATGGTGCGGTGATTGACGGCACCATTTGTCGCGCCGCCACGCCCTCGGTGCGCGCTACGCCCGGCATCAGTAAAACCCCCGCCGCACCGGATCGCGGCGCGGCGCATTGCGCCTGCGGCGAATGCCACCCATATGCCGTTGCAACCCCCTTGCCCCGATAGAACAAATCTGGAACAAGCTCCTACATGCTGACTCATATCAAAAAGCATCGGTGTTCCGAATGCTGACTCATATTTCCGTGCGCGGGGCGCGCGAGCACAACCTTAAGGGCGTGGATGTCGATCTGCCCCGCGACAGCCTGATCGTGATCACCGGGCTTTCGGGGTCGGGCAAGTCGTCGCTCGCCTTCGACACCATCTATGCCGAGGGGCAGCGGCGCTATGTGGAGTCCCTCTCCGCCTATGCGCGCCAGTTTCTGGAGATGATGCAGAAGCCGGACGTCGAGCATATTGACGGCCTGTCCCCGGCGATCAGCATCGAGCAAAAGACGACCAGCCGCAATCCGCGCTCCACCGTCGCCACCGTGACCGAGATTTACGACTATATGCGCCTGCTATGGGCGCGGGTCGGCATCCCCTATTCGCCCGTCACGGGCCTCCCCATCAGCGCGCAGACGGTCAGCCAGATGGTCGACCGCGTGATGACCCTGCCGGAAGGGACGCGCTTCTACCTGCTCGCCCCCGTGGTGCGCGGGCGGAAGGGCGAATATCGCAAGGAACTGGCCGAATGGCAGAAGGCGGGCTTCACCCGCGTCCGCATCGACGGCGAACTCTACCCGATCGAGGACGCCCCCGCCCTCGACAAGAAATACAAGCATGACATCGAGGTGGTCGTCGACCGCCTGGCGGTGAAGGCCGACATGGCGACGCGCCTGGCCGAGAGCTTCGAGGCGGCGCTGAAGCTGGCCGATGGGTTGGCTTATGTGGATCTGGCCGATGGGACGGTTGCGGACCTCAAACTCCCCTCCCCTTCAGGGGAGGGGCCGGGGGTGGGGCCTGTCGAGGAGACGCAGCGTTTGGGGACACCCCCAACCCCAAACCCCTCCCCTGAAGGGGAGGGGCTTAAGAAAGGCATGAAAAACGCCGGCATCCCCGCCAACCGCATCGTCTTTTCCGAAAAATTCGCCTGCCCCGTCTCCGGCTTCACCATTCCGGAGATCGAGCCCCGCCTCTTCTCCTTCAACGCCCCCCAGGGCGCCTGCCCCGCCTGCGATGGCCTCGGCGAGAAGCTGGAGTTCGACCAGCAGCTCGTCGTCCCCAATGAGGACCTTTCGCTCAAGAAGGGCGCGATCGTCCCCTGGGCCAAGTCCAACCCGCCCAGCCCCTATTATATGCAGGTGCTCGCCTCGCTGGCGAAGGAGTTCGGCTTCTCCCTCGACACGCCGTGGAAGGACCTGCCCGGCGAGGTTCAGCTCATCATCCTGCACGGCACCGGCGGCAAGCCCGTCACCCTGCGCTTCGTCGACGGCAAGAAGTCCTATGAGGTGAAGAAGCCGTTCGAGGGCGTCATCGGCAATCTCAACCGCCGCATGCTCCAGACCGAGAGCGCCTGGATGCGCGAGGAGCTTGGCAAATATCAGACCGCCCAGCCCTGCGAGACCTGCGAGGGCGCGCGCCTGAAGCCGGAGGCCCGCGCGGTCAAGATCGCGGGCGAGGACATCTCCATCTCCACCCGCCGCTCGGTGGTGGACGCGCTCGGCTTCTTCTCGACCCTCCCCGCGCATTTGAACGATCAGCAGAACCAGATCGCCAAGGCCATCCTCAAGGAAATCGTCGAGCGGCTCGGCTTCCTCAACAATGTCGGCCTCGACTATCTGAACCTCGACCGCACATCCGGCACCCTGTCGGGCGGCGAGAGCCAGCGCATCCGCCTCGCGTCGCAGATCGGCTCCGGCCTCTCCGGCGTGCTCTACGTGCTCGACGAGCCCAGCATCGGCCTGCACCAGCGGGACAATGACCGGCTGCTCATCACCCTCAAGCGCCTGCGCGACCTCGGCAACACCGTCATCGTCGTCGAGCATGACGAGGATGCGATCCGCACCGCCGACTATATCGTCGACATGGGGCCGGGCGCGGGCGTCCACGGCGGCAGCATCGTCGCGCAGGGCACCCTGCCCGAACTGCTGGCGCACAAGGACAGCGTCACCGCCGATTATCTGAACGGCACCCGCCGCATCGACGTGCCGCCCAAGCGCCGCAAGGGCTCCGGCAAGAAGCTCACCGTCCACAACGCCCGCGCCAACAATCTGCGCGGCGTCACGGCCAGCATCCCGCTCGGCACCTTCACCTGCATCACCGGCGTCAGCGGATCGGGCAAGTCCAGCTTCACAATCGACACGCTTTACGCCGCGTCGGCCCGTGCGCTGAACGGCGCGCGCATCATCGCCGGCGCGCATGACAAGGTGACGGGCCTGGAACATTGCGACAAGGTGATCGACATCGACCAGTCGCCCATTGGCCGCACCCCGCGCTCCAACCCCGCCACCTACACCGGCGCCTTCACCAACATCCGCGACTGGTTCGCGGGCCTCCCCGAAGCGCAGGCGCGCGGCTACAAGCCCGGCCGCTTCAGCTTCAACGTGAAGGGCGGCCGGTGCGAGGCGTGCCAGGGCGACGGCGTGCTGAAGATAGAGATGCACTTCCTCCCTGACGTCTACGTCACCTGCGACGTGTGCCACGGCGCGCGCTACAACCGCGAGACGCTGGAGGTGAAGTTCAAGGGCAAGAGCATCGCCGACGTGCTGGACATGACGGTCGAGGACGCGGTGGAATTCTTCAAGGCCGTCCCGCCGATCCGCGACAAGATGGCGATGCTGGCCGAAGTGGGCCTGGGCTACGTCAAGGTCGGCCAGCAGGCGACGACCCTGTCGGGCGGCGAGGCCCAGCGCGTGAAACTCGCCAAGGAACTGAGCCGGAGAGCCACCGGCAACACGCTCTACATCCTCGACGAACCCACCACCGGCCTGCATTTCGAGGATGTCCGCAAGCTGCTCGAAGTCCTCCACGCCCTCGTCGAACAGGGCAACAGCGTGGTCGTGATCGAACATAATCTCGACGTCATCAAGACCGCCGACTGGATCATCGACATGGGACCGGAGGGCGGAGTGAAGGGCGGCGAAGTTGTTGCGGAAGGGACGCCGGAAAAGGTGGCGAAGGAGCCGCGGTCATTCACCGGGCACTACCTCGCGCCGCTGCTGGGGTTGGAGAGTGTGGCGGCGGAGTGAAGCTACAGTCATATAGACCCGGACATACTGCTGTTACTTACACTGTAAGCTATGTATTTTTTTATTACGCCTGAGGGACTGACTAGTTTTCTAGCGATCATGTATATTTTAGCTTCTCCTCGAGATCGAGCCAATGCATTAGATCTCAGACTTGCAGTAACAAGATTGATACTTTCATAAATTTGAGCTTCTTCGGAAAGTTCAAACGGGATTGGCCGTTGATCCTCAACAGTGAAAATTCTTCCTTTATAAGTATTAGAATTATAGCTCGTCACAAATCCGGATATTTCTACAGATTCGGGTATTTCTTTTGTTTGAGATATATAGTCATAGGTTCCTCTATCTAGTATTGTCGATAACATCATAGTACCACGTGGTACTATAAATTTTACATCTGCCTGATCAGCACTCTGAGACTGCACCATTGGTCTATGTAAATTTTTGATAGCAACTTCACATTTTTCAATAACACTATCCAGTCTATTTTCATTTAATTCTGGAATGCCAATATTTTTTTCTTTGGATTCCTCGATTAATTGCCCGAGACTCTTATCAAAGTCGACATGGACACCTAGCGATCCTGATATTACGTAGTCGTATGCAGAATACATAATGTGACCAACAACGGAATCATGTGATGCTTGGCCCGCAGCCCAGACAGTGCCGACAATTCCAGCAACAATCTTCCAACTTCCAGCTTCAGGAGGTTCCACAAGTAGACGAGCGCCGCGCAAGCTAGGCGCCTGGGTGATCACCTCTCCATTGAGGACAGCGTGAGCAGTTATTGCTAAGGAGCGCTCAAAGCCAATTAACGCTTGAGCCACATCATAAAATTCAATCTTCCCTTTATCGGATTCACCACCTGTGAATCGAAGTTCAGCTTTAATTGACATGCTCGCCCCCACGGATTGCGCGTCTCAACGTCAATCTCGCTGATATTCTCAACTCCACCAACTCCAGAAACGCCGCAAATGGACCTATTTTTAGTTTGCATGCTTCACTCGCGACTCAATATTGGCATGCCTTCCCTCAACTGATATTGTCACTCCATGACCAAGCTTACCTCCATCGAGTCCGAATTCGCGACGACCGAGGAAGCGGAAGCCTATGACGCGTGGTTCCGGGCCACTGTCGAGGCGCGGATGGCGTCGGACAAGCCGGGCATCCCCCATGACGAAGTTATGGCGCGGATGCAGGCCATCATTGACCGGCGAAAACAGCTCTGATGCTGGCGCTCATCTGGCACCCGGAGGCGCTCGATGATCTTGAGAACATACTAGACTTCATAGAGGTTCAGAACCCGTCCGCCGCCGGGCGGATCGGAGAGGCCATCCGCCATACTGCCGGCCAGCTACCCAACCATCCCTATATGTATCGCACAGGCCGCGTGCCCGGCACACGCGAAGCCCTCGTCACGCCCAATTATATTCTCGTCTATCGCGTTGCCGCCCACGCCATAGAAATACTCGCCGTCAAACACACCCGCCAGCAATACCCCTGACGCCTCCCACCCCCTGTCCTACACCCCCAAAAATCGCATACCTATCCTGTCCACCTGCGTCTTTGCGATCAGAGAGGACAGCCATGCCTAATCCCCCTGCCCACCGGCCCCCGGCCTATTGGAATGATCTGACCGATGAGGAGCGCGCCGCCGTCATGGCGAACGGCCCCGTGCCCTGGGACTATGACAGCGACGCCGAATTTGCGGAGGCAGAGGCCGCTTTCCAGGCCCGGCGCGCCGCAGAGCAAGCAGCGGAGGAGGAAGCGCATCGCGTCCCGCCCGCTCCTTATCCCCCCGCCCAATCCGGCAAAGCAGCACCCGGCAAAACCCTCTCCGGCAAAACCCCCTCCGGCAAAACCAAGCCCAGCAAAACCTCCCCCGCTAAAACCCACTCCCGCGCAGCGCCTCCCGGCACGGACTCCGCCGCCCCGCCCGCCCCTGCCTCAGACATACCGGCCGCCGCATCGTCGCACGTCTCATCGCCCGCCGCGTCACCTCCCCACGCGCCATCTCCCGCCGCTGCCCCCTCCGGCGCCGCATCCCCGCCACCCGACGCCACCACCCCAACCCGCGCCGACGGCTGGACCGCCGCCCGCCAGCGCAGCTTCCTGGAATCCTTGGCGGAGGGACACAGCGTGGAGGCCGCCTGCCGCATCGTCGGCATGACGCATCAGTCCGCCTATAATTTCCGCCGCCGCGCCACCGGGACCGCCTTCGCGCTTGGCTGGGACGCGGCGCTGCTGCTCGCGCGGCAGAAGCTCGCCGACACGCTGATGGTCCGCGCGATCGAGGG
Source organism: Sphingobium phenoxybenzoativorans (assembly GCF_018286635.1). Classification (NCBI taxonomy): domain Bacteria; kingdom Pseudomonadati; phylum Pseudomonadota; class Alphaproteobacteria; order Sphingomonadales; family Sphingobiaceae; genus Sphingobium; species Sphingobium phenoxybenzoativorans. The sequence goes on from NZ_CP073910.1 coordinate 4,074,436, forward strand.
GCAGACCGAGACGATCACCCGCGCCAATGGCGACGTGGTGGAGCGGCACCGCTATGACAATCGCCTCGCCACCGCCATGCTGACCCGGCTTGACCGGCTGGCCGATGCGCAGGCGCGGGAGGGGACGCACCAGGCCGCCCGCATGGTCGCGCAGGAATTCGACGCCTTCCTGTCCGTGCTGGACAGCGACAGCCCGGCCCGCGCCGCCCTGTTCCTTTATGGCCGGGCGGAGGCGAATGCCGCCGGCGTCACGCCGGACCTCGCCCCCGTCGTCGCCCTCGCCCGCGCCGACCGCTTCGTGCGCACCGGCGCGGCGATGGCGGCGGAGGTCGACATATCCGACCTGGACGTCGACCGGCGGAAGGACTGGACCGGCGAGCAATGGCAACGGGCGGAGGCGTCCGGCCTTGTCCGGATCGCCCCAGAGCCGGAGCCGGAGCCGGAAACGGACGAAGATGATGACGATGGCAACCCGCAACTTCCGCAACTTCCCAATGCCGTCCGGGCGGCGCTGGGGCTGGAATGCGACGATGAGATCTGGAAGGAACCGGCCATATGGCGGGGCGCCGGGCCGCGGGACGAGCCTGTCTGGCGTGACGCGAAGGCCGATGAGTGGCGCACCCGTTTCCCGCCGCCGCCCGGCTTCGACGGGGAGGAATTTGGCGAATATTGGTATCATCTCGATTATGAGCGCACGCTGACGGACGAGGAAATGGCCGTGCTGGAGGCCGGCGTGGATGCGCAGATCGCGGCGCAGCGGGAACAGGATGAGGCGCTGCGGGCGAAGTGGATGAAAACGCCCTGGTTCGAAACCCTCATCGATTAGGGGCGGCATCGCGTTTCTCGTTCTGGCCGGAACCATGCTGCGCCGGGCGGTTGCATAGCGATTTGCCGTTCGCCCTGAGCCTGTCGAAGGGCCGAACGGAGGAAGCTGCACAAGACCCCGCCCCCACGGAACCCCCGCCGCCCCGGACCGTTACCCCCCTGTCCACAGCCCATCGGTTCCACACCCCATCGGCCTCAACCCCCTCGCACATAGGAGCGATACAGATGCTCAGAACCATTATCGCCGGCGCCCTTATCGGTTTCGCGGGCAAGAAGCTTTATGAATCGGGCGCGCTCAAGGGCTTCACCGACGATCTTAAGAGCCGCCTCAGCGACGCGCACATCGCGAACAACCCGGCCACCGCGCCGGCTCCCGCCCCCGCGCCCGTCCCCAACCGCGCGCCGCCCACCGCGCCAACGGTCTGACCGGCGCAGCGGGCGAGGGAGCGGCGGACAAGAGGCGCGGCAGGGGGCGCGGCGATCCAGCCGCCCCGTCCGCCGGGCTTCTCCGCCTCCGCCGCCTCCCGCCCACCATTTTCCTCCGGCCGCCATTTCGGGCTGCCGGATTTTACCGGCACCATTTCAACGGAGAGCATGTCATGCGCGCCCCCATCCTTGCCGCCGCCATCGTCGCGGCCCTGCCCCTCACCGCCTGCGTCTCGGACGGCTATAATGACCGGCCGCGCGGCGACTATGGCTATCGGGACCGGGACCGGGGCGATCATCGCGGCGACCGCTACCGGGGCGACGGCTATCGGGGCGACAGGCGGGACCGGGACGGCCGCCCGCCCCGCTATCTGCGCGACAATGACCAGATCTATCGCGGCAATGACGGCAGCTATTATTGCAAGCGGGATGACGGCACCACCGGCACCATCGTCGGCGCGATCGCCGGCGGCGTGCTCGGTAATGTCATCGCGCCGGGCGGCAGCAAGACGCTGGGCACCATCCTGGGCGGCGCGGGCGGCGCGATTGCCGGCCGTGCGATCGACAAGAACGATATACGCTGCGAGTAGGATGCGGACTGGCCGGAATGCGCGCCCGAATGCGCGCCGGAATGCGCGGCCGGGAATCTATGGACGGAATCTATGGCCGGAATGGCGGATTGGACCGGCATCGGGGGCGGGCGAAACACCGCCCCCATCGCCCTGCCCGCGCCCTATCCGCGCCCGCCCGCAACTCTCCGGCCCCGCCGAGTCGGCGGGATATCATTCCCATGCCGCCCGGTCATGGCCGAGTCGCTCGCCGCAGGGGGATCAGAAACGCTGTCCGGTTCGGCCGCTTTGCCGTTGAAATCGCTTGGTTAACGCATTTTTCCCATAAATGCCGGGTTGGGTTGCACCGAGTCCGGGATGAACGTGACTCGCGTTAACCATATTCCCCATGCTAGACTTCGCAGCAGGATGGTGTCGCGGCCATCTCCAATGACAGGGAGCCGGACCACCGGCCCAAGACCTCAATTCCGAATCTGCGTTAGGAGGAGGCCGAACATGTTGGACGTGAACTATCTTCTGCATCGTCAGCAGATGTCTTTGCTCCGCGCTGCGATCGCCGACAGCCCTGAAAGCCGGGCCGCTCATGAGGGGCTGGCCAGGGAATATACCGCAAAGGTCCGGGCCTATCGGCAACTCAACCGTCAGGCCGCCGCCGCTTGATCCCTCACCGCCGCTGGATCACCCGGTCCAGCAGCAATTTGCTGTGCTTTGCATCGTCGTCATTATTCTTCTCCAGCGCGGCGCTGATCTGTTGAAGCTGCGCCTCGGTCAGATGCTCTATGCCGATAAAGCCGTTGCGGGCGCTGCGGCTGGCCCGGATCAGCTCGTCCAGCTTCGCCTGGATCGCCGCAGCATCCCGGTTCTGGGCGTTCTGGATCAGGAACACCATCAGGAAGGTGACAATCGTCGTGCCGGTGTTGATGACCAGTTGCCAGGTGTCGGAATAATGGAAAAGCGGCCCGGTGCAGCCCCAGATCAGCACAACGGCCAGCGCCACCATGAACGCGCCCGGCCGCCCCGCCCAGCTCGCCACCTTATGGGAAAATTCTGCGAAAATCCGGTCCATGCCCATTCCTTCTCTCGACGCCGCCATCCGCGGCGCATCCGTAAAAGCCCTGTTCAGCTTGGCTGTGGCATAGCATGGCCATGGCCGTTTCACTCCCCCGCATCGCCGCGCTCGCCGCAGTTCCCGCCCTGCTTCTCGCCGGATGTGCGACCGTCTCTCCAGAGGCGAGAGTCCGCGCCAATCTGATCGAGGCGGGGCTGTCTCCCCGCATGGCCGGGTGCATGGCGGAACGGATGGTCGACCGGCTGAGCATCAATCAGCTACGCCAGCTCAAATCCTTCGCCTCGGTGCGGAACGCCGACATGCGGGACATGACGGTGGACCGTTTCCTCTACAAGCTGCGCGCGCTCGACGACCCGGAGATTTTCTCCGTCACCAGCCGCGCCGCGCTGAGTTGTGCAATAGCAGGCTGACCCAGCGTCACTTCGCAAGTCATCCCGGAAAATGGCCGCAAAAGTTTTGCAATTTTGCAAAATGATTCTGCGAAGTAGGGCTGGCGTTCCCATTTCCCCTGTGCTTAAGCAGCCTGACTTAGTTATCCCCTCAGGAAAAAAGGGCAGGCTGCACCCATGAACATTCACGAATATCAGGCCAAGGAACTCCTTGCGAAATATGGTGCCCCCATCGCTGCCGGGTACGCCGCTTTCACCGTGGATGAGGCGGTGGACGCCGCAAAGAAGCTTCCTGGGCCGCTATATGTCGTGAAATCGCAAATCCATGCCGGTGGCCGCGGCAAGGGCAAGTTCAAGGAACTCGCCCCCGAAGCCAAGGGCGGCGTCCGCCTCGCCTTCAATCTCGACGAGGTGAAGGCTCATGCGTCGGACATGCTCGGCAATACGCTGGTGACGATCCAGACGGGTGATGCAGGCAAGCAGGTCAACCGTCTGTATGTCACCGACGGCGCTGACATCGCCAAGGAATTTTATCTGGCCCTTCTGGTGGATCGCACCAGCAGCGAAGTCGCTTTCGTCGTATCGACCGAAGGCGGCATGGACATTGAGGAGGTCGCCCACTCGACGCCGGAGAAGATCCACACCTTCTCCGTCGACCCCGCGACCGGCTTCATGCCCCATCATGGCCGCACTGTCGCTGCGGCTCTGGGCCTGAGCGGCGATCAGGCGAAGCAGGCTGCGAAGGTTGCGGAATCACTTTACAATGCCTTCCTTGGCACGGACGCGGCGCAGATTGAGATCAACCCGCTGGCGCTGACCGAGCAGGGCAATCTTCTGGTGCTTGACGCCAAGGTTGGCTTCGATGGCAACGCCCTGTTCCGTCACAAGGACTTGATGGAACTGCGCGACGAAACCGAGGAGGATCCGGCCGAGCTGGAAGCTTCCAAATATGACCTGGCCTATATCAAGCTGGATGGCGACATCGGCTGCATGGTCAACGGCGCCGGCCTCGCCATGGCGACGATGGACATCATCAAGCTCAACGGCATGTTCCCCGCAAACTTCCTCGACGTCGGCGGCGGCGCGAGCAAGGAGAAGGTGACGGCGGCGTTCAAGATCATTCTGGCCGATCCCAATGTGAAGGGCATTCTGGTCAACATCTTCGGCGGCATCATGAAGTGCGACATCATTGCCGAGGGCATCGTCGCCGCCGCGAAGGAAGTGAATCTGTCCGTGCCGCTGGTCGTCCGTCTCGAAGGCACGAATGTTCAGCAGGGCAAGGACATATTGGCAGGCTCCGGTCTCGCCATCGTACCGGCCGACGATCTGGGCGATGCTGCACGCAAGATCGTGGCGGAAGTCAAACAGGCGGCCTGAAGCCGAACAAAACATATCCCCAGGTAGAGGTTTAGACCGGAGGTCATACTATGAAGATCCTCGTGCCCGTAAAACGGGTGATAGATTATAATGTGAAGCCGCGGGTGAAAGCGGACGGCACGGGCGTCGATCTGGCGAACGTAAAGATGTCGATGAACCCGTTCGACGAGATCGCGGTCGAGGAAGCCATCCGCCTGAAGGAAAAGGGCGTGGCGACTGAGATCGTGGCTGTATCCATCGGCGTTGCGAAGGCGCAGGAAACGCTCCGCACCTCGCTTGCCATGGGCGCGGACCGGGCGATCCTGGTCCAGACCGATGATGAGGTCGAGCCGCTGGGCGTCGCCAAGCTGCTGGCCAAGATCGTCGAGGAAGAACAGCCGGGTCTGGTGATCCTGGGCAAGCAGGCCATTGACGACGACAGCAATCAGACCGGCCAGATGCTTGCCGCGTTACTGGGCTGGGGCCAGGGCACCTTCGCTTCCAAGGTCGAAGTTGCCGGCGATACGGTCAACGTCACCCGTGAAGTCGATGGCGGACTGGAGACGGTCGGCCTCAAGACACCGGCAATCATCACCACCGACCTGCGCCTGAACGAACCGCGCTATGCTTCGCTGCCCAATATCATGAAGGCGAAGTCCAAGCCGCTCGCGACCAAGACGCCTGCGGATTATGGCGTCGATATCAGCCCGCGTCTGGAAACGCTCAAGGTATCCGAACCGCCCAAGCGGTCGGCGGGCGTCAAGGTCGCCGATGTCGATGAACTGGTCGCGAAACTCAAGGCTCTGGGAGTTGCAGCATGACAAAGGCTCTTGTCTGGGTCGAGCATGAGGGCGGCGCCCTCAAGGATGCCACCCTTTCCGCCGTCACCGCAGCCTCGAAGCTGGGGGAAGTCCATCTGATCGTCGCCGGCAAGGGTGTCGACGGCGTTGCCGCCGAAGCGGCCAAGATCGCTGGCGTTGGCAAGGTTCATGTCGCCGACGATACCGCGTTCGACCATGCACTGGCCGAAAATGTCGCGCCTCTGATCGTCGACCTGATGGGCAGCCATGACGCTTTCGTCGCTCCGGCGACCTCGAACGGCAAGAATATCGCTCCGCGCGTCGCAGCCCTGCTGGACGTCATGCAGATCAGCGACATCCTGTCGGTCGAGAGCGAGGATACCTTCACTCGGCCGACCTATGCGGGCAACGCGATTGCAACGGTCAAGACCAAGGACGCCAGGAAGGTCATCACCGTTCGCGGAACTGCCTTCGAAAAGGCCGCCAAGGAAGGCGGCTCCGGCGCGGTCGAGGCTGTTTCGTCCACGGGCGACAAGGGCCTCTCCTCCTTCGTCGGCGCAGAGATCGCCAAGCTGGAACGTCCCGAACTCACCTCCGCCAAGATCATCGTATCGGGCGGCCGTGCGCTGAAGGACGGGCCGACCTTTGAGGAACTGATCATGCCGCTCGCCGACAAGCTCGGCGCGGCTGTCGGCGCGAGCCGCGCGGCGGTCGATGCGGGCTATGTCCCCAACGACTATCAGGTTGGCCAGACCGGCAAGATCGTTGCCCCGGAAGTCTATGTCGCCGTCGGCATCTCCGGCGCGATCCAGCATCTCGCCGGCATGAAGGACAGCAAGACCATCATCGCCATCAACAAGGATGAGGATGCGCCGATCTTCCAGGTCGCGGACATCGGTCTTGTCGGCGATCTCTTTAAGGTCGTCCCGGAACTGACCGGGAAGCTCTGAGCACCTCGGACGATCCAAAGGCCCCGGCAGCGATGCCGGGGCCTTTTTCTTTCAACTCCGAATGTCGCCATCCCCGTCGATCTCGCCGGACAATTGCGCTTCAATCGCTGCATGATCAGGATGTAGCGGAGCAAATCTCAGCACCGCAAAGCCCGCCAGAGCCGACAGCAGCGATCCGGCAAGTATCCCCAGCTTGGCTTTTTCCACCATCTCCGGCGCGCCCGGAAAGGCCAGCCCACCGATGAACAGACTCATCGTGAAGCCTATCCCACACAACAGGGCGACCCCATAAATCTGCGCCCAGGTGGCGCCGCGCGGCTTTGTCGCAAGGCCCAGGCGAACGCTCGTCCATACCGATCCGAAAATGCCGATCTGCTTGCCAAGGAACAGCGCCAAGCAAATGCCCAGGGGCAATGGCGCGAGAAACGCCGCCACAGTCACATCGCCGAGATTCAGCCCCGCATTGGCAAAGCCGAAAAGCGGCACGATGAGATAGGCGCTCCATGGATGGAGGGCGTGCTCAAGGCGATGAAGGGGACTGTCCTCCGCATCGGGCGTTCCCGGAGTCCGGCGGATCGGTATCGTCAATGCGGCAAGAACCCCGGCGATAGTCGCATGCACGCCCGACACCAGGATGGCATACCACAGGACTGTAAAGGCCAGCAGATATGGCGTCAGCGATCGCACGCCCATCCTGTTCATACCATACATGACAATCAGGATCAGCAGGGCGGCCCCGATTGCGGCGATGCTCAGGCCCTGCGTGTAGAAAAGGGCGATGACCACCACCGCTCCCATGTCATCCACGATGGCAACCGTGACCAAGAATAGCTTAAGGGACATGGGCGCCCGTGATCCAAGCAATGCCATCACACCAATGGCGAACGCGATATCCGTAGCCGCCGGGATCGCCCAGCCATTTGCAAGGGCGGCATTTCCGCCGGCGATCCACAAATATATGATCGCGGGTACAGCCATGCCGCTCGCTGCGGCCACGGCAGGGAGCAACCGCCGCTCCCATGAGGAGAGGCGGCCATCCACGATCTCTCTCTTGATCTCCAGCCCAACGAGCAGGAAGAACAGCGCCATCAACCCATCGTTGATCCAAAGATGCACCGTCATGCTGCCAAGCTGCCGCGTCAGGACCGGGCCGACGTCGGCATGGATCAACGCATGATACAGATGGGCGCTGTTTTCGGAGATATTCGCGGCGACAAGCGCCATCGCCGCGGCAAAGATCAGGATCACGCCTCCCCCCGCTTCGCTGGCGAGAAAAGACCGTAAAGCGGAGAGGGGTTTGGAATTGCTCATAATTAGTCTCAGAGCGCATAGCCGGGCCATGCGCAAGGGGGCATGTCCCAAAAGGAAACGTGCCCAGATTGGGGATAACAGGCGGTTCACCTTGTGCGCCGGGCGGGTTTATGAAACTCCTGATCAACCGATTCTGTGGGGGCAGAACGATCGCATGGGACTCGATCCTTTTGGGAATCCTATCTGCGGCGCAGCATGAAATCATGCTGTTCGCTGCGGTCGGGGTAGCTCTAGGCGGAATTGACGACCTGATCGTCGATATGCTGTTTTTCGTGCGCCATGGATGGCGACGTCTAACTGTTTACACCCGGCATCGGCCCATGAACGCCACGCGCATCCCGCTGCCGGCAGTGCCCGGCGGTCTCGCTGTCTTTATTCCCGCATGGCAGGAAGCCGATGTCATCGGCCCCATGCTCCGCACGTCGCTGCGAAGATGGGGTAAGGGCGATTACTGCATTTTCGTCGGCGTCTATCCCAACGACCCCGCCACATCGGCAGCGGTTTCTGACGCCTCTCAGGACCCCAGGATAATTACCGCCGTCACGCGGACCGACGGGCCAACAACCAAGGCCGATTGCCTCAACGCCCTCTGGCGCGAGATGCTGGAGCAGGAAAGCCATCGCGGACAACAATTCAAGGCGATCGTCCTGCATGATGCAGAGGATGTCGTACATCATGACTCCCTGCGCGTGTTGGACAGGCTGACGGACAGGTTCGATCTGGTTCAATTGCCCGTGCTGCCCCTTGTCAGCCAGCAATCCCAATGGATCGCCGGGCATTATTGTGACGAGTTTGCTGAATCTCACGGCAAATATCTGACGGTTCGGGAGGCGATAGGCGCGGCGGTGCCCTCCGCCGGCGTAGGTTGCGCCTTCTCCCGAAAAGCGCTGGCGAAACTGGCCAAGGCGCAAGACGGGCTTCCATTCGATCCCGCCTCGCTGACCGAAGATTATGAGATCGGGCTGCGCATTGCGGAAAATGGCGGGCGCGGCATTTTCGTCCGAATGCTCGACAACCGCAGGAAACCAGTCTGTACGCGCGAACATTTCCCGGAAACGCTGTCGGCCGCCATTCATCAGAAGGCGCGATGGATGATCGGCATCTCCCTGTCGGGATGGGACAGGCTGGGCTGGAAGGGCGGCATTGCTGAACTCTGGATGCGCCTGCGTGATCGGCGGTCCGCACTGGCGGCGCTGATATTATTCGCGGCCTATTTGGCATTCATCCTGTGGATATTTCTTACTGCCGCGGGGTGGTTGGGGCTTTACAGCGCCAGGCCGGTATCGCCTTTGTTGGTGGATTTGCTTTGGTTTAACGGAGTGCTGATGGCGTGGCGGGTTGCCATGCGCGCCCTGTTCGTCATCCGTTTCTACGGCGTCGAGCAAGGGCTGAGATCGATACCCCGCACAATCTTCGCGAATTTTATCGCCATTCTCGCGGCAGCGCGGGCGGTGCGGATTTATATCGGCATGTTGCGCGGACAACCCCTGGTCTGGGACAAGACGCAGCATCGCTTCCCCGCCGATCGACTGGGATATTATTGACGGTGACGGGCGGACGTCCTCTCCGCGCCTTGACGCTACTGTTGCTTGGCTGGACGGGTTGCCGCATGGCGATAGCCGGCCCCTGGGCGGCCAGCCAACCCTCGGCATGGGCGGCGGAACAGCCCTTATATGGCCGGCTCACCTTCGCCATTCCGGCGGGATCATCCTTCGAAGATCAACGCCAGGCAGTCGAACTGAAATCCGTGCGATTTGCGGCAACGCCGGGTAAAATCCTCCGGACGCCCATCCTGGATACGGATGACACCACGTCCAAGACGCCGGCAGCTACCGGCGCTCCAGTAGCGATGGAAGGCCACCAATATGCAGCGTCATCATCGGAAGCTACATTATTTCCTGAGCCTGTGTCCGGAACGCGCCCTGCAAACACCCTGTCCAATACGATTAGCCGCTGGTCTCTCGACGCTTGGATGCTCATTCGGAATGGAAGCTCCCACTTCAATCTGGCCAGCTATGGTCAGTTGGGCAGCTCCCAGGCAGGAGTCCGCGTTCAGTATGATCTGACTCCGGGCAGCAGGAGCCGCGTGGCGCCCTATGCTCGCATCACCAGCGCCCTGGCGCATCCCGCGGCGCCAGAAGCAGCCTTCGGCATCGGCTACCGCCCGGTCAGGTCATTTCCTTTCGACATCGGTGTCGAGCGGCGCGTCGCACTGGGTATGGGAGCGCGCGATGCATTCGCCATCGTCGCATCGACCGGATTTGGCCCCGCCACCATGCCCTTCGGCCTGGAAGCGGAAGGCTATGCACAGGGTGGCATTGTCGGTTTCCGCAATCGGGATGCCTTCGCCGACGGTAAATTCTCGCTCCGCACATATATCATTGACGACAGAATTGCGCTGGGAATGAGCACTTCTGGCGGCGCACAGCCTAATCTGACGCGCTTCGACATCGGACCACAGGTCCAGATGCGCTTTTCCAACGGCAGGATTCAATCGCGCATGGCTGCTGAATGGCGCCAGCGGATAACGGGGCGGGCGCAACCTGGGTCCGGCCCCGCGGTAACGCTGGTCGCCGGCTTCTAAATCATACGGGAGCGCCAAGGCTCCCATATTAGCGCGACAGATGCCTTTATATCGCCGCGCTTTGGGACTAGGCCCGTTTGGCATGGATCTCTACCTGCCCATTGCGAATCTGTCGGTGAACGCCTTCGTCATTATCGGGCTGGGCGGCGTGGTCGGTTTGCTGTCGGGCATGTTCGGTGTGGGCGGAGGGTTCCTCACAACGCCATTGCTGATCTTCTACGGCATTCCCCCGACCGTCGCAGCGGCATCTGCTGCGTCACAGGTCACAGGAGCCAGCGTCTCTGGCGTCTTCACCCATCTGTCCCGCAAAACCGTCGATATCGACATGGGCATAGTCATGGTGGTGGGCGGCATCGTCGGCGCGCTGATTGGCACCGTCCTTTTCCGGCTTCTCCAAACGCTCGGACAAATCGATACCGCCATTGCGATCCTGTACGTCCTGATGCTGGGTTCTATCGGCATGCTGATGGCCAAAGAATCCATACAATCCATCGTCGCTCTGCGCAGTGGTGTCCGGCCGACGGCGAAAAAGCGCCGTCATCATCCGTTGATCGCCGCCCTTCCCATGCGCTGGCGTTTCTATCGTTCGGGCCTTTATATTTCGCCGCTAGCGCCGTTTCTGCTAGGCGTGACGACCGGCATACTGACGATGCTGCTGGGCGTCGGCGGTGGATTTATCATGGTTCCAGCCATGCTCTACCTTCTGGGCATGACCACGCAGGTTGTCGTCGGAACCTCCCTGTTTCAGATCCTGTTCGTGACGATCGCCACGACCATGATGCACAGCATGACGACAAAGGCTGTGGACCTTGTCCTCGCCCTGCTCCTCCTTATCGGCAGCGTGGTCGGCGCACAGGTCGGTGCGCGCATCTCCATGACCGTCCGGCCTGAATATCTGCGCATGATACTGGCCTTCATCGTGCTGGTCGTCGCCATTCGCATGGCGCTCGGCCTCGGCTATCGGCCGGACGAGATATATACGGTGCAGATTCAGTGAGGATGGCGCGCCTCCTGCTGGTCGCGTTTGCGCCTCTCATGCTGGCCGCTCGTGCACCGATGCTGGTTCCGGACGTTTCCCAGCGTGAAGTGGAAATCCAATACAGCTTCACCGGCGCGGAATTGCTGCTGTTCGGCGCGATCGTCTATCCCGATGGCAAGGCGCCGCAAAAGCCAGCCGATATCGTTGTTGTTCTGAAAGGGCCGGATCAATCGATCACGATGCGCGAAAAGCAGAAGGTTGCCGGCATATGGGTCAATGCGGACAGCGCTCAATTCCGCTCCGCACCCAGCTTCTACGCAATGGCGTCGTCCCGGCCGATAGACCGGATCGTCGATGAACGCACCGCCGCCATTTACGAACTTGGCGTCGACAAGCTTCAGCTTTCTCCCGCTTCCTTGAATGACAGCGACGAGATCCAGCGGTTTCAGACCGGCCTTGTCGATCTGCGGCGAAAGACCGGCTTGTTCGTCGAGCGGCCGGGAACCGTGGAGATCACTGACGGCGTCCTGTATCGCGCCCGCCTGCCTCTGTCTGCGCGCGTCATCGTAGGCGACTATACCGCCGAGACCTTTCTGGTACAGGATGGGCGCGTGGTAGCCGCAGCGGTACGTGACGTAACAATCCGAAAGTCCGGCTTTGAAAGATTCATCGCCCTTGCCGCACAGAACTGGTCATTCCTTTATGGCCTTACCGCAGTGGCCCTTGCTGTGGGTCTTGGGTGGGCGGCAGGAGCGGTTGCGCGCAGGATTTAAGACCCGGCGTTCGATAGAAGGCGATCAATTCAATGTTAACCAGTCGCCTTTAATCCGGGCTGGTCCGTCGGCGGCTTTGCCGGCTTCGACTTGATCGAGTGCCGTATGAACGACATCCCAGCCGCGACCCAGTTCGCTCAGGCGCATAACATGCAGACACATCCCGTACTGGGAGAGGCGATGGGCTGGGTCTTCCAGATCGCCGGGTCAAGTTCACAGATCCTGATTGATGCGGGCAGGCTGGCAAATTTCGCCCATGATCCCGATCCCTGCATCGCAATGGCGGGTCAGGTCGGCAGCCAAGTGAAAATGCGGGTCGGCGCGGTTTGGCTTGTCGCAAACATCCGCTCCATGACGCTCGACCGCAGGGACCCCGGCACGATCATTGCCGATATCGACTTTCTGGGCGAAGGGGATGAGGAGCGCTTGACCGGTAAAATCTACCGCTTCCGTCGTGGCGTAACCCGCTATCCCACGCCGAACACGGAAATCTTTCCTGTGTCGAGCGCCGACATGCGGCAGATCTATGCGGCCGACGACCGGGCGCACGTCCAGATTGGCACCGTATATCCCACCAAAGATACCCGCGCCGCATTGTATGTGGATGCCCTGCTGGGCAAGCACTTCGCGCTTCTGGGTTCAACCGGCACCGGTAAATCCACATCGGCGGCGTTGATCCTGCACCGCATCTGCGACCAATCGCCGCAGGGCCATATCGTTATGGTCGATCCGCACGGCGAATATGCTGCGTCCTTTCGGAATAATGGCGCCATCCACGACGCCACCAATCTCGCCCTGCCTTATTGGCTGATGAATTTTGAGGAACATTGCGAGGTTTTCGTCACATCCGAAGGAGCGGAAAAGACGCAGGATCGCGACATTCTCGCCAAATGCCTGCTGGCCGCCCGCGCACGCAATCGCCTGGCTGAGGGCATGGCCCGGCTCACCGTCGATTCGCCGATCCCCTATCTGCTTTCCGACCTGACCACGATCCTCAGCAATGAAATGGGGAAACTGGACAAGGGAACCGGAACACTTCCCTATATGCGCCTAAAGTCGAAGATCGACGAGATCAAGGCCGACCCGCGTTATTCCTTCATGTTCTCCGGCATGTTGGTAGCGGACAGCATGCAGGCGTTCCTGACCAAGATTTTCCGTCTGCCCGCAGAAGGCAAGCCGATCTCCATCATCGACGTGTCCGCCATGCCCTCCGACATTACGTCGGTTGTGGTGTCGGTGCTTGCACGGCTTGTATTTGACTATGCCATCTGGGCGCGGGATGAACCGCAACGGCCGATCCTGCTGGTATGCGAGGAAGCGCATCGTTATATCCCCGCGACTACCACGGGCAGCGGTCAGGCCGTGCGCAAAATACTGGAGCGCATCGCGAAGGAAGGCCGTAAATATGGCGTTTCTTTGGGCCTGATTACGCAACGACCGTCGGATTTGGCCGAGGGTGTGCTGTCGCAATGCGGCACAATCATCTCCATGCGTTTGAATAACGATCGCGACCGCGCATTCGTCAGCGCCGCGATGCCGGAAGGTTCGAGAGGCTTCGTGGAATCCATTCCCGCGCTTCGAAACCGCGAATGCATCATCTGCGGCGAAGGCGTGTCGATCCCGATCCGCGTCGCTCTGGACAATCTGGAAGAACATAGGCGTCCGGCATCGAACGATCTGAGCTTCGGCGACCTGTGGCAGCAGATAGGCAACGAGCCGGATATTCTGGAACGCACAATCACGCGGTGGCGTAACCAGGGACGGTAAAGGCTTTAGCCGGTCGGGCTCATGCGGCCCGCCGGTTCTGCATCCGCGTTCAGGGTTTCCCGGCATTCCTCCTCGTGCGGGGGTGTAACCAGCCTGACTTTCCTCCACCCGCCATGCATATAGAGTGCGCCCGCCAGAGCGAATGAGGTCAATGACCCGACCGGGAAACTGATCCACAATGCGTCCGCGCCAATCATTGGGTACATCCAGTGATAGAAGCCGAGACGGACCGGATATAGCGCGATCAGCAGGATGATCAGCGGGCCGACGACCACGCCATTGGCCCGCATCGTACCAAACAAAGCCATCGTCATGCCGAACAGCAGGAAACTCCAGCTTGCTAGATATTGCATATGGCGCGCTGCGTCGATCGCCGGGCTGTGCCCTCCCAGGAACAGCGCAAGCGCCGGGCGGTCAAAAAGCAACAGAATGATGATCATGCCGCCTGTGATCACGAGATTGAACAGCAGCCCGCTTCCGGTAATGCGGCTTACGCGATCCCATCGCCCTGCACCGATATTCTGCGCAGCCATGGCGCTCACGCCCGCACCGATGGCCATGGCCGGCATCTGCAGATAAGTCCATAATTGCTGAGCGGCGCCATAAGCCGCTGTGATCAGCAATCCCTCACGATTGACCAGGCCGATCATCACGAGGCCGGATGCCGACATGACAATCATCTGTAGCCCCATGGGTAGCCCCTTACCCGCAAGCACCTTCAACTGCGCCAATTCCGGGCGGAGATAGGCGAGCTCCGGACCACGCAGGCGAAGCGGCAGGTCCTTGCGATACATGTAGAATACCAGCGCAATGAAGCTGACAAACCCGGCGAAGGCTGTCGCCGCGGCGGAGCCCGCGATCCCCATTGCAGGAATGGGGCCGAGACCGAGAATGAACAGAGGGTTGAGACCCGCGTCAAGCAGTACGCTGAGTATCATGAAGCGCAACGGCGTGACCGCATCGCCAGCACCCCGCAGACCCATCATCATCATGACGCCCAAAAACGTCGCGGGCATGGCAACGAAGATGACGCGGATATAATCCAGGGCCAACGGATAAGCAGGCGCAGGCGTCGCGAGGATTTTCAGCAGCGCGGGCGCGCCAATCCACCCCCCGATCGCCACGACCATCGATAGACAGAAGCAGAAACCGACCGCCGAACCAAATGCGCGCCTAGCGGAATCTATATCGCGCGCTCCTACGGCCTGACCGATCAACACCGTCGCAGCCATGCCGAAACCGAAAATGATCGAGAACATCAGGAACATGATGATGTTCGCATTCGCAGTAGCCGCCAGCGCATTTTCGCCCAGAAAACGGCCCACCCACACGGCATTGATCGATCCGTTGAGCGATTGCAGGATATTGGATGCCAAGGTTGGCACCGTGAACATCAGCAATGTTCTGCCGATCGGCCCCACGGTCAGGTCGGGCCTGGATGATCCGCCCATGCCGCTCATTGCCTTCCCTCTTTTCTGGTCCAGCGCGCCCTTAGCCCAGCCGCGCCAGCGCAACCCCCAACCGTTCGACCTCCGCAGCCTTTTCCGCATGATCCTCACGCGCCTTTGCGACCGCCTCCGGCTTGGCGCGTTCGACGAAGCTCGCGTTGGCGAGGCGGCCCGCAAGCGTGTCCCGCTCTTTCTCCGCAGCTTCTTTGGCCTTGGTCAGTCGCGCCTTCTCCGCCGCCAGATCGATCACGCCCTCAAGCGGAAGGATGAAGGTCGCTTCCTCCGCCACGATCTGAGCGGCTCCAGCCTCGGACACAGGCCCGAACGACAGGCTTTCTATGCGGGCAACCCGGGCAAGCGCTGCCTGCTGCCGACCAAGACGCGCCTTGCTGCCCTCGCTCGCGTCACGAACGAAAGCGCGCATCTTGGCGCCAGGCGGAATGTTCAGTTCCGTCCGTGCTGCGCGGATCGCCGATATAAGACGGATCAGCCATTCAATCTCCTCGCTGGCGGCCTTGTCCAGCGACCCAGCATCGGCCTGCGGCCAGTGAGAGACGATCAGGTCAGCCTGCCGATTGCCCATCGCGTGCCAGAGTTCTTCGGTGATAAACGGCATAAAGGGGTGCAGCATCACCAATATCTGATCGAAAGCCCAGCCCGCGACCGACCTGGTTTCGTCTTCAATCTGCACCTTGATCAGTTCCAGGTACCAATCGCAAAACTGATCCCAGACGAAATGATAGATCGCATTCGCGGCCGCGTCGAAGCGGAGATCGGCGAAGGCCAGTTCAATCGCCTGCGCGGTCGCCACCGTCTCCGCTATGATCCACCGATTCACCGCCAGTTCCGCGGAGGGAGCGTCCAAGGTGGAGGAAGCGCCAATTCCATTGGACTGGAGGAAACGTCCGGCATTCCACAACTTCGTTGCAAAGTTGCGATATCCCTCGACGCGTTTCTCATCCATCTTCACGTCGCGGCCCTGGCTTTCCATGGCCGCCATGAAGAAGCGCAGCGCGTCTGCGCCATATTGGTCGATCAGGCCAAGCGGGTCGACCACATTGCCCTTCGACTTAGACATTTTCTGCCCGTCCGCCGCCCGCACCAGCCCGTGCAGGTAAAGCTTGCGCCATGGGACATCACCCATGAACTCCAGCCCCTGCATCGCCATGCGCGCATCCCAGAAGAACAGGATATCAAATCCCGATATCAACAGGTCATTGGGATAGTGGCGAGCGACCATGGGGCTGTCATCGGGCCATCCGAGCGTTCCGAACGGCCAGAGCGCAGAAGAAAACCATGTGTCGAGCACATCATTGTCGCGCACCAGCGGCTTATTCCCGGCAAGCGCCTGCGCTCCGGCCTCATCCTCGGCCACATAGGCTTTGCCGTCTTCGTCGTACCATGCCGGAATTTGATGGCCCCACCAAAGCTGACGGGACACGCACCAGGGCTGGATATTCTCCATCCAGTTGAAATAAGTCTTTTCCCAAGTCTTTGGTACAACGTCGATCTTGCCGGACTTTACCGCCTCGATCGCTGGCTTTGCCAGGGTCTCGGCATCGACATACCATTGGTCAGTGAGCCAAGGTTCGATGACAACGCCAGACCGGTCGCCATAAGGCGTCTGAATAACGCGGTCTTCGACTTTCTCAAGCAAGCCTGCGGCTTCGATCGCCGCGACCACCTGCTTGCGCGCATCGAAGCGATCAAGGCCGAGATACGCATCCGGGATAAGGCCATCGGCAACCTGAACGACCTTCGCATCGGTATCCAGCATGTTGAGCATGTCCGCCGCCTTGAAGCCCGCTCGCTTGCCGACTTCGAAGTCGTTGAAATCATGTCCCGGCGTTATCTTGACCGCACCAGAACCCAATTCCGGGTCAGCATGTTCGTCCGCGACGATCGGGATCAGGCGGCCCGTGATCGGCAGACGCACCTTCTTTCCGATCAGCGCTGTATAACGCGCATCTTCCGGGTTCACTGCAACAGCCATATCGGCCAGCATCGTCTCCGGCCGCGTCGTAGCGACCGAGATCATTCCCGATCCATCCTCCAACGGATAGCTGAAGTGCCAAAATTTGCCGTTGATCTCTCGCGTTTCCACTTCAAGATCGGAAATCGCTGTGCGCAGGCCCGGATCCCAGTTTACCAACCGCTTGTCGCGATAGAGCAAACCCCGCCTGTGTAATTCGACAAACACCTTGATGACGGCCTTCGAGAAGCCTTCGTCCATTGTGAAGCGTTCGTTGGCCCAGTCCATCGAACAGCCCAGCCGCCGCAACTGGCGTGTAATGGCGCCGCCGCTTTCGGTCTTCCATTCCCACACCTTGGCAATGAATTCGTCACGGGTGAAATCGGTGCGCTTTTGCTGCTGGGCATTAAGCTGCCGCTCGACCACCATTTGCGTTGCGATGCCGGCATGGTCAGTGCCGACCACCCATAAGGCATCCTTGCCCCGCAGACGCTCATAACGGACGATGATATCCTGCAACGTATTGTCGAGCGCATGGCCGATATGCAGCGATCCGGTGACGTTGGGGGGAGGATTGACGATCGTGAAAGGCTGCGCGCGCGGCCGTTCCGGGCGAAACAGGCCATTCTGCTCCCAATGGGCGTACCACCGGTTTTCAATCTCTGCAGGGTCGAAGGTTTTGGGCAATTCTGTCATGATAGGGCGGCTTTAACGGGTGCGGAGACGGGATCAACCGGGAATGCCAAAGCGTGACATTGCCGGAAACGAGTTCGACGCCCCGCAATATATGCGGCGGCGCCGAAAGCCCATAGCGGGCCGAATAGTCATGGGATTTCGCAGGAGAGGCGCGGGGCTGACGTCCCGCCCAATATTCCTTAACGAACGCCGCCGGTAATACGGCTGATTTCCTTGGCTACCATGCCCTCCACCAGTTCGGGGAGCTTGGCATCCAGCCATTCCTTCAGCATCGGCTTGAGCATGGCCTTGACCATATCTTCCAGCGTATTGCCTTCACCGCTTTCCGGTACGACAATCATCGAGGAAAGCGCCGACAGCGAATGACGCGCTGCAACTTCGCTCTCGACCGATATCATGGATTCTGCACCCGACAGGGCGGCATTGGATGAGGTCACAGTTTCCTCCCTATTAATCTCTTGGGTGAGTTCGAGGACTTCGGCCGCAGGGGCTGCGGCTTCGGGCTCGACGATTTCGGCGACCGACTCCTCTGGAGCATCGGCCATTTCAAAAGCTTCCGGTTCAGAATCGTCCGGCTGCACTTCGATCGAATCAGCCGCAGCGATTTCCTCTACGGGGTCGACAGCCTCCTCAACGAGCGCCGGCTCTTCAACTATTGGAGCTTCCAGCTCAATCACCGCATCAGCTTGCTCGAATGCGTCAACCATTGATTCGGGTTCGGCCTGTTCAGCAATTTCCTCGACAGGCGCTTCGGCTTCCGCCTCAATTTCAGTGGGCGCTTCCGCGTGAACCTCGTCCGGCGGTGTCAGTTCCAGGATGTCATCATCCAGAACTTCCGCCTCCACGGCCTCAGTTTCAGTCGGAACAACCTCAAGCCGGCCGCGACGCGGACCACGAGGCGTGGACTCCTCGCCCTCCTCCGCGATGATGCGCTTGATGGAGGACAGGATCTCCTCCATCGAAGGTTCCTTGCTCATGTCACCCATAATGTTAACCAGTCCCCTTATGCGCTACTGCGCACCCGCAGCATCAACATTGGCATTTTGGGCGGGCGAGTCAACGGTTCGTGTGGATACCGGCTGTGGCCGGGGGTCTGCATCCCAATCGCTAAGCTTATTTTTTACCCGGTTATAATTAACCATCGGGTCGTAAAGCGCCCCTCCTTCAAGGGCCAAATCCTCGGCTTCCGCATGGCCCATCGCGGCCAATAGGGTAAAGCCGGCGACATAGGCGTTACGCTCCGCCGAGACCAGTTCCACCTTCGAAATGAGAGCTTCCTGCTCTGCATTAAGAATGTCCAGAATGGTGCGGCTTCCGACAGTATTCTCTGCGCGCACGCCCTCCAGCGAGAGTGCGGTTGCGTCCACCGCTTTCCGGCTCGATTCAATCGTCTGCAAGGAAGCCTGCCAGCTCGCATAGGCCGCGCGCGCTTGGGCGATAACACCCCGCTCAACCGCGATTTCTCGTTCTATCGCTTGCGATTCAAGAGCTTGGCTTTGCCGGATCAACGCGCTGGGCCGCCCTCCCTGATAAAGAGGGATCGAAAGGCTTGCGCCAACGGCCGCCTGATGCACGGATTGATTCACCACCCCCGGAATGGTGTTCGGAAGCGATCCGAGATTGTCGGAATAGCTACCCTGGGCAAAAGCGGACAGCGTCGGAAGCCGGCTCGCGCGCGAAACGCGGACATCGTACAGCGCAGCCTCCCGATCCTTCTTTGCGGCAAGAATATCCGGGTTGTCGGTTAGCGCGACCGACACCGCGGCATCCGGCGACGCGGGCAGTCCCGGCAATGCAGGTGGCGTCTCCAGATCCACAGGCGCTTCGCCGACGAGGGCAATGTAATTTTCACGGCTGGCGATCAGATTCGCCTCGGCCTGTTGCAGGTCGCTGCGGGCGAGCGCGAGTCGCGACTCGGACTGAGCGATGTCGGTGCGGGTGAGGTCACCCACCTCGAAGCGATCATTGGTCGCTTGCAGATTGACGTCCAGCGCCCGCACATTGGACTTATTCAAGGACACGATGGCGCTGTCACGGATGACATCCATATAAGCAGCGACGACCTGGCTGAACATGGATGCTTCCGTGCCGCGCAAGTTCGCCTGCCCCGCCTCCACGCGTCGCTTGGCCGCCTTCACGCCGTTTCTTACTGCACCGCCAGAATAGACGGGGACACTCACCGTGCCATCTGCAGAGACGCTCCGTCTGGCCTGGAAGCTGTTGGAACGCAGAATCGCTTCGTTATAATCGCCGCCGATCACGATATTGGGCCGACCCGCAGACTTCTGAATGGGAACATTCTCGTCAGTCGCCCGCTGCCCCGCACGCGCGCCCGTCAATGTCGGGTTAGTCTGATAGGCTTTGAGCAGGGCTTCCCTCAAAGTGCCCGCATAAGCAGAAACGGGGGCCGCCAACGCGAATAGAGCCACCGAAGCGGAAAGAAGGCGTCGCACGGTCATTCCATTTACCTTTAGAACACGAATCCTTCCGGCTTTGCGAAACCGGGCAGGACCACCATCTCCATGTCGACCAGACTCGCTAGCCCGAATGCTGACCCGCTCTTGCGCCCCGCGCACAGCCGGGTGACGCCACGTTCGACCAGACCGGTAACCAGCCGTCCCCCTTCCGCAAGCTGTCCAACGAGCGCCGCGGGTAACTCCTCCACCGCACCATCCACAACAATGATGTCATAGGGAGCGCCATCCGGCGAACCGGCCGAAAGCGGCGTGATAGTAATTGCGATACCGGCCGATGTCGCCTTTGCGGCGAGCGCTGCGTCTTCCTCAACCGCCGTCACCACGGCACCGATCTTCTGAAGAAGGGCCGCCGCATATCCCGTCGCCGCGCCGATCAACAGCACTTTGTCGCCCGCCTTCACGCCAGCCTCGGTCAACAACCTGCCCGTTGCAAGTGGCGGATTCAGCGCCCTGCCTCCGCCAAGCCGGACCGGCCGGTCAATATAGGCCATGGATTGGCGTTCCTCCGGCAGGAAGGCTTCCCGCGGCACAGCGGCCATTGCCGCGATAACACCCGCATCATTGACGTCGCTGGTGCGAAGTTGGCTGTCCACCATCGCGCTGCGCATGGACGAATATGTCTGTTCCGTAGCCATCATGTTCCCGCTTGGCACAACTGTATTGCCAATACAATACAGTAAATCATCTTCTGGTCGTCTAAATCACATGCGCGCGCGCGCCAAGCGGGATTGCGCTGCGGATGCGATAAACTTGCAGGCTGTGCCCCGGCCGCCGCTTGACTTTGGAGCCAAAGCCGCACATTGGCCACACCCCGACCACGGATGGCCCGATGGCGGAGTGGTTACGCAGAGGACTGCAAATCCTTGCACGCCGGTTCGATTCCGGCTCGGGCCTCCATCTTCATATCAATGTCGGGCGGCGTTGTCGGATTTCCGCCGCGTGATGGCAAAAATTGCCGCACTGCAATCATGTGGCGCTCCAGGCCCTGGCATTTCCAAGCAATTTTGCGATGAACTGCGCCCTGTGCACCATTTTGATACAGTCATTCCGTCTGCGATTCCCGAAATAGACATGATCGATATTTGATGTTCTCTTTGCTGGAAAGTTTCCGCGAGTGAAAATGGGGGTAGGCAAGCTGCACCCCTTCATCAAGAAAGGGAAGGTATGCTGTATCCGAGTTCAACAGCAAGTTCCGGCCCCGCAAACCAACCTACGTCCTTCTTTCGGTCAGGAAGAAATTTTCCCCTAATGATTTCTGTGGCGCTTGGCGTATTCGCGATCCTTGCCGCCCTCATCTTCTTCGTAATTACGCCGAAATATGACGCCACCACACGGATACAGATCGATCCAAGCCGTAACCCTCTTGCCGTTGAGCAGAATGGCCGCGGTCCCGAACTTGGCGATCCGGCAATGGATACGGAAATCAGCATATTACGGTCTCAGGACGTCGCCAGGGAAACGGTCAGGCGGTTGCGCCTTCAGGCAGATCCGGAATTTCTGGAGCTGGTTTCGAGCCGCGACCAGTTGCGGCAGACATCGGACCCGGCCCTGATCAACGCGGTTGCGGAGCGCATCGTCCACCGCCTGACGGTGCAGCGTGAAAGCACCAGCTATATTCTGGAGGCCACGTTCCGCTCCCGCGATCCGGTAAAGTCCGCAAAGATCGTGAACATGATTGCGCAGGTTTATCTTGATGCCCGCGTCGGATCGTTGATGCGGACATCGGGACGTCAGTCCGCATGGTTCAAACAACGCCTCGTTGAACTTGAAGCAGAGGTTCGGGCAGCCGATGCGCGCCTTTCCTCCTATCGCTCCCGGTCAGGTCTCGGCATGGGCGCCGACGGATCGGTGAGCAACGAGCAGCTTGCTCCGCTGTCAACCGAGTTGGCGACAGCGGAAGCAGCGGCAGCGGCGGCGCGCTCTAACCTGACGGCGGCCCGCAATGAAGCGATGAGCGGCGGACTGGACGCTGTGTCGGCTGCCGGCGCATCTCAGGTTACGGCAGACCTCCGTCGCCAGCGCGCCGAAATCGTCGAGCGGATGAACGAAATTGTCGGCCGCAGCGGCGAAAATCACCCCGAAACGGTAATGGTGCGCAAACAATTGGCGGCTATCGACGCGCAAATCAGGGACGAGGCGCAACGAGCGCTCAGCACATTGACGGCGCAGGCAAGTTCCGCCGATGCGCAGGCATCCAGCCTTCGCTCCGCCATGCGCAATCTGGAAGGCAGGCAAGCCAACTATACCCGCAACTCTCCTGTGGCAGAGAGCCTGTTACGGGAAGCGGAGAGCAAGCGGGCGGCTTATGACCGGCTGGCGCAGCTTTCGCTGGAGAGCACGCAACTTGCGCGGGACTCCATCGCTCATGCCGAAGTCGTGGATATCGCCGAGCCACCGGCGGAGGCCGCGTGGCCGCAGAAGGGCTTGCTCCTGCTGCTCGCGGGCATGGCAGGGGCCGGCGCTGGTTTTCTGAGTACGGAGATGTTGCGATCGATAAAGCCAAATTTCCGAAGTGTGGGCGACATAGAAGGAATGTCTGGCGTAGCGCTGCTGACCTCTGTCCCCAATCTGGAGGAAAGCGAATATGGCAGCGACCGGTCGCCCGCCGACAGCCTGATCCGTTATCCGGCATCCATGTTCGCGGAGTCGCTCCGCAATCTGCAGGTGTCAGTAGAGGCCGCTTGTCCGGCCGAGCCATGCCGCGTCGTCGCCCTGACCTCAGCCGTGCCGGAAGAAGGCAAGACGACGACCGCCCTGTCCTTCGCCCGCGTCCTGGCGATCGGCGGAGCCAAGACGCTGCTGATTGACTGCGACGTGCGCCGCGCCTCGCTCCGCTATCTGGTTTCGGCTGATCGCAAGCCTGGCCTGACCGACGTGCTCACCGGAAAGGCAAACCCTGTTCACGCCATCACGACCGATGACATCGAGGGTCTGGACATGATCCTGATGCGCGCTCCGGATTTCAGCGGGACCAATTATTTCGGCAATGGCAAGATGGAAGCGCTGGTCGAGCAATTCCGTAAGACCTATCAGTTCATCGTGCTGGATCTGCCGCCGATGCTGGGCGTCGCTGACGCGCGCTTTCTGAGCCAACAGGCCGACGCGACGGTCCTTGTTGTGCGTTGGGCATCTACGCTCGCGCCCGCGGTCAGCGAAGCGCTGACATGGTTGCGGGCGGACGGAGCAAATCTGATTGGCGTCGTCTACACGCGGGTCGATCCAAAGGCGAAGGCGATCGGCGCCTACCATCATTCAAAGAAATATTCGAACTACTACCATACGGCCTAATGGGGGGACGGGTGGAGGGAGGTACGCAGCCTTCCTCCATCCAGTCACGGCAGCGGCCTGATCGATACCCACCACGCGATGTGCATCGGCTCCTAGGTCGGCATAGATAGCCAGGAGCCAGACCTTTCCTAGACCCTCTAAGGAGGATGCGCGACAAAGCGCCGCATTTATTCGGTCGGCATTGCAAGTGTCTATCCACGCTATGTCGTCAAAGCGGAGAAGAAGGGACAGTCGAAAACAGAGGTCCAAGATATTATGTCGAGCGGGGCCAGCAGGCTATCGGCGGTCAATCGCTGACAGCCCCCAATATCCATGCAATGCGCGCGAAGTAAGGCCCTATTGGGCCGCTGCTTTCATGGTTCGCCGGTATTTCTGTAGATCCTTGGCCGCGCGTGCGACCAGATAGGTCGTGATCACGAAAAATTCGATCGTGAAATTACTGGTGATGGGCAACCGGTCGATGATCGCAACCATCGGCAGGCAGACCATGAACACGACAAGGGTGGCGATATGCGCCGGAAAATCCCGGCGGTCGCCCCCGAAACGATAAATCACATAGGGAACCCAGCGGCCTATCGCGTGACTGACGCACAACACTGCTCCAGCCACGTCGATGGCCAGCATCAACGCATAGCCGAGCGTCCGCTCCACCTGAAGAATCAGCATTGGGACGATCCGCAGGCGCGGCGTCAGAGAATTGAACCACATAAAAGTCAGCCGGGTCGCGATAAGCAACGTCATCGCCATGCACCAATACCAGGCGAACAGGTTGACCCCACTGAGATCGCCTATGCGGGTTGTGACTGCAGGCTGGCCGAATGTCTGCACGGCAGCACCGATAGCGGCCAGAACGATGCCGAAAATCCATGCCCATGCCGGTTTGAAATTGTGGCCAAGCTCAGCAAACTCCGCGCTGACAACGGGCTTTTTTTCTCGCGCTAGGCCAACGCGGTCATTTTCATAATAGCCGATCTCATACACCGCGAAGAAGGCGAGCAGATAAAAGCCGATGGCGATGGAGGTCGCGATCATGGAGGGACTAAGCAGCGCATAGGCCAGCCACAACACCGCATAATCATATCCCAATATACCATGCAGCACGTAGCGCTCCGTGGGACGTTTTATGCGCGCCGTGTAGCTGAGCGGAAGCATGGGCGAGAGGCCCGCCTGCCTGTATACGGCATCGCGCCATTGTATGTAGATCCCATGGTCACTGAGCATACAAAGGTCGCGATCGACGAAATTGTCGGTCACAACGATGCTGTTCTTCACCATGTCTGCACCGAGCAGGCTGGTCAGCGCCCTGCCCTTGCCGATACGCCGCAGAGCCGCACCCCGGCGTAGCGAAGCGGATGCGACCAATTCCATGTCCCGGTCTATGGCCTTGAGCAGCGGACGGATGATGAAGCCGAAGCCATAGCTGGCGACGAATATCTTGCCGGGTCGGGCATCGCGTATCGCCTTCAAGAGGACCGTGTTTACATATTGTGGCCCCATCCGAGCCGCCACCCGCCGCCAAGTGAAGTAGCTCCATGGCGCCAGGACCAGAACGGCAGCTATCCGTATCCAGTCACGATAATATTCCGGGTGCTGGCGGGAGATCAGACGCCATGGCTTCAACTGTCCCAATATCTGCAGCACGATAGCTGCGATAATGTTGGGCCGGACCGCGTGGAGAAATTCCTCGGTCGAATTGCGTAACCAAAGGGTCTCATCAAAATCCAGAATGGCGCAAGAAGGCGGTGAAGAAAGCTCGGCCAGCCTGTCCCGCAGCATAGCTTCATCGGTCCAGCGCGGATTATGGTCAGGGGCACGGCCCCCCGATGGTTTTCGATCCGGCACTGTTGAACGGTCCCCTCACACCAGATGTCAGGCAAGAGAGCGCAACTGCGCGCCACCTGCAGACAGGATGCGCGAGAAAGAAATCAGTTCCCGGCGGCAATCAATGTTTTTCGCGACCGCGAAGGCAGAAAACACTGAAATGTCCCATTGATTCATAATCTGAATCAATGTCGCAACGAATAATTACGCAGGAGAAATAGAAGGGAAAGCGATCCCTATTTTTTCAGCCGGTATCCCGTACGGAACATCCAGCCAATTATTCCCAGGCAGATCGTCAGCATGCCAGCAATGAACAGTAAGCTGAATTCGATCCCGACATCGCCTCTGCCGAAGAAAGTCCATCGGAACCCGCTAATCAAATAGACGATCGGGTTGAATAATGTGATCGTCCGCCAAGGCTCGGCCAGCATGTGGATGGAATAGAAGGCTCCACCCAGAAAAGTCATTGGCATAATAACAAGCAGGGGGATGACCTGAAGCTGTTCGAAGCTCTGCGCCCAGACGCCGAGGATGAAACCGAAAAGGCAGAAGCTGATCGCGATCAGCATCATGAAGGCGACCATCGCCAGCGGGTGGGCCACCTGGACATCCACAAACAGATGCGCTGTCGCGAAGATAATGAACCCGACGATCAGAGACTTGGTCGCCGCCGCGCCGACATAGGCGATAACCGTTTCCACGGCCGAGACGGGAGCGGAAAGCAGTTCGTATATCGTACCGGTGAATTTGGGCATGTAGATGCCGAAACTGGCGTTAAAGATGCTTTCCGTGAACATGGCCAACATGATCATACCAGGCACGATGAAGGCGGCATAAGGGATGCCGTCGATCTGCGTCATGCGCGATCCAATCGCGCCGCCGAACACCACGAAATAGAGTGAAGTGGTGATGACAGGCACCATCAGGCCAGTCAGTAAGGTCCGGCGAAAGCGATTGAGTTCAAAGAGGTAGATCGATTTGATCGCGTGGAGGTTAAGGCCGCTCATGCCGCTTTCTCCTGATGCACGAGGCTTACGAAGATGTCCTCCAAGCTGCTCTGCTGCGTGTTGAGATCCTTGTAGGCAATGCCCAGGTCTCCGAGCGTGCGCAGCAGGGAGGAGACGCCGGTTCTTTCCGCCTGCGTGTCGAAAATATATTCAATCTCCTGCCCGTCCGCTTTCAGCGTGACGTCCCATCCGGCCAGCTCAACGGGAACCGTATCGAGTGGGTCGGCAAGAACGATGGTCAGGGTCTTTTTACCCAGTTTCTTCATTAGAGCCGTTTTTTCCTCGACCAGTATCAATTCCCCTTTGTTGATAACGCCGACGCGATCGGCCATCTCCTCCGCCTCCTCGATATAGTGAGTGGTGAGGATGATGGTGACACCTGTCTCCCGCAGTTCGCGGACCAGTTGCCACATGTCCCGCCGCAGTTCGACATCGACGCCAGCAGTCGGCTCGTCGAGGAAGAGGACGCGCGGCTCGTGGGATAGGGCCTTGGCGATCATTACCCGGCGTTTCATACCGCCGGAAAGCTCCAATATCTTCGAATGCCGCTTGTCCCAAAGAGACAGGTCACGCAGCACCTTCTCGATGAAGGCATCGTTGCGGGGCTTGCCGAACAGGCCACGGCTGAAAGTGACGGTATCGATCACCCGCTCGAATGCGTCTGTGAACAATTCCTGCGGCACCAGGCCAATTGCGGAGCGCGATCCCCGATAGTCCTGTACGATATCATGGCCTGCAACCGTCACCATGCCGCCGCTGGGATTTACATTGCCGCAAATGATGGAGATCATCGTCGTCTTGCCCGCGCCATTGGGGCCAAGCAGGGCGAATATCTCCCCCTCCTCTATCTCCAGATCGACATGCTTAAGGGCGACGTGCCCCGATGCGTAGCTTTTTGTAAGACCTGATACTGTTATGATGGATGCCACGCGGCGTACCCCCTGTCGCTAAGACGCAAACGTAGGATTGCGCCGCAGCATTGCAACAGGGCAAGGAGCGTCGGTCACCCTGCCCTGTTGCCAGATGCGATATCAATCAACGGTGCGGGTAGGCCGAACGATCAGCTCGTTCACATCAACATCGGCCGGCTGGCCAATGGCAAAGGCGATAGAGCGGGCAATAGCGTCCGGTTTGATGGCGATAGCGCGATAATCAACCATCGCGGCCGCTGCGCCGCCATCGGTAATCGTATCCGCCAACTCCGATTCCACGACGCCAGGCGAGATGATCGTCACGCGAATGTCGTCATGTTCCAGTCGCAACCCCTCCGACAAAGCGCGAACCGCAAACTTGGTGGCCGAATAGACGCCACAATTCTGCCAGACGCGATGACCGCCGATGGACGACAGGTTCACGAATTGACCAGCCCCTTGCGCCTTCATGCGCGGCAGGGCGGCGGCAATGCCGTAAAGGACGCCCTTGATATTGACGTCAATCATCCGGTCCCATTCCTCAACCTTCAGCGCGATGTAAGGGGAGAGCGGCATGACACCCGCATTGTTGACCAGCACATCGATCCTGCCAAACGCCTCTACGGCGGCGGCGACAAAGCGTTCAAAATCGATCCGGTCGGTGACATCGAGCGCCTGAAAGCGGGCAGTACCACCTGCCGCCTCAATCTCCGCCACCAGCTTTTCCAACCGATCCGTACGGCGGGCGCCCAACATCAGCTTCGCGCCCTGCACTGCCAGCAGTCGCGCCGCACCTTCGCCGATCCCGCTGCTCGCACCGCTGATGGCGATCACCTTTCCCCGAATATCCTGCATCGGAATTCTCCCGTTCATAAAGCCGGACCGCCGATCGGCCCAATGTCTGTTCAATGTGGCGGTAAGGGGAATGAGCGGTAGAAAGGTCGTACGAAATGATTGCACAATCCTCCAGATCAAGACGCGCAAAGCTGACAAGGAAGTTAAAATGGCATAGGCTTGAGCAAGGATTTCAGGAACGATCGATCAATGACCCACATTCAGCTTGCAGAAGCGATTACACAATTTGCCAGGATGGATGGCATCCACGACACCGCTATCCCGCGCCTGACGTTGATCCGCTGGTCACGCACCGGGGAGCCGATCCACATGCTTCAGCGGCCCGCCGTCTGCATCATAGCCCAAGGCCGTAAACAGGTGATCTCTGGCGACGCGCTGCTGACCTATGGACCTGACGCCTATCTGGTCGCGGCGCTTGATGTGCCGATCACGGGCATGGTTACGCAAGCCGATGAGGCGGAACCCTATCTGTGCTTCTGCCTCTATCTCGATCCGGCGCTTCTGTCGGACATTCTTCTCACTCTTCCCTCACGAAACGATGCGGCGGAAGACGGCCCGGCGCTGTCTCTGCACGCCATCGCGCCGGAAATGGCGGACTGCGCTACGCGGCTGGTCATGCTGCTGGGACAGGAGCAGGACGCAGCAGTATTGGCGCCGCTGGTGGAAAGAGAACTGCTGTATCGGCTTCTCATCGGATCACAGGGACAGCAGATGCACGCGATCGCGTCCCCCGACAGCCGGATCGGACAGATCGGACGGGTCATCGGCTGGCTGAAACAGCATTTCAATGAGCCGTTCAGCGCCAATCACCTCGCAGGACAGGCCGGAATGAGCTTGAGCAGCTTTCACCAGCATTTCAAGGCGATGACTGCAATGAGCCCGTTGCAATATCAGAAGCAGCTCCGGCTGCAGGAGGCCCGCCGACTGATGCTATCTGGTCATATCGACGCAGCGGACGCCGGATTCCGGGTGGGCTATGACAGCCCTTCCCAGTTCAGCCGGGAATATAGCCGCACATTCGGTGCACCGCCGATACGCGACATGAGCAAGCTGCGCGCGAACCCGGATCTGCCCCTAGCGATCTGATAGGCTTTCCATCCGTCAGGCGGCGGTCATGCGCACGCAATTCTTGCCGCCGCGCTTCGCCCGGAACATCGCTGCGTCGGCCCCGGCGATCAACTGATCCGGCGTCGTATCGTTGGTCGGCATAAGCGTAAGAACGCCCAAGCTACCAGTGACGGGCCATTCTTTAAGCTTACCCAGATCGACCAGGGCCGCCCGGATGCGCTCGACTGCCGCGCGCGCATGATCCGTTCCGAGACTGGGCATAAGAATGGCAAATTCGTCGCCGCCAAGGCGCGCCACCACATCGCCCGGACGGATCGTGGTTTCCAACAGTCGCGCGACTTCAATTAGACAGGCATCGCCCACCGGATGCCCCTGAACGTCGTTGATTCGCTTGAATCCGTCCAAGTCGAGATAAGCCGTGCCGAGCGATCTCCCTGCCTTGGACGCGCGCGCAATCTCGCGGCTTACTCGCTCAACAAAACCTCGGCGATTAAGAAGACCGGTGAGCGGATCGCGCATCGCATCGGCATGCGCCTTCCGAATTTCCGATAGATCCTCAATCACGGAAACGCAGAAGTCAGGTTCGCCCGCTGCATCACGCACCAGCGCGACGGTCAGGTTGACCCACACTACGCTGCCATCCGGACGAAGATAGCGCTTCTCCATCACATAACGGTCGATATCGCCCTTGAGGAGCCGGCGGAAATGGATGAGGTCGGCATCGATATCGTCGGGGTGCGTGATTTTCTGAAAACCGTCCTTCAGCAATTCCTCCCGGCTATATCCGGTGATACGTGCGAACTGGTCATTGACGGTAAGGAAGCCGCCATCCGGCCTAACATGGGCAATACCCACGGGTGCCTGGGAGAAAGTGACGTCAAACCGGCGCTGCGCGTCGGCGAGCGCCTCACGCGCGACGCGGGCATCCTCCTGCGCAACCGCTGCGGCCTGAGCTAAACGGCGTATAAGATTATCTGTCGCCTTGCCTTTGCCAGTAGGAGCCAACGGCCCGGAATCCGGCAATGTCCGGGAAAGGATATTCTTGGGCCTCGTCCGGCGTTTGATAGGGTAGACGGGATGAGACATCTTCGTTCGAAGCGTTGGCTTGTCCAGTTTGAATGACGTGACAGCCATGTTGCACGGCGCAGGTAAATGGCGCGTTACCCTTCGCAAAAAATGCGGTGATTCCCTGCCGCGCAGAAACCCGCTAACGAGAAACGATGACCCCCATATTGAACGTCGCACGGTCCATCCTTGGGCAGCCCTGGCACTGGCGGGGCGGCGGAGCCGATGGGCGCGACCCCGGTTTCCAGCCCGACGACTTGATCACCCAATTGCTGCTGGCCCGTGGCTGCCCCAGGGACGCGATCGACCAGTATCGAAGCCCCACCATCCGGGCATTTATGCCCGATCCCGCCATTTTCCAAGACATGGATCGCGCTGCCGAGCGGGTGGCAGACGCTGTGCAGGCGGGCGAGACCGTCACGATCTTTGGAGACTATGATGTCGATGGCGCAACAAGCGCGGCACTGCTGATCAGACTCCTTCGTGAACTGGGTCTTTCAGCGCGCAGCTACATCCCCGATCGCCTGATGGAGGGCTATGGCCCGTCAGGCGAGGCGCTGGTCAGGCTCGCTTCTGAAGGATCGACGCTGGTCGTGACGGTGGATTGCGGCGCGCAGGCTTTCGAGGCGCTGGAAATGGCGCATACCGCCGGGCTGGATGTGGTGGTCGTCGATCATCACAAATGCGCGGCAACCCTTCCATCCGCCTATGCGCTGGTCAATCCAAATCGGCTCGACGAAAGCAACGAAGGCGCGGCACATGGTCATCTGGCGGCTGTAGGCGTGGCCTTCCTGTTGGGCGCGGCGCTAATCCGGACATTGAGGCAACGGGGATGGTTCAACAATCGCCCAGAGCCGCGGCTAATAGACTTGCTCGATCTCGTGGCGCTGGGCACGGTGGCGGACGTGGCGCAGCTCCGCGGCCTCAACCGCGCTTTCGTGGCGCAGGGACTGAAGGTAATGGCGCAGCGGCGCAATATTGGCTTGTCTGCGCTGATCGAGGCAAGCCGTCTCAATCGCGCCCCCCTATGCCACGATCTTGGTTTCGCTCTGGGACCAAGAATAAATGCTGGCGGGCGCGTAGGGAAGTCCGACCTCGGCGTCCGCCTGCTGACCACGGAAGATCCCGGCGAAGCGCGTGAGATCGCCGAGGAACTTGACCGGCTGAATGAGGAGCGGCGCGCGATCGAGGGACAGGTGCAGGCGGACGCGGAGGCCCTGTCCGCCGCCCAGCATAACCGAGCCGTGGCGGTAATCGCCGGTGAAGGCTGGCATCCCGGCGTCATTGGCATTGTCGCCGGGCGCATGAAAGAAAAACTCGGCCGCCCAGCCATCGTCATCGCTCTCGATTCTGATGGCATAGGCAAAGGGTCTGGCCGCTCTGTTACAGGCGTCGATCTTGGC
Organism: Sphingobium phenoxybenzoativorans; assembly: GCF_018286635.1. Lineage (NCBI taxonomy): Bacteria > Pseudomonadati > Pseudomonadota > Alphaproteobacteria > Sphingomonadales > Sphingobiaceae > Sphingobium > Sphingobium phenoxybenzoativorans. Next base: position 4,106,245 of record NZ_CP073910.1, read on the forward strand.
GCAGCGGTGCTCGCCGCCAAGGAGAGCGGGCTTCTGACGGCGGGTGGCGGCCATAGCATGGCTGCGGGACTAACGGTCGCGGCAGACAAGGTGGACGCGCTTGCCGATTTTCTCGACGAACGGCTGGCGTACGACGTTGCGAAAGCCGCTGAAGGCCGCGCGCTGCTGATCGACGCAGTGCTGAACCCAGGCGGGATCAACCCCGATTTCGTCCACGCCATCGACGAAGGCGGTCCCTATGGCACTGGCTGGCCGGCGCCGCGCATCGCGGCCGGCCCAATGCGGATCATCAAAGCGGACATTGTGGGTAATGGCCATGTCCGGGTCATCCTGTCGGGCGATGATGGCCGATCAATCAAGGCCATTGCTTTCCGCCAGTCAGAAACGCCGCTGGGTCAAGCATTGCTGGGCGCAGGGCCTGACCGGCGGCTGTGGGTCGCGGGACGCGCCAAAATCGATGATTGGGGTGCCCGGCCAGCGGCGGAACTACATCTAGAGGACGCGGCCTGGATCAACTAAATAGGTGCGGTTGCCAATGACGATGGCCTAACGTCATTTCATGGCGTGTCGGGGGTTGACCGTCTTGGCCCAAGCCCCTAATGCCGCCCTCGCCTCTGGCAATGCAGTCCAAACTGCTACCGTGGCCCCTTCGTCTAGCGGTCTAGGACGCGGCCCTTTCACGGCTGAAACACGGGTTCGATTCCCGTAGGGGTCACCACCTAAGTGGTTGAAATTGTTAGGCGGAATCGCGAGAATGCGGTTCCCGTGGCACTTTTGTGGCACATTTGGCGTTTTTCGGGGCCAGCCCAGCCCCCGTTTCCGGCCCTTTTCCGATCACCTTAAAAACTGCCTAGCAGACTAGGGATTCGGTCGCGGCAGCCGCCACCGACAGGCAGACCCTTCCCACAGCCCAACCAGACGTCCGCATCAGGAACCGTATATCTGATTGAGCTTGGCTGCTTCGCGGCCATAGTCCGCGTGATCGATCCATTTCGAGTAGTATCGGAACAGCATCGCCGCACTCTTGTGGCCAAGCTGGCGGGCGATATAGGCCGGGTTCACCCCGCCCATCAGCGCTGTCGTCGCGTAAGTGTGGCGCGTTTGATAGGCATCGCGGCTGCGGATGCCAAGCGCACGCAGCGCGGGATGGAAATAGAGTTTTCGCTGATCCTGCACATCCGGCCACGGCGCGTTTGTGACGGGGTTGATGAAGATCGGCGAATCGAGGCCCCGCATGAAGCTGTGTGCCTTCTGGCGTCGCAGCACGGCCATCATTCGCGGAGTGAGATCGACGTCGCGCACGGTCCTTGTCTTGGTCGATTTCTCCACAGCCCGGACGCGGGCGCGCTCGACCCGGATAGACTGGCGTTTCCAGTCGACATCGCGCCACTGGACGACAATCTGCTCGCTGGGGCGCATGCCGGTCCCGAAAGCGAACTCATACCAGTTCCAGACCTGCTCGTCGTAACGCTCGTGCATATAGGTGAGGATGTGTTCGGTTTCTTCCCGGTCGAACGGGTCCGGCTCGCGTTTCTGATGCTTCTGGCTCTTGATCCGCTCCAGCGGCGAACGGTCGATCAATTCGTCATCCAGCGCCATCTCGAAGATACCGCGCAGCGGGATGACGTTGTTGTTGATCGTCTTGCCGCTGACATGTTTCGCGCGATCGGCGATGATCTTCTTGATCTCGCTCGGCTTGATGCTCTTGAGTTGTCGATCACCGAAGGCCGGGGACCAGACATTGTTGATCGCCGACACATAGTCGGACATCGTCGATTTCTCGACTACGAGCGTTCCGAGCCACTCTTTCGCGTAAGTCTTGAATCCCGCATATTTGTTCCGGTCAGGTTTGGCATTACCCTTGGGGAACGTGCTTTCATAATCGAAGACGCCGAGATCGATTTCCTGATGGACACGGGCCATCAAGCGCTCGGTCGCCTTGATATTTGCGGATGTGGGCTGGAGCTGAAGCGTTTCGCGATAGAGCCGCCCATTCCAGCGGAAGCGGACGCGAATACAGCTTTTCAGCGGCTCGACGCCAGTCCCTGGCCGTTTTCTACCCATTTTTGGAAGCCTTCGAGGTCGATGCAGATGCTGCCATCGGGAGCGCGGCGATATTCGCGGCCCTGTATCCACACGCCGTCGGCGATCTTTCGATAGACCGCCTTCTCGGTGTAGCCGGTCAGTTCGGCGAAGCGCTTGATGCGCACATAGCGCGTGCCCGTCATGACAGTGCTGCGGTTGAGGAGAGGAAGCCACGGACAGCTAACCGTCCGCTGCTTCCTCTCTCCTCCCCCTCCCTTCCCTTCCGGCCGATCTGCGATGACCGCATAGTCGGCCGACCAAGCTCGGCAGGCGCTCGCGAACGCGGGTCTGGATAGTTCTCACAGAAATGGCGCATGGATCGCTGACCCGTTGGGCAGCGCAAGCAGGCCATGACGCGACGTCAGTCTAGCATTTCCGGGGCGGCACCCAAAGGAGCCAAAATCGCACTTTCAGGCATCGATTTGCCGGATATTCAAATTTCTGTCTTCCTGATGCCTTCAGCAGTAATTTTCCTGAGATGTTGCGCCCAATACCGGCACACTACCGCACTAAAGCCACGCCGATCCTGAGACGCGTCGCATGGCGGTCATAGTCGAGCAGATTCTCGCCATAGCCGACGAAGGACTGCGCAAAGAGGTAGAAATCCGGGCCGCCGTTCCACAGGCGCGGCAATGGATAGGACAGATCAGCGTTGAGCGCGGCCTTGCCCGACCGGGGATTGAACCGCGTGGCCGTGGACAGCCGAAGTCCGTCATCCTTCCCGAGTTCGACGAACAGCCCGGTATGTCCACGATAGCGCACGATATCAGGATTATCGGACTTGTCGCCGATATAGACAGAGAGCCGTGGCGCCACGCTCAGCCGATACCCGCCACCAAGCGACACCGCCGCCATCGGCGCCACATAGAGGCTATTGATGCTGCGCGATTCCAGGCCGTCTCGCCCGTTGGACTCGTGACGAATGCCCACCTGCGCTGCCAGCGTGATCCCGTTGTCGAGCCTGGTGGATGGCGTGATGTAGATGATTTCTGGCTGAAAATCGATATTGCGGAACGGCGAGGAACGTCCACCGAGATCCCAGAACATTCTCTGGGTATAGGCGAAGTGCAGGCCCTCGGGCTCCCTGCCGGCTGCGCGGGAACCGAACAGCTTGTATTTGAAGCTGATCTGGATGCGCGCGTCGCTGTTGGTGCCGGGGCCATACACCGCATAGATGGGCTCGTAGGCTGCCAGGTTGGCGAGGAAGGCGTTGCCGGCCGCCTTGTCCGTGGGCGGCGCTGCAGGCGGGCTTTCGGGGGATGGAACGCCTGTTGCTTCCTGGTCGGCCAATCGAACCGTGTCCGACCGCGTCAGACGCACGGCCTGCGTCGACCATGCCGGAACAGAGAGCAAGGCGTCTTCCCGGACTTCGCCGGGCGGCATGCGATAGCGCGCCTCCGCAAATCCGTGGGCGGCGACTGTGATGTTCGCGGGTGTATCGGCGGATCGCATCAGGATGATCGTTCTCTCGCCCTCGGAGCCATCGATTCGTGCCTCGGTTCGGTCGGGAAGCGTGATGCTGTCCTCGGTATCGTCGGGATTTAGGAGGCGCAGTTCCACCAGGGTGTCAGCTTGCCCCTCCTTACTCGTGGTTCCGCGCAGCAGGACCTCCATGCCGGCAGCCATGGCCGTGCCGGGCACTGCGAGGAGCAGCGGCGCAAGGGAGAGGACAACAGTGCTACGCAGGGATGTGATTGTCCGCTCGGATTGGCGCTGTCGCGCGTCAGACTGGCAATTGGGCATGATCTTCCTCATGGCGTGCGCGATAGTCCTGCCCGGCGGCGTGCAGGCCAGCGAGCGCGAAGCGATGCAGATGGTCCGCCAGCGTCCGGCGATTGATCCGCAATATGTCCCTGCCGGGCGCGGGTAGATTGTTCCCGGCGACAAGCAGCATGGCGCATGGTGCGGCCACGCTGATCAGGCAGCAGAGCAGTTCCGGCGCGCCGATGGGTATCCCGCTCACGTCGCTCAATATCCGCAGCGCGACCCGAAGCTTGGGCGGCGCTTCCTCGTCGCGCAGGACCGAAAAATGCGCGGACGGCGCCGCAAGTTCCCGAACCAGCACGGCAGTACTCCAATGCGAGGACCCGGCGAGGCGGCCGACGATGGCATCGAGCAGCGTGCCAAGCTTTTCTTCGGGCATCGCCTGGCTTGCAGATATCTGCTCGAGTTCCTCAAGCCGTACAAACCGTCGATGCGCCTCGACCAGCACGGTCCGGTAGAGGCCATCGCGGTTGCCGAAATGATAGTTGATCGAGGCAAGATCGACTTCCGCCTTCGCGGCGATTGCCTTGCTCGTGGTCGAGGCCAGCCCTTGCGATGCGAACAATGTGCCAGCGCTTTCCAATATACGCGCGCGGGTCGCCGCACCGTCCGACCGGGGGCCTCGGAGGGGTTTGCCATTCATGATTTGCTCTTGAACCGGATCGGATTGTAGGACAAGTCGAACATTAAATCTGATTTAGACTAAGATTCTTTTCGCCGCAGTCCTCACCGTCCGGAGTCGTCACATGCACAATCGCACCCTTGGTATCCTCGGCATGGCCGCACTGGCGCTGAGTGGGTGTGGCGGGAAAGATGCCGGCAAGACCGAGCTTGTCCTTCAGGGCAATGTCGATGTGCGGCAGGTCTCGCTCGCGTTCGAGGACAGCGGCCGCGTCGCGCAAGTGCGGGCGGAGGAAGGGGACAGCGTGAAGGCGGGAAGCATCCTAGCCACGCTCGATACCGTGTCGCTCAACCTGCAGGCAGAGGAAGCCAGAGCACAGGGCGAGGTGCAGCGGCAGAATCTGTTGCGCCTGCGCAATGGCTCGCGGCCCGAGGAAATTGCCCAGGCCCAGGCGCGCCTGACGTCGGCGGAAGCCGAGGCAGCGCGTGCCGAGGGTGACCTGACGCGTCTGCGCGGGATCGCCGCCTCGACCCAGGGGCGCGGCGTCAGCGCACAGGATGTCGATCATGCCAGCAAGACGGCCCTGGCGGCGCGCGCCAGGGCGCGCGAGCAGGCCGAAGCGCTCCGTCTCGCCCGGCGTGGCCCGCGGGCCGAAGATGTCGCGGGCGGCGAAGCGCAGGTGAAGGCCGCGCAGGCGCAAGTAGCGCTGCTCCAGCACCGGATCGACCAGGGCGTGCTGCGCGCGCCGGTCGATGGCGTGGTGCGCGCGGGCCGCGTTCGACCTCGCCTCGGCGCGCTATCGGGGCGGGGTCATTACCTGGCTTGATGTGATCGACAGCCAGCGCACGATGCTGCAGGCGTCGCGCGATCTGGCGGACAGCAATGGGCGCCTCGGAACCCGCTATGCCGCGCTCAACAAGGCGGTCGGTAACGCATCGGCAAACGGCAACTGAAACGAATTGAGTGCTGCCCTGGAAGTGGCGATCGGCCAAGCCATGGTGGTGCGGTCGATGTTCATCAGCGAGAGGCGTTGTCAGGGTGCTTGCCGGGCGCGCGCCGCGATACGCTTGCGGGCCATGCCGATATGCTTGACCGGCGCAGCTTCGATGCCGCGCTCTTCGTTGGATCGATGATCGACGCGGACATCATATCCCGGCGCCGCAAACGTGTCGTTCAGGACCCTCGCCCAGGCGGCACGGATTTCGAGCAGCTTCCCGCGGCTGTTCCATTCGCGCGGTTTCTGGCCGAACAGCCCGTCGACGATCGGACGGGTCGGTATCAGCAGATAGCCATGATGGCGCTTGCCCCTGGGCGTATCGCCCATCTCGATCAGCGTCAGATCGGCGGCAAAGTCCGCGACGCAAAATATCTCGCTGGCGAAACGCCGCAGAACCTCGATCGACGCCGGCAGGTCCAGTTCATCGGGCAGCGCGACATCGAACTGCTTGGCGAGTTGCGCATCCTTGCGGATTTCGGCTGCTTCCAATGCGTTCCAGAAACACTCGCGATCCTCCCACTGCGCGGGGGCCCCGGACGGCAGTATCAGCGCCGACCAGGCAACCGCCCGCTTGTTCGCGAAATTGGAAAACCGGCCGTAGCGCTCATCGTACAGGCGGCAGCTGTTTTGCCATGCCGCGGCCGCGACGATGCTGCGCCCGGCGCCGCGGCTGATGATATCCACATGGAAATGAAAGATCGCCATCTTTTCCTCCTGTCCCGGCGTCACGCCCGAACCGGACCGTCAATTTTCATGACTGGTCCTTCCCGTCGTCCCGCGACCATTCGGGCGAGAGGTCCTGTTTCAATCCGGTGATCACCGCGTCCGAGATCGCCTCGATGCACTTGCGCTCGATGTAGGCGAGGTCGCCGTGGATCAGTTGCCGCGGGAACCGCATGCGTTGGCCCGCATAGAGGACGGGCAGCGCGATATGCGCGGTCGATGCACCGAGCCGGAGCATTGCGATCAGATGATCCTCCAGCCTTATCCCCGGATCGCCGGACTCGATCGCGCGATACCAGCGCAGGCTTCCGCCCATTTCGGTGGCGACCTCCAGTTGCGTGAAACCGAGCGCCTTTCGCGCCTGCCTGATCTTTTCGCCGGAGAGCTTCTTGAGTTCCTTGAAGATCGACAGGTCGACGTCGGCGAATTTTCCATCGGATGCCATATGTCCTTCCTCCCCGGTTCGGCCCGTCGGGCTCTGTGGGTTATCCGGCGAAGGTAGAATCGCGAAGCGGTCGGCATCAAGAATAGATGCCGATGATTTTAGAGGAATATTTCTGCTCATTTGCAACGGATGCGCGTGCATATTTATTTTCTGACGCGCGTAATGGGCAGATAATTTTCCTTTTCCTCCATATCGGATCATTCAGGAACTTTATTGCCGAACCGGCACCGGATCAGGCCATGTGATCCCGAAAGCGAACTTATAAGGCTAAGTTCGTATATTTACGGCTAATATCGCCATTTCAGGCACCCTGCTGCCGGGGCCTGTTGCAATCCCCTTCGTTTCAAATCACTCAGATCGGGTTCCGAGGATTCAAGTCGAATCGGACCTGATACTTCGGACTGGTAAATATTCATCAACCATGGCGCGGGGCGCCAACATGGAGTCGTGCATGATGCCGATTGCCAAAGCGATGACGGCTGCCCTGGGCACACTGATCGCCACGACGACAGCCTGTGCCGGACCCGGCGGACATGGCCGACAGGCCAGTATCACGCCGACCGCCGAACGGCCGCGCATCGTGGTGGCGACGGTCGATGGGTTCGTTCTGCGCGTCGCCGCGACGAACCGGACGGAGCCGGCGCCCGCATCCTTCACTGCCAATCACATCCCGGTGGGCTCGGGCACGCATATCGATGCGCGCCTGCTCTCCCGCCCTGCCAGCACTCTTCAGGAGACTTCGCATGCGCATCCGTAAGTTCGCCGCCTCGCTCGGGGCGAGCGTCCCCGCCCTGCCCCTGCTGCTGGCCGCCCAGGGCGCAGCGTTCGCGCAAGCCGCCGACCCGCTTACGGCCACGGCGCGCGATGCCGAAAACGAATTGCGGCAGACCTTCGTCAATCTGCAATTCGAGGATTTCGGGCCGGCGCCCGTCAAGGGCCCGATCTACCAGGCGACGGCAGGCGGCCGCATCATCTATTATGCGCCTGACAGCGAGCATCTGCTGTTCGCGGAGATCTACGACCGCAACGGCCAGAACCTTACCGCGCTGGCGCAGAACGCCGCTTCAGCGAAGAAACTCGCCGGGATCGACATTGACAAGGCGCTAGCGATCGGTCCGGCGGGCGCGCCCACGGTTGTCGAATTCACCGATCCCGACTGCCCCTACTGCCGCGCGCTCGACCGTTTCTGGGCCGCGAAGGCCGCTGAAGGCAAGCCGGTACGGCGCCTGATCTTCTTCGTCTCCGGCATCCACGCCGAGGCCGCCGCCAAGGCGGAGCATGTCCTTTGCTCGCCGGACAAGGAAGCGGCGTTCAAGGCGATCTACGCCGGAGCCGCGCCGACACCTCTGCGCACATGCGCGGAGGGCAAGGCCAGGGTCGAGGCGCATGCCGGAATCGTCGGCAAGACCGGCATCACCGGCACGCCGACCCTGATCGCGGACGGACAGATGATTTCCGGGTTCCGGCAGGCCGAGATCGAGGCGTTCCTCGACGGCAAGAAGGCGCTCGCGAATGCCGGCCGCTGATCGCCTCCTGACCCCCACCATCGCGAACGCGCGGCGCATCGCTTCTGCCGTCCGGCAGGTCGGCGCCGCCGCGCAAATCCCAATGCCGGCGGCGGGACCCGAACCGGGCCGTCCAGCCTCGCCGTCGGCCGACAGCGATCCCAATCGATGCCGGCAAGCAGTCCCCGGAGCGGCCCATCTTCACTGGAGCAAGTGCATGTTGAAGACTCTTCGCAGACAAACCGCCGACATCGCCAATGTCGGTATTCCCGTTACCCTCCTCGCGCTGCTCGGAGCCGGCGGGGCTCACGCCTTCTCGGCGCCGGCTGCCGGCGACCTCGGCTACGACATCTACGATATCGTGGTCAATCAAGGGGTCAAAGGCCCGCTCGGCTTCGTCGGCGGCGTCGCGGCCTTCCTGTTCGGCGTGAGCAGGCTCTTCTCGAACATCATGATCGGCATCCCGACCATCGTGGCGGCCGTCTGCCTGATCAAGGCGGACTCGATCCTCCAGACATTCGGAATGGTCATCTGACGGATTGGTCCGCCGCCGCGCCTGGGCGCGGCCGGCGGACCTCAACGGGCCAGGGCGCATGAGGCGCGCTGGCGGGACACCCCCCGAAGTTCAACCAGCTTCGCAGGGAGGTCACGACGCAAGGAGGAGAAGGCTCGTGGACGAGCGGCTACCCCAATATCTGCACAAACCCGTCCAGATCCTGTGGTTCGGATCGGACGAGTTCGTGCTCGTGATCACGGTGATCTTCGTCGCCGTGATCGTGGGCGGGATGCTCGGTTGGGCGCTCGTCGCGGGTCTTCTCCTTTTCGTACCCTGGCTCCGCACCAAGCCGCGCGGCTTCATCCCGCACATGGCCTGGCGCTGGGGCCTCGTCCGCTGGTCCAACTATCCGGGTCCGACCCAGACCCGGTTCTACGAATGAGGCGGGCCATGTTCGGACGCAAATCCCCCGGCACACCCCCACGCGATCCGCTGATCGGCAGGCCCGGCAGCTATGGCATCCACCGCTACCTGCAGGGGGCGAGCAACCTGTTCGAGGAGAACCGGCTGCTGAAGCTCGCCGTCATCGGCCTGTTCGGGATCACGGCGGTGCTGGGCATGGTGATCTACACCTCCAACCAGAACACCCGGACGGTCATCGTCCCCTTCGGCGCGGGCGGCGACCTCTATGTCACGGGCGGCGAGCCGTCCGAGGCCTATCTGCGCTCGATGACCCGCAATGTCGTGTCGCTCTCGGGCACCTACTCGGCCTATTCTGCCGACCGGCAGTTCCAGGAACTGCTCAGCATCACGCACCCCTCGACCTACAACAGCCTGCGCGACAGCCTCAACCGGCTGCTCGACGAGTTGGCCAACAACCCCACGCTCTCGATCGCGACCTATATCCGTCCCGATCAGCCCGTGACCTGGACCCGGACCGAGATACTCGTGCCGGTCGAGAAGGTCCGCGTGATCGGCGGCGTGATCCGCAAATTCCGGGGCAATCTGCGGATTCGCTACGTGATCGACAATGGCCGTTTCTGGCTGACCGCCCTCACCGAGGAAAATTTCGATGCGAACCCCCGTTAAGCGGGCGTTGGCGCTCGCCCTCCTGGCCGCGCCATTGCCCTCAATCGCGCAGACCGTCACCGCGCTGCCCGATCAGACCAGCACGATCCGCCTGTCCAATCGCGACATCAACCATGTCGTCTGTGCCGGCGGCGAGATCGAGGACGTCAGGTTCTCGGCCGAAAAGGCGATCGCCGTCGAGCGCGCCGGTTCCGACGCGTGGATCAAGTTCCTCGTTCGCGAAATCGACGATGCAGGGATGGTTACGCGCAGCTTCGTCACCGTGCCGTCCGAGTTCTTCATCACCTGCAACGGCGCGGTCTATGCGCTCTATGCCGAGCCGTCGGATATTCCGGCGCAGACGGTAATGCTTCAGCCCGGCGCTCCCCAGCGCGCCCGCGCCAATGAGGAATTGCTGGGGCCTCTGGTCGAAGAAGAACGGGCGGTCTCGATCACGCTCTCGATGCTCCAGGACCGGATCCCGGCGAGCTTCACCAGCGTCGCGCCCCGATCCGGGCCGATCCGGCTCCGGGCACTGCCGGGCGCCACGCTGGAGGAACGGCGGCGCATCGAGATCGACGGGTCCGGGCTCTCGGCATCGGAATATCTGGTCTCGGCCGCCGGCGGCGCGCAGCTCGACGAACGCGGCTTTCTCGACGGCGCGCTCGGCGCCAACATCTTCGCGATCACGCTCGACCGGGGCAATATCGAGGCCGGGGAAGCCGCGCGGCTGATCGTCGTTCGCCGGGGAGCCGGGCAATGAGCGGCGGAGACTCTCGCGGTAGTCGCGGTCCCCGCGGGCGCGGTCCTGACGATCGCGCGGAGGAACTCGACCTCGACGGCTATCAGGCGGACCGCCCTCGTCCCGGCGAGACTCCGCGTGGCCCCGCGCTGCTCGATCTCAAGACGCGGTGGCAGACGCTGACGGCTCGTCAGCAGCTGCGGTTGAGGCAGCTTGGCGTTGCCGGTGCGATCGGCGTGCTGGGGCTCGGCCTCTACACGGCGAGCGGCGACAAGACCGAGCAGGCCGCGCCATCGCCCAGCTCGAAGCTCGACATGGGCGCAGGCCTTCGCGGCGACAGCCTCGAGGTCAAGCTGCGCGGCGACCTCCAGAAGATCCTCGACGGCCAGCAATTGCTCGGCGATCGCGTCACCGCCATCGAGGAAGGCAAGGTCGTACCCGGTTCCGGCACGCCGCCCCATGCGCTGGACGGCGATCTGCCTCCGGCGATCCCCGGCGCGGTTCCCGATTTTCCCGAACCGCCCGCGACCGGTGACATCGATCCGTCCGTCGCGAAGCCGCCCGCGCCGCCTGCCGCTCCGCCCGCGCCTCCGGCCCCGCCGGTCGAGAAGACCGTGGGCGCGATCGGCGCCGCAACCAGTCCGGTCGCGGCCGCCGATGGGGCACAGGCCGCTAAAAAAAAGACGCGGACCATCTATTTGCCACCTGGTTTCATGAAGGCGCGGCTCCTCACCGGGATCGATGCGCTGGCGAGCCGGGATGCGACCAACAATCCCGAGCCGTTGATCGCGCGGGTGCAAGCCCCCGCCGTCCTGCCCAATGACGTCAAGGCCAACCTCGCCGGCTGCTTCGTCATCGGCAACGCCACCGGGTCGCTCGCGAAGGAACGGGTCGAGATCCAGTTGGTCAGTCTCTCCTGCGTCGATTTCGACGAACGCTCGGTCGTCGACCAGCCCATCAAGGGCTTCTTCGTCGACGCCGACGGCAAGAAGGGCCTCTCCGGCAAGGTCGTGACCCGCGCCGGCGCGGCGCTTGCCCGCGCGTTCATCGCCGGGACCATCACCGGGGTCGCCGATACCGTCCAGAACACGATCGGCGACGTCTCGACCTCGGCGCTGGGTTCGGTGCGCACGCTCGATGCGGGCGACGCCGCCAAGGCCGGCATCGCCGGCGGCCTGTCGCGATCGTCCGAGAAGCTCACCGATTTCTATCTAGATCTCGCGCGCCAGGCGGGGCCGATCGTCGAGGTCGGCGCGGCGAAGGACGTCGTGGTCGTGATCCAGGAGGGCGTCACCCTCGAAATCAAGCCGACCGCCGGAAGCAAGTTCTGATGCGCCGGCCTCTCATCCAACAGGGAGTATCGCCCATGCGGCCTCTATCGCCCGCGCGCCGATCGCGCGCCCTCTCCCCGCTTCTTCCGGTCTGCGCCGCCTTCATGCTGAGCGGCTGCGCGACGCTGGGTTCGGTCATGTCGCCCTATAGCGAGAAGTTCAGTTGCAAAAATAACGATCACGGCCAGTGCATCCACCCTGAGAAGGCCTATGCCGATGCCGTTGCGGGCGTCGCGTCGAAGTCCGATCCGGCGGTCACCAGGGACAGGAAACTGATCAGGGACAGCAAGCCTGCGCGCGGTTCGGGCGGATCAGGCTCGGGCAGAGCGGCATCGGGCGCCTTCGCCGGCTATCGCGACAGCGTCTATCGCGAGCTTCAGGGGCTGATCGAGCAGCCGGTCACGCCGATGCTCAAGCCCTCGCGTTCGGTCCGCACGCTGATCCTGCCCTATGCCGACCGCCAGCGGCCCGACCGGCTCTACATGCCGCGCTATGTCTATTCGCTGGTCGAGCGCCCGCAATGGGTCGTCGGCGACTATCTCGTCGCCCCGGTTTCGCCCGCGTCCCGCGCGAACGTGCTCGAACAGGTCCGGGACCGCCCGGACGACGGGCCGAACGATGCGGGGCCACGGCCATGACCAGCTATCAATCGGGCATGACGCTGGCGCGGCTGCGCCGCAGCGTCGAGCGCGACAGCTATTCCGATTTCCTGCCGCTCGCCGCCTGGGTCGAGGAAGAACAGGCCTTCCTCACCATCGACGATGGCTGGGGGTATAGCTGGGAACTGGTCCCCTCCCCCTACATGTTCGCGCATGTCCATGAGGCGCTGCTGGGGCTGCTCAACGTCAATTTTCCCGAAGGCACGATCCTCCAGCTTCAGAGTTTCGCCGACCCGCTGATCGACGATGCGCTGGATGCCTTCCTCGACCTCAAGACCCGGCCCGATCCGCTGATCCAGGCCTCGGCGCGGCGCACCTTCGACTATCTGCGCGCCGGCACCATGGGCCTGAAAGCCCTGCATGGCATTCCCATCCGCGATTTCCGCACCTTCCTGTCGGTCAAGACGCGCGCGCCGATGGACAGCGACCTCAAGCGCCAGATCGAGGAGCAGCTCGCCAAGCTCGGCATCCGCCCGATGGCGCCGAGCGAGATCATCTCGCTCTATCGCCGCATATTCAACGGCGTCCATGCGCCCGCGCCCGGCGTCTTCACCCAGACCGCCGATGTGCCGCTGCGCCGCCAGATCATCGATGCCGGGCCCGCGCTCCGCTTCGACGGACCGGAAGTGTATCTGGGCAACCAGGTGGCGCGCTGCCTGACGCCCAAGTCGCCGCCGCGCCGGATCACGGCTGAACGCGCCAATCGCCTGACCGGCGGCATGCGCGGGTCGGCCGAGGACAGCGACCAGATCGGCGGGCCGTTCCTCTATACGCTCAATGTCCTTTTCGATCACTCGGCCTTCGAAATCCACAAGCGCGCGCAGATTCTCTCGGCGCAGAAGGCGGCAGGCAGCTTCGCGGTCGAAGTCGGCAAGCAGATCGAAGAGATAGGCTGGATCCTGGACGAGGCCGGAAACACCCGGTTCGTCTCGGTGATCCCGACCATGTGGGTGTTCGGCCGCGACCGGCACCAGGCCCGCGAGATGGCGGCCCGCGCCAAGCGGCTGTGGGAGAGCGAGCCGCTGCCCTGGATGGTCCAGGAGGAAAGCTACCTCAATCCGATCCTGCTGGCGGCAAGCCTGCCCTTCGGCCTGTACCCCGAACGCCGCACGATCGGCATGCTCCAGCGCGATTTCCGCGTGCCGGTGCGCGCGGGCGTGCTGATGTCGCCGATCCAGACCGATTTCCGGGGCGGCGGGCGGCCGGCGCTGCTCTATACAGGGCGCAAGGGACAGCTCATCACGCTCGACCTCTTCGATCCGCGCATCAACAACTACAATTTTATCGTCTCAGCGGAATCGGGCGCGGGCAAGAGCTTCCTGCTCAATAACCTGTGCCAGCAATATTTCGCGCAAAACGCCCTCATCCGCATCGTCGATATCGGCGGCAGCTACAGGAAGCTCTGCACGCTCTGCTCGGGCCGTTACATCGATCTCGGCGAAGAGCACCTCGTCCTCAATCCCTTCGACCTGGGGCTGGCTCTCGACGGCGACGATCGCGAGTCCGCGATCTCGATGGCGGTGTCGATCGTCGCGGAGATGGCCAACGCCGGGACGCGCAAGCCCGTCACGACGTCCGAATGGAACCTGCTCAAGTCCGCCGTGCAATGGGCGATCGAGAGCGGCCGCGCGGAAGCGGGCATCGATGCGGTGCGCGAATGGCTCGGCTCCTATCCGGCCAACACCGTCTCCGATCTCGACCGGGTCGACCACCTGGTGCCCACGGCGCGCGAATTGGCCTTCAACCTGCGTGATTTCGGGTCGGACGGCGCTTACGGCCACTATTTCAACGGGCCGTCCACTTTCGACATCTCGAACGATGAATTCGTGGTGCTCGAACTCGAGCGCCTGAAGGCCATGCCCGACCTGTTCAACGTGGTCGTCATGGTGGTGATCAACGCGGTAACGCAGGAACTCTACCTGTCCGCCCGCGATCGCCCTCGCTTCGTGCTGTGCGACGAAGCCGCGCAGTTCATGACCCGCGAAGAGGGCCAGGACCTGTCCCGCCTCGCCGAAGCGATCAGCCAGGGCTATCGCCGCGCCCGCAAATATCGCGGCAGCTTCGGCATCATTCTCCAGAGCATGAACGATCTGCTGCTGTTCGGCGGCACGGGACAGGTGATCCTGGAAAATGCCGCGACGCGCTTCCTCCTGCAAGGATCGACCTATGACAAGGCGGTCGAAAACAAGATCCTCGACTATTCGGGTTTCATCCTCGACCTCCTGAAATCGGTCCGCAACAACAAGCCGAATTATTCGGAAGTCTTCATCGACAGCCCGCTCGGCCTCGGCATCGCCCGGCTCGTCGTCGACCCGTTCAGCTATTGGATCAACACCTCCGCGCCCGAAGACGTGGCCGCGTTCGAGGCGCTGGTCCGCGCCGGACGCTCGCCCCTCGAGGCGGTGTGCGACCTCGCCGGGGTCGACCCCGCCGGGATAATCGGCACGTCCTTCGCTGACGTCGCGCCGCTGAAGCGGAGTGCGCTGTCATGACGCGGCGCTCCCCCTCTCCGGACCAGTTGCCGCTCCGGCTCGTGGAGAGCCCGGATGAGGATATCGAGCGGATCATCGAGGCGCGCGTCGCCGCACGGGCGGAAGCCGACGCATTGCGCTGGCGCTTCCGCCTGGTGGTCATCGAGTCCGTGATGATCGCATCGCTCGTGCTCGCGGCCGGGCTGGTGCTCGAACAGCCCGCCGGCATCGTTCTTCGCGGCGCGGCAATCGTCGGGGGCGGCTGTTTCCTGACCGGGCTCATCCTCATCGGCCTGACCGGGGCCGCGGGCCGTCTGCTCGCAAAACTCAGGAGGAAAAGATGATGCTGGATATGCTCCCGCCCAGTGGCGGCAATGAGCGCCTGACCCTCGTCGTGCGCAGGCCCGACGAATCCCTTTACGACTATCTGGTCCGCTGCCAGTGGGAACTGGGCGACCGGGTCCGGTTCCTCGCGTCCGTTCGCGACGCGCAATGGACCATCCTTGGAATGGAACGCCAGCGCTGGCGGCGGCGCAGCCTGCTGCTGACCTTCACCGGGCCGGTCATCGCTGCCCTGGCCTCCGCTGGTCTTGGCTTGTGCGGGGCCGCGGACAGCGTGCCAGTGCCGCTTATGGCCGGGCTGATCGCCTGTGCCGGACTTGCCGGCGCCGCGCTGGCGATCGGCATCGCCCGCATCATCGACAGCATCCCGAATTGGCTGGTCGCGCGGAGGGCACGGAGATGGGCATGAACGGCAGCTTCTCCGGCTCGCCCGACCCGTCGTCGATCCGCCCGCTGGTCGGCGACATGATCCGCTGGCTTGCCCGGCAGATCGACGGCGGGATCGACGAAATCCCTCCTCGTCCCGGAAAACGGCCGGAGGATCTTTTGATCCGTCCAGGGATGGCGCCGCACCTGCCGGGCGAAACGCAGGAAGCCTACGTCGAACGCCTGCATCGCTCGAATGAAGCCGCGCTCCTGATCATGGCCCGCGCCGCGCTTGCCATGGAATATACGTCCGGTCGGGACGAGAGGATCGCGGCTCTGCGCTTTCGGCAGATCATGGGCCTCGAAGCGATGGCGGCCTCGATCATCGTCGGCCTGTTCCTGCTCGTCCCGGAAATGCCCCTGTTCATGCGGGCGGCCATTCTTGTCCTGACGCCGATCGCGCTTGTGCTTGGAGGGCTGTGGTTCCTGTACCGCGCGTCGAGGATGGCAAATGCCCTCGCCCGACATGCCGAAAGGTGGGGCCGATGAACGGCATCTTCTCCGGCGCGCCTTGTCCGTCATCCATTCGCCTGCTGGTCGGCACGCATCTGCTGTTGATACTCCAGTCCTCGCTGGTGCTTTGGTCGGCTCCCGATCTCGGCGGCGGCCAGGCGTTGATCTGGCTCACCCTGTTCCTGGGCGTCACCGCGTTCATCTGCGCGGTCTGCGGCGAGAGCCGCACACCTGCCGTTCCCTGGAGGGAGCGCCGCCGTGGCCGATAGACGTGTTCCCCAGGGCTGGCATGTCGTCGCCATCCAGTCGGCGCTCATCACCGGGTGTCTGGCCGGCGCGCTGATCGTCGCGGGCGTGGCCCACGCCGAGACATCGACCATCGGGCGCACCTGGCCAGTCGCCGAGCTCGACGCGATGGCCGAGATCGAGGCGCGCGCCGCAAAGCAGCCGCCCAATATGGCGGAAAAGTTCGGACCACGTTCGGGCTGGAGCGCATTGAAGGGCGCGATGCTCGGCGTCGCGCGCCAGACACAAGTTCGCAGCGTTGTGCCGTTCTACACGCTCGATCGGGAAATCCGGCTGCCGGACGGCAAGCTGCTCTATCCGGCCGGCTTCACCTTCAACCCGCTGACCTATGTGTCGCTGCCGCAGAAACTGGTGGTCGTGCATCCCCGCGATCTGGGCTGGGCGCTGAAGACCGCCGCGCTCACCGACTGGATCATCCTGACGGGAGGCGGCGCCCCCAAGGACGATGCGCTATCGCTCGGCGAACGCCACGGCCGCGCGCTGTTCGTGCTCGAAGAGCGGGTGAAGGACCGCCTCGGTCTCACGGTCGCGCCGGTCATCGTCCGGCAGGTCGGCCAGCGCCTCGAGCTTCGCGAAATTCGTCTCGAACCCAAGGGCAGGCCAAACCCATGAGCCGCATCGCATCCACCCTCCGCGCCACCGCAGCCGCCCTCGCATTGGCGCTGCTCGCGCCCGCCGCGCCTGCGCACGCTTCGAAATGCGAGGCGGGCACCGTCTTCAATCCGATCACGAAGGTCCGCTGGAACTGCATCTTCCCGATCACCATCGGCGGGGTTCGGGTCGGCTCCTACGACAAGCTCGACAAGGAACTCGACGCGCAGTCGGCGTCCAAACCCCTGTGCGCGTGCCGCAAGGGCGCGACCTTCTGGTTCGGGGTCAAGGTCAGCTTCTGGTCGCCCAACCGCATGGTCGACGTCGTGACCGAGCCGGGCTGCATGATGGCGCTCGGCGTCGATCTCATGCCGACGGGCGGCAAGCTGCAGGGCAGCCAGTCGTCGATCTCAGATGGCACCAACACCACCAAGCTGTTCGCCCAAGCACACTATTATATCTCGCCGGTCTGGAAGATGCTCGACATGTTCACCGACCTGCCCTGTATCGAGGATGACGGCTTCGACGTCGCGATGATCACCGAGGTCCTGCCCACCTGGCAGTCGGGAACGCTCGGCGCGATCATCCAGCCTGAAGGCATATTGTTCGGCAATCCCGCCGCCGGGCTTGCCTGCATGGCCGACAGTGCCGCGGCCGCCGCGGGCAAGACGATTGACCCTTTATTCTGGTGCATGGGGTCCTGGGGCGCGACCTATCCGGTGGCCGGGGACATCCACATGGGCGACCGGGTCGAAGCCTGGGCCGGGCTCGCCGCACGCTCGACCTTCATAATGGGGCGTTTGGGCGCCCTCACGATCCACTCGGCGGACGGCTGCTCGTTCAAGCCGCAGCCGATCTGGACCAAGAGCCGCTACAAGATGCAGATCATGGAGCCCGTCAAGGGCGGGAAATGCGTCAATATCGGCCGCCCCGGCGCGCTCTGGACTTCCGGCAAGCACGCGCCCGGAAAGGACAACGCCCAATTCATGTTGTTCGAAAAGGCGATTTGCTGCGCGGGGATTTCCACGCCGTGAGCCGATCGCTTCCCCCAAACCGTGCGCCACGCACGGGTAGCTGCCCCGCTCGTCACGGAACGCTCCCCACCGTGAGCGGGCGCGCGGAAGGAGCGGCGGTGTCCCTTTCCGCCGCCGCTCCCCCCTCGGTCAGCGCGGCCGAAAGCCCCCCGCCGGGGCCGGCAATACCCCCTCCCGCCGTGTCCCCGGTGGCGGCCGCGCTGACCATTTTTGAGGGACAGGCCGTCTTTAAGGTACTCTCGCCCGGTTCCGCCGCGTTCCGGGCGGGAGACGTGCTGCGCTTTGCCTATGGCTCGCGGACCACCCGCGCGAGGACGCCATGGTGAGGCGCGGCATATTCCTCCTCGCAGCCACCGCGCTGATGGCGTCTCCTGTTTCGGCGCAGACGGTCGAGGACCGCGCCCGCG
This sequence comes from Sphingobium phenoxybenzoativorans, assembly GCF_018286635.1. NCBI lineage: Bacteria > Pseudomonadati > Pseudomonadota > Alphaproteobacteria > Sphingomonadales > Sphingobiaceae > Sphingobium > Sphingobium phenoxybenzoativorans. The sequence continues at coordinate 4,124,712 of NZ_CP073910.1, forward strand.
CCGCCGCCGAAGTATCCCGCGCGAAGACCTCGGACAGCGATGCGATCCAGCAGAATTACCTGACGCCGGGTCTTGCCGGACAGCCGATCTCGACGGTCGACAACAGCCAGACGTTCAACCCCAACATCGCCTGCCAGAAGACCGCAACGCTGCTCGAGCTGATCGCGCAGCCGGCGGCGACCGGCGATATCGGCACGCTGCGGATATCGCGCGACAAGGATCTCGACGGCACGGTCGACCAGACATTGACCCTGCCGGTGCCGGTATCGGGCATTTGCGCCAATGGCGTGGTCTCCTGTCAGCCCGGCACCTGGAACCAGTGCAAGAGCTTCAAATGGGACGTCGCGTCTGGCGGCGATCTCAAGCTCGCGCAAGTCGAGCTGACCGATCTCGCCGGCTGCTACTGTGTCAACAATAGCTGCGGCAGCAATCTTGTCTGGGGCAATATGGCCTCGGTGCTGAAGGACCTGGGCGGCGGCGTGATCGGTGCGCTCACCACCGCCGATCCACGCGTCGGCGTCGCGCAGGCGGTGATCGACGGCCCGGCCATCCGCTATACCGGCGCGCAAAGCACGGCCTGCTCGCCCGACCCCGCGCTCCCGCAGACGGCCTATCGCGCCAGTCCCGCTACGATCCAGGGCGATGCCGCGAGCGTCGCCGCATCGAACAGCATTTTTCAGGCGCTGAAAGCATCGCCCGCCGGGGTCGGCAAGGCCGATCAGATCCGGTCCTGCACGATCACGCGGGAGATCAGTATCAAGCCCTGGCAGTTCGACGACATCGTCTCAGCGAGCGGCGGCATCACGTCGAGCTGGAGTTGCGGCGATGGCTGCCGCCGCTACCAGATCCGCGGCGCAGGCGCCTGCGGCAGCAATCCGCCGGTCTATTCCGCCATCTTCAGCACGCAAGCGCCGGAGCGGATCACCTCCGCGCGCATCGTCGAAATGGGCGCCGACGACTGGGTGCAGGCCCGCGTCAACGGCGTCGCGGTCGGCTATGCGGGCAAGCGCGTGTGGATGCACGACGGCATCCCGTCGGGCGATTGCCGGATCAGCGGCAGCGCCTGGTACAACCATGCGCCGATCGACATCACCACCCAGTTGAAGGCCGGCGCCGCCACCGTGTCGGCGCGGGTGCGCGGCGGTGGCGGCGGCAACTGGGGCTATGTCGTCGTTGAAATCCAGGCCGACACCGCCTGCGATGTGAGCGAGCGCATCATCGATCTCTGTTCGGGCTATGCCGGCGACGCCAATTGCGCGCTCCATGACGAGAACGTCGATGGCGTGGACACGTTCCGCAGCGGCGTCGGAACCGGGCTCACGCCCTTGCCGCAGACGCGCCTGTTCGAGAGCGGCGCCTGTTCGCTCCGTCTCGCGCGGCCATGGTTCGAGCGGCAACGGCGCTACCGCTGCACCGTCGATACCGGATCGATGCCGGAACCGGATCTGGGCCGCGGCGCCTGGATCATCGACCATTCGACCGAGACGATGCTGGCCGACCGCGTCAGGACAGCCGACGGCGGCTACTCCACCTCGTCGCGCTCGTTCGCGCTGCCCGATCGCGGTTCGGTTCCGGCCTGCGAGCCGGTCTGCAAGACCCGCGCGCCCGCGCGCAACACGGCGGCGGCGATCGACGGGGTGGTCGGCGCCAAACAGAATGCGCCTGTCGGGTGGGACACCTTCTACCATGCCTGCACGGCGGCAAGCGGCGGCGATGTCTGCCCTGTGGGTCCGGGCGAGGAGATCGTCTCGCCCTGCGGCTGCCTCGACGATTTTCCCGAAGCGGTAGTGATGATGCAGACCGTCCGCCTCGGCGGGGCCGACATGGTCTGCACGGGAGAAGTGCGATGATCGGGCGCCGCCTTTCCTGGCCGAAGCGCGCGGCGTTGTTCGCGCTCGGCCTGTCCGGCTTCCTGCTCGCGGCGCACGTCACCCCGGCACAGGCGCAAACACTCCCAGTCTGCGCGGTCGATCTCAACGGCAATGGCGATGCCGGTGATCCCGGCGAGGTCGCGAACTGCACCATCATGGCGGATGATGCCTGGCTCTGTCCGATGCAGCAGACGATGTGCGTAGCCGATGCCGAGGGCGCCTATAGCTGCCCGCTCGGCAGCCAGCACCCATGCCTGACGCCGGTCGGCGGCGGCACGCCGATGTGCTCGCCCAATGCCTGCACCGGCAGCGATGGTGCCGGAATTGAGGACGATCCCATCGTCGACGATCCCGGCGCGCCTGCTGATGGCGAAGTCGACGCCGAAGGGCATTGCCTCGGCAATATCGAGATATTCGCGGGACGCGCGGTGCGCTGCCGCCCGGCGGGCCTCAAGACCACCTTCTCCAATTGCTGCAAGGACAAGGGGAAAATCGTCAAGGACGGCATGGGCTCGTCCATTTCGTCGATCGGCACCAAGATCGCGGTGGCCAAGGGCGTGTTCACCGGCATGAAGGCCGCCTACGGCGCGTTCAAGGCGGGCGCGACCGCCGGCCAGGCCGCAAGCTCGGGCGCGAACGCGATCATCGCCGGGATCGATCCGACCTCGATAGCCATCAGTCTCGCGATCAACTTCATGATGGATTTCCTCCTGTCCGGCTGTGACAGCCAGGACATGGAAGTGGGCATGCTCCGGGGCTCGGGCATGTGCCATGAGGTCGGCACCTACTGCTCTTCCAAGATCCTCGGCATCTGCGTGCAGAAGTCGAAGGGCCACTGCTGCTTCAACACCAAATTGGGCCGCATCATCCAGGAGCAGGGCCGCCCGCAGCTCAAGAGCTTCAATAGGCTTGGCTGGGGCACGCCGAAGAACCCCTACTGCCGCGGCTTCACCCCCGAAGAGTTCCAGGCGCTGGATTTCTCCAAAATGGACCTTTCCGAATATTATTCCGAGATCGAGGCCCGCGCCCAGGCCGACATCCAGATCGACATGAAGGACAAGATCGATGCGTATATGCGGGTTATCGGCCAGTAACGCGCGCGTCCTCACCGCGCTCGCCCTGCTGCTTTCCACTTCCGCGCCGTCCCACGCGCAGGACGCCGCGCCGCCGGTGAACGCCAGGGAACACGCGCAAGAGCAAGGCGGCGCGGCGATGGACCGGCTCGAACGCGCCACGGCCGCGCGCAAGGCCGAAGCGGAAGCGCGTGGCCCGACGGCGCTGCCAACCCCGTCCGAAGAGAGCCGCCGCCGCGCCTTCGAGGGGCTGCGCAAACGCGCCCCGTCGCCGGCGATGGACGCGCGGGCGCGCACCGCGCTCGACAAGGGCAAGCAAGCGATGGCCGCCGAGCGCGACGCCATGGCCAAACGGCTCGGCCAGGCACTCGGTCTCGATGCGCCCGACATGGCGGCGGTGGCGGGCGCGACCACGCCACTGGATGCCAAAGGCTGGGTGCCCGTCTTGTTCGTCTCGTCCTCGATGCCGGTGACGACATTGCGCACCTATGCCGGGCAACTCGAACGGGTTGGCGGCGTGCTGGCGTTCCGGGGAATGCCCGGCGGTCTCACCAGGGTCGCGCCGATGGCGAAACTCTCGGCGGAAATCCTGCGCCATGATCCCGGATGCGAAGGCCCGGCCTGCGCGATGCGCGACGTGCAGCTGATCGTCGATCCGCTGATTTTCCGCCAGCAGGGCGTCACCCGCGTGCCCGCGCTCGCCATGGTGCCGGGCGATCCGGCGCTCCCCTATTGCGAGCGCGAGGATGATGCCCCGCGCGCCGCGCATGTCATCTACGGCGACGCGGCGCTTTCCGGACTTCTCGAAGAATATGCCCGCCTCGGCGGCAAGCAGGAGGTCCGCGATGCTCAGACTCGCCTTCAGGGCCGCTAGATCCGGCTGGGCCGAACTGAAGCTGCTGCCGCTCAAGGCCGCGGTCGCGCTCGGCAGTTCCGGCCTCGGCCAGCCACCCCGGCCCAAACAGCTATGGAAGGCGTTCGGGATCGTCCTGCCGGTCGGCCTACTGGCCTGGTGGGCCATTCCCCAGGCGACCATCGTGATGAGCCCGTCGATCGACGCCTGGCTCGTCCGCAAGGCGCCAGGGCCGATCAACCGCGGCGACTTCGTATCGTTTACCCTGTCGCATCCGCTCGCCGGTCCCAAGCCGGTCGATGTCACCAAGATGGCGCTGTGCCTGCCGGGCGACCGCATCGACTGGATCGAGAAGCCGTCGTCTGCATCTGGGCCCATCCATCCCGGCGAATGGGATGGCTGGTACTTCTGCAACGGCAAGCTGCTCGGGATCAGCAAGCCCTATGGGCATAACGGCCAGAAGCTCGAGCACTGGCGGCCGTTCTATCCGACGATCCCGGCGGGCATGATCTATGTCGGCTCGTCGCACGCCAGCGGGTTCGACAGCCGCTACTACGGCCCGGTCGCAATCGAGCGGCTGAAGCGCATGGAGAAGCTGCTGTGATCCGCGTCGCCCTCCTCATCGTGGCGGTGCTCCTGCCGATCCTGCCTGTCCATGCGCAGACCGGCGATCAGCGCACCGGCTACTGGTGGTATCAGGCGCCGCCCAAACCCGCCGACGATGAACCCGATCCCGACGCGCTCAAAAAGCCCGCGATCCCGCCGATGGTCGAGCTGGCGACCTGGACGCCGCCGAAGATCAGGAAGCTGATCGAGGAACAACGGGATTACGCGGCGACCGTGCTGACGGTCGATGCGGTGAGCGATTTCTGGCGCCTGCAGGACTTCGCCCGGCGCAAGGCCCGCGCCTTCGCCGGCGTCACCCAGATCGCCATGCTGCAAAATCCCGAACTCAACGCTAAATCGGCGAACCCGATGGTCGGCGAGGCGCGCGATCAGCTTTCCGCGCAGAAGGATCAGGTCCGGCGGCAGTATCTGCGCAGCCGCGCCAACGAGTTTGCGCTCGTCATGTTCTCGCGCTCGACCTGCGGCTACTGCCGCGTCCAGTGGCCGATCGTCCAGCGCTTCCAGGACGAGATGGGCTGGCAGGTCACGCTGCAGGACATCGACCGCAAGCCCGAACTCGCGCAGCGTTTCGGGGTCGAGGTCACGCCCACGACGATGGTGATCCGGCGGGGCAGCCAGCAGCGCATGGTGATCGCCAGCGGGGTCGAGGCCTATCCCAACCTCATCCAGATGGCCTACCAGGCGGTCCGGCTGCTCGCGGGCGATATCCGGCCCGAACAGTTCCTGACCGGCGCGGGCGAAGAAGACGGCTTCTTCGACGCGCTCGCCAACGGCCCGGTGTCGGCCACCGATCCGCGCGTGCTGGGCGGCGATCTGGTGGACGTTCGGATGGAGCCCCGGCCATGATCCGCTTCGTCGCCATCCTGTTTGTGGCGCTGGTCATGGCCAGTGCGCCCACTCACGCGCAGGCGCCGACGCGCGAACAGGCGATGCGCGCGGCAATCCACCCCATCTCGACCGACGCGGAGATGCGCCAGTGGCTCGCCCGCGTTCCGGTGACCCGCGACTGGCCGCCCGACTTCGCCGAAACCATGAAAGGCCAGCCCCCCGCGTTCATCGTCGAGATGAGCACGGCACCCGGTTGCATCCCCTGCGCCGATCTCTGGGCCCGGCTTGGAACCCTGGGGCAACGCTATGGCTGGAAAGTCCGCACCATCGGCAGCCAGGAAGCGATGCTGCGCTCCGGGCGTCTCGGCCTGCCCTGGGTGGGGCATCCCGTCGCCTGGGTCCGCCCTGTCGCCGATTCCAATCGCATCATTCCCGTCGCGATCGGCACCGATCATGAGCCCAACCTCGCGCGCAATCTCTACCTCGCCGCCAAGATGCTGACCGGGGTGAAGCCCGCTGTCGGCGTGCGCGGCATGGCGAAGTTCACCGGGATCGTGGCCGCGGCCACGCGTCTCTCCTCCAACCGGGCGAGGAACTGACATGGAGAGCCGCTTCCTCGCCCACATCATCGAAGGCTCTCTGCCATGACTTCGCCGCGTCGCCGCCTGCCCCTGCTCACCCTCCCTCTGCTGGCATGCCTTTCCTTTGCCACCCCGGCTTCCGCGCAAAGCTGGGCCGAGAGCTGGTTCGACAATGTGACCTACACCAGCCCGGGCTCTTTCGAGGATCAGACCCGCGGCTATATCACCGCGGGCGGTATGTCGGGCCGGATCGACGTCCATAACGACTATCTGATGAGCGTCACGCTGCCCAAGGTCCGCGCGGGCTGCGGAGGGATCGATATGTTTTTGGGCGGCATGTCGTTCCTCGACCCCGACTATCTCGTCCAGAAGCTCGAAAGCATCCTTCAGGCTGCCCCGGCGGTCGCTTTCCAGTATCTGCTGGAAACGCTCGACGAGAAGATGGGTAACATCATCTCGAAGATGGAGGCCGCCACCAATTTCCTGAACTCGATCCAGGTCAACGATTGCCGCCTCGCCAACCGCATGGTGCAGATCGCCAAGGGCGATGACAATATGTCGGGCATCATCGAGGAAATGACCGGCTATAAGAGCGTGCGGGAGGGCTTTTCCAAGAGCTATCAGCAGAGCCGCGAGAAGATCCAGGCGAACCAGGGCAATCCGACCGAGGATTTGCGCGACGCGCTGGAAAACTGCCCGGCGGAAGTCACGGATATCTTCAAGACCGGCTCGCTGCTAGCCCACGCCGCCGCGCGTGTCGGCGCGTCCGACTGGGCCGGCGTCATGCGCGCCCGCGTTGGCGACGTCTATATGCGCTGGGACCCGGCGGACAAGGTTCCGCTGTTCACCGCCATCCCCGCCTGCGCACGGCAGGACACCGAGAGTGTCGACGATTTCCTGACCGGCAAGGTCCAGACCCGCGCGATCGCAGTGCCGCCGACCGCGGCCGATTGCTCGACCGACGGCAGCGGCAAGGGCGCACTGGTGCTCGCACGCGGCCGGATGGAGTCGATCGCGGTCAAGATTCGCACGCGCGCGGCGTTGACGGCAGAGGAGCGGCAGTTCGTCGCCAATGTGCGCACCCTCCCCGTCTATCGTCTTCTGGAATGGGGCGTGCGCCAGGGGCTGGTCGAGAGCGTGATCGGCGATACCGACGAACTGGTCGCGTTGACGCTCGCATACCAGATGCTCAACGACCTCACGCGCAGCATAGATTTTGCCGTGTCCAATGCCGAACGTGGCGTGACCGCCGCCGGTGCGGCCGATGCCGGCAGCGCCAGGATCTGCCAGACTCGCATCCTCGCCAAGGGCATCGAGCAATTGAGCGGGCTGCGCGACGAGGTGCTGCGCCAGCGCGCGCAGATGCGCCAATCCTACATGGCCGCTCTCAACCAGGCGAACCTCTCGGCCAACTATGCCGGGGTCGTGCGCCAGCGCGACCGCGATGCGCGCGACGCCGCCGGCGCCGCCGCCAACCGCAACCGCTGACGGAGGGCCGCGTCATGCATCGCCTCGTTCGCGCTCTCTCGGTCCTGATCGCTCTCTTCGCGGCCAGTCCCGCCCTGGCGATCGATGCGAGTTTCCACACCTATGACGGCTTTGCCGAGACGGTGGATGCCTTCCGCCTCGTCTCGATGATCTTCGGTGACTCGCGTTACGAGACATTGGTGCTGATCGTCGCGGTGGTGGGCATCGCGGTCGGCGTGCTGCTCGCGAGCATCCGCGGGCAAGGCATGGGTATCGTCACCTTCGGGTTCCAGATGCTGATCGGCGTCGGGCTGTTCGTCGGCCTGGTCGCGACTACCGGCACGGTCCATGTCTATGACCGCGTCCGCAACGCCTATCAGCCGGTCGGCGATGTGCCGAACCTCATCGTGCTGGTCGCGGGCATGACCAACATGATGGAACGCGCGCTCGCGGAGGTGATCGACGACAACACCACCGATCCGCATGCCAAGCTGGAATTTGGCGCGGGCGGGCACAGTTTCGACCTGTTCCTCAATGCCGCATCCCCGCGCGGGCCGATGACCGACACCTTCCTCGATGCGACGATCAAGGACTATGTCCGGCAATGCTATCCGGTCGCGCGGGTTTCACCGGCCTATGGGGTCGACGACGATCAGCTGTTCCGCACGGCGACCGATCTTCCTGGCGCCTTTGCGGCAATGGCCGGACCGGCGACCTTCAGCACCGTGTTCACCGCTACCGACAAGGGCGGCACGACCGTGAGCTGCAATGAGGCCTGGGAGCATATCTCGACACGCCTTTCGGAGCCCGCGCTGTTCGACAATTATGTCGCGCAGGTCTGCACCCGCACCGGCTACGACATCGGCAATGCGACCCAGCTTCAGCGCTGCCGGTCCAACATCGGCGAACTCGGCCAGATGATGATGGATACGCCGCTCTCGCTCCAGCAATTCCTGACCAACGTGATGCTCGGCAGCACGGTGGGCGACGTATTGTTCGAGGATAGCCCCGCCACCGCCGCGCGCGTCATGGCCAATCGCGCGGTCGTCTCGTCCGGCCTTGCCACCATGTCCACCGCGAACGAGTGGATGGACTTGTAACGGTTTTGCGCCGGTCACCTGAGCGATTAGAGCTCGCAACAGGAGACCGACGAGATGATCAAGCATACAGAAGAGTTCAAGCAAGAGGCGGTACGGATCGCGCTGACCAGCGGGTTGCCGCGCGATCGGGTTGCATCGGATTTGGGGATAGGGAAGTCGACGCTGGGCAAGTGGGTATCGCAGTATCGGCCCAGTGATCTGGTTTCAGCGCCGCAGGCAGATCTGGCGCGTGAGAATGAACGCCTTCGCCTTGAGAACCGTGTGCTGCGGGAGGAGAGGGAAGTGCTAAAAAAGGCCACGCAGTTCTTCGCGAGCCAAAGGCCGTGAAGTTCGCATTTGTGCATAGCTGGCGGCACCGGTGGCCCGTTGAACTGCTCTGCCGTGTCATGGATGTCAGTGAACGCGGCTATCGTTCCTGGCGCTCGCGCCCGATCAGCAGGCGGGAGCGGACAGATATGAAAGTGCTGGCCCATATCCGGGAACAGTACAGGCTGAGCCTTGGCAGCTACGGCCGTCCTCGCATGACGATGGAGTTGAAGGAGGTAGGGCTCGATGTTGGCGAGCGCCGGGTCGGGCGGCTGATGAAGATCAACGGGATCAAGCCAGTCCGCACGCGCAAGCACAAGGTTACGACTGACAGCCACCATCGCCTGGGTGTCGCAGCGAACTGGCTGGACGGCGATTTTGCCGCAGATGCGCCCAACCGTAAATGGGCCGGCGACATCACCTATATCTGGACGTCCGAAGGCTGGCTCTACCTTGCCGTCATTCTCGATCTGCATAGCCGTCGCGTCGTAGGCTGGGCAGTCAGCGACAGGATGAAGAAAGACCTGGCGATCAGGGCGCTGGATATGGCGGTGCGCCTGCGCCAGCCTCCCGAGGGCTGCCTTTTCCATTCGGATCGCGGTAGCCAATATTGCTCCTACGACTATCAGAAAAAGCTGCAGGCCTATGGCCTGCGTCCATCAATGAGCGGCAAGGGAAATTGCTACGACAATGCGTCCGTCGAGACCTTCTTCAAATCCCTGAAGGCGGAACTCATCTGGCGGCAGAGCTGGCCGACGCGGCGTCAGGCAGAAGCCGCCATCTTTCAGTACATCAATGGCTTCTACAACACCCGTCGCCGCCATTCATATCTAGGCGGCATCAGCCCGCTCGCGTTCGAAGCCAAGGTGGCATAATGAGATAGGTGACCGGCACAAAACCGTTACAAGTCCACAATGCCGTGCATTGAGCTTCGCGGCGCGTGAGCCTGGGTACGTCATGTCCGCGCGAGGCATGATGTAGTCTGAGGCCCGCCTTGAACCCGAAGGCAGCGACGATGTGGAGCGTCGTCAGTAGCGATGGCGAAGCCATGATCGGCTCCGCGCGTGCGAAAGTGCAAGACGCATGGGATTCGCTCGGTATGTGGAGCGGCACGGTGACACCGTGGACGAGACCATGCAGCCGCGCTTCTTCGAACAGGGCTGATTGTGTGCCTGTGAGATCGACATAACCGGGAATCTCGTCCCAGCTGAACGGGCGGTCCAGCAACTGGCTCACCTCATAGACTGGATCGATGACGTACGCGTGGCTCTCGGTGTAGAAACGCACGAACTCCGCCGGATAGTTGGTAATAACCAGCGCCCGTTCGACCAAGCGTGGGAGGCCGCCATGTTGGATCATCGCGACATAGGGGAAGCCCATTTTCGTGGCGGCATCAGCTAAGGCGGCGAGCAGCGCTTCCATTGAAGAAGCGACATTGAAGCGTGAGAGTGTCTCACGCAGTCTGGCATTGACATACATGGCATCCTCCTTGGGTTGTGTTGGCCGTGCACCGGCAAACGTGCCAGAAGAAGCCGTTGTGATACCTATGGGAGATAGGGGGCATTCACAGCCGTCAGCCAGCGCTATGGCTGACGCGTGAGGCTGCTAGGGCAATCGTGGATTCGCTGTTTCGAAAACCTGGCTCAGGATCCGTGACACCGCCGCCGGTATTATTCTCCTGCGAAACCTGCGCGGAACCGTTCGGCAATCGTTAGTCTGAAGCATCGTTACGATGCCCCACGCAATTTGGTGTTCTGACATTCGACTGCCTCCTCACGCCATCGTGCCGATGGTTCGCCGGAACCTCGCCAACGCAATGGCGAAGAAGATCGCGCCGATAGCAATGATAGCCAGGAACTGGGGCCAGACCACGTCAAAGCCCGCGCCCCGGTAAAGGATGGCCTGCGCCATCTTCACGAAATGGGTGGTGGGCGCGGCCAACATGACCGTCTGGACGAACTCAGGCATGCTTTCGCGCGGCGTCGAACCGCCGGACAACATCTGCAACGGCAGCAGCACCAGCATCAGCAACAAGCCGAACTGCGGCATGGAGCGCGCGATCGTCCCCATGAAGATGCCGATGGAGGTCGTGGCGAACAGGTGCAGCCCCGCTCCGGCGAGGAACAGCGCGATCGACCCTTCGACGGGAACGGACAGTACCCCTTCCACCATCGCGAAAAGCGCGAAAGCGCAGGCGACCAGGACAACGAGCCCCATGGCCCAGACCTTGCTGGCCATGATCTCGAATGGCGTCACCGGCATCACCAGCAAATGTTCGATCGTGCCGTGCTCGCGCTCGCGGATCAGGGCCGCGCCCGTCAGCACGATCGACAGCATGGTGACGCTGTTGATGATTTCCATGACCGCGCCGAACCAGCTTTGCGCCAGCGTAGGATTGAACCGCACGCGCAGCGCCAGCTCGACCGGGACCGGCGTGCTCGCACGCGTGCCTTTCATGAATTCGGCAACTTCGCCCTGCACGATCTGCTGGATGTAGCCGCCGCCCGTGAAAGCCTGGCTCATCCGCGTAGCGTCAACGTTGAGCTGCAAGCCGGGTTGGCGTCCCGCAAGTACGTCTCGCTGAAAATCGGGCGGGATGTCGAGAGCGAACGTATAGCGCCCGGCATCCAGCCCCTTGTCCACTTCGTTCAGTCCCACGATCGAAGGGGGCGTGAAGTGCGGCGGATAAAAGGCGCCGGTTATCCGGCTGGAAAGCTGCGACTGGTCTTCATCGACGATCGCGATAGGCGCCTTGTGCAGCGTTTCCGGCATGGCGGTTGCCGCGACGTAGATCCCCACCGAGAACGAATAGAGGATCAGGAACAGCATCATCGGATCGCGCCACAGGCTGCGCAGTTCCTTGATGCCGAGCCGGTAGATGTTGGCCGCGTGGCGCATATCAGCTCTCCTGCTTGCGCAGCAACGCGACACACAGCGCCAGGATGACGGGAAACGTCGCGAACAGCACGAGAAGGTCGGGCCAGAGGTCGGCGAACCCCAGCCCCTTGGAAAAGACGCCGCGGCAGATGGTGACGAACCAGGTCGCGGGATATATCGATCCGATCACCGCGCCCGCCCCCTCGAGCGAGGACACCGGGTTGATCAGGCCGGAAAACTGCACGGCGGGCAGGATCGTGCCGATGGCGGTGGCGAACATCGCGGCAATCTGGCTGCGCATGAAGATGGAGAACAGCAGGCCGATGGCCGTCGCCGACAGCGTATAGAAGAGAGCGCCCAGCGTCATCGCGAGGAAACTGCCCGTCAACGGCACGCCGAACATCGTGACGGCGAGGAACACCAGCAGGACATAGTTCAGCATGGCGAGCGCGACATAGGGAAGCTGCTTGCCCAGCAGGAATTCCACCTTGCTGATCGGCGTCACGTAGAAATTGACGATGGATCCCAGCTCCTTTTCCCGCACCACGCTCAAAGCCGTCAGCATCGCCGGGAACAAGAGCAGCATCATCGGAATCACGGCCGGCGCGATGGCCACAAGGCTTTTCACGTCCGGATTGTAACGATAGCGCAGCTCGATATTGACGAGACCCATCGATGGCCGCGCACCTGTTTCCTGCACGGCCATTTCACTGAGCCAGTGGGCATGCAGGGCCTGGACATAGCCTTGCACGGTCTCAGCCCGCTGCGGCATGGCGCCATCGACCCATACACCGATCTGCACCGGCACGCCCCGGCGCAGGTCGCGCGCGAAATTGGGCGGAATCTCCAGGGCCACGCTCAGTTCGCCCGAGCGCATCCGCCGGTCCAACTGGCTATAGTCGGTGATCGGCGGCCGTTCGATGAAATAGCGCGATCCGGCCAGGTTGAGGACGTAGTTCTCGCTGGTGGTCGTGCCGTCGCGGTCCAGCACGGCGAACGGCAAGTCCTCCACGTCCATGCTGATGCCATAGCCCATGATGAACATCAGGATGACGCTGCCGAGCAGAGCCAGAGTGGCGCGGATGGGATCACGGCGCAATTCCAGCCCTTCGCGCCGGGCATAGCTCATCATCCGGCGCCGCATGAACCATGGGGAGCGGGCCGGTGCAGCCGAAATGTCCTGATCGGCCGCGGCAGGCGCGCCCGCAGGAACCGGATCGTCCCTCTTTTCTGTCGGCGTCTCGCCGCTCGCATCCTGAAGATAGGCGATGAACGCTTCTTCCAGGTCCGCCGCGCCGCGGTTCTCGACAATGGCGGCGGGAGTGTCGCTGACCAGCACCTTGCCCGCATGCATCAGCGATATGCGGTCGCACCGCTCCGCTTCGTTCATGAAGTGCGTGGAAATGAAGATCGTCACCTTGTCGCGCCGGGACAGGTCGATCATCATCTGCCAGAACTGGTCCCGCGCGATCGGATCGACGCCGGACGTCGGTTCATCGAGGATCAGCATTTCCGGCTTGTGGATCATGGCGACGGCTAGGCTGAGCCGCTGGCGCTGGCCCAGCGGCAAGGCGCCGGGCAACGCATCCATGATGCCATCCAGGCCGAACCGCTGCGCCATTTCCCTCACGCGGGCCGGCACGTCTTCGGCGGGAACATGGAAGAGCTGGGCATGCAGCTCGAGGTTCTGCCGGACCGTCAGTTCCGAGTAGAGCGAGAAGGCCTGGCTCATATAGCCGACGCGCCGGCGCGTCGCCATGTCGTCATTCTCGACCTCGCGGCCGAACAGCCAGGCCTGGCCTTCGCTGGCTTTCAGCAGGCCGGTCAGCATCTTCATGGTGGTTGACTTGCCGCAGCCGTTGGAGCCGAGGAATCCAAAGATCTCGCCGCGCTCGATGCGAAAATCGACATGATCGACTGCCGTGAAATCGCCGAAACGCATGGTGAGCCCCTGCGCCTCGATGGCGATCTCGGCCTCGCCGCCGTCGCTGCGCGGCGGAATTTCCACCGGCTTGTGCCCGCGGCGGCGCTCCTCGGGAAGCATCGAGATAAACGCCTGTTCCAGCGACTGTTCGCCGGTGCGTGCATAGAAGTCGGCTGCGGTGCCGGTGGCCAGCACCTTTCCCGCGTCCATCGCGATCAGCCAGTCGAAGCGTTCGGCCTCTTCCATATAGGCCGTGGCGACCAGCACGCTCATGTGCGGGCGGTTCGCGCGGATGCGGTCGATCAGATCCCAGAATTGCGCGCGCGACATGGGATCGACGCCGGTTGTCGGCTCATCCAGCAGCAGGAAATCGGGATCGTGGATGAGCGCGCAGCACAAGCCGAGCTTCTGCTTCATGCCGCCCGAAAGCTTGCCCGCCGGGCGCTTGCGGAACGGCGCGAGGCCCGTGCTTTCGGTGAGGTCGGCAATGCGGCGCTCGCGTTCGGCCGCGTCCTGCCCGAACAACCGCCCGAAGAATTCGAGATTTTCGTCGATGGAGAGCGTAGGATAGAGGTTCTTGCCCAGCCCCTGCGGCATATAGGCGATGCGCGGACACACGGCGTTGCGGTGGCGGGCCTCGGCCATGTCGCCGCCCAGCACCTCGACCCGGCCCTCCTGGATGGCTCGCGCGCCCGCGATCAGGGAAAACAGGCTGGACTTGCCGACGCCGTCCGGGCCGATCATCGCCACCATGCGCCCGGCGGGGATTTCAAGATTCACATCATCGAGCGCCAGCACCTTGCCGTAATGCAGGCTCACGCCCGAAACGCGGGCGACAGCTTCCGTCATTGCGGCACGTTGACGGTCAGTTTCGCGGGCCATTCGGATTTCGGATCGATCCGCACATAGGCCATGCCCGGAAGGCCGGTCTTGACCTGGGTGATATAGCGATCGAGCAACTTGCGATCGATCTGCGCCTTCACGCGGAACATCAGTTTCTGGCGCTCGCTTTGCGTCTCCACCGTCTTGGGCGTGAACTGGGCCACATCGGCAACGAAGCTGACTTTCGCAGGGATCGCACGATCCGGAAGCGCATCGAGCACGATGCGTACATCGCTGCCCAGCGCCACCTTGCCCGCGACCGTTTCCGGCAGGAAGAAGGTCATGTAGACGTCGCCCAGATTGACCAGGTTGAGCACGCGCCCGCCGCCACCCACGACTTCGCCCGGCTGGGCGACGCGATATTGCACGCGGCCGGCCGTCGGCGCCTTGAGGTCGCTGTCGCGGATATCGGCCTCGATCCGCTGGATGGTGGCGCGCACGGCATCGACCTGCGAACGCGCGCCGATCACCTGGTTGCGCGCCGTCGTGATCGCCGCGTCGACGGCCGCGAGTTGGGCGCGAGCGGCCTCCACTGCCGCCGCCGCGCCTTCGACGCGGGCCTGATCGTCATCCCGTTCCTGCACGGCGGTCGCACCTTCTCGCGCCAGCGTTTCCGATCGCGCCAGCCGCTTGCGCGCCGCGTTCAGCTCCGCCTCACGCTGGCGGACGCCGGCGAGAGCCGCCGCCCGGTTGCTCTGCTGCTGCGCGACCTGGCTGGTCGCGATCTGGATGCCGTTCAGCGCCTGCGCCAGTTGCGCTTCGGCTTCGGCCCTCTGGGCACTCAGCACGTCCGTATCCATATGGGCGACGACTTGCCCCGCCTGCACGAACGCGCCTTCGTCGACCAGGATTTCGCGGATGCGGCCGGGCGATTTGGCGGAAACGTCGATTTCAACCGCTTCGATCCGGCCGTTACCGCCGACGATGCCTTCGGGCAAATCGCCGGGCTTGAGCACCTGCCAAAGGAGCAGAGCTACAACGACGAGCGCCGCCGCGATGCCGCCCCTGATGAGCCATGTCTTCCGGGACGCCGTCATCACCTGTGTTCTCCGCCTTGATCGTTGCTGTCGTGGACGACTTCGGCGGGACCCCCGCCAAGCGCCGCGTAGAGGGCTATGCCGCTCGCCAGATGAGCGCGGCGCAACTGGATCAGCGCCTGTTCGGTGTCGAAAAGGTCGCGTTGCGCGTCCAGCACTTCCAGATAGGCCGAACGCCCGTTGTCGAACCGCAACCCGGCCAGCCGAGCCCGTTCGCGCAAGGCGTCCAGCGAGCTGCGCGCGGTGTCGATCCGCAACGCCAGTTGCCGGCGCCGGACCAGCGCGTCGGAAACATCACGAAACGCGCCCTGCACGGTCTTTTCATAGCTGGCCACGGCTTCGACCTGCCGCGCTTTCGCCAGATCGAGGTTGCCGGAAAGGCGGCCCGCATTGAACAGCGGCAGGGCGATCGTCGGGGTGAAGCTCCACGCGCGGCTCCCGTCGCCGAACAGCCCGTCGAGATCGGAACTCGCCGTGCCGAAGGCACCCGTCAGGCTGATATTGGGAAAGAACGCCGCCCGCGCCGCGCCGATATCGGCGTTGGCCGCCCGCAATTGATATTCCGCCGCCACGATATCAGGCCGGTTGACCAGAAGGTCGGAGGGCAAGCCCGGCGGAAGGGCGATATCCGGTCCGGTTTCGGCAAGACCGAGGGGCCCAGGCACGATCTCCACGGGCCGCCCGACCAGCAGCGCCAGCGCGTTGCGGTTCACGTCGCGGTCCTGCTCAAGCGCTTGCAGCGCATCCTGCGCCTGCGCCAGCAGCAACTGCGCCTGGGTCATTTCCAGTTTGGAACCTGAACCAACTTCATAGCGGCGACGCATGATCCGCAGCGAGTCCTCGCGCGTGACGATCGTCCGCCGGGCAAGCGCGAGGCGTTCCTCATATTCGCGCTCCAGCAGATAGCCATTGGCGACCTGCGCGATCAGGCCGGTGGCAACGGCGCGCTTCGCCTCTTCCGTCGCCAGATAACGATTGCGCGCGGCGTCGTTCAGGTTGCGCAGACGGCCCCAGAAATCGATTTCCCAGCTCGCGCTCACCTGCGCGGTGACCTGCTTGATGTCATAGCTCTGCGTGCCTGCGCCCGGCAGGCTGATGATGGAACGACCCCGCGTGCCGGTGCCGACGGCGTTGAGTTCGGGATAGAGCGCCGATCCCTCGATACGCCAGGCCGCGCGCGCCTGATCGACGCGGGCCGCGGCGATACGGATATCGCGGTTGTTCTCCAGCGCGGCCGCGATCAGCGCACGCAGATGCTCTTCCCGGAAGAAATCATGCCAACCGATCCGCGCGATGGACGCGCCCAGCGCGGCTGGCGCGGGATAGTCCTGCGGCACCGGCTGGGCCGGCCGGACATTGGGCGGCGCGAAGGAACAGCCGGACAGGAAAGATGGCACGATCATCGCCGCCATGACGGCCCGGAACCCGCATAAACGGCCAGTAATATGAGCGCGGCGAGCCATCTAGTCCGGTTCCATTCTGGTTCAAACAGGCGGTACGCCTATGGGCAAGCACCTCTCCGGACTATTAGTATCTACACTTAGTGGTTTTGATATTGCCCGGTATCACTTGCTGATCAAGCGCGAAAGCTGGAATGAAGCAGCGATGGGCCGCGAGCGATTCATGAAAGATGACGGCGCCGCATCGGGAACCGGCTCGCGTCTGCCTGCCCGCGATCCCAGGGGAGGAAGGCCGCCACAGGAGGTCGCAGCCCGGCTTGGACATCATATCCTCGAGACGGCGCTTGCCCAATTCATCGCCGGCGGCGTCGAGGGTACGAGTATGGAAGCTATCGCCGCCGCCGCACAGACATCGAAGCGAACGCTCTATTCCCGCTTCGGCTCAAAGCTCGCCCTGCTCGTCGCCGCCATGGAACACGGCCTTGCCCGCTATCTCGATCCGATCGCGGCATCGGTCCCTCGAGGAAGCACCCGCAAAAAAATCGCCTATATCGCTCGCAGGATGCTCGACCTGTCGCTTCAAGGCGATGTCGTGGGCATCGAAGCGCTCATCATCTGGCTGGCAAACCACAATCCGGGCATGATGCGGGCACAGCCCGCGATCGGCACCCAGTTCGGCATCGATCTGATGCAGACGATCCTTGCCGAGGCGAGCGAACCGAACAGCGAGGAAGCAGGCGATCTTCCGTTCCTCGCTGCTTTTCTCTTCGACGCGCTGGTCACCGTGCCGCGCCAGCGCATCCTGCAGCGCCATGATCTGCACAACACCACCCGGACAAAGGCTGCCTATATCGAGCGAGCGCTCGACCTCATGGCAAAGGCCATTCCGTTCCTGAACGAAGGGCGCGGTAACCGCCTCACATCCTGAAGCCCTCGCCAAGATAGCGATGCCGGACTTCGGGGTTGTCGAGTACCGCTTCTGGGCCGCCCTCGAACAGCATCCTGCCCTGATCGATGATATAGGCCCGCTCGACCAGTTCGAGCATCTCATGCACATTGTGGTCGGTCAGAAGGATCGCCACGCCTTCTCGCTTGAGCTTTCGCACCATCGCCTTGACGTCGGCGATCGACATGGGATCGATGCCCGCGAACGGTTCATCGAGCAGGATGACCGAGGGCGCTGCCGCCATGGCCCTGGCGATCTCGCAGCGCCTGCGTTCCCCGCCGGACAACCGCTGTGCGGGAACGTCGCGAATGTGGGCGATATTGAACTCGGCAAGAAGTTCATCGAGCCGCGCGGCAGCTACATCGCGATCGGCGATATGCAGTTCGAGCACGGCCGCGATATTCTCCGCAGCCGTCATGCCGCGGAAGATCGATCCTTCCTGGGGAAGATAGCCGAGGCCCAGCTTCGCTCTTCGATCCATGGGAAGCGCGGTGACATCCTGACCGCCAATCTCGATCCTGCCGGCATCCACGCTCATCAGGCCGGCAATCGCATAGAAGCAGAGCGTCTTGCCGGCCCCGTTTGGCCCCAGAAGCCCCACGATTTCGCCTGCCCGCACTTCGAGCGCGACATCGTCAAGCACCTTCCGCTTGCCAAAGGACTTCTCGATCCCGGCGATCGAAAGAACCGTCGGCGCGCGCTCGACTGCGACCGGTCCGATTGACGCGGGCGCAAGCGGCTCGCTCTCCGAACGCGCGGCCGGCGATACGAGTTGGGCATCATGCCCGAGATTTCCGCCAAGGTCCCTCAAAAGCCGGGTCAGTACGCGTCTCCATCCCGGCCGGCCAGCACCAGCGCAACCGCTGCCATCATGGCGATCTCGCGGATCATCCATTCTCCTTCAATTTCCCGCAAAATTGCCCGGGATGACGACCGCCGTACACTGTATCTCCAGGCAATGCATCGCCATCGTGAACTATACCTAGTGGCTTTACGCTCAATGATTGAGGCTCCTTTTTCTCCAGCAGGCCATGGCCGAATATCCCCGCGCCCGCGGTTGCGACTGGCCGTCAGACAGCCGTCCGGTCGCAACCAAGCTCCGTGCGGCTTGCATTCTATCTTACCTATGCAGTACCGTTCGGCATAAGAAGAACCGGGAGGGGCGGCCCAAACATCTGCTGTGGAATCCTGTCGGAGAGACGAGGCACCTTCCAGCGGAACTCGGAGTATATAGTCATGGCCACGTCCCCTCCGCCTTCCGACGATCCGCTGGACGGAATCAGCGAAACGCTCGACCGCACGGCATCGGCGGCCATCGCGCAGACGACTTTCGGCCTTTCGCCGGCCACGCTCCTGCTTGCCATGGCCGATTGGGGGATTCATCTCGCCACGTCGCCGGGCAAACAAATGCAGCTTGGCGCCAAGGCCATCCGCAAGCATGCCCGGCTTTTCGACTATCTGCAGCGCCGCATGGAAGACAGCGAGGCCGAACCGGCCATCGAACCATTGCCGCAGGACCGGCGCTTCGCCGATCCCGCCTGGAAAGAATTACCTTTCAATCTCGTCGCTCAGGCCTTCCTGCTCAACCAGCAATGGTGGCACGCCGCGACGACAGGCATTGGCGGTGTCTCGAAACATCATGAAGACATGGTGGAATTCGCCGCACGGCAGATGCTGGACATGCTCGCGCCGACCAACTTTCTCGCCACCAATCCCGTTCTCCAACACAAGATCGCGGAAACAGGTGGCCAATGCCTGGTCGACGGCTTCCGGCACCTGGTCGAGGACATGCAGCACATGGCGCGCGGCCTGCCGCCGGTCGGCGCCGAAGCCTTTCGCGTGGGCGAAAACGTCGCCACTGCCAAAGGCAAGGTCGTCTACCGCAACAAGCTGATCGAACTGATCCAGTATGAACCGACCACGGACACCGTGCGGCCCGAGCCAATCCTGATCGTGCCCGCGTGGATCATGAAATACTATATTCTCGACCTGTCGCCCGAGAACTCGCTGGTCCGCTGGCTGACGGCGCAAGGCTTCACCGTGTTCATGATTTCGTGGCACAATCCCGGCAGTGCCGACCGTGACCTCGACATGGACGCCTACCGGCACCTCGGACCGATGGCGGCGCTCGATGCGGTGACGGCGATCACCGGCGCGACGGGCATCCATGCCATGGGCTATTGCCTTGGCGGCACGCTGCTTTCCATCGCGGCCGCGGCCATGGCGCGCGACGGAGATGACAGGCTCGCCAGCGTCACACTGCTGGCCGCACAGACGGAATTCAGCGAGCCGGGGGAATTGGGCCTGTTTATCGACGAAGGCCAGCTCAACCTGCTGGAGAACATGATGTGGAGCCGGGGCTATCTGGACAGCAGCCAGATGGGCGGCGCCTTCCAGGTCTTGCGTTCCAACGACCTGGTCTGGTCGCGTGTGCTCGCCACCTACCTGATGGGCGAGCGCGAACCGATGAACGACCTCATGGCCTGGAACGCCGACGGCACACGGATGCCCTATGCCATGCACAGCCAGTATCTGCGCCGCCTGTTCCTCGACGACGACCTGGCCGAAGGAAAATACCGGGTGGATGGGCGAACCATCAACCTTGCCTCCATCCGCAAACCGCTGTTCGTGGTCGGAACCGAGCGCGATCATGTCGCGCCGTGGCATTCCGTCCACAAGATCCACCTGCTGACCGGGGCCGAGATCACTTTCGTCCTGACCAGCGGCGGGCACAATGCCGGCATCGTTTCGGAACCGGGCCACAAGGGCCGCCGCTACCGCGTGTTGACCCGCGAGGTCGACGGCACCTCCTACGATCCCGAAGAATGGGCAAGCCGCGCCGAGCAAAAGCAAGGCTCATGGTGGACGGCGTGGGGAGAATGGCTGGCCGCGCGTTCGGGAGAACCTGGTGCGCCGCCGCCCATGGGCGCAGCGGACAAGGGCTATGCGGCGATCGCCGATGCTCCCGGCCATTATGTGCTGGAGCATTGAGCAATGACTGACGGAACCATGATCGAGAACCGCACCTTCGACGAGATAAAAGTGGGCGATACCGCCAGTATCTCGCGCACGCTGACCGAAGAGGACATCCAGCTTTTCGCGCTCGTGTCCGGCGACGTGAACCCGGCGCATATGGACGCCGACTATGCCGCGACCGACATGTTCCGCCGCGTCATCGCGCACGGACTATGGGGCGGCGGTCTCATCTCCGCCGTGCTGGGCACCGAACTGCCCGGCCCCGGCGCGATCTATCTCAGCCAGTCGCTGCAGTTCACGCGGCCGGTAGGCCTTGGCGACACGATCACGGCGTCGGTGACGGTGGCGGAAAAACGCGCGCACCATGATATCCTGTTCGATTGCCGCTGCGTCAACCAGGACGGCGAGGAAGTCATCAGCGGCCAGGCCGAAGTCAAGGCGCCGGCCGAGAAGGTCCGCCGCCCCCGTGCGGCGCTGCCGGAGGTCAGCCTGCGCGACCATGACGGCTACCGCAAGCTGATCGAGATGACCGCCAATGGCGTGCCGGAACCGACGGCGGTGGCTCATCCCTGCAGCGCGGCCGCCATGCTGGCCGCGATTGAAGCCGCCGAAGCCAATCTCATCATGCCGATCCTGGTCGGGCCGGAAGCGAAGATCCGCAAGGCGGCCGAAGACGCCGGCAAGGACATTTCGCCTTTCCGCATCGTATCCGCCGCCCATAGCCACGAAGCGGCGGCAAAGGCCGTGGACCTGGTGCGCGGCGGCGAAGCGAAGCTGTTGATGAAAGGCTCGCTCCATACCGACGAACTGATGGGCGCCATCGTGCGCTCCGCCACGGGCCTGCGGACCGAACGGCGGATCAGCCATGCCTATATCATGGACGTGCCGGGCCATCCGACGCCGCTCATCATCACGGATGCCGCGATCAACATCGCCCCGACGCTCGATGAAAAGGCGGACATCATCCGCAACGCCATCGACCTTGCCCATGTCATCGGCATCGAGAAGCCGAAAGTGGCGATCCTTTCCGCCGTGGAGACGGTCAATCCCGCGATGCAATCCACGCTGGACGCTGCCGCCCTGTGCAAGATGGCGGATCGCGGGCAGATCACGGGCGGCATTCTGGACGGGCCCCTGGCTTTCGACAACGCGATCAGCGAAGCCGCCGCCAAGGAGAAAGGCATCGTCTCGCTGGTGGCGGGCAAGGCCGAAATCCTCGTCGTGCCCAACCTGGAAGCGGGCAATATGCTGGCCAAGCAGTTGACGTTCCTGGGCGGCGCGGACGCGGCGGGCATCGTGATGGGCGCGCGCGTGCCGATCATCCTCACCAGCCGGGCCGACAGCCTGCGCACCCGCCTCGCCTCCTGCGCGGTCGCGGTGCTGATGGCGCGCGCCGCCACCAAGGCCGCGCCCGGCCTGCCGGGAGCGGCGAGCGCATGAAAGCCGTCGTCGCCATCAACTCCGGTTCGTCCAGCATCAAGTTCTCGCTGTTCACGCTCGATGGCCGGGACGGGCTGACGCTCTCGGCAGGCGGCAAGATCGAGAAGATCGGCATCGCGCCCAGCCTGCGGGCCCGCTCCGCGACGGGGGAAACGCTCATCGAGCGGGACTGGCCGGACGGCGCCGCGCTCAGCCATGCCGACCTGCTTATGGACCTCTTCGCCTGGGCAGGAGACCATCCGCTGGAAGGGCGGGACGTGATCGCCATCGGCCATCGCGTGGTGCATGGCGGCCTGGACTTCGTCACGCCCCGCCTGGTCGATGCCGACCTGCTGGACAGGCTGGAAACGCTGTGCCCCCTCGCCCCGCTGCATCAGCCGCACAACCTCGCGGCGATCCGCGCGATCGCGAAGCTGAAACCCGACCTGCCGCAGGTCGCCTGCTTCGATACGGCCTTCCACCACGACAAGCCGGACGTCGCCTCGCGCCTGGCCATCCCGCGCAAGTTCCACGATCAGGGCATCCGCCGCTACGGCTTTCACGGCCTGTCCTATGAATATGTCGCAATGCGTCTCGCGGAGATCGACCCGGCGCTGGCCGCGGGCCGCGTGGTCGCGGCGCACCTGGGCAACGGGGCCAGCCTCTGCGCCATGCGGGACTGCAGGAGCGTCGATACGACCATGGGCTTCACTGCGCTCGACGGCCTGGTGATGGGCACGCGCTGCGGCACTATCGATCCCGGCGTGATCCTGCACTTTCAGCTCCGCATGGGCATGAGCGCGGCCGATGTGGAGGACATGCTTTACCGGCAGTCCGGCCTGCTCGGCGTGTCCGGCCTGTCGAGCGACATGCGGGCGCTCGCGGCCAGCGATGCGCCGGAAGCGGAAGAAGCCATGGCGCTGTTCGCCTGGCGCGCCGCGCGCGAGACGGCCGCGCTCGCCTCGTCGATGGGCGGGCTGGACGGCATCGTCTTCACCGCCGGGATCGGAGAGAACGACGCCGCGATGCGCCAGCGTATCTGCGCACGCCTCGCATGGCTGGGCGTGGAACTCGACGAACAGGCGAACGCTGCCGGCGCCCCGCTTGTCAGCACGCCCGGCAGCCATGTCGCGGTGCGCGTCATTCCCACCGACGAGGAACGGATGATCGCGCTCCACACCTTGCACGTGCTGGGGGAGAATCCATCATGAGGCGCGCGATAAGCCTTGCCACCATCGCGCTTGCCGTCCCTGCCGCGGCTCATGCCGCATCGCCCGTCGAAATCCTGATCAGCGATGCCGGGCAGGAGGACGAAACCGGCGCTGTCCTAGTCGATCTGCGCCTGCTCAATGACAGCGGCGATCCGCAGGGCATGGCCCTTCCGGACCGCATCGAAGCGCAGGTGGAGCAGAGCGGCGTCTCTCGCACCGCCTGGCTGGAGCGCATGGCGACGACGCCTCCAAACCCGATCATTCCACCTGGCGGTTTCACGCGCGCGACCTACCGGCTTGCGCGGAGGACCAATCTGTCGCTGGAAGGCGCCGCGATCTCCGTTCCCGCATGGGGCACGCGGCAGATCACGCTGGCATTGCGGCCCGCGGACCGAGGGGCGCAAATAGCCACGAACACCTCCGCGCAATCCGGGCCTCCCAACGCGCCGGGGTTGGAAAACAAGGCTGTGCCGCCTCCCTCGGACCGGTCGGCGGGCAACGCCTTTTTCGCCAACCTGTCGGCCTATGAACCGATCTATGCTGTCTATGGTCCGGGCACCGACAGCGCCGCACGCATCCAGATCAGCTTCAAATATCAGATTTTCGGAACGAGACGCGCCCAGGGCTTGCCACTTTCCTGGCGCGACGGACTGCATTTTGCCTATACCCAGCGCATGTTCTGGGATCTTGGCGCGGATTCCTCGCCGTTTCGTAACATCGACTATCAGCCGGAACTCTTCTACCTGACCCCTTCAGCTACGTTGACACGCGGCATCTCGCTGAGCGCACAGGGCGGCTTTCGCCATGAATCCAACGGTCGCTCCGGTCTCGATTCCCGCAGCCTCAACACGCTCTATGTGGCGCCGATGGCCGCCTTCCCGCTCGGCGGCGGCTATCGCCTGTCGGTAGCTCCGCGCTTCTCCCTCCTTGTCGGCGACAAATCCGACAATCCCGATATCCGCCGCTACAGAGGCAATAGCTCGCTCTTCCTGGAAGTCGGGAAAGATGACGGCCTACGCCTTACGACATCCACGCGGTTCAGCGTCTCCAGCGGCAAAGGCGCACTCGCCGCCGATTTTTCCTATCCGCTCTCGCGGCTATTGGGCGGGGGACCCGACTTCTATCTCTTCGGCCAGAGCTTCATCGGCTATGGCGAGAATCTGCTCGACTATGATCGCCATACGACCCGTTTTCGTCTGGGCGTGGCACTGGTGCGTTGAAACCCGCCTTCATGCACATCACGCACTTGAGCGACGCCTCCTGCGACATCAGCGCTTCCTGCTCGACTTGAGGTTGCACTCTGGCAATAGTCGACACGCTCACAGCAAAAGTTCCGAGTCACCAAGAAGGAGCCCTTCACATGCCGTCACAATCGAGGCGCTATTCCAGCCCCTATGGTATGGCCGACCCGGCATTGGAGACCAGTTGGGGCTGGGTCCTGGCTTATGGGCTGCTCGTGATCCTGATCGGCGTTTTTGCGCTCCTCAACCCAATCGCGACGGGCTTCGCGACAGGTGTTTTCCTTGCCGTGGCGCTCCTCATATACGGAATACTGGCTATCGCGGCCGGGTTGTCCTCGCTCTCCCGGCGCGCACGCTGGATCGAGATCCTCCTCGGCGTGCTGAGCCTCGTCGCGGCCGCCATCACTTTCTTCAATCCCTTCGCCGGGGCCTTGACGCTCGTCGCGCTGATCGGCGCCTGGTTGCTCATCATCGGCGTTTTCGAAATCGTCGGCGCATTCCAGTCTGCGCATGACCGGGGCTGGCGCCTGCTACTCGGCGTTCTCGACACTGTTCTGGGCGGTCTCCTCCTGTTCAGCGATCCCGCGACCGGACTTGCCTTCCTGGCATTGGCGGTCGGCCTGAGCTTCCTGCTGCGAGGAACCTTCCTCATCATCCTCGCCATGGGTCTGCGCCGCATCGGTAAGCTATAGACTTAGTGCGGCAAGGGTGCCCTGCCCCGAACAACAAAGGAAACGCCAGGATGATCGGAGGATACAAACCGCTTTCGGTCTTGCTCATCCTGGCGGCAACGGTCGGAAATGCTCCGGCATCGAGCATTTCCGGGACTATCTGGCGCAACCCTGCAAACAGTGTGCATATCCGCGCGCAACCGTGCGACGACAGGATGTGCGGTGTCGTCGTCTGGGCTAACGACAAGGCGAAAGCCGATGCGCGCAAGGGCAGCCCGGATCCTCTGGTGGGCGCACAGCTGTTTCGTGATTTCGAGCAGGAGCAGCCCGGCGTGTGGCGCGGCCGCGTTTTCGTGCCCGATATCGGCCGGACCTTCACCGGGCGCGTCACGGTACTCGACAGCAACAGGCTCGAGGCGAACGGCTGCCTCGTCGGGCGCATCGGGTGCCGGTCGCAGATCTGGACGCGCGTCGAGAAGTAGACGCATGGATTGACAGGCTGAAAGACACCTCTCCCATCCGGCTCGCTGACCCTGCGCAAATGCGATAACGCCGAAGGCGAAATGACCGCGTGCCTGATTCTCTTCCTGATCGTCCTTGGTATCAACCTGTTGCCCGCGTTCGGTCCCCCGACATGGTCGATCATCGTTCTCTATGGCCTGACGACCGATCTGCCTGTCGCCTTGATCGTGTTCATTGGCGCGCTCGCGGCCGCTCTTGGACGTTTGCTGCTTGCCTGGGGCTTTCGATTTCTCAAGGACTATTTGCCCGCGAAACAAAAGCGCAACCTCGAAGCAGCGAAAAAAGTCGTCGAGGACCGACCGAAAAGCGCGATTTTCGGGCTCGCGTTGTTCGCGCTCTCTCCGCTTCCCTCGGCGCAACTGTTCGAAGCGGCCGGCCTTGCGGGTATCAGGCTGGGGAAGTTCACAGCAGCGTTTTTCGTCGGGCGTCTCGTCTCCTATTCGATCTATGCCGCGACAGCAGGCGTGATCCGCAAATCGAGCCTGGGTGACGTCTTTACCGAGCGCCTCACCAGTCCGTGGGGCATCGCGATGCAGATCGGCATGATCATCCTGCTTGCTGCGCTCGCCCAGATCGACTGGAGCAGATTTCTGCGCTCCGACAACGATCCGCGCTCAAGCGCATGATCTCAAGGAAACAGGTCCCCGTCGCAGACGGTCCATTCGTCGGCAACACGCAAAATTGAAGACGGCGCCGAAAGCCTGCTTGGGTCAAAGCTGCGATTCCAGCGGCAGAAGGCCAATGGCCTGTGCGGTTAGTCTGCGCCAGAACGAGGCTTCCGGTTCCCGGTCGTATCGGACGGGCACGCCGTTCCGGCTCCCGGCCCATGCCACGTCGCCATCCGACGTCAGACAGACCTCATAGCTGCGGGAGGGCGCGGTATCGCGCTGCCAGATGGCAGCCATCTTCCGGGCCAGGGCCTCGGACTCGAAGAGGACGCCCATTTCCGTGTTGAGGGAAGCCGAACGAGGATCCAGGTTCATCGAGCCGATGAACCCCATATGCCC
Organism: Sphingobium phenoxybenzoativorans; assembly: GCF_018286635.1. NCBI lineage: Bacteria > Pseudomonadati > Pseudomonadota > Alphaproteobacteria > Sphingomonadales > Sphingobiaceae > Sphingobium > Sphingobium phenoxybenzoativorans. The sequence goes on from NZ_CP073910.1 coordinate 4,151,531, forward strand.
GTCGGCAGTGAAAGCCTTGGTGTGCAGGCTTGCCCGGCTCGATCCTCGCAGGGAAAAGTCCCGCTCCTGATGCTCGGGGCGCAATTCCCAGAGCTTGATCCCTGCCTCGAGCAGCGGAACACGGTAGCGCGCATAACCGCCATGGACCGCGGCGACATCGGTTGCCGCAAGAGAATTGGTCAGGACCGAGACCGAAACCCCCTTTGCCGCAATCGCGGCGAGCGCCGCCGTGCCTTCCTCGCCGGGGATGAAATAGGGCGAAGTGATTTCAAGCCTTTCCCGCGCCGCATCGAAGACCGGCAGCAGGTCGTGCATCAGCCAGTTCTTGCCCTCCTTGCCCAGCACCTTGCGCGGCGGATCGGCGATCACGCGGGCGGCGCGAGTCCAGTCGGGCCGCGTGGTCTCGGGATCGAGAAGCGAGAGCCGTTTGGCGATGCGCTCCAGATAGGGGCGCGCGGCAGCCTCATTGGCAGCGTTGCTCAATTCGGCGGCGATCCGCGTCAGCGCCGCGCCAGGATCTTTCAAGGGCGAAAGCCTATCGACCGGCAACGCCAGGCCGCTGTTCCAGTAATCGTCGAAGATCTTCTCCGTCTGGGCGACGGCTGGCCCCATCACCAGCACGTCCATGTCGCGGAAATTGGTTTGCGTCGCGGCATCGAAATAGGCGTCGCCGATATTGCGCCCGCCAAGGATGGCAACGCGGCCATCAGCGATCCAGGCCTTGTTGTGCATGCGCCGGGTCACGCTGAAGGCGCGCAGCATCATTTCGATGCCGCGCCGCAAGCCGCCCTGCCGCGCCCGGGTCGGGTTGAAGATACGGATCTCGATATGCGGATGATGCGCCATGGCGATCATCGCATCAGATGTATGGCTGGTGCCGATGTCGTCGATCAGGATCCGCACCCTGACGCCGCGATCGGCCGCGGACAGGGCCTCGGCCAGAAGAAGGCGGCCGGTCAGATCGTCGTGCCAGATGTAATACATCAGATCGAGCGAGCGCTCGACCTTGCGCGCCGACAATCCACGTGCCGCGAAGGCGTCGAGATTCTCGTCCAGCAAAAGCAGGCCGCTCTCACCGGGGTGCGCATCCGTCGTGGCGCCGATACGCTGATCGAGCGGCGTCCGGCCGCGTTCGATCGACAGTGCGTAGGAAGGCTCCCCCTGCGCGCGACTGGCGAACAGGCCGTAGACCCAAGTCGCGAGCATCGACGCCGCGACGAAGCCCAGGCAGGCAAGGATGACGATCCGGATCAGACGGCAGCATCCGCCTGCGGCTGCTGGCGCACGAGCAGGACATCGCAATCGAGACGGCTGAGCAGCGCCCGCGCCGTGCTGCCGAGCACCGCCACCGTCAGGGCCGATCGACCGTGCGTTCCGATCACGGCCAGGTCGGTTTCGCTCAGCTTCACATGATTGCGGACAACCTCGCAAACCTCGCCATAGTCGACATTGATATCCAGCCTGTCGCGTGCGTCGGCGGGCAGATCGGTCCTGTCCAGAAAGGCATCCAGATCATAGGCTATCCTGGCCTGCAGCGCAGCTGCCGGCCCTTCCCGGCCCCGAAGTGCCTCCAGCGGCACGTGATAGGCGTGAACGAGAGTGATCTCGGCAGCGGGGAATGCGGCCATGGCCGTGCGAAGCGCCTGGGCCGAGCAGCCGGAGAAATCGGTTGCGACCAAGACCCGGCGATAGTGGTGCTGGGTCTTTTCCTTCACGATAAGCACCGGCGCATGAGCATGGCGTATCATGCGCTCCACGGTCGTGCCGATCAGGAAATCCCCGATATCGTCATGGCGCGAGATGCCGGTCACGATGAGATCCGCCCCGCATGCGGTTGACGCTTCCAGCACCGCCTGCGAGACGGCGCCGGTGGCGAGGCGTGTCTCGACCGGAATATCCGGGTCCGCCACCTCCGCCCGCAAGCGGGCATGAAGGCGACTCTCGGCGGCCTGCAGTCCGTCGAGCATGTCTGCGGGATCGGGATCCCTCTGAACGTGGAGAAGAACCAGATGTGCGCGCCACTCGCTCGCCAGCTGTATCGCGCGGTCGCGGGCTCGGTCGCAGCGACCGCTAAAATCGGTTGGAAACAGAATCGTTCGCGGGGTCATATCGACGCAACATATCAGCAGTGGTCCGCCAACCAAGGAACGTGTCGCCGTGTATTTGCAGGACGGACAGAAATGTTCTTCGGCAAGGATTCGCTGGCCGTCGCGAAGCAGACCGATATTATGGCCTGATCAGAAGAGGATGGATAAAATCACAACACCAGACATCATATTGCGAACCCCGACGCTCACTGCCGTGGCAACGGCCGGCGCATCCCACGCACCATCGACACGCTTCTCGCGCCGAACGCTTCTTGCCGGCACCATGACTGCCGCGCTCTGCCTGACCGCCGCTCCGATCCGCGCTATGGCGCTTGATCCAGGATCGATCGCGGCGAGCGTGGAAGCGTTACGGCCAGGAGAGTTCCTGTGGGCGCCCGAAGCGGCTCCCGATGGTCCGGTGGTCATCATCGTCAGCCTCGCCAGGCAGCGGGCCTATGTCTATCGCAACGGCGTCCTGATCGGCATCTCGACCGTTTCCACCGGCGCAGCCGGCCACGAAACGCCGACCGGGGTTTTCACCATCCTCCAAAAGAAAGTCGCGCACAGATCGAACCTCTACAATGACGCGCCGATGCCCTACATGCAGCGCCTCACCTGGGACGGGATTGCCATGCACGCCGGCAATCTTCCGGGCTATCCCGCCTCGCACGGATGCATCCGGTTTCCCCTGACGTTCGCCGAGCACCTCTATGATGTCACGCAGCTTGGCCTGACGGTCATCATCACGCAGGCAAGCGAGATTCCGCGCTTTGCCCCAGCTCCCCGTATCCTGCAGGATACGGCCCGGCGCTCGTCGTTCGGGAATGCCTTTTTGACGGTCTGGCAGCCAGAGAAAGCACTCACAGGGCCGATCTCCATAATCGTCAGCGCGGCGGACCAGCGCGCCGTGGTGTTGCGAAACGGCATCGAAATCGATTCGGCGCCTGTCGCCATCCGCGGCAAGATCTCCGGCCTTCAGGCCTTCAACCTCGCCTCCATCGACGAACACGGGACGCATTGGATGTTCCTCCCTGTATTTGGCGGTGCACAGACGGGGGAAGTCTCGCGGCAGGACCGGGAGCGGCTAATCCTTCCCGAGGACTTCAGACGGGGCCTGCTGTCGGTGCTCAAACCGGGAAGCACGCTGATCGTCACGGCCGATACCCTCGAAAGCGGGAGTACAGGCACATCCCTGACCGTGCTCACGGGCGAGGATGCCCAAGCGGATACAAACGAACGATGACGTTGCGCAATCCCGACTTCGCGTCCATCGCAGCGTCTTACCGCCTGATTCCAAACAGCCCCCTGCCATAATTGCGAAGACCGGCCTAATTACGACATACTCACCAGAGGATTTGACTTCGATGTCCCGATCATTGCGCGTTCCAGTTTCCCTTGCCGCCGCCATCCTGCTGGGGCTGTCCTCGGCGGCTCCGTCACTGGCTGAAACCGCGCCCGCTGCGCCGCCTTCGGCCGACGCCACGGCAATCGCGGTACCCGACGGATTTGAGTTGGCGCCGGACGGCACAACTCTTGTCCACGTGGCCAGCGGCCTGCGCTTCCCGGAGGAATTCGAGGGCTTTACCCGCCTCAGGGAACGGGCATTCGATCCGGGCGGCGAGTATATCGCCATCGGCTACGACCGGCCACTCGGCACCGGCGACGATCGCATCGTGGTGCGGATGGCGGTGGTCCATATCGACCAGATGTCGCCACGCGACCACTATATGATCATGCGTCAGGCTACGATGTCCCATTTTGCCGCGCCGACCATCGTGTCGGAAGGACCGGCGACGATCCCAACCAATCGCCGCCTCAAGGCCTATCGCGGAACTTTCACCGGCTATCGCGACGGCAAACCATGGCGTTCCAGCCTGACGACAGTCGACTATGGCTATTGGAGCGGACGCATGACGGCCGCCTATCCCGAAAGCGAAGCTGCCGAAGCTGAGAAATATCTTGGCGTGCTGCTGGCGGAAATCCGCGCGCAGCGCCCAAAGGCGCCGAAACGGTAGACTGGGGACGATGCCCGCGCGAAACCGCTCACTTTGACGGAGCAAGCAGCGAGAGGAGGCGCCGCCAATCTTGTTCGATCATCCGCCAGCGAAAAACGGCAAGCATGTGGGTCAGCAATCGGGAAAGATAATTCCTTTCCCGTGATCGGGCTACGATTTCGTGGACCTCCCTTTCGGTCCACGGCTTCCATTGTCCAGCGACGGCGATCATGTTCGAGCGGAAGGCCGTATCACTTCATCTCGCAATATACGCTCGGTTTCCGTTATCCGAATGGGGATTGCCGCAGTTATTGAGCGACGCAGTGCAAGTTATCCTTGCCCAGTTCGGCTCCCGTTCCGCTATTTCCTGGGCTGGAAGCTGATGCGGCTTGTAAGCCCCTCTAACGCGCCTCTCACTCATACGCGACGTTCCGCAGCGATCAAAGCGGCCTGATAGGCCGCATCCTCACCCATAATCGCACGCGCTGTCGCGATTAGTTCAGGACTCGCATTACGTGGACGACCCGTATCGAACGGGGGGCTGGATCATATTCGATCGCGAGTTACGTAATTTTTGCAGTCTCTTCACCCCGAAGTTTCGCAAGAAGACGGATTCCGAAATCGATCCCCGCGGTCATGCGAAGGCCAAAGCTGTGAACATAGCCGTCATGCACGTCGAAACCATATTGGAGGCAGCCGTCGAACCGGATGATCTGGAATTGGCGCTGCCTCTCATGAGCCGCCTGCAGGAGGCCATGATCACATGAACTAGGCCGGGTCTCTCCAATCTCTATGGATTCAAGCGTGACGGCCCCTTCACCGAGTGCCGATTTCAGCGTGGTGCGACAAATGTAGACCGATTCAAGTAGGGATTGCTGAGCTATGCCGGCTACCAATCATCGTCAGGGTTTCGTCAGGAAAGACTGTTGAACTTTTTCACGGCATTTTACGAAGGACACCATGAGCCGACTAAGATCCCATCCCGAACGCCATGCGGTGTCACGCATCGGCTGGCTACGCGCGGCAGTGCTGGGAGCCAATGATGGGATCGTTTCGACCGCGAGCCTCATCGTCGGCGTCGCAGCCTCCGGCGCGGGCAAGGCCAATATCCTGGTCGCAGGGATGGCGGCGCTGGTGGCAGGCGCCATGTCGATGGCCGCCGGCGAATATGTCTCGGTCAGCTCTCAGGCGGACACGGAGAATGCCGACCTCGCCCGGGAAAGAGGTGAACTCGCCGTTCAACCGGTGCTCGAGCATCAGGAACTGGCGGACATCTATGTCAAACGCGGTCTGAATGAGGAACTGGCCCGGCAGGTAGCCGACGAACTAATGGCAAAGGATGCGCTGGCCGCGCATGCCCGCGACGAACTCGGCATTTCCGAAGTCGTGACCGCCCGCCCTATCCAGGCCGCGCTCACATCCGCCGCAACTTTCAGCACAGGCGCCCTCATGCCCCTGTTGTTGGTCGCCGTCGTTCCGCATGATAGCCTCGTCGCAATCGAGGTCGCGGCAACCCTGTTGTTTCTCGCACTGCTGGGCGCGCTTGGCGCCTGGGCCGGGGGCGCCCGCCCCATGAAATCAATCCTACGGGTCACATTCTGGGGCGCGCTGGCCCTGGCTGCGACCGCGGGCATCGGGAGGCTGTTCGGAACAGTGGTTTGAACCACGCTGCTCACATCGTCAGGATTCGGTCAGTGAACACCCGTAGCCCTTCCAGCTGGAAAGGCGAACGTGATGACAAATTCTGAATATACAAGGACATTCAAGGTTTGGGACACGCCGCTACGGCTATTCCATTGGCTGCTGGTCCTAGCGATCTCGATCGCGTTTCTCTCTTCCGACGACGATAGTCCGATCGCATCGTGGCATATGGTCGCAGGATGGTCTGCTGCTGCCTTGCTTGCGTTCCGTCTGATCTGGGGCTTCGTCGGAGGCGAGCATGCCCGGTTCGTGAATTTCATTCGGCCAACAGCAATCGCCACCCATGCACGCGACCTTCTAGCTGGCCATCCTCGACGTTCCGTGGGTCATAATCCACTGGGCGCGATCGCAGTCGTGGCGCTGATCGGATTGACCGGAATCGTCATCTGGAGCGGCAGCAGCGTTGCGGCAGGCGGCATGGACAAAGACCTTCATGAAACCCTCGCCTACAGCCTGCTTGCTTTGATCGGGCTTCATGTCGGCGCCGTGCTGTTGATGTCGCTGCTCACCGGCGAAAACCTTGTTCGCGCGATGATCAGCGGCCGCAAGAAGAACAGCCTCTATCCGAATGTGCGTGAGGCTCGGGGACCAGGCTTGTTTGCGGCTCTACTTGGTGCCGCAGCGATCGTTCTGGCAATCATCGCCATTGTCATGGTGGATCCGACCGCCTTCGCGCCGCAGCAACGCCATTCCCATCACGGTTCGCACGAGGAAAGGGATTGAAAACATCGGTTGATGGTCTGGTAGAAAGCTTCAATCCTTCTTGCCTTTCGTTCCTGGTGGAAAGTCTACATTAAACCCATGCGCCTTCTCATCGTCGAAGATAATGAGCGAATGGCGGCACTGATCGCCGACGGTCTTCAGCGCCGGGGCTTCGTGTGCGATGTTGCCCATGATCTCGCACAAGCCGACGCTGCGATGGGCAGCGCGAGCTATGATGCCATCATACTCGACCTCGGCCTGCCCGACGGCGACGGGATCGACTGGCTCGCGAGCCGCCGAAAATATCAGCAGATGCCGCCTGCCATCATCCAGACCGCGCGTGGGGCGCTGGAGGATCGCGTCACCGGTCTCGATTCCGGCGCAGACGATTATATCGTCAAACCCTTCGAGATCGACGAGCTCGCCGCGCGCATCCGCGCCCTGCTGCGCCGGCCTGGCGTTCGAACCCAGCCCGTCATCGAAGTCGGCATGCTGCGTTTCGACACGGCAAGCCGCTCTGCCAGCATTGGCGATCGCGAGATCGACCTTTCGCGCCGCGAGGCGGACCTTCTGGAACTGCTGATGCGGCGAGCCGGCACGGTGGTCCATCGCGAAGTGATCGAGAACGCGCTCTACAGCTTCAACGATCCGGTGACCCCCAATGCGGTCGAAGCCGCCATTTCGCGTCTGCGCCGCAAGCTCGAAGACACGGGCGTGGCCGGCGCGCTCCATACCGTTCGGGGTGTCGGCTATATGCTGAAGGACGGGAAGGCATGACCGTGCAGCGCTCCATCTCACGGCGCCTCAAACGCGGTTTGGGCCTGATTGGTGTGGCGGGCACCGTTCTGCTGCTGGCGGCGGTCGCCTTCTTCTACAGTGTCACCTTCACACATCTCGATGCACGCGCGGCGATGATCCGCGCGATCAAGGAAATGCTTGAGCATGTCGCTCTGCCGCTTGTCGTCCTGCTCGTTCCCGTCGCGATCATGGTGCTCCGAGTGATCCGCCAGGCCTTCGCACCGCTGGAAGATGCCGCCGCCCGGATCGAGGCTGCACAGGGCCACGAACGAGGGTTCCGCATCGATGCGTCGCAAATGCCCGCCGAGGCGCTACCCTTCGTCTATGCGGTCAACGATCTGTTGGCGCGGCTCGATCAGGCCGCGCGGCGGCAGGAAGCGTTCGCCGCCGACGTCGCGCACGAGTTGCGCACGCCGCTCGCCCTCCTGTCTCTCGAACTCGACCGGCTTGACTATGACGACGCCGCGCGCCTCAAGGAAGACGTGGCGGCCATGCGCCGGCTGATCGACCAACTCATGCTGCTCGCGCAGATCGACGCGGCGGAGGCCGCCCAGACCGCTCCCGAACAGGTGTCACTCGCGGATGTGGCGAGCGAGGTCGTCAGCGCCGTGGCGCCGGGGATCATCGCACAAGGCAAGCTGATCGCGTTCGATACCCGCGGTCAGGCTGCGGTCGTGAACGGCAGGCGCGAAGCGATTGCGGCAGCGCTGCGCAATCTGATCGAGAATGCCGCGCGCGTGACGCCGGCTGGTGGCACGATCCAGGTCTTCGCCGGCCCCCACGCGCTATTGGGCGTGCGGGACGAGGGCCCTGGGCTGGCGCTCGAAAGGTTGCGCGACCTTGTGCAACGCCACCGCCGCGCCGACCATGCGAGCAAGGATGGCGCCGGCCTCGGCCTCGCTATCGTCGACCGGATCATGGCGGCCCATGGCGGCACGCTTGAGACCGATCCGGCCGACCGTGAACTGGTGCTGCGTTTTCCCGCGACCTGATCTTCAATCCTCATATCCCGTCAGGGTTCGGTCAGGAACGCTCCCTAGCCCGAGCGCATGTCCAGACGATACACCCTCATTGCGGGCGCCGCGACGATCGCCTTGATTCTATCAGGCCTGTGGTGGTTCGCCAGTCGACCGGTCGAGACGGGCAACTCCGCGCCGGCAAGCAACGCCCAACCGACAGATGGGATCCTGGCGGTGGATGCGCGCCGCGCCGCGCAGATGGGTATCCGCCTTATGCCCGCGACGGCAGCCGCGGATGCGGCGCTCGCCACCATCCCCGCGATGATCGAGCCTCCCGCCAACGCCCGGGTGGCGGTGGCCGCGACCTTTCCCGGCACCGTGTTGCGGACTCTCGTGGTCGAGGGCGACAGCGTGCGGCGGGGCCAGCCGCTGGCGATCATCGCCAGCCGCGACGTGCTGACGATCGGCGCGGACCTCAGCCGCGCGAACGCGCGGCGTGGCGTAGCCGAGGCCAATGCCGCGCGGCTCTCCCTGCTCAGCCGCGAAGGCATCATCGCAGGCGCGCGCGCTGACGAAGCCAATGCCATCGCAGCCGAGGCTCGCGCCGACGTTTCGGAAAAGTCGCGCATCCTGGCGATGGTGGGCGGTCATGGCGCCAGCGGCTCCTATACGCTGACGGCTCCTATCGCGGGTCGCGTCACCAGCGCCTCCATCCAGACCGGCAATCCGGTGGACGGCACCACCGCGCCCTATGTGATCGACGCGACGGATCGCTATGAAGTGGTCGGCCAATTGCCCGAACGGCTGATCGGGCAAGTGCGCCCCGGCATGAGCGTGCGGCTACTTCCCAACCTCACCGGCCGGATCGTCGCGGTGGGAACGGCCATCGATCCCGCGACCCGTTCGGCCGGCCTCAAGGCGGAGATTCCGGCCGGACCCGGTGTTGTCGCGGGGCGCGCAACCAGCATCGTCATCGTCGGCCCGGCGCCGGCGGGCGCGGTCAGCGTGCCCGATACGGCGGTCACCATGATCGACGGCAAGCCGGTTGTGTTCGTGACCGCGCGCGGCGGCTTTGCCGTGCGCGCCGTGACCGGCGGCAGCGGCAGTGATGGCCGCACGGTGCTGCTCTCCGGGATCAGGCCCGGTGAACAGGTGGTGGTTTCCGGTACGAGCGCGCTCAAGGCGCTCGCCACCGCGCAATAGGCTCTCCCGATGCTGCGTTCGCTTGTCGCCACCGCGCTGTCCTATCGTCTGCTCGTCCTGATCCTTGCCGCCGCCACGGCCGGGCTCGGGGTCTGGGCTTTTGTCAACTTGCCGGTCGATGCCTATCCCAACATCGCGCAGACCCAGGTGAAGCTGATCCTCAAAGCCCCCGGCATGACGCCGGAGGAGGTCGAGAGCCGCGTCATCACGCCGATCGAGACGGAGATGCTCGGCATTCCCAACCAGGCGATCCTGCGCTCGAGCGCCAAATATGCCATCGCCGACATAACCATCGACTTTACCGACGGCACCGACATCTACTGGGCGCGCCAACAGGTCGCCGAACGGCTGGCGGGCGTGACGGGCGATCTGCCTGCTGCCGTGACCGGCGGTCTCGCGCCGATCTCGACGCCCCTGTCCGACGTCTACATGTTCACGATCGAAGGGCCGCTGTCTCTCCAGCAGAAACGCGAACTGCTCGACTGGACGATCCGCCCGGCGCTGCGCACAGTGCCCGGCGTCGCGGACGTGAACGCGCTGGGCGGCTATGTTCGTACCTTCGAGGTCCGGCCTGATCCGGTGGCGCTGGCGAGCGCGAAGCTCTCGATCTCCGATCTGCGCACCGCGATCGAAAGCGGCAATCGCAATGACGGCGCGGGGCGCCTGACCGATGGCGAGGAATCGCTGATCGTCCGAGCCGTGGGCGCGATCCGCAGCGTGGAGGATCTGCAAACGCTGGTCATCGCCAGCCGGGACGGCCGCATCGTCCGCCTGGGCGACGTCGCCACAGTCGGCACCGGCAGCCTCACCCGCTATGGGGCGGTGACGCGCGGCGGCAAGGCCGAGGCGGTGGAGGGCCTGGTGATCGCGCTGCGCGGCGCGGATGCGCGGGCGGTGGTCGATGGCGTGCGGACGCGGCTTGCCGGGCTTCAGCACAGCTTGCCCGCAGGCACGCAGATCCATGTCTTCTACGATCGCTCCGATCTGATCGGGCGCGCGGTCGGCACGGTCGAGGAGGCGCTGCTGGAAGCGACCGTGCTGGTCGTCGTGCTGCTGATCCTGTTCCTCGGCGACTGGCGTGCGGCCACGATCGTCGCGGCGACCCTGCCGATGGCCGCGCTCATCACCTTCCTGTTCATGCGCGGCATGGGGCTGTCCGCGAACCTCATGAGCCTCGGCGGGCTCGCCATCGCGATCGGGATGCTGGTCGACGGCGCGGTGGTGGTGGTCGAGAATGTCGTCGAGCGCCTGAGCCATGCCCAGGGCGAGGACACGCCCCGACTCAACCACGTATTCCGCGCAACCAGCGAGGTGATCGTGCCGGTGTCGGCGGGCATCGTCATCATCGCGCTCGTGTTCCTGCCCCTGCTTTCGCTGCAGGGGCTGGAGGGCAAGCTGTTCGCGCCCGTCGCGCTCACCATCGTCTTCGCGCTCGCGGGCTCCCTGCTGCTCGCCCTGACGCTGGTGCCGGTCCTTGCCTCCTTCAGCCTCAGGAGCGGCCATCATGGTGAGCCATGGATCATGCGGCAGATCGGCCCACGCTACCAGGCGCTGCTCGACGCGGCGTTCGCGCACAAGAAGCTGGTCTATGGTCTCTCCGCCACCGGGCTGGTGCTGGCGGGCCTCGCTTATGGCGCGGCCGGGAAGACCTTCATGCCGACGATGGACGAAGGCTCGGTGATCGTGCAGCTTACCAAGCTGCCCTCGATCAGCCTGGACCAATCGGTGGCCGGCGACATGGCGGTGCAGCGCGCGCTCCGCACCGTGCCGGAGGTGGAGGACGTGATCGCCCGCGTCGGCTCCGACGAGATCGGTCTCGATCCGATGGGACCGAACGAGACCGACAGCTTCGTCCAGTTGAAGCCGCGCTCGCAATGGCGCGGGGACAAGGATTTCGTCGTCGGGGAAATGCGCAAGGCGCTGGACGGCCTGCCCGGTATCCAATCGAGTTTCACCCAGCCGATCGAGATGCGCGTCTCGGAGATGCTCACCGGCGCGCGCGGCGATCTAGCGGTCAAGATTTTCGGGCCTGACACCGCAACGCTCGCCGAGCTCGCGGGTCGGATCCAGCATATCCTGTCCGGCATCCACGGCTCATCGGAGGTCCTGACGGTCGCCAACGACAATGTGGACTATCTCCAACTCGACATCGACCGCGCGGCAGCGGGGCGGTTCGGGATGCCGGTCGACCAGCTCCAGGACGCGCTGCGCGGACAGGTCGAGGGCGTGCGGTCCGGGGTCGTGGCCGAAGGTCAGAAACGCATTCCGATCGTCATTCGCGGTGACGACGGCATCCGGAGCGATCCGGCCCGTTTCGCCGACCTGCAATTGCGCACGCCCGATGGCACGCTGGCGCGTGTCAGCGACATGGCGCGGGTGGAGCGCACGCAGGGACCGGTGAAGCTCGATCACGAGAACGGCTCGCGCTTCGCGCTGGTGCAGGCCTTCGTCTCCGGCCGCGATCTGGTCGGCTATGTCGATGAGGCGAAGGCGCAGGTCACCGCCAAGGTACGGCTACCGGCAGGCTACAGCATCGTCTGGGGCGGTCAGTTCGAGAACCAGCAGCGCGCATCGGCCCGGCTGATGATGGTGGTGCCCGTAGCGCTGGTGTTGATCTTCCTCGTCCTGCTGGCGGCGCTGCGCTCATTGCGCGCCGCGCTGCTGATCCTCTCCAACATCCCCTTCGCGATGGTCGGCGGGCTGATCTCGCTGTGGCTGTCGGGCGAGTATCTCTCGGTCCCGGCGTCGGTGGGGTTCATCGCCCTGCTCGGCATCGCCGTGCTCAATGGGTTGGTGCTGGTGGCCTATTTCCGCCAGTTGCGCGCCGACGGGGTGGGTATGGCCGAGACCGTGCGCCTGGGCGCGCAGCGTCGGCTGCGACCGGTGCTGATGACTGCCGGCATCACGGCCTTCGGCCTCGTCCCCCTGCTGTTCGCCAGCGGGCCGGGGTCCGAGATCCAGCGGCCGCTCGCGATCGTGGTGATCGGCGGCCTCATTACCTCCACTTTGCTGACGCTGGTCCTGCTGCCGATCCTGTTCGAGCGCTTCGGGGAAAGCGCCGGGGAGGCCGCTAATGCCTGACCTGCTGTTCACCCTCCATTGCGCCACCCGCGATACCGAGCTTCTCGTGGACGCGATCCGCGCCGTCTCCCCCACGCCAATCCATGTCCGCGGGGAAGCTGTGCGAGGTCGCGATTTTGGCGATGCGGGAACCGCCGAGCGCGTGTCGGGCGAATTGAAGCGTTCGACGCTCGAACTGATCGTGAGCGCGGACGCGGTGCCCGACCTGCTCCGCACCGTAAAAGACGCGCGGCGCGATCTGCCGGTCCGGTGGCGCACGACGCCCCTGCTCGATCATGGAAGGATCGCCTGATGCGGATCGTACTCGCCGCTCTCGGCCTTCTGACGGCCGCGCCTGCCCTGGCCCAGCATACCGATCTGCCGCCTGCCGACAAGGTCAACGAAGCGCTCGACAATCACCCCAGCGTCGCCGCCGCAATTGCGCGCGTCGAAGCCGCACGGGCACGCGGCGATATGCTGCGCAAAGGCCCCCACGAAGTGACGGTGAGCGGCAGCTACATTCGCCGAACCGTCGATCGCGAAGGCGGGTTCGACGAATTCGATACGACAATCAGCCGCCCATTCCGCCTGCCGGGCAAGGCCGCGCTCGACCGCGAAGCCGGTGCGCTCGGCATTGAGGTCGCGGAAAACCAGATGGAGGATGTCCGCCATCAAACCGCGCTGCTGCTGGCCGGCTATTGGCACGACTGGCTCACTGCGGGAAGCCATTATCGCAACGATCTCGACAGCGTCCGCGGGCTGGAGGAGGCAATCGCCGCCATAAAGCGGCGGGTCACGCTGCGAGACGCCGCCCAACTCGACCTCGACCAGGCGCAGGCGGCGCTGGCTCAGGCGCGCGCGCAGGCCGCATCGTCACTCTCGCTGCGCGAACAGGCGCGCGTGACCTTCGCAGCGTCCTTTCCGGAAATCCCGCTCCCCTCCGAACCACCAGAACTGGCCGACCCCATGCTGCCCGCCCAGGGGCTGGAAGCGATGCGCGACCTGGTAATCGAGCGCAGTCACGAGATCCGCGCCGCCGACAAGGAAGCGCAGCGTCTGAACGTGACTTCGCGTCGGGTGCGAGCGGATCGCATCGCAGACCCGAGCTTCGGCGTCCGCCTGTTCAGCGAGCGCGGCGGCGCGGAAGCCGGCGCGGGCGTGGTGGCTTTAATCCCGCTCGGCGGTGGCTATCGCAGAGCCGCAGCCGATCAGGCGTCAGCCGAGGCCAATGCCGCGCGCATGGAACTCGCGGCCGTGCAGCGCAGCATCGAGGCGACCGCCAATGCCGACCTTTCCAACGCGCACACCCGGCTCGATGCCTGGCGCAATGCCGACGCTTCGGCGCGCAGCGCCGGCGACGCCGCCGAAAGGACGGTGCGCGGTTACCAACTCGGGCAGATCGACCTCTCCGATATGCTCTATGCCCGCCGGCAGGCCAATGACGCGCGCCGAATGGAAATCGAGGCGCGCTCCGAAGCCGATCGTGCTCTGCTCAAGATCCAGATCGATTCCCACAGCATCTGGGCACCAGATGAAGCGGGGCACGACTAGCTAACATACGGCAAGCAAACATTCTCGACATGAAACGAGCCTGCACTTAGAGGATGCTGCGTGACCGAAGCTCGCAAATTCCTTGTCCGGCACCATTGGCTGTGCGCGCTCCTGCTAGGCGCTGCGCTGCTCGTGAAGGCGTTGGTGCCGGCGGGTTTCATGCCGGTCGTCTCGAATGGCGTGATCCTGGTCCAGCTGTGCTCGGGGCAAGGGCCTCAGAAGATCGCAATCAAGTTGCCGAGCAAAGGCGGCGAGCAGGACCATGACGAGCACAAGAAGGCGGAAGCGCCTTGCGCCTTTACCGGCCTGTCCTCGCCATCGCTCGCGGCCGTCGATGCGCTGCTCCTAGCCGTCGCCCTCGCCTTCATCCTCGCAACGGTTTTTCGGCGTCCAAACCGCCTAGTCCTCCGGCGCGGCACCTATCTGCGCCCGCCGGCGATCGGTCCTCCCACCACCTGATTCCTTCGACATTCCCCGTTGATGGGCGCCCCTCGCCGGGGCGCCGCATGTGAATCTGGAGGTTTCTGTGAGGTCGCGCAGGCGCAACGCTGGCGTCGTGAAGCGGCGCGACCTCATTGAAGCCGGATTGAGCTAACCCGCTGACGCGCGCGCAACCTATGGGATTAGTGGAAGAGCACTGAACGCTGCGGTCTTGGTTTGGATGGTCCAAAGCCCTGGCGCCAGTGGTTGCAGCGCCTAATTCTCGGCAAAGGTTGCGGTGATCGTCGCTCAGATCTGCAGTATAAGCTGGCCTCAGCTCGACGCATATGCCCGGCGGATTGGCTTGTGAGATACCGGACAAAGGAGATCATGGCGTTTGTCGGCACCGCTGCCGCAACGCTGCTGTGTTTGATGTTCTGTCGATCTCTTGTGATCATGATGTATCGGGCCAGGGCTGCGGGTCACCGATACGCAAGCGCGGTAACGTGGCAGCAATGCGCAAATTGCCGCCACAACAAGGGCACCGGGTTGGGTCAAAGTGTGGCAGTCGCGCTGTGGTGTTGCTGACCTCGCCCGCGATCGGCACGGTCGGTTCGGTAAGGATCAAGAGCTTCCGGATCGTGGCGAGACGCACGCGGCGGCAGCCATTGGCGAGAAAGCCATAGTGTCGGATGCGATGGAATCCATCCGGCAAGCTGTGGATGAGGAAGCGGCGGATGAACTCGTATGGACTGAGCGACATTAGCCTGGATGCGTTGCCATGACGGTAATCGCGCCAACGGAAGGTTACGCTCGTGTCGTCGACGCTGACTAGGCGGCTGTTGGCAATCGCGACTCGGTGCGTGTAACGACCGAGATAGGCGAGGACATGTTCGGGCGATCCGAATGGAGGCTTGGCATAGACGATCCAGTTCTTGCGCCACAGCCTGCGGACTGCGGTGGCGAAGGTCTTGGCATCGTCAAACCCATCCAGCTTGCCGGAGAAGCGCAACCGCCCGGCCATATACGCCGCTTTAAGCCGTTCGAGGAACAGTCGGCGGAACAGGCGTGAGAGAACATGGATGGGCAGGAAGAAGTTGGGCTTGCAACCGAGCCACCGTCCATCCGAAGCAAGCGCGCCGCCAGGGACAAGGCAATGAATATGCGGATGATGGGTAAGCGCCTGACCCCAAGTGTGCAGAATTGCCAGGAACCCAATCTCGCCGCCAAGGTGCCGGGGATCGGCAGAGATGGTCTTGAGCGTTGCCGCGACGGCATCGAACAGGATCGCATAAACCACAGCCTTGTTATGGAACGCGATCTCGGCGACTTCGCCCGGCACCGTGAACACGACATGGAAATATGGCACCGGCAGTAGATCGGCCTGGCGGTCGGCAAGCCACCGTTCGCGCGTTGCACTCTGGCACTTGGGGCAGTGCCGATTACGGCAGGAGTTATAAGCGACGCGGGTATGTGAGCAGTCCTCGCAAGTCTCGACATGACCACCGAGTGCAGCAGTTCGGCACAGTTCGATCGCCGACATGACACGGCGTTCCACGCGGCCGATATGACCATCATGAGCTTCGCGATAAGCGTGGCCATGGCGGCGGAAAATATCCGCCACCTCCAGATTGGAGCGCACCGTGCAGCTCAGGCCGGTGGTACCACCTCAAGGGTCAAGCGATCGAACGGGCTCTGCGTACCTGCGATCGTGCTTGTCGCCACATGGGTGTAGCGAGCCGTCGTCGACAGGTTGCCGTGCCCCAGCAAAACCTGGATAATCCGGATATCCGTACCGCTCTCGAGTAGATGAGTTGCAAAGCTGTGGCGCAGCGTATGCACGCTGACTCGCTTGATCAGGCCTGCGGCCTTGGTCGCCGATCGGCAAGCTGCATGAAGGACCTGTACATCAATCGGCTTGTCGCCCCGTCCGGGAAACAGCCATTCTTCGGGACGGGCCAGTCGCCAGTAAGTCCGCAAAACCCCCAGCAACTGCGGCGACAGCATGACCGCGCGATCCTTGGCACCCTTGCCATGGCGGACCTGGATCAACATCCGGTCGCTGTCGATATCCGCGACCTTCAGACTCACCGCCTCCGAGGCACGAAGGCCTGCGGCATAGGCCGTCGTCAGCGCAGCGCGCGCCTTCAGCGATGATACCGCTTCGAGAAAGCGAACCACCTCATCGGCACTCAGGATCGCCGGCAGCTTACGCGGTGTGCGCGCATAAGCGATCCGCTCTGGGATCTCCGCTCGGTCTAACGTCACGCCATAAAAGAAACGAAGCGCGCAGACCGTCTGGTTGAGCGCGCCCCATGAAACGCCTTGCGACACCAGATAGACTTGAAATGCACGGACATCCTCCAGCCCAAGCCGATCCGGCGAACGACCGTGATACTGGCTGAACCGTTTGACCGCGTGAATGTAGGATCGCTGCGTTGCAGGCGACAGGTTGCGCAGGCTCATATCGTCGATCATACGACGACGCAGCGGGCTTACCGCTGCTGTGGCGTCAGTCATGGGATGGTCTCCTGGTTGAAGGTTGGTCAAGCAACCAAACCATCTCATCAGGAGGCCATTCCAGCCAAGACCCGCACTTCTCCCGCGTCAGCGGGTTAGTTCAATCTGGATTCCGACATGACGATTATGCTTGATTCCGCGCATTGCGCGGCAACCACCATGCCTGCCTTCGCTCGCTCCACCAGCAAGCAACCAACTTTCAAGGTTCGCCTCGCCGGGAGCTTCGCTTTTCCCGCACTCGTCGCTGTGCTGGCGGGCGCCCCCATCTCGCGAGCCTTCGCCCAGGACGGGACGCCGCTGCCAGAGGTCGACGTTAGCTCGGCGAGCGAGGCGGGGTCGACGGTTTCGGGTGAGCGGCTTTCCCCCTCGCGCCTGCGCGACCTTCAGGTCGGCTCGAGCGATACCGCAGCGATCCTGCAAAGCGTACCCGGCGTCAGCGGCTATGGGGCCGGGGGCTTCTCGACCTTGCCGGTGATCCGGGGCCTTGAAGCGCAGCGCTTGACCGTGCTGGTCGACGGCGTGGCGATTGCCTCGGCCTGTCCGAACGATATGAATCCGCCCCTGTCCTACACCGATCCGCAAACCGTGAGCGCGATCGACGTCATTACCGGCGTTTCGCCAGTCAGCTATGGCGGCGACAGCATCGGCGGGATCATTCGCGTCGAGAGCGCTCCGCCCCGCTTTGCTAAGCAAGGGGAAACGCTGCTGACCGGCGAAACCTCGGCCTTCTATCGCAGCAATGGCGACGGGTTCGGCGGCGCCCTGTCAGTGACGGCCGCGAGCGACAAGGTCAGCCTGACTTACAATGGCTCCTACACTCAAGCCGACAATTTCAAGGGCGGCGGCTCGCTGGGCGTCGTGCGATCCAGCGAATATGCCAAGACCGACCACAGCCTCAATCTCGCAGCGCAAGTCAGCAACGGCCTGATCGAGCTGAAAGGCGGCTATCATTTCGCGCCCTATGAGGGTTTCCCGAACCAATATATGGACATGACGTCCAACAAGTCGTGGTTCCTGAACGGCCATTATGCCGGCGTCTTCGATTGGGGCAATCTCGATGTGCGGGCGAGCTGGCGCGACACCGACCACGTCATGAACTTCCTCGCCGACAAGGGCGGGACCGCGACCGGCGGGATGCCGATGAACACGGAGGTCCACAGCGCGAGCTATACCGTCCAGGCGGATATATTGCTCGGCGGCGGCACGCTGCGCCTGGGCAGCGAATTCCAGCATCAATGGCTCAACGACTATTGGCCGCCCGTTGTGGGCAATATGATGATGGGGCCGAATGCGTTCATCAACGTCAACGGGGCCAAGCGCGATCGGCTCGGCACCTTCCTCGAGTGGGAAACGCGCTGGGATAGCGGTTTCTCCCTCATCGCCGGCATCCGTAACGATCAGGTCTGGATGAACACCGGCAAGGTCGCGCCCTATGGCACCGGCATGATGCAGATGGCCGATGTCATGGCGGCAGCGGCGTTCAACAAGGCCGACCGCAAGCGCCACGACAGCAATTGGAGCGGCAGCCTGCTGGTCCGCTACGCGCTTTCGGACGGGGCGGATATCGAGATCGGCTATGCCCGCAAGGTTCGCTCGCCCAATATCTACGAGCGCTATAGCTGGGGCCGGGGCAGCATGGCGAGCCGCATGATCGGGTGGTTCGGCGACGGGAACGGCTATGTCGGCAACCTCGACCTTCGCCCCGAAAAGGCCGATACGCTGAGCGCCGCCCTGGCCATTTCCGGAGGCGGCAAGGATGGCTGGTCGTTCAAGATCGCGCCCTATTACACCCATGTCGACGAATATATCGACGCCTTTAAGCTGGCGGACTTCACCGACATGATGGGCAGTCCGACCGGGTTCGTTCAATTGCAGTTCGCCAACCAGAAGGCAGAGATCTACGGCATCGACATATCGGGCGCCGTGCCGCTATGGTCATCGTCGTCGGCCGGCACCGCGCGTCTGACCGCGCGCGCGAGCTGGCTGCACGGCCAGAATCTGACCGACCACGCACCGCTCTATCACCAGATGCCGTTCAATGCGGCGCTGAGCCTCGAGCATCGGATCGGCGGCCTCGAAACCCGGATTGACCTCGACATCGTGACGGAAAAGGATCGCGCCGATCCGACCCGCAACGAACCGCGGACGGGCAGCTACGCGCTGCTCAATGTCCAGCTCGCCTATCGCATCGACAAGGTTCGCCTGACGCTCGGCGCCGACAATCTGTTCGACAAGGCCTATTATGCTCCGCTTAGCGGCATGTCGCTCGGCGATCTGAAGGCGACCGGCGTGCGCCGCCCGGTTCCGGGCCGGGGGCGATCGGTCAACGCCGGGATCACGATTGCGTTTTGAGCGCCCATGCTCCCGAACTCGCACGACATGAACGAGGAGCCGAGGGCAGGCTATGGCCAGCCCTCGGCCTGGTCGCAGCGCCTGGGCGCGGGCCTTGCCGCCGCGTCATGCTGCCTGCTGGTGCTAGTGGCGCTCAATGCCAATCTATCGGGACGGCTGCGAATGACGCAGCCTGTGCAGGTGAGCCGCTTCCGGTTGTTTACCCCGTCGCCACCGTCACCACCGCCTTCAACGTTGTCGCGATCGCGGACAGACGAGGCCCGCCTATCGCCGGAGCGGCGCCCTGCGCACCCGCCCGAGCTGGCTACGACGGGAGAAAGAGGCGGACCAGCTTCGTCGCCTATACCCGCTGCTCCAGCAATCGCCTCTCCGTTCGCTGTCGCGCCGGTAAGCAGACCGCCCGCGCCGGAACCCGAGGTCGCGCCGCCGCAAGCCCAGGATGATAAGAAACAGTCCGCGCTTGCGGCCTATCAGCGCCAGCTCTGGGCGCGAATAGCCGCGCGCAAGCCCGCGGGGATCCACCTCGACGGGGTCGCAACGGTCCGCTTCATCGTCGGGGCTGACGGCGCGCTGATTGCCGTCGAGCTGGCCGGCAGCAGCGGGAATGCCGCGCTCGATCGCCTGGCGCTCCGCACGGTGCGCAATGCTGCTCCTTTTCCAACACCGCCTATGGGCGTGGAAAGCGAGCAGTTGGTCTTTACGATACCATTCAGCTTTCATTGAGGCCGCATGGCGGACGAGGATGGCTCGATCGTCAATAGGGCGACGCGCACACGTTCCAGAAACAAAACACGGTGATCGTCGCGAGCCTTGATGGCAGCCTGCGCCTCATCGACAAGAGCCTGTCCGGCACGTTGCCCATGCGTCTCGATCAGTGCGAGCGCCGCCGCTATTTCCTCGGAATTGGCAGCGTCACCATCGGATGAACCTTTCCCCGGAAGCCGAAGCGATAGCTTCTTGCGCGCCATATTATCACCCTTTTCTTGAATGCTCTCAGGCCCGTGCGCTCACCAGCCAGGCCTTCGCCCCCATATGAACGCCATTCTCATCGCAATGGCGCTCGAACAGCTCGACAAGATGCTGGTGAATGGCCTTGCGTACCTCTGCCCCGTTCTGTCGAACAAGATCGCCGATCTGCATCCCCTCAAGCACGAAGCGAGCGGCGCTCTCGGGATCACTGCCGGGGCCGCCCACGCGCTGCTCACCTGTCCAGGCATCGAATCTGACCTCGCAGAAACCCGCGCTTTGGAGAAGGTCGATCACATAGTCCTGCTCGCCGAGCGCGAATGGTCCCGGCGCGCGCGACTGCGGCGTCGGCAGGTCCATATGCTCCTTGATGATGCCCATGACACTAAGCTGCCACGGATTGTCAGCGATGGACGCCCAGACAGCGATGTCGAGCCGCCCGCCATCGCGCAACATCCGGCGCAGATTGGCGAAAGCGGGATAAGGCTCAGCGAAGAACATCGAACCGAAGCGCGAGAACAGCCGATCGAACGGCGCTTCCTCCAGCATCGTCGTCGCGGCATCGCCCTGCTCGAAGCGGATATTGGCAAGGCCCGCGCGCTGTGCCCGTTCCCTGGCCATCCCCACCAGATCGGGTGAGATGTCGAGGCCGAGCGCAAATCCGGTGTTGCCGACGGCCGTGGCGATCTGCCGCGTGGTCCAGCCACCGCCGCATCCGACATCGACCACCGTTTCGCCGGCGTTGTATGCGGCCTGGGCAAGCAACGCCCTGCCGATCGGCTCGATCATGCTTTCGAAGCGGTCGAGCTGGGCGAGCCAACGCATGCCCGCCTGGCCGGCCCAATCGTGCGCGGCCAAACCTTCCCTGTTCTCGCCAGCATCGTTCATCGATGTACTCCCATCGTCGTTTCAAGAATCAGCCCAGGATCGCGGCGGTACTTTGCCACAGCATGTAGGCGGCAACCGCAAAGATCAGCAGTGCGAATATCGTATTGAGCGCCCCCTTGTGCGCCGACAGCCGCCAAGAGAGCGCCGCGCCCACAAGGCCGCCGATGACGCCGCCGGCGATGAACGCCGCAGCAAGCCCCCAATCAACCAAGCCGGAAAGGGCATAGTTGAGCGCGGCCGTCAGACCAAAAGCGGTGACGGCGACCAGCGACGATCCGACGGCGTTGCGCATCGGCATCCCGGTCGAAGCCATCAGTCCCGGCACGATCAGGAAGCCCCCGCCGATGCCGAAGAACCCGGAAAAGAGACCAGTGGCGGCCCCATAACCGATCACCTTGGGCGCATTCTCGCGCCGGCATTGGACATCGGGATTGCCGGGATCGCCCCGGCTTTTTAGCATCAGCCCGCCAACCAGGACCATCAGCAGAGCGAACAGGAACAGCAGCTTCTGTCCATCGAACGCTTTACCGAGTGTCGATCCGGCATAGGCGCCGGCGACACCAGCAGCGGCGAACATGCCGGCGCAACGCCATTTGATCGTCCGCTGGCGCGCGTGGGGAACGAGATTGGCCCCGGCATTGGCGGCGACCGCCAGCGCGCTGGTGCCGATCGCGACATGCGGCGAGGCGACGCCGACCAGATAGACCATGAGCGGGACGGCGAGGATTGAGCCCCCACCGCCCACCAGCCCCAGCGTGAATCCGACGAGCGAGCCCGATCCGGCACCAAGCAGATATTGGATGGATTCGAGTGCCATGGCCTTACAGCGCGTTTATCGGCAGCTTGAGGTAGCGCATGCCATTGTCTTCCGGCTCGGGCAGGTGGCCGCCGCGCATGTTGACCTGGATGGACGGCAGAATGAGGCGCGGCATCCCGAGCGTCGCATCGCGCGCCTCGCGCATGGCG
Source organism: Sphingobium phenoxybenzoativorans (assembly GCF_018286635.1). Taxonomy (NCBI): domain Bacteria; kingdom Pseudomonadati; phylum Pseudomonadota; class Alphaproteobacteria; order Sphingomonadales; family Sphingobiaceae; genus Sphingobium; species Sphingobium phenoxybenzoativorans. Next base: position 4,173,698 of record NZ_CP073910.1, read on the forward strand.
ACGAACTGGTCCTCGCTCACCCCGTCGCGAACATGGACATTATGCTCTCGCTCCTCGCCGACCGACGTTTCCCAGGCATAGGTGTCGCGCCCGGGGGCCTTGTAGTCGTGGCAAAGATGAAGGCCGGTCTGATCGGGGAGCGACAGCAGGCGGCGGATCGACCGATAAAGCGTGCGCGCATCGCCGCCCGGGAAGTCGGCGCGGGCCGTGCCGTAGTCGGGCATGAACAGCGTGTCGCCGATGAACGCCGCATCGCCGATCACATAGGTCATGTCGGCGGGCGTATGGCCCGGCACATGCAGCGCGATCGCCTCGATCGAGCCGACCCTGAAACGGTCGCCGTCATCGAACAGCCGGTCGAACTGCGAGCCGTCGCGAGCAAAGCGCGTTCCCTCGTTGAAGATCTTGCCGAAGACCTCCTGCACGGTGAGAATATGGCGACCGATCGCCAGCGTGCCGCCCAGCTTCTCCTGAAGATAGGGCGCGGCCGACAGATGGTCGGCATGGGCGTGCGTCTCCAGCAGCCATTCGACCTCGAGCCCTTCGCTCCGGATATAGTCGATCACCTTGTCGGCCGACGCGAAGGAGGTGCGCCCCGAAGCCGGATCGAAATCGAGCACGCTATCGATGATCGCGGCCTTGGCCGTGGCGGGATCTGAGATGACGTGGGTCACGGTAAACGTGTCCTCGTCGAAGAAGCTGCGGATGACGGCGGGCCGCGCATTGCTCGCGGCCTCGACGATGCGGGTGGCTTCACGGATTTGCGGGTCGGCCATGGCCTTGTCCTTTCCTGTCTGGCCCGGCGTACCGGCTTCGCACTTGGGACGCGAAGCCGGCCCAGCTGCCTCAGAGGGTCTTCTTGCTGAAATACCAATCGGTGTAGTCGTAGCCTTCGTCCTTGCGGGCCCTGGCGGCTTCGGCCGTCGCGGGCGGCGGCACGATCACCGGCTCGCCGGGCTGCCAGTTTTCAGGCGTCGCCACCTTGTTGGCGTCGGACGTCTGGAGCGCGGTGAGCAGGCGGACGAATTCATCGACCGAGCGGCCGTTCGACATCGGATAATAGACCATCGCGCGGACAATGCCTTCGGGGTCGATGATGAAGGTGGCGCGAACGGCCGAGGTGTCCGAGGCACCGGGATGGATCATGCCGAAGGCCTTGGCGACGTTCATCGACAGATCGTCGATAATCGGGAACGGGATCTCGACGCCGAACTTCTCCTCGATGCTGCGCATCCAGGCGATGTGCGAATGCACCGAGTCGATGGAGAGGCCCAGCAACTCGCAGTTGAGCGCCTTGAAGCGGTCGGCGGCCTTGGCGAAGCCCATGAATTCGGTCGTGCAGACCGGCGTGAAGTCGGCGGGGTGGGAAAAGAGAACGAGCCACTTGCCCTTGTAATCGTCGAGCGAGCGTTCGCCGTGGGTCGTCTTGGCCTTGAAGGGAGGCGCCGGTTCGTTGATCCGCGGCATGGAGGGAGTGACCTGGTCTGTCATTTTATCGTCTCCTATGACTGAGTGAGTGACAGACATTGAATACACATTTCTATTAATCGTGATAACACGATAAATCTAATTCCTTTGATCGGATTTTTCAATCACTTCTGCAATCGGCCGAATTAGGCCGGATTCGCAGCGCACGGGACCAGAGGCGCGAACACGTCAAAGCATCGTTTATGCTAAGTATGGGGTCATCACACCCCGAATCAGGCGGTGACGAGCGCCTGCCTTGTCCAGGCGACGAGTCGCGCACGGTCCATCGCCCCGGCCTGTCGGGCGACCTCGCGGCCACCCCTGAACAGGATCAGCGTCGGAATCGACTGAATGCGGTAGCGCCCGGCAATACCCTGCTCAGCTTCGGTATCGACCTTCAGGAGCCGGACATGCGGCTCCAGCTCCGCAGCGGCCGCCTTGAACGCCGGCGCCATGGCGCGGCAAGGTCCGCACCAACTCGCCCAGAAATCGACGAGAACCGGCAGGCTTCCGCGACCTACATGCCGATCGAATGCCGCCTGGTCGACATCGACCGGCTGTCCCTGGAAAAGCGGCATTCCGCATTTCCCGCAAATTGGCGCCGCGCCGATCTTCGCTGCAGGAACGCGGTTGATGCTCGCGCAAACCGGGCAGGCTACCAGCGGGACATCGGACATGCGCTTCTCTCCTGTGGAACGCCAATACCGCTTAATCGTTTACCCGCATGATGTAACCGTGTAAGGGAGAGGGTTCAAGACTTGCCTCTCTGCAGGAGTGAGAAAGTTGAACTCGAACGCAGACGACAATGCCGTGTGCTCCCCTATCCAGATCGGCGATCCCGCGCCTGATTTCCGCGCCCGCACGACGATGGGCGACATGACCCTGTCCGGCCATCGCGGCCGCTGGGTACTGCTGTTCTCTCATCCCGCCGATTTTACGCCGGTTTGCACCAGTGAATTCGTCGCCCTCTCGCGCGCCAGCGATCGGTTCAAGGCGCTCGGCTGCGACCTGGTCGCGGTGTCGGTCGACAGCCTCTATTCCCATCTCGGATGGATCAGGGCGATCCGCGAGCATTTCGGCGTGACCATCGCTTTCCCGATCGTCGAAGATCCCTCGATGGTGATCGGCCGCGCCTATGGAATGCTCGCGGACAACGCCCCCGACGCGGCCACGCTGCGCTCGACCTTCTTCATCGACCCCGAAGGCATTGTCCGCGCCAAGCTCTGCTATCCAGCCACCATCGGGCGATCGGTGGAGGAGCTGCTTCGAGTCCTGACCGCGCTGCAACGGGTCGACAACGACAACATAGTGACCCCCGAAGGCTGGCATCCCGGCGATGACGTGCTTCTTCCGCCCTATCAGGACCAGCACGGTGCGCTCGATGCGGCGGGCGATGGCTGCTGGTTCCACCGCACGCAGCCCGACAAGCATGGGAAGACAGGCAAGTGATGACTTTCACCGATACGCAGCTTGAAGAGGCTGCCAGCGTCCTCAAGGCGATCGCCCATGACGTCCGCCTGAAGCTCCTGCGGACGCTCCTCGAACATGGCGAGAAGTCTGTAGGCGAACTCGAAGCCCTCACCGGCATCGGTCAACCGGGCCTGTCCCAACAACTCGCAATTTTGCGCAAGGCGGAACTGGTTCAGACGCGCCGCGATGCGAAACTCGTTTTCTATAGCATCGTATCGGCCAATATGGAGGGAACAGCGAAATTGCTATGCGCTCTAGCGGGAACTCCGATAAATAGAGGAGACACTGCCGCGAAAACAAAGCGACCTTTTCCCCAGGGATCGGTCGCTACCTTCGCCAAGATTTTGTGACGATATTGTCCTGGACGATGTCTTCCAAGAAAGTTCTGAACATCATCGCTGCAACGTTAGAGAGCATTTCGAGGCTTGTGGAATACCATAACTGCAAGCATTCGCCGTAAGCGCCTCGCCTGATCCGCTCCAGCGCCCGGCTCATGGGAGCAATTTCGCGGTCAAGAAGCGAGGTCTGGCCTTCGAGGGCGGCATCGTCCTCCATTTTCCCTGCTTGAGCTCAACCAGTTCGCGGACGTCGCCCACGTCCTTGCAAGAACTCCATGGAATCAATCTCAGCGCCACTATCGATCCGGGCTTCACCGATCAAATTCGGAACCATACGTAAGGACAGACGAAGATCGGCGAGTTTACAGATGATTGGCCTGCGACCCGCGCATAACCAGCCTATTGGACCGCCGGCGAGAGAATGAGAGGACCGATGAGTAGCGTACCCACCATAACCTTCCACGGCGCTGCCGGCACAGTCACTGGTTCCTGCATGGAACTACGCCATGGCGGAAAGACGATCCTCATAGATTGCGGCTTGTTCCAGGGATCCCGGACGCTGGAAACACTCAATCGCGACCCCTTCGCGTTCGACGTGCGCAAGATCGACGCCGTTGTCCTGACGCACGCGCATATCGACCATAGCGGCCTGCTGCCCAGGCTCACGGCGGAAGGGTATCGCGGGCCGATCTTCGCGACACCGCAAACCCGCGACCTTCTGTATTACATGCTGCCCGACGCCGGACGAATTCAGGAGGGCGATGCGGAGCGCCGCAATCGACGGCAGGATCGCCGGGACGAGGAGCCGATCGAACCGATCTATACCGAAGCGGATTCCAAAGCGGCCTATGAACAGGTCGAGACAGTAGCGCTGCACGACTGGTTCGCACCTGCCGCCGGTTTTCGGGCGCGCTTGTGGAATGCGGGCCATATCCTGGGTTCCACATCCGTGGAGATCGAGGTCGGTGGCGTGCACTTGCTCTTCTCCGGCGACCTGGGTCCAGACCACAAGGCCTTTCATGCCGATCCCGAGGGTCCGGCAGGACTCGATCATGTGTTCTGCGAGAGCACCTATGGCGACCGCGTCCGCGAGGACGTGACGATCGAGCAGCGCCGGACTTTGCTGGAAGCCGAGATCAATGCAGCGCTTACGCGCGGCGGCAACCTCGTCATTCCCGTTTTCGCGCTCGAACGCACCCAGGAATTGCTCCTCGATATCGCGACCCTGATCAACACCGGACGCCTGGCGCATCCGCAGGTGTTCATCGATTCGCCACTTGCGACCCGCGCGACAGAGGTGTTCGCCAAACATGCCGGGGAACTCGAAGACATGGGCTCGGGTGAAATCTTCCGTCACCCCTCGTTCCACTACACTGCCAGCACGATGGAATCGATGCGGCTCAACGACATGTCCGGAGCCATCATCATGGCGGCATCCGGCATGTGCGAAGCGGGACGCATCCGTCACCATCTGCGGTACAATCTCGGCCGCCGTGAATCGACGATCCTGTTCGTCGGTTTCCAGGCCGCAGGCACCCTTGGCCGGACAATCCTCGATGGCGCGAACCGCGTGCGCATCTGGGGGCAGGACGTCGCGGTGCGCGCGCAGATCCGGCGGATCGACACTTATTCGGCGCATGCCGACCAGAAGGATCTGCAGCGCTGGATAAGGGCGCGGAAGCCGATCGATGGCAGCCTGTTCCTGGGACACGGCGAAGAGGGCTCGATCGAGACGTTCCGCCGCCTGATGCAGGCGGACGATGCCGCGGCATCGATTGTCACGCCGAAGATCGGGGAAACCTATTCACTGCCGTCACGCGCCCCGTCCAAGCGCCTGAAGACCGGAAAGCCGGAACTACAGGAGGCTGTCGGCCGCGATTGGCAGAATGACTATGCGGATTTTTCGACCCATCTGAAAAAAGAACTGCAGAATATCGAGAGCGCGTCGGGCCGGCGCGAGGCACTCGCCCGCATGGCCGAGATTCTGCATTCCTATCAGGCCTATCGCGAGCATCGTAAGAGCCGATCGAGCTGATCGGCGAAAACAAAGTGACCAGCCCCAGACATAAACGGGTGCGGCCACCCGCGAATTCGCTATATATCATAGTTTCATCAAAGGAGTAATTATGTCGAATACCCCCCACACCCTGAGCGAGGAATTCCCCGGTCAGATGGACAAGATTCACGCCTTGAAGGCTTCGGACTCTCGCTTCGCGCAGCTTCTTCTCGATTATGATGTCGTGAATGACGAAATCCACGTGGCTGAAACCAATATCGAACCGACCTCGCAAGATCACGAGACCGAACTTCGCAAGCGCCGCCTCGCGATCAAGGATCAGATCGCCGAAGCCCTGTCGCAGGCCGCCTGATCTGCCCAAGGGCCGGATGCCGCGCGTTCGGCCCTTACGACAATAGCCGGCCATGGCTCTGCGTCGCCACAAATTCACGGCCAGCAACGAAAGCGCGCATCCCCGCTCAGGAATGGACCTGAACCAGCTTCGAACCAGTCACGAGCTGCCCGCTCATCGCTCCTAGCGAAACACCATGAGCGCGGCGATACCGGCAGCAGATGCCAGAACTGATGCGAAGAGTGGGCCGGACGCCTTCCAGCCTTGCTTTGATGGCCCTGCCAGTACCAGCGTGAGTACAGCCTTCCACATCGTGTTGGCGAGCACGGGCACCGCAAGCACCAGTCCGGCCGTGTCGGGTTTCAGCATATCCTCAGGCAGCCCCGCGAGCGTGAGTACGGCTGCGTCCACATCCCACATGCCCGTAAGGCCAAGCACAACGACAATGCCCTGATCGCCGAACCGCGCGAGCGCCCAACGTGCCGGGACAGCAATCAACGCAACCGCGCCCGCCAGCAGAAGCGCCGGCCCGAAATCCAGCGGATTGCCCAGCTTCACCTCGCTGGCGCCATCACCATCCACCTTGGAGCGTAGCGCCAGAAGGGTTGTCAGACCGCCGACGACGAAAGCCGGAACCATTGCAAGCGCGAGCGATGTGCTGGCGTAGGGGATGAGGGTAAAAGAGAGTATCTGGACGCGCGCGAACATCACGAGCGAGGCGAGCGCAATACCAGCAATCAAGGGGCCTTGCGGACCATCATTGGCGCGCAAACGCCGGGCATAGGCAACAGTGACCGCCGTGGACGATACCAATGCCCCGAACAAAGCGGTTATCATGACCCCCTTGTCCGCGCCGAGCCGACGACTGGCGACATAGCCGGCGAAGGAGAGTCCGAGCACGACGACGACGACCATCCAGATTTGCCGCGGGTTCCAGGCCTCAAAGGGGCCGTAGCTCGCATCCGGCAGCAGCGGCAGGATGACCAACGCGACGATCGCGAACGTGGCGATCGATTCGACCTCCTTGTGGCTCATCCCTTTGAGCATGGCGTGGGATTGCTGCCTGAGCGTCAGGATCAAGGTGGTTACCGCCGCGACGGCCAGCGTCTCGCTCACCAGGCCCTGCCCGGCCATATATCCCAAGGCGAAGGTGATAATGCCGACCAACGTATTGGTGATGGACAGGCTGGCCGTGCGGGCTTGTTCGCTGCGATATCCAAGAACCAGGCTGGCAGTGACCGCCAGCCCGATTACCGCCGCAAGGCTTTCGGGCATATGGCTGGCAAGGCCGCCGGCAAGACCGAGCAGGCCAAAGGTGCGCAAACCGCTGACCCGGCTGCCATCCGCTGCCTCGCGCTGCCGCCAGCCTCGCTCGATACCGATCAGCACGCCTACCGCGAGCGCCGCAGCAAGCGAACGAAGCAGTTCCATATCAAGCGATATCAAATGATCACTCCACGGCAAGGTAATCGATCGGGAACGGTAGTATGAACGCGGCAGATAGGCTCCTCCTTATGCGCGACGTGGATTGAATGGATTTGATTACGCGCGCCAAATCGATCCGCCCCCAGGCCAGCTACAGATATCCCTATATTAGCGGCGATCCTTCAAGTTGATTGTTCGACCCTTGCCGACGAGACTCAAGAAAATCGGTCGATGACTCACCACCACGACTCCGGTCCCTGTCTCGCGAAGCCACGCGTCGAGGTGGCCCGCAAGCCGCGCCTCCGTCGCCATGTCCAACCCCTCGCTCGGCTCGTCGAGCAGCAGCCACGGCCTGCCGGCAAGCAAGGCGCGGGCGATCGACAACCGCTTGCGCTGGCCGCCCGACAACCGCGCTCCGCCGTCGCCGACCCATTGGTCAAGCCCATGCGGCATCGCGCGAATATCGACAGCGAGGCAGGCGACTTCCAGCGCCGCCCAAAGCCGTTCGTCGCTGAGGCCGGGGCGCGCCACACGCAAATTGTCGCGGATGGTTCCCGACAGGAGCTGGGCATCCTGGGGCGAGAGCGCGAATGCCGCTCGCACGTCCTCGGACGGCAGGGAAGCAAGAAGCTGGTCATCAAGAGCAATGCCGCAATGCTCGCCAGCGGGCCGAATACCAGCGAGCGTTTCCAGAAGGCTGGTCTTGCCGCTGCCGGATTTGCCTGAAATCCCCAAGCGCTCGCCCGCCATGATCCGGATATTCATGCCGTCCCGGTCAAAGGCAATGGTCCGCGCGGGCGCCATGGATGCCGTCGCCTTTCGGACAGGCGCAGACGGTTGACCCGCCATGCCCTCCAATCGCGAGAGGGCGGCCGCGACCAGCGCGCCGCGCGACACCCCGCGCACATAGCCGGAAAGCGCTTCGATCGCGCCCGCCGCCGCCAGCACGGCAAGGACCGTCACCGGCAGGGAGGCATGGGAGAAGATCAGCATCGCGCCCATGGCGATGCCCCCACCCAACACGAGGCCCGCATCGATGATCGCTTCGCCGCGCGCGAACCGAGGTCGCGCGCTGTCCAACTCGGCCGTCTCGACCGCGAGGCTTCGCCCGATCGCCGGAGCGAGATCGTAGGCAAGGATTTCGGGCGAAGCGGCGGCATAGTCCACCATGCTCGCCTTGAGCCGCGCCAGCGCCTCCGCCATATCGGTCGCGGCGCTCGCCAGCAGGCGGGGGGTCGCCAGATGCGCCCAGAGGACAAGACCGGCAAGCAACGCCAGCAAGGCAAGGCTCGTCCAGGGGCTGGCCAGCCACGCAAGGGCAAGGCCGATGGCAGCGCCGGCGAACGCGGCGGGCAATGCCGGCTTACGGACCAGATTGTCCTCCAGCGCGCCGATGTCCTGCACGAGCCGCGTCACGGCATCGCCCGCCGATACGGCCCGCACGTCGCGCACCGACAGGATGCGGTCGAACAGGCGCGCGCGAACCGCGGCGAGCGCCATCAAGGCCGCGCGGTGGCCATAGAGCCGTTCGCCGTAACGCGCCGTCGTCCTTACGATCGCGAGCAGCCTGATCATCGCGCTCGGCACCAGGTAGTTGAAACCCTGCGCGGCCAACACGCCGCCCAGCCCGGCCAGTGCCGCGCCGGTGATGAACCATCCAGACAGGCCCAGCAGCAGGACCGCGGCGATTGTCGCAGCGGAGGCAAGCAAGCCCGCGATTCGGAAGGCGCGGCGTTCGGGGCCGATAGCTTCAGCGAGCAGCAGGTCCATATCCGCGCGGCTCATGAAAGCACCATTTCTTTGGTGGCGATCGCGGCCAGCTCGGCGCTGTGCGTCACTATCAGGACCGTGCGGCCCTTTGCGGCGGACGCCAGTATCCCGGCGATGTCGGCCGCCGATCCCGCGTCGAGATCCGCGGTCGGTTCGTCGAGCAGCCAGAGCGGCGCGTCCTTGAGCAACACGCGCGCGATGCCGACGCGCCGGCGTTCCCCACCGGACAGGCCCGACCCGCGATGATCGAGCGGCAAGGCCAATCCCTGTCCGCGCGCTTCGATCATCGGCCCAAGGCCTGCCAGATGGGCCACGGCTTCGACTGCCGCATCGTCGGCATCGGGACGCGCAAGACGGATATTGTCGGCCAGCGTGCCCGGGACGAACGCAACCGTCTGGCCCGCCCAGCCGACATGGCCGGGAAGCGCAACCTCGGCCGCATCCCGGCCGTCAACCAGAATCCGTCCCCCACCAATGGGGGCCAGCCCCAGCAGCGCATGGAGCAGGCTCGATTTGCCGACCCCGGTGCTTCCGCGCAGGGCAAGGCTGGTGCCCGCCGGGATATCCAGCGTGAAGGGACCGATGGCCGTCTCGCCATAGTCGATCACCACGCCGTCAAAGCGCAGCGCTGGCGGCCCTTCGATCGCGGGTTTCGGCGCGGGCGGAGAAGCGGGCGCGAGCGCTTCAAGGCGTTCCACCGCAGCCTCCCCGACCTGCTTGTCGTGATAGGCGGCGGCAAGGCGGCGCATGGGAAGATAGAATTCCGGCGCGAGGACAAGAACAAACAGGGCTTGGCCCAGGGTCAGCTTTTCGGGAGCCGGAAAGGGCAGGATGCCGAGCAGGTTGAAGCCGCAATAGAGCGCGACCAGCGCCACCGACAGCGCCGCGAAGAACTCGATGATCGCGCTCGACACGAAGGCGACCTTGAGCACATCGATCGTGCGCGCGGCGACCTCGCGGGTAGCGTCGGCAAGGTGGCGGCCGATACGGTCCTGCGCGGCGAAGGCGACGATCACCGGGAGCGCGCGCACCCGGTCGACGAACAGGCCCGACAGGCGACTCAGCGCATCGAGCTGGCGCGCGGCGGCCCGCGCGGCCGCCGTTCCTGCGAGCGCCATGCCCATGGCAAAGGGAATCAGCGTCGCGAGCATGATCACGCCGGCGACCCAGCTCCCAAATACGGCAGCAATCGCGATTATGAGCGGGGACAGGACCGCGGCGCGGCGCAGCGGCAGGAAGCGGGCATGGAAGCCGCCCAGGTCCTCGATCCGGTCGACGGCATCGGCGACCGCCTCGCCCAGCATCCGGCGATCCCCCGGCGCGGCGACGAGAATGCCTGGATACACCCGCTGGCGCCAGTTCGTCTTGACGCGCATAGCAGCCGCTTCGCCGGCGTTGGTCGCACCGATCTGCATCCCGGCGCGAAGCAGGGCGGCGGCTATCAGTCCGCCCGCGGCAAGCGCAAGATGGCCCTGCCCCGCCCCTTGCTCCATTGATGCCACGGCTCCGGCCAGCGCCGCCGCCATGAGGATCGCCGCGCCGCTGTCGCCGATCCAGAAAAGGGCCGCAGCCTGTCTATCTAACGGGTTGCTCATATACTCAATTACGAGTAACGAATAATCATAATCTTTTCAACCGACTCAGGACACCCATGGAAGCCGGGCCGGAACGCAAGGAGTCTTGCCATGGACATGGCTGTGATCGAGCTTTCACGCCTCCAATTCGCCCTGACGGCTCTCTACCATTTCCTGTTCGTCCCCCTGACGCTCGGCCTCTCCTTCATCCTCGTCATCATGGAGAGCATCTATGTGATGACGGGCCGTGAGATCTGGCGCACCGTCACGCGCTTCTGGGGCAAGCTGTTCGGTATCAACTTCGTGCTGGGCGTCGCTACCGGCATTACCATGGAATTCCAGTTCGGCACCAACTGGTCCTACTATTCGCATTATGTCGGCGACATCTTCGGCGCGCCGCTCGCCATCGAAGGGCTGATGGCCTTCTTCCTCGAAGCGACGTTCGTGGGCCTCATGTTCTTCGGATGGGACAAGCTGTCCAGGGTCGGGCATCTGCTCACCACCTTCATGGTGGCTCTCGGCTCGAACCTATCGGCGCTGTGGATCCTCGTCGCCAATGGCTGGATGCAGAATCCGGTGGGATCGCGCTTCAATCCCGAAACGATGCGGATGGAAGTCTCCGACTTCATGGCGGTGCTGTTCAATCCGGTCGCGCAGGCGAAGTTCGTCCATACGGTGAGCGCGGGCTATGTCTGCGCCTCCGTTTTCGTGCTGGGCGTCTCGGCCTGGTATCTGCTCAAGGGCAAGTGGGTCGCGGTCGCGCGGCGCAGCTTCACGGTCGCCGCCGCCTTCGGCCTTGCCTCGTCGCTGTCGGTCGTCGTGCTCGGCGACGAAAGCGGCTACGCGCTGACCGATAACCAGAAGATGAAGCTCGCCGCGCTCGAGGCCATGTGGCACACTGAGCCCGCGCCCGCGGGCATTGCCGTTGTCGGCTTTCCCAGCGTCGCCGACCGCGAGACCTATTTCGAGGTCAAGATCCCCTATGTGCTCGGTCTCATCTCCACGCGCAGCCTGACGGGCGAAGTCTCCGGCATCTTCGAACTGGTCGCCAGGGCGCAGGACCGCATCGAGAACGGCATCAAGGCCTATGATGCGGTGGAAAAGCTGAAGGTGGACCAGAAGGACATGGTCGCGCGCGAGGCATTCGAGGAAGCCAAGGCCGATCTTGGCTATGCCCTGCTGCTGAAACGCTTCGTCGCCGATCCGCGGCAAGCCACGCCCCAGGACATCGAAAAGGCCGCATGGTCGACCGTGCCCAATGTCCCGGTGATGTTCTGGGTGTTCCGGGTGATGGCCGGCCTCGGCTTCTTCTTCATCGCCTTCTTCGGCGCCGCCTTCTGGATGGCTTCGATCCGCAAGCTGAACTGCGACAGCCGCTTCTGCCGCACCTTCCTGCGCGCGGCGGTCTGGGTCATCCCGCTGCCGTGGATCGCCATCGAATTTGGCTGGATCCTGGCCGAGATCGGCCGCCAGCCCTGGGCGATCGATGGCGTTCTGCCGACGTTCCTTGCCGCCTCGAGCCTGACCGTCGCGCAGCTCTGGACGACGATCATCGGGTTCACGGTGATCTATGGCGCGCTCGCCGTCATCGAAGTGCGGCTGATGCTGGCGGCAATCCGCAAGGGACCGGACCAGCATCGGCCTCCGGCGCCATCCCCCGAAACCCACAGCGGCTACGCGCCCATCCCTGCCGAATAAGGAGAACAGGTCATGGCACCTCCCATCGACTATGAAACGCTCCGGCTGATCTGGTGGCTGCTGATGGGCGTCCTCCTGATCGGCTTCACTCTCACCGACGGCTTCGACCTCGGCACCGCCGCGCTGCTGCCCTTCGTCGCGAAGACCGACGCCGAACGGCGTCTCGTCATCAACTCGATCGGCGCGACCTGGGAAGGCAACCAGGTCTGGTTCATCCTCGGCGGCGGCGCGATCTTCGCGGCCTGGCCGTTCGTCTATGCGGTCAGCTTCTCGGGCTTCTATCTGGCCATGTTCCTCGTCCTCGCCGCGCTCATCCTGCGGCCCGTGGGCTTCAAATACCGCTCGAAGAAGCCCGATGCCACATGGCGCTCGCGCTGGGATTGGGCGCTGTTCGTCGGCGGGTTCGTGCCTGCGCTGGTGTTCGGCGTCGCGGTCGGCAATGTCCTGACCGGCATCCCCTTCCGGCTCGATAGCGATCTGCGCTCCTTCTACGAGGGCAGCCTGCTCGGCCTGTTCCATCCGTTCTCGCTGGTCGCCGGGCTGCTCTCGGTCGCCATGATCGTGCTGCACGGCGCGAGCTGGCTTGCGATCAAGATCGAACGCGGCGTCGTGCATGACCGCGCGCGCGCCTTCGGCAAGGTCGCGGCGGTCGCGTCGATCCTGCTGTTCGCGCTGGGCGGGGTCATGGTCGCGAAAATGGGCATGGGCTTCCGCCTGACCCATGCGGCCGATCCGCTCGGCCCGTCCAATCCGCTGCTGTCGGGAACGGTCGCGGCGCCGGGGGCCTGGCTCAACAATTATGGCGCCCATCCCTGGATGCTGATCGCCCCGATCCTCGGCTTCGCGGGGCCGCTGCTGGCGTGGATCGGCATCCGCAAGGGCCGCGAGGTTCTGGCCTTTGGCGGCTCATCGATCGGCGCGATCGGCATCATCGCGACCGTGGGCCTCTCGATGTTCCCGTTCATCCTGCCCAGTTCGATCGACCCGGCCTCGAGCCTGACGGTCTGGAACGCCTCGTCCAGCCATGTGACTTTGTTCATCATGCTGGCCGTGACGGTGATCTTCCTGCCGATCATCCTGCTCTACACCGCCTGGGTCTACAAGGTCCTGTTCGGCCGCATCACGCTGCGCGATGTCGACACCAACCCCGACTATTACTGAAAGGACGACTTTCCATGTGGTATTTCAGTTGGATTCTGGGCGTGGGCCTCGCCGTCGGGTTCGGTATCCTCAACGGCATGTGGCATGAATTCCACGCCGATCCCGATGAGGACATTGCGGCCTGACCGCGACGGATCATGATTGCCATCGGCCCTCTCGCGCTCGCGTTGGAACGGCTGTTCGCGATTCTCGGGATCATCGCCTTCCTGGCGGCGGCGAACTGGATAGGCCGCCGTCGCGGCGCGGATTGCGATACGGCCGCGTGGCGGGCATTGCTCGCTGGCCTCGTTGCAGCTCGCGCGGGTTTTGTGGCGCAGAACTGGCATGCCTTCGCCATCGAACCCGCAACCATCCTCTATGTCTGGCAAGGAGGTTTCTCGCCGCTCCCCGGTCTGGTGACTGCCGCAATCGTGCTGGGCGTGTCACTACGGCGATCTCGCGCCCTAGCACCTTTGACACTCGTCTTCGCGGGCTGCGTCGCGGTCACATCCGGCGCCACGGCAGCGGCCCTTGCCTCGGCGCAGCGACCTCTACCGCAAGGAATCGTTCTCCAGTCGCTGGACAGCGGAACGAGCCTGCTCGACGATCGCCGGGGCAAGCCGTTCGTCGTCAATCTCTGGGCAACCTGGTGCCCGCCGTGCCAGCGTGAAATGCCGATGATGGTCGTAGAAGCGGCACACTCGGCCGTGCCGATCCTGCTTGTCAATCAGGGCGAGGATGCAGACAACGTACGTGCGTGGCTGGACAGCAAGCGCCTTGAAGCGGCGCACGTCCATCTCGACCGCGACCTGCGCATAGCTGCCGCGACCGGCTCGGCCGGGCTTCCCGCGACGCTGTTCGTCGACAGCAAAGGCGTGATCCGTGCGCTCCATGTCGGTGAAATCTCGCGGGCCGCCCTGCTCGCGGGACTACGCGATCTGAAGTAGAGTTTCGATCAAGGAGAAGACCATGACCAGACAAGTGAATATTGGAATCGGCGAGGAAGATCGGGTTGCGATTTGCGAAGGCCTGAGCCGCCTCCTGGCGGACACCTACACTCTCTATCTGACCTCGCACAACTTTCACTGGAACGTGACCGGGCCGATGTTCAACAGCCTCCATGCCATGTTCATGACGCAATATACCGAGTTGTGGAACGCGATCGACCCGATCGCCGAACGCATCCGCTCGCTCGGACAGCCCGCACCCGGTTCCTACGCGCAGTTCGCCAAACTCAGTTCCCTGCCCGACGCGCCGGAAGTGCCGCCGAAGGCGCTCGACATGGTCGACATCCTCGCCAAGGGGCATGAAGCGGCCGCCCGCACGGCGCGCACGCTGTTCCCTCTGGTCGAGAAGGCGAGCGACGAGCCGACCGCGGACCTGCTCACCCAACGGATCGGCGTGCATGAGCAGGCCGCATGGATGCTGCGCGCCCTGCTCGAAGAGTAAGACACGCTCAACGACTGGCCCCGGCCGCGCAATCTCTGCGAGGCCGGGGCCGTTAGCGAACTGCCGCCATTGAAAGGACGAGACCTTGGCTACGTCAAAGCTGGCAAACATCCTCCTCGATGCGCTCGAAGACGAGCGGAAGGCGGAGGCGACCTATGCCGCCGTGATCGAAAAGTTCGGCCCTGTCCGGCCCTTTTCCAACATCATAGAGGCCGAACAGCGCCATGCCGCCGCACTTGAGCGCCAGCTTGCCCGGCTGGGCATCGACGTACCGCCCGATCCATGGACGGGGAAAGTGGCGGCACCAGCTTCTCTCGCGCAGGCTTGCGAAAGCGCGGTCCAGGGCGAGATCGAGAATATCGCGCTTTACGACCGGCTGATCCCGATGGTCGACGACCCCGCGGCGCGCCAGGTGATGGAAAACCTGCAGGCCGCCTCGCGCGAGCGCCACCTTCCAGCTTTCAGGCAATGCCTGGAGCGGGAACGCGATCGCCGTTCGTGACGGCCTCCCTCAATCGCGATCACTCAGGCACAGGCTGCTTTTGGGATCCGTAATCGACGGTGGATGGCATCGACAGAGGGCGCGAGGCATGACCTGTCGGCGTCAGCGCCTTTGGCGTTCCTCGAACAGCTGCGCTTTCTCGTACATTTCCTTCGCCTCGGCGAGGCACACATCACGTCTGTTCAGATAGACATCGCTGTTTCGGACTGCCGGCTTGAGATCCGGTTTCGGAATCATTCCATAAGCCTTTGTGTTCTCGATGGACGCTGAACCTCGGCGAGCGCGACCTCGTCGCTCACTCCATGACCGCGGGCGAGATAGTCCTGCGATCCCATTTCGTTGAGGCGCGAGATCGTCCGCTCGAACTCGAAGGCGTCGTCTGCCGCGCAATACAGCGCGTCGGGTTCGCGATCGGCGGAAGCCAGCAGCTTGACGCCATTTTCATAGAAGGCGTCGATCAGTGTCTTGAATCGCGCCGCTTCCGATTTCCGGTTTGCGTCGAGAACGGGGATCCCGACCAGGATCACGGTGTGATAGCGGTAGGCCAATGCAAGATAATCGGGAATGCCGCGCGGTTCGCCGCATAGCCGCTTGAATGAGAAGACGGCCACGCCTTTCAGCGACTTGGGCACGAACAGTTCTCGTCCGCCCTTGATTGCCAGTGTTTCGGAGGGAACATGCTCCCGGTCCTCGACCGGAAAATCGGTCAACCGGAAGAACGCCCGGCTCAGGGCTTCCGTCGCCGCATCGCCATTGGGCACGTGCCAGGTCTGGAACCCTCCAAGGCGCTGCATGCGATAGTCAGTCGGCCCATCCAGGGTGAGCACATCGAGCCGATCCTTGAGGAGCGCGATGAATGGCAGAAAATGTTCGCGGTTGAGGCCGTTCTTGTAGAGGTCCTGAGGCGGCCGGTTGGATGTAGCGACCACGGTAACGCCATGTCCGATGATCCGGGTAAACAGCCTCGACAGGATCATCGCGTCAGCCGAATTGGTTACGATCATTTCGTCGAAGGCGATCAGCCGCGCTTCGGCCGCGATGGCATCGGCGACCGGCAATATCGGATCGCCGGTCTCCTTGGCGCGTTCGGAGCGTAGCCGGTCATGCACCTCCTGCATGAACTCGTGGAAGTGGACGCGCCGTTTCCCGGCGATCTCGACGCAGTCGAAGAAGAGATCCATCAGCATCGATTTGCCGCGGCCGACCCCTCCCCAGAGATAGACTCCCCGCACGGGATCGGGTTTGCGCCTGACGAAACGCGACAGGAGGCCCTGACGGCGCGCCTGTGCTTCCAATTCCGCAACCGCCTTGCCGAAACGCAGAGCGACCTGCCGCTGGGCGTCGTCAGGGCGCAGCTGACCCGTTGAAATGGCGTTCACGTAACGCGTCAGGACTTTGCTCTGAGGCAAGACAAAGTTCTCCGGCAAAAAGTTGAATTTGAGAAGTCGCGCATCGGCCCGACAGCCTCATACCCTGGTCAATCTCGAGACTGGCCACGGCCGAAGCTGAAGATCATGTATCGGCGTCGTCCGGAATTGCTCCCGGGCGTTCCCTGCGAAACCCATGCATGCCGAACCACCACTGCAAGGCAATGATGGCTCCCTTGGCGGGCTGAAGCAGCCCGACCATCAGGAGCAACGCCAACGGAAGCAGGATCGCCATCAACATCGGCACGGACATTTCCGCGCGACTGGTCACGGCGATAATGAGCGGCGCCATCAGATGCCCCGTCACGAAGATCGAGACATAGGCCGGGAAATCATCAGCTTGCTGATGCGTCCAGTCCTGGCCGCATTGCGGGCAATGAGGGATCGGTTTCAGGAACCGCATGAACAGGCGCGCCTCGCCGCACCGGGGGCATCGCCCGCGCAACCCGCGCAGGATCGCGGCCCAACCTGTGACCGGCAAGACAAGCTTGCCGGTTACCGATCCCTGTTCATGAGCGGGCATGGATTCTGGCTTTTCGTGAAACTTGTCAAAGGGGAACCGGATGAGGTCAGGCATCGAACCATCCGGGAGGGGCCGCCGCGCGGATGCTTTCGTCGACATGAGCGACAAACTGCGTGAAGTTGCGCTTGAAGCGGTCGACCAGGGAACGCGCCGTGCCGTCATAGGCGGCCCCATCAGCCCAGGTGGAACGCGGGTCGAGAATACTCGAATCCACACCCTCTACAGCAACGGGGACCACGAAGCCGAAGTTGGGATCGGTGCGGAACTGTGCGCCTTCGAGAGTCCCGGAAAGCGCAGCATTGAGCAGTGCGCGCGTCACCTTGATCGGCATCCGCGATCCCGTTCCATATTGGCCGCCGGTCCAGCCGGTGTTGACCAGCCAGCAATCGACATTCCCCGCGGCGATACGCTTGCGAAGCAGATTGCCGTAGACGCTGGGATGCCGCGGCATGAACGGCGCGCCAAAGCAGGTCGAGAACGTCGCTTCGGGTTCGGTGACACCGAGTTCGGTGCCCGCGACCTTGGCTGTGTAGCCGGACAGGAAATGATACATCGCCTGTTCGGGCGTTAGCTTCGCGATGGGCGGGAGCACGCCGAAGGCATCGGCCGTCAGCATGATGATGTTCTTCGGCACCGGCCCCATGTTCTCGGCGGAGGCATTGGGGATGAAGTGGATCGGATAGGCGCCCCTGCTGTTCTCGGCGAGCGAGGCGTCGTCGAGGTCGAGTGCGCGGGTTTCCGGATCCATGACGACATTCTCGAGGATCGTACCGAAGCGGCGGGTGGTCGCATGGATTTCAGGCTCCGCCTCGGCCGAGAGACGGATCATCTTGGCGTAGCAGCCGCCTTCGAAATTGAAGACGGCGCTGTCCGACCAGCCATGCTCGTCGTCGCCGATCAGCGTGCGCGAAACATCAGCGGACAAAGTGGTCTTGCCGGTGCCCGAGAGGCCGAAGAAGATCGCGGTGTCGCCATCGGGACCGATGTTCGCCGAACAATGCATCGGCATGACGCCCTTTTGCGGCAGCACATAGTTCAGCACCGAGAACACCGCCTTCTTCATCTCGCCGGCATAGCCGGTGCCGCCGATCAGGATCAGCCGGTGGGTGAAATCGATCGCGATGATGGTTTCCGACCGGCAGCCATGGCGTTCGGGATCGGCGCGGAAGCCGGGCAAGTCGATGATGGTGTAATCCGCCGTGAAATGCGTGAGTTCATCCGCCGTCGGCCTAACCAGCATGGTGCGCACGAAATGCGAGTGCCAGGCCAGTTCCGTGACGACCCGGACTCCGACACGGAATTCCGGCTGCGAGCCGCCGAACAGATCCTGGACGAAGACGTCGTCGAGTGCGGCAAGATGCTTGAGGAAATCCTCGCGCAGATTGGCGAAGGCTTCTTCCGACATCGGCTTGTTGGAAGCCCCCCACCAGACATCATCCCTGGTGACCTCATCACGGACGATGAATTTGTCCTGGGCCGAACGGCCGGTATGTTTTCCGGTTTCAACCACGAAGGCGCCATGCTCGGACAGGCGGCCTTCACCGCGCCGCAAGGCGATCTCGACGAGTTCGGGCGTATCGAGATTTTCGTGAAGCGTCCCACCGGATTTGACCGTGATGTCCAAAGCTGCGGGGATCTGCGTGATTTTGCTGTGTGGCCTTTCGGATCGGGTTGGAAGGAAGCAGGCGGATCGGGCGTCGCCCGAACCTGTTCCGACGGGAAGTTTCAGCCTGAGCTTCGGGCGCCGAAGACGATCGGGTTGCGACACCGGACTCGCCGCCGCCGGGGCATCCGATGGCGGCGCCTGTCGACCTGCACCTTTGCGGCGGTGCTTTTTCTCCACGATCATTTGCTCATCTCCGATCTGGAGGCTCGAAGGTCGCAGCCCTCAAGACCATCGGCTTTCTCAGACGCGGAAATACCTCACCCCGACAAAGCGCGTGTGATCGATTATCCGGTACAATGCACATATACAACTCCCTCCTAATTTGTTAAGAGTGATATTTGATGTATTAAACATCATGGAGCCAACATGATCACGTCGCAGCAAATGCGCGCCGCGCGCGCCCTCCTCGGACTTGATCAACGCCAGCTCGCCGCGCTGGCCGGCCTCTCCCTGCCGACCATCCAGCGCATGGAATCATCCGATGGCCAAGTGCGCGGTGTGGTCGACACGCTGGTCAAGGTGATCACCGCGCTGGAAGGCGCAGGCATCGAACTGCTGGGCGAGAATGCGCCCAGCACGGGCGTGGGCCGCGGTGTGCGTCTGCGCGAAACGACCGCGGGAAAGTCCGGCGGCCAGGGGCAGTCGCTTCTCTATGACAAGGCGGAGGAACCGGTCAGGTGAGCGCGAAAGCCTATACGCCCAAGCTCATCACGACCTTGCGCGAAGGGTACACCGCTCAGACCTTCCGCGCCGACGCCATAGCGGGCCTGACGGTCGCGATCGTCGCGCTGCCTCTTGCCATGGCCCTGGGCATCGCCAGCGGCGCTTCTCCCGACAAGGGGCTTGTCACGGCCGTGGTGGCGGGGTTCCTGATTTCCGCGCTCGGCGGATCGCGGGTCCAGGTCGGCGGACCCACGGGCGCCTTTGTCGTCGTCATTTTCAATGTTATCGCCCAGCACGGCTATGATGGGCTGCTGATCGCGACGCTCCTGGCAGGCATCATCCTCATTGCCGCCGGTGCGTTTCGCCTCGGGCAGATGATCAAATTCATCCCCCATCCGGTCGTCACCGGATTCACCGCGGGGATCGCCGTTATCATTGCCTCGAGTCAGGTGAAGGACTTCCTCGGGCTCTCGATGACCGAGGTCCCGGCTGAGTTCCTGCCCAAATGGCAGTCCTATCTCGCCGCTCTGCCGAGCACCAGTTGGGCAACTCTAGGCGTCGGGGTCGGAGCACTTGCGACCATCATCGTGCTGCGCAAACTCGCGCCCAGACTGCCCGGGTTCCTGATCGCGGTCGTGGTAAGTTCCCTCGCCGTCGCTCTGCTCAAGCTCCCGGTCGACACTATCGGCTCCCGCTTCCCGGACATTCCTTCCGGCCTGCCGATGCCGTCCCTGCCGGAATTCACCTTCGCCAAGATCAATGCGGTGATGCCTTCGGCATTCACCATTGCATTTCTCGCCGGCATCGAAGCCCTGCTGTCGGCCGTCGTCGCCGATGGCATGGCCGGAACGCGGCATCGCTCCAACCAGGAATTGATCGGCCAGGGCGTCGCCAATATCGGATCCGCCCTGTTCGGTGGGCTACCCGCGACGGGCGCGATTGCGCGTACCGCCACCAATATCCGCTCCGGGGCCAGAACCCCGGTTGCCGGAATCATGCATGCCGTGTTCCTTCTTCTGTTCATCCTGTTCGCCACGGACCTGATGGCATTCGTACCCATGGCCGCGCTTGCCGCGATCCTGTTCATGGTCGCCTGGGGCATGAGTGAATATGAGCGGTTCATTGCCTTGCTGCACATGCCCAACAGCGACCGGGCCGTGCTGCTACTGACATTCGGCCTGACGGTACTGGTGGATCTCACCGTCGCAATCGGCGTCGGCGTAACTCTGGCCTCGCTCCTCTTCATGGCCCGCATGAGCGAGGCTGTCGAGGTCGACAGCAGCGGCCGGCAGGACATCGATCTCGATTCCGAAGACGTTCACCAGCGCGACGCGTTGCCGGAGGGTGTCGAGGTGTTCCGGATCACCGGCCCGTTCTTCTTCGGCGTAGCAGGCGAACTGCTCGATACGCTGCGCCGCGTCGGTCAGTCGCCCAAAGTCATCATCCTGCGCATGCGGCTCGTTCCCCTGCTCGATGCAAGCGGCGTCCAGGCGCTCGAACAGTTCATCGAACAAGCGCGCGTCGCCGGCGCAACGGTCGTGTTGTCCGGCGTGCAGCCGCAACCGAAGTCGATGCTTGCGCGCGTTCACCTGGAAGCTGGTTCGGACAAGCTTTTCTATGCCGCGGACTTCGCCAGCGCCCAGTCGCTCGCGGTCAGCTTGCTCGAAGCGCCCAAAACTCAGCCGCACTGATCGGCGCACCCTGCTGCGGTTCGGGCGAACATATTGTCGAAAGGAAGGAAATTTGAACGACGTCGTGATCCTGTCGGGTGTGCGCACCGCTATCGGGGATTTTGGAGGCAGCCTTAAGGACGTCGCGCCGTGGGAGCTTGGCCGCATCGTCATTGCCGAAGCCATCAAGCGGGCCGGAATCGAACCAGGCCATGTCGAGCATGTTGTCCTTGGCCAGGTCATTCAAAGCGAACCCAGCGATGCATATGTCTCGCGAATTGCCGCTATCGCGGCGGGGATTCCCGATCGGACCCCGGCGCTCACCCTGAACCGCCTTTGCGGATCGAGTGTGCAGGCGATTATTTCCGCCGCCCAAATGATCGCATTGGCCGAGTGTGACATCGCCGTTGCTGGCGGTGTCGAGAGCATGAGCCAATCCCCACACGTTCTCAAGGGCCTGCGCTGGGGGCGCAGGATGGGCGATGAAATGATGATCGACGCGATGAACGCGACGCTGAGCGATCCGTTCGGTGCAGGTCACATGGGGGTCACTGCCGAGAACGTTGCCGAACGTCATGGCATCACCCGGGCCGAGCAGGACGCGCTGGCGGCCGAAAGCCATCGCCGGGCAGCAAGAGCACAGCAGGAAGACCGTTTTCGCGAGCAGATCGTTTCCGTCGAGGTCAAGGGCCGTAGCGGCACCTTTATGTTCGAGGCCGACGAGCATGTGCGCACCGACGTTTCCAGCGAAGGCCTCGGCGCACTCACGCCCATCTTCCGCAAGGATGGCGGGACCGTAACGGCGGGCAACGCCAGCGGCATCAACGACGCTGGCGCGGCTCTGGTGCTGGCTTCCGCCGCCGCCGCCGAGAGACACGGCCTGACACCCCGCGCCAGGGTTGTAAGCTGGGGACATGCCGGTGTTGCCCCCGAAGTGATGGGGCTCGGTCCCGTCGAAGCCGTGCCCATCGCCCTCAAGCGGGCCGGACTATCGCTTGACGACATCGACGTGATCGAGGCGAACGAGGCTTTTGCCGCGCAGGCTTGCGCGGTCGCCAAACTGCTCGATTTCCCGCCCGAGAAGGTCAATCCCAATGGCAGCGGCATTGGACTTGGGCATCCCGTCGGGGCAACCGGCGCCATCATCACCATCAAGGCGCTTTACGAGCTCGAGCGTATTGGCGGCCGCTACGGGCTTGTGACCATGTGCATTGGCGGCGGACAAGGCATTGCACTCGTGATCGAGCGATTGCCGAGCCAGGATGCGTAAGAGGCGAGCATGAGCGAACCGGATCGGACAGGCAGACGGCCCAGCTCCCTGGATATCGGCAGAGCGCAGCGCGCGCTGGTCCAACTGGCCGCCATGCTGGCGGCCCTTGCCGGCGCGATCAATGCAGCCGGCTTTCTGGCATTCGGGCACGTCTTCCTTGCCTCGCCCGAGGCCAACGCCACTGTTCTGGGCACGAGCCTTCCCGGTGGCTTTGGTATCACGAAATTTGTGGGCGGAATGATCTTCAGCTTCGTGGGGGGTGTGGTCCTCACGACCTTGATTACGCACTGGCTAGGCCGGTACCGGCGCACAATCGCGCTCGTTTGTACCGCAATCGCGTTGGCCGCCGCCTATCTGACATTCCTCTCGCATCTGGCGATCATCCCGGCCGTGCTGATCGCGATGGCCATGGGTAGTGCTCATTGCACTTTTGAGAGGGATGATCCCGACCTGCAGGAGGCTATTTCGCCCTCCACGCAGGTCGTGCGGTTCGGGGAGGCATTGGCCGGCGGACGGCATCACGCGAACTATCGCCAGCTTGGCTTGCATGCATCCTTTTGGCTGGTCTTCCTTATTGGCGGGCTTGCAGGCGCTGTTGCGTGGATCACGCTCGACGCCAGAGCCTTTGCCGTGGCTGCCCTCGTCGCCGCATTGCTGGCAATGCGCGCCTGGCTGATTGAACGCGATCTGTTCGGTGCCTGACGCACATTCCTGACCGATGGAGAACTCCATGAGCGAAGATGAATATGTCTACGATGAAGAATCCGGTGAATGGATGGCTGCATCCGAACTGAAGGAACGGCGCGCCACCGCGGACCGGATCGAAGTCCGCGATGCCGTGGGCAACCTGCTTGCCGACGGCGACCAGGTCACGTTGATCAAGGATCTGGTCGTCAAGGGCGCCGGCCAGACTCTGAGGCGGGGAACGCTGATAAAGTCGATCCGCCTCACGGATGACCCGCAGGAAATCGACTGCCGGTATGAAGGCATCAAAGGTTTGGTGCTTCGTGCGGAATTTGTCCGCAAGCGCAGCTGACCGGTTATTGCGGTTGTTCGGCGCAAAGCTTCTTGAGAAGGATCAAGGCATTTTTCTCATCTCGCTGGCAATATGAAAATTGATGGGAGGTTCGCCATGAGTACAACCGATATCCGTAACCGCTTCTCTTCCCTGTCGATCACTCTGCACTGGCTCATGGTGCTGCTGATCTCGGTCGTTTACGCTACCATTCTCCTGCGGGAGAACTATCCCAAGGGAACCGACATCCGCGAGGGGCTGAAAACCTGGCATTTCATACTCGGACTCACCGTTCTGGCGCTGGCGATCATCCGCCTGCTGGCACGCCTCAGCCAGCGCACCCCCCCGATCACGCCGGAACCGCCGTCATGGCAGACGCTTTTAGCCAATGCGACGCATCTCGCACTCTACGCGTTCATGCTGGCGATGCCCTTGGCGGGCTGGGTGATCCTGAGTGCGTCGGGCAAGCCGATTCCATTCTTCGGTCTGGAACTGCCGGCTCTTGTCGGCCAGAGCAAAGCCCTGGCGGGACAGATGAAGGATTGGCACGAGACAGTCGGGACCATCGGATATTTCCTGATCGGCTTTCACGCCCTTGCCGCTCTCTTCCATCATTACATCGTCAAGGATGATACCTTGCGCCGAATGCTGCCGGGCCGAACCTGATGGCAAAGCACTCTGGCGATCACGGCGCCGCTGAGCGGTAGGCGACAGCTGCCGCAGCGCTGTAAAATCGGGCCAGCGCAAGCGCGCGCAAGATCGTCATGGGTGCAGACCTCGCTGCGCGCCCTCCCCGCCTTTGATCGCACGCGCCAGGGCTGCCTCCTCCCACCGGATCGAAAAGGCGCCCCGAAGCTGGCCGGAAGCAAAACCCGTCGCCTGATCTGCGGGATAATGCGCGCGGATCGCCGCCATCACCTCCGGGGCGACATTCTCGCCATGGCAAGCGAGGCACATGGGCATGGTCGGTATGGCGCGCATATAGCGATATTGCCCGCCCTCATACGCCGACCAGCGCCTGGGCTTGCCGTCGACGCCAAACGGCGCGGCGGCCCAGCTCTCCATGACGCGGCGTTCGGTAGCGTCAGGACTGGCAGCGGGATTACGCGTGCGCAGCGCCGTGCGCCGGACGGTCGCTCCGCTTTCCTCGGAGATCTGCGCGGCGAGCGCGGGCGCTATGCTCGAACAGACGCTGATCGCGCCTTGCGGACCATCCGCCGCCATCGCGGCGGTCAGCGCGCTCAATAATTCCTTCTGGAAGCGGTCGGCCAGGATATCGGAGCGCGCTTGTGCCTCCTGCACCATCACCGCCGGATCCGACGGCGGCTCATTCGAGGCGCAAGCCCCGAGAGAGACCATGGACAGGAGCGGAAGGACGGCGCGTCGCATCGGATTTCTCAGGATTGTCCAGCACCGGGACCGAAGCGATCGCAGAGCATGTCGATCAACTTGCGGACGTCGCTGTCAGCAAGGCTGTAGTAGATCGTCGTCGCCTCGCGCCGGGTCTTGACCAGACCCCCTTCTCGCAATTTCCCCAGATGCTGGGACACGCTGGATTGCGATTGCCCGCACAACTCCACCATCTCCCCGACGGAGAATTCGCCCTGGGTCAGCCGGCACAGGATCAGCAGACGCTGTTCATTGGCCAGCAGCTTCAGCACGCTCGCCGCATGGGCGGCGTGCTCGGCGAGTTGTGCAAGGGGCGTCTCAAGCGGCATCATCTGGTCGCGGGTTTCCCATCATCTCGAAGCACGATGTAAATGGCCGGAATAACCAGCACGGTCAGCAGCGTCGAGGACGCAAGGCCGAACAGCAGCGAGATCGCCAAACCCTGAAAGATCGGATCGGTCAGGATCACGGCCGCGCCAATCATCGCCGCGGCGGCCGTGAGAACGATCGGCTTGAACCGGATCGTGCCGGCTTCCAGCAGCACGTCGCGCAGCGATTTGTCCGGCGTGGCCGAATGGCGGATGAAGTCGACCAGCAGGATCGAGTTGCGCACGATGATACCGGCGAGCGCGATGAACCCTATCATCGAGGTTGCCGTAAACGGTGCACGGAACAGCATGTGGCCAATGACGATCCCGACCAGCGTGAGCGGCACCGGCGTCAGGATCACGAGCGGCAGGCGGAAGCTTTTGAACTGCGCGACGACGATGATGTAGATCGCCAGCAGCGCGACCATGAAGGCGCCGCCCATGTCGCGGAACGTGACCCAGGTGATCTCCCATTCGCCATCCCAGAGCAGGGACGGCACGCTCTCATCCTCGGGCTGACCGTTGAGACGGATTTCCGGCTTCTGGAGGCCCTTGGCCGCCCAGTCATAGGCATCGACCGCGCGGTTCACTTCGATCATGCCGTAGATCGGCGCTTCATAGGCTCCGGCCAGCTCGGCCGTGACCATGTCGGCATATCGACCGTCACGGCGGAAGATCGCAGGACTCCCCGTCTCGGTGCGCGCTTCGACCACCGCGCCAAGGTCGATGAGCTGGCCGCCCGGCGTCTGTGCGACAGGCATACTCGACAAGGCTTGCGTCCAGCTGCGGTCCTTCTGTTCCAGCGCGATTGTAATCGGTAGTGGGCTGCGGCCATCGCCGCGCGGCGCGTAGCCGACAGTCTGGCTCCCCATGAGCATACCGATGCTGTCGGCGACCTGCCGCTGGGAAAGGCCGTAATAATCGAGCCGGTCGCGCTGCACGTCGAGGCGGAGCTTCGGGCGCGCCTCGCCGAAGCTGTTGTCCACGTCGACGATGAAGGGGACGGACTTGAAGATCTTTTCCAGCTCGGACGCTGTCTTCTGGCGCGTGACTTCGTCGGGGCCATAGACCTCGGCCAGCAGGGTCGCGAGGACGGGCGGTCCTGGAGGCGTCTCGACCACCTTGATAGATGCGCCATTGGGCAAGCGCAGCGCCTTCAGCCGCTGGCGCAGGTCGAGCGCAATCTGATGGCTGGACCGGCTGCGATCCCCCTTGGGCAGCAGCGTCACCATCACATCGCCCTGCTCGGGCTGCGAGCGCAGGAAATAATGGCGGACAAGGCCGTTGAAGTTGAACGGCGCCGATGTGCCGACATAGGCCTCCATCGCCGTCGCTTCGGGCAAGCCTCGCACCACGCCGGCAACATCTTCCAGCACGCGGCCCGTGTTTTCGAGCGCGGTGCCTTCGGGCATATCGACCACGACCTGAACCTCCGACTTGTTGTCGAAGGGCAGCAGCTTCACGGTAACGGCCTTGAAATAGAACATCGAGCAGGCGACCAGTGTCGCCACGCCCACCGCGATCAGGAAATTGCGGGCGGACTTCTTCGTATCGATGACGCGATGCGCGACACGGGCATAGAGCTGCCCCAGCTTGCCGCCGCTCTCGTCATGGCCGTGGCCAGAGCCGAGCGTCTTGCGGGCAAAAC
This sequence comes from Sphingobium phenoxybenzoativorans, assembly GCF_018286635.1. Taxonomy (NCBI): domain Bacteria; kingdom Pseudomonadati; phylum Pseudomonadota; class Alphaproteobacteria; order Sphingomonadales; family Sphingobiaceae; genus Sphingobium; species Sphingobium phenoxybenzoativorans. Next base: position 4,200,518 of record NZ_CP073910.1, read on the forward strand.
GGATCATCAGCCACGGCGCAATGACCACGGCGACGAAGAAGGAAAAGATCATCGCCGCCGACGCATTGACCGGGATGGGAGCCATGTAGGGGCCCATCAGGCCGGAAACGAACAGCATCGGCAGCAGCGCCGCAACCACGGTCAATGTCGCGACCACCGTGGGATTGCCGACCTCCGCCACCGCCTCGATCGCGGCCTGGGTACGGTTGCGGTCATCGTCCATCGCCCAATGGCGCGCGATATTCTCGATCATGACGATCGCGTCGTCGACGAGGATGCCGATCGAGAAGATCAGCGCGAACAGGCTGACGCGGTTGATGGTGTAGCCCATGAGGTTCGAGGCGAACATGGTCAGCAGGATCGTCGTCGGAATGACCACGGCGGTCACGCCCGCCTCGCGCCACCCGATCGCGAAGCCGATCAGCACGACGATGGAGACGGTCGCCAGCGCCAGATGGAACAGCAGCTCGTTGGCCTTCTCGTTCGCCGTCTCGCCATAGTTGCGGGTGACGGCGACCGTGACGTCATCGGGGATGAGCTTGCCTTTCAGGCTCTCGACGCGCTCGAGGATCGCATCGGACACCACCACGGCATTGGCGCCGGCGCGCTTGGCGAAGGCGATGCTGACGGCGGGGGCGCTATGCCACTTGCCGTTTTCCTCCTTCGCCCAGCGCCACGCCCGCGCCTGATCCTCGCGCGGCCCCTGCGTTACGCTGGCAACGTCGCGCAGATAGACGGGCGAGCCGGAGGCAGAGCGCACGGTCAGAAGTCCGACCTCCTGCGCCGATGACAGGGTGCGGCCCGCCGTGACGCCGACCGCCTTGCCGTCCTCGCGGATATTACCCAGCGGAAAGGACCGATTGGCCTGGCTCGCGGCCTCGATCACGCTCCCCAGCGGCACGCCATACTGGCGGAGCCTGGCCGGATCGGGCGCAATGCGGATTTCCTCGGGGCGGCCACCGACGAGGAAGCTGATCCCGACATTGTCGACCTTGGCGATCTCGGTGCGCAGCTTCGCGGCGAGTTCGTAGAGGCTGGCATCGTTCCACTGCCCTGCCGCGCCGGGCTTGGGGGCAAGGGTCAGGACGACAGCGGGAACGTCGTTAATGCCGCGCACCGTCACCTTGGGATCGGGGATGCCGACCGGCTTACGATCCCAATTGGCGCGCAGCTTCTCCTCGATGCGGATCGCTGCATCCTCCGGGTTCGACCCGACGAGGAAGCGCGCCGTCACCATTACGCCATCGTCCTGCGCCTGGGTATAGACATGCTCCACCCCGTCGACGCTCTTGACGATGGTTTCGAGCGGAATGCCCACCAGCTCGGTCGCATCGGCGGCGGACAGGCCGGGCGCCATCACCTGAATGTCCACCATCGGCACGCTGATCTGCGGTTCCTCCTCCCTTGGGATGGAAAGAAGAGCCAGCAGACCGACAGCGATCGCCGCCAGCAGAAACAGCGGCGTCAGGGGGGAAGCGATAGTGGCCCTGGTGAGGCGACCGGAAACACCGAGATTCATGGCCGCGGAGCCTTGGCCGGCTTACCGGGGGCGAACAGCACGTCGCCGGCGGCCGCACCGCTCAATATCTCGACCAGGGCGGGATCGGCCGTCGGCGCGATCTGGACCGGCACCATGCTGAGCCGCTTGCCTTCCGCGACGATCTGCACCTGATCCATGCCATAGCGCGTGGTGATGAAGGAGCGCGGCACGACCAGCGCCTTGCGCGTGCCGATCTCGACCGACGCGCTCACGCGGCGGCCGATGAATTGGGTGGAAAGCCCAGGCAAAGTCGCATCGACGCGGACCTGGCCGCCAGTGATCGCGGGATAGACCTGCGCCACACTGCCTTCGCGCTGCCCGGACGGCATATCCGCTTCATTGACGATCACGCGCGCACCGGGATGGACCTGTCCGGCAACCGACTCCGGCAGCATCAACCGCAGCACCGGCGGCCCCGCGGTAACCGTCGCGATCGACATGCCCGGCGCCACCGGTGATCCGGCGGGAATATCGGCGCGAAGCACCCGACCGCTCGCCGGGGCGATCACCGCCCCCTGCCCCGCGACGCTGACGCTTGCGCCCTGCTGCGCCCGAGCGGCAGCAACCTGCGCATCGGCCGCGCGCGCGGCCGCAACGGCCTGATCCAGGCGCGCCTTGGCATAGACGCCTTGGCCATAGAGATCGCGAATGCGGGCGAGATCGGCATTGGTCCGCGCGGCTTCGGCCTGGGCGGCGGCGGTCTGGGCGCCATAGGCGCTTGTCTCATAGCCGAGCCGCGAATCGACGATCATGCCGATCCGCTGGCCCTTTTGCACCGTGTCGCCGGCACGGACGGAAAGCGACGTGAGGATGCCGGGGATGCGGGCGAGCACTTCGGCCTGGTCGCGCGTGGCGATCTCCGCGCCGACTACCTTCATGTCCGGGATTTCGGTTGCGGCGAGCCGCAGAGTTTCCCCGGCGGGTAGCGTCGCCGCCGCCTGCTCCTGCTCCGGCTTGCTCCCGCATGCCGACAGCGCCAGCGCGGCGCCCGCCAACCAGAGCCACTTGCCCCTGCCGCTCATCATGCCGCCGATACCCCTCTTTTTTGGTTCTCTTTCAGGCTCTCAATCACCAACGACCGGGAAGCCGGCGTCTTTCCACGCACCGATCCCGCCAGCGAGGTGGGTGTCGATCGCGCTCTGCGCCGCCGCGCATTGATCGAGTGCCTGGCCCGAGCGCTTTCCGCCCGCGCATTGCAGCACGACAGTCCGGCCCTTGGGATCAGGGATGTTACGAGGTGAAAAGCCCGACAGTGGCATGTTTATTGCGCCCAGTATGTGGCCGGCGGCGAACTCGCCTGTCTCGCGCACGTCGATCAGGAGCGCCTTGCCGCCCTTCAGCATGGCGTCCAGCTCGGCGGGGCCGATCTCACGGTGGGCATCACGTTTCTTGAATCCGAACATGGCAGCTTCCTCAACTTTGTTATTTGCATATAACGTGTAATGATGATATTCGTCAATGCCATTGAGACATGGAAGGATCGCAGATGGGCAAGCCTTTGATCGTGGTGCTGGGCGCGGGTCTGGGAGGCACGATCGCCTCCTATGAGATCAAGGCTGCCGTCAAAGACCGCGCCGACGTGATGACGGTATCCGATAGCGATACCTACAACTTCATCCCGTCCAATCCCTGGGTCGCCGTGCGCTGGCGCGAGCCTGAAGCCATCCAGGTCCACCTCCCTCCCGTGTTCGCCAAAAAGAAGATCGGCTTCACCTCGGTCGGCGCGAAGCGGCTGCATGCCGGCGAAAAGCGACTCGAACTCAATGACGGCTCATCCATCAATTACGATTATCTTGTAATCGCTACCGGCCCGGAACTCGCGTTCGACGAGATCGAGGGGCTGGGTCCGCATGGCGGCCATACCCTCTCCATCTGCCAGACGCCCCACGCCTCAGCCGCCGCCGATGCGTTCGATGCCTTTGCACAAAATCCCGGCCCGATCGTCGTCGGCGCGGTGCAGGGCGCGTCCTGCTACGGCCCGGCCTACGAATTCGCGATGATCCTCGACACCGAACTGCGCAAGCGCAAGATCCGCGACAAGGTGCCGATGATCTATGTGACGCCCGAACCCTATATCGGCCACCTTGGGCTCGACGGCGTCGGCGATACCAAGTCGCTGCTCGAGAGCGAGCTGCGTGATCGCCACATCAAATGGATCACCAACGCCCGCGTCACCAAGGTCGAGCCCGGCGTCATGCACGTCGAGGAAGTCGGCGAGGACGGCGCGGTGAAGAAGACGCACGACCTGCCCTTCGGCTTCTCGATGATGCTCCCTGCGTTCCGGGGCGTCCCCGCGGTCAGCAATATCGAAGGGCTGGCCAATCCGCGCGGCTTCATCATCGTCGACAAGCACCAGCGCAATCCGGCCTTCCCCGAGATATTCGCGCTCGGTGTCTGTGTCGCCATCCCGCCGACCGGCCCGACGCCGGTTCCGGTGGGCGTGCCCAAGACCGGTTTCATGATCGAATCCATGGTCACGGCGATCGCCGCCAATCTCTCGCTGGTTCTCGACGGCCAGGAGCCGACGGCGGAAGCGACGTGGAACGCGGTGTGTCTCGCCGATTTTGGCGACGGAGGCGTCGCCTTCGTCGCCCAGCCGCAGATCCCGCCGCGCAACGTCAACTGGTCGTCCAGCGGCAAATGGGTCCATCTGGCCAAGGTCGGCTTTGAGAAATATTTCCTGCGCAAGGTCCGCAAGGGCGAGAGCGAGCCCTTCTACGAAAAGCTCGCCATGCACGCGATGGGCATCCGCAAGCTGCGTTTCTGATGCCCCGGCTTCTGGTTTCCCAAGCGAAGGAGTGAGACTGATGACTCTCGATCGTGCCGTGATGGCGTTCGCCGGTTGTGTCGTACTGCTCGGCGTCGTCCTGTCGCTGACCGTGCATCCCTGGTGGATCGCGCTCACCGCCTTTGCCGGCCTCAATATGCTTCAGGCAAGCTTCACTGGTTTCTGCCCGGCTGCGATGGTGTTCAAGGCGTTCGGCGTCCGTCCGGGAACCGCCTTCAAATGACGCTCAGGCGGACGATCCCCCTCCCCCTGCTCGCCGGCCTGCTGGCGAGTGTCGCCATGCCCGCGCAGGCAACGACGCTTGAAGAAGCCATTGCGGCCGCCGTGAACCACGCGCCGGAAATCGAGGCGGCGGGGGCCGATGCCGATGCGGCCGACGCCCGGATCAGGGAAGCACGCGGCCAGGGTCTGCCAACCGCGACGCTGAGCGGGACGATCGGCTATGGACGACTCGATCCGCAGGGTTTCTTCGGGCTTCCGGCGGCCAACGTCACGCCGCGCGCGGCGCAGCTCACTATCGAACAGCCCCTCTTTATGGGCGGCAGGGTCAGCGCCGGGATCGCACAGGCGAAAGCGGGCAGCGAAGCAGCACGCGCCGGTGAAACGATGACCCGCAGCCAGATCGTTGTCGCGACGGTCCAAGCCTATGGCGACGTGCTGACCACGCACCGAATGATAGCGCTCTATGAACAGATGGTCGGCCAGATGGAGGAGATCCAGCGCCAGGCCCGGCTCCGCTTCAAGGCAGGCGAAAGCCCCAGCACCGATGTTGCGCAGGCGGCGGCGCGCCTTGCCGAAGCACAGGCAGCCCTTGAAGGCGCGCGCGGCTTTGCCATCTCGGCCGATGCGCGATTCACCAACCTCACTGGCCTTGCCCCGCAGGATCTCCAGCCCATTCCGGCAAGTCCGGTCCTGCCTGCCTCGCTCGATGAAGCGCTCGACAGCGCCCGCGGGAACAACCCGGCGCTGGCGCAAGCCGAAGCGGCATTGGATGCCGCCCAGGCCGGCGCGCGGGGCGCGCGGGCCGAACGCCTGCCCACGATCGGCGCCTTCGCCGAAGGTTCGACGGTGCGTGACCAGTTCTTTCCCGATTATCGCTCCGATGCCGCCACGGTCGGCGTGCGGGCGCGCTGGCAGATATTCGCGGGCGGGCGAGTCTCAGCCAAGATTACCGAATCCGATAGTGCGGTCAGGGCCGCCGATGCGCGTATGCGCGCCGCACGCGCCGCCGTCGATGAACAGACGATCAGCGCCTTTTCCGGGGTGCGCTCGGCCGCCCTGGTCGAAGCGGCTGCTTCCCAGCAAGCCCTTGCCGCCGGACAGGCGCGCGACAGCGTGCGCCACGAGGTTCGCGTGGGGATGAAGCCCCAGCTCGATCTGCTCGATGCCGAACGCGAGGCAACCGCCGCAGCGGTCAGCGAAGCTCGCGCGCGAAGCGATCGCATCGTCGCGGCTTACCGACTGCTTGCCCTTCTCGGACGCTGAACTTTACAGGAGACGATATGCACAAGGACTGGCCGAAAATGGCGACCGAGCTGAATGGCGCCATCAAGGAAGTGCGGCTCGGCACGCCCGACGTGATGCAGGCCTTTTCCGCCATGGCGACTGCGGCCACCAAGGCCGGGGCGCTCGATGCCAAGACCAAGGAACTGATCGCTCTTGCCATCTCGGTCGCCATCCGCTGCGACGGCTGCGTTGCCTTCCATTCGAAGGCCGCCGTCAAGCATGGCGCCACGCGCGATGAAGTGATGGAGACGATGGGCATGGCGCTCTACATGGGCGCTGGCCCCAGCCTCATGTATGCCGCGCAGGCGGTCGAGGCCTTCGATCAGTTCTCCGATCAAGCGAAACAATAATACGCCGTGAAATCGAAACAGCCGAACACTTGACCGGCAGTGCGCCGAACCGGTCGCGAATTTCGCGACCGGGAACCACGATCATGAACTGGTCGGTGGAGTACGCTCAAGTTCAACGCAAGGTTCAGGAGGCTGCACGGACCTGCGAATAGAGCCGCCGGATGTCTTCGGGTCGCGCAAGATCGTGCCCCGGATTCATCACGGCCGCCGCGCCTGCCGCGATGCCGAAGCGGAACGCTTCTTCGATCTCCCAGCCTGAGGAGATAGCAAAGACCATCGCCGAAAGGAAACTGTCGCCCGCGCCGACCGCGCTTCTGACCTCGATGTCCACTGCGGGAAGCAGGAGTTGGCGCTCGGCCGAGGCAAGGAGAGCGCCCTCGTGCCCCATCGTCACCGCCACATATTGCGCATGACCGCCCCCGACGATCTGCATGGCCGCCCGTCCCACCGACTCCGTGTCGGGAAGATCCCGACCGGTGAACTGGCGCAACTCGCCAATGCTGGGCTTGACGAGGAAGACGCCGCCTTGCTCAAGGCCTCCGCGCAGGCCAGCGCCTGAACTGTCGAGCACGACCGGTATATTGCGTTCCGTCATCATCGCGACGACCTGGCCATAGAAATCATCCGGAATGCCGGGTGAGAGCGAACCGCTCGCGACCAGATAGTCACATTGTGCCGTCTGGAGCTGATTGAGGCACTGCCGCCATTCTGCAGGTTCGACCATCGGTCCGGACGGAACGAGGCGATATTCCTTCCCGCTTTCGCGCTCGAGCACTGCGGTGGCCACCCTGGTATGCCCCTTGATCGGGATACGGTTGCGCACCAGCTGGTGCAGGTCGAGCAGACCATCGAGCGCGTGGCCGGTTGCACCGCCCGAAAGATAGTAGCTCCGCGCGTTCCCGCCGAGCCGGACATAGACACGGGCCACGTTGATTCCCCCGCCACCCGGCGAATAGAATTCTGTCTTCGTCCGCATTTTACGGGTGTGGTAGACATGATCGACTTCATAGGCGACGTCGATCGTCGGGTTCAGGGTGAGGGTCGCGATGTTCATCATGGCCGCCATTGAGGGACCCGGATGGGCTCGGGTCTATCCGGGATTTCCCTAATCGTTACGCTATCGCGGGTCCACGAATGCGAAGGCTCCGATCGAAAGGGTGCGAAGTTCTACCGGGATCGAAAGACCCGCGTTAGCAACCTGACAGCAGCAGCCACCGCCTGCGACCCAAAATCACTGGATAATAGACGAAAGGCGGGAAAATCGCGGCGTTGTCAAAAGATGCCCTCGCGCTTTCCTTATCGGTTAAATCCGATCATTGATCAAATAGGCAAGATATAGCAAGTAGGCACTCACAAACATTCCACCCTCGAACCGCGAAATTTGGCGTCCGCTGATGAATACGGGAATGCAGGCCAGCGCGACCCCCAACATGACCGGGATGTCGACCCGGATCAGTTGCGCGCTGACCTCGATCCCGTTCGACGGAAACAGGCAGGCCGCGCCGAGAATCACCAGAATATTGTAAACGCTGCTGCCGATCAGATTGCCGATCGCGATGTCGCGCTCGCCACGAATCGTCGAAATGATCGTCGTAACGAGTTCAGGAGCGGAAGTACCGATCGCAACGATCGTCAGTCCGATAAAGGCGTCCGATACGTTCCACAACCGGGCAAGCGCGACCGCACCATCCACCAGCCAGTTGGCGCCCACGACGATCACGACGAGGCCGATGGCCAGCATCGCCATTGCGGAGAAACCGTGGCGGCGGGAAAAGCGCGGCGCCGCGAATTCCCGCGCGAACTCCAGCTTCACCGTGATGCTTTCCCGCCGGGCGACGCGAATGACGGTCAGCGTGAAGGCCATTCCCATCGTGATCAAAAACAGCCCCTCAAGGCGCGAGAGCACACCGTCCCAGGCAAAGACGAGTAGCGCGGCCGACGCGATGACGATGACAGGCAGTTCCAGACGCAGCGTCTGCATCCGAATGGCAAGTGGTTGCAGCATCGCGCTGAGGCCGAGGATAAGGAGGATGTTGACGGTGTTGGTGCCGGCGATGTTGCCAACCGCGAGCGAGCCGTTTCCCTGGAGCGCCGCCTCGATCCCGACGGCGAGTTCGGGCGTGCTCGTTCCCAGCGCCACGATCGTGAGGCCGATGAGCAGCGGCGAAACGCCCAGCCGCGCGGCCAGCGCCGAGCCTCCCCTCACCAGCCACTCCGCACCAGCGATCAGGGCGGCGAGCCCCATGAGGCTGGAAACGATCGCCAGCGTCATCCGGCCGGGTTCACCTTGCGCCTGGCGGGATCGGGTACGAGGAGGACATCGCCCGGGACCGCATCAAGGATCTTGCGCGCCGTACTGCCGATCATAGCCTCATAGACGAGGCCACCGCCATGGGTTCCAACGACCGTCAGGTGACGTGCGGCATTTTCCGCACGGTCGCGAAGCAGCGCTTCGGGAACCCCGTGCTCGATCATGCGCGTGACGTTCCGGGCCGCCACATCAGACAGTCCCGCTTCGGCAAGGAACTTGTCGGCCGCAGCCTCGCCATAACCCTCGAATTGCCGTTCGATTTCCGATCGGCCGAGATAGCCCGCGAAGGGCACATCGTAGGCGTGGAAAAGGGAGATAGCCGCATCGGGAAAAAAGCGGACGGCGGTCTCCAGAGCGATCCGGGCGGGCGCGGAGAAATCTGTCGCGACCACCATGGCGCGGTAAGGCTCGAAAGCGCGGTCGCGTACGATCAGGATCGGAACGGGCGCCTTGCGGATCAGCCGGTCCACGGTATCGCCGAGCAGCATCCGGGCCAGCGGCCCATCGCGAGCCACGCCGGTGACGATCAGGCCCGCCTCGCCCTTTCCGGCGATATCGAGGACGACCGGTGCCGGCGAGCCGGTTTCGACGTGGACCGAAATGTCGATTGGCGGCGCCTCGCGAACAAGGTCGTGGTAGATGCGATGGCGCGCCGCCCGCACCGGGTCTTCGAGAGGCCGACGCCAGGACGGCAGATCGCCGAGTCGGACGGACAGCATCCCGTCTTCCGGCGGGTTCAGCGCGTGGATGACCATAAGCTCCGCCCGCCATGCCTGGGCTACCAGCAGGGCGCGATCGAAGGCGCGGTCGCAACGATGGCTGAGGTCGGTCGCGAGCGCGATGCATTTAGGGAAACCGTCACGCGTCATGGCATGTCCTCCTGATTATTAAGTTCGCTAAACCAGCCCAGTCGCCGCATCACATGCTTCTCCACCTCCAGCGACAGCATGAGAAGCATGCCGCACGCCACCAGCAACACCCAGTCCGCGAAGCCCAGCGGCTGCGAGTGGAAAATCGCGTTCATGAACGGCGCATAGGTGAAGAGCGCCTGGCCGATGACGAGAACGCCGATCGCGATCAACACGGCGGGAGTACCGATCGCGCCGCGCCATGTCAGGGACGTCATGTGGAGATAGCGGACGTTGAAGAGGTAGAAGATCTCCGCGATGATGAACATGTTGACGACCATGGTGCGCGCCATCTCCAGGCTCCGGCCTTGCGCCAGAACATGGAAAAAGATTCCGAGAGTGACGGCCGCGAACAGCACAGAGACGAGAAGGACACGCCAAAGCAGGAACGGCGAAAGCAACGGCGCGCCGCGCTCCCGTGGCCGGCGCAACATCGCACCGGGTTCCGTGGGCTCGAACGCCAGCACGAGGCCGAGCGTGGCGGCGAGGACGAGGTTCACCCAGAGGATCTGCGTCGCCGTCATCGGCAGCGCGAAGCCCAGCAGGATCGCCAATACGACCGCCAGTGTTTCACCGCCGTTCGTAGGGATTTCCCAGGAAATGACCTTGCGAATGTTGTCGTAGACCGTTCGGCCTTCGCGAACGGCGCTGACGATCGAGGCAAAATTATCGTCGAGCAGCACCATGGAAGCCGCTTCTTTCGACGCTTCGGTGCCCTTGATGCCCATGGCGACCCCGACGTCGGCCTGCTTGAGGGACGGCGCGTCGTTCACGCCGTCCCCCGTCATCGCGACGATCTTTCCCTGAGCCTGCAGCGCACGGACGATCCGCAATTTATGTTCCGGGCTGGTCCGGGCAAAGACCGAGACATCCGCGACCGCTTGCTCCAGTTCGGTGTCCGGAAGCTTTTCCAGTTCCAGCCCGGTCAGCACGCGCGGGTCGTCGGCAAGGTCGAGTTGCCGGGCGATCGCCAGCGCCGTCGCCGCATGATCGCCAGTGATCATCTTGACGCCGATTCCGGCGGACCGGCATTCGGCGATGGCGTCCTTGACCTCCGCACGAGGCGGATCGATGAAGCCGACAAGGCCCAGGAGGCACACGCCAGTCGAGAGATCTTCGAACGAGATCCGTTCGCTGCCGGCAGGCATTTCCTTCGCGCCGAAGGCGAGAACGCGCTCGCCATCGCTTCCGGCGGTAGCGATGGAACTCTCCCAATAGGAACAATTGTCGGGCGCGGTCATCGCCAAGAGCGCTTCGGGCGCGCCCTTCACGAACAGCAAGCGCGTGCCGTTGGAACCCCGGCAGAGCGTCGCCATGAACCGATGCGCGGCGTCGAAGGGAATCTCGTCGAGCCGCTCCCATTCCGCCCGCTCCTGCTCCGGATCGATGGCCGCCTTCATTGCCAGGGCGAAGAGGGCCCCCTCCATCGGATCGCCCTCGACACGCCATTCCGCACCGACCTTGCGCAGCGCGGCATCGTTGCACAGCAGCCCGCAGCGGATCAGTGGCATCGCATCGGCCATAGCCTCTGCCTGGTCCCCGGACCCGACGATCCGGATTTGACCATCGGGAACATAGCCGGATCCGCTCGCGATCATCGTATGCCGCTCGGTGATGACGCGGCGGGCCGTCATTTCGTTGCGTGTGAGCGTGCCGGTCTTGTCGGTGCATATCACCGAGGTCGCGCCGAGCGTTTCGACGGCCGGGAGCTTTCGGATGACGGCGTTGCGCCCCGCCATCCGCCGCACGCCGATCGCGAGAGTAATCGTGATGACCGCCGGCAGCCCTTCCGGCACGATCCCCACGGCGAGCGCGACCACGGCGATCAGCGCGTCGATCCAATCGTAATTCCGCGCCAGAACGGCAAAGGCGAACAGCGCAAGCCCCCCCGCGAGTACGAACCAGGTGAAGCGCCGGGCAAAACCGTCGATCTGCTTCAGCAGCGGGGTTGCCAGTTGTTCGACCGACTGGATAAGCGAACTGATCCGTCCGATCTGCGTGCGAGATCCGGTGGCAACAGCGAGCCCGCTTGCGTGCCCAGCCGCAACCATCGTGCCCGAAAAGGCCATATTACGCCGATCCGCCAAATCGGTCTGCTCGGGCAGCACCGCTTCCTGCTTTTCGGCAGCCACCGATTCGCCCGTCAGCAGCGCCTCGTCGATAAGCATTCGCCGCGCATGGAGAAGCCTGAGATCGGCGGGAACGCGATCACCGGCCTCGATCATCACGAGATCGCCGGGCACGATCTCGCGGACGGGAATCGTTTGCCTCACGCCGTCACGCACCACGCTGGCCTTGGGCGCGATCATCTGCTGGATGGCCTCAAGCGCCTGTTCAGCCTTTCCTTCCTGGATATGCCCGATCACCGCATTCACGATCACGACGGCGACGATGACCACCGCGTCGATCATGTGATCGAGCAGCGCTGCGGCCAATGCCCCGGCAAGAAGCACATAGATCAACGTGTTATGGAATTGCGCGAGGAACCTAAGGAACACATTGCGACGCGCCGACCGGGGTAGCGCGTTCGGCCCAAAGCGGGCCGATTGCCGATCCACCTCCGGAGAAGAGAGACCCGCACAACCGACGTCGAGTGCCGTGGCAACTTCGCTGGTTGACAGCATATGCCAGCGCACTTCGGAAGTTTCCATGGGTCCTGACATCAAATCTCTTTCGTATTACATCAAACCATCTCGTGTTGAGCATGCGGAGCGAAGACCGTGCGGACCGGTTTCATTCCCGGCCCGCGGTTCCGCGCTTGCGTGCCGCCGATTGAATGGGCTTCAATGCGCAAACAGCAGCGGCAGCGGCGCGCCAGTGAGCAGGTCGCGCGTGACGCCGCCCAGGATCATCTCGCGCAGGCGAGAGTGGCCATAAGCGCCAAGCGCGAGCATCCCGGCGCCACGCCGGTGAGCCGCTTCGACCAGCGCCTCCGCATCCGACACGTCACCGCCCTGGATGGGAACTACGGTCGACGTAAAGCCATGCCGGGCGAGATGGTGGGCGACATCGGCTCCCGGTTCGGAACCGTGGCCCTGGGCCGTCGGCTTCGCATCGAGGATGAGTATATCGATCCTTGCCCCAGGCGCCGCGAACATGGTCGCGTCGCGCAGCGCGTGCGTCGCCTCGCGGGTCGCATTCCAGCCGATCGCCAAGTGATCGATGGCGGCCGGTTTATAGCCGGTGGGCAGGATCAGAACGGGACGCCCAGATGCGAACAGGCAACGCTCAAGCGTATCACGTCGAATTGGCGGATGGTCGTAATTGTCCGAAGGACCGAACAGGACGAGGTCGGCATAACGGGCATAGACCGCGGTCTTGGCGAAGATCACCGCCGGCTGGTCCGAAATCGTCCTCACCTCTACGTTCGTGGAGCGGGCGAGCATCGCGATCCGCTGCTGCTTCGCCTCCACCGCTTCAGTATAATCGGGAAGAAGTACATAAGGCAGTGCAACCGTCAGGGCATAGTCGCTCGCGGGGAGAGCCGACAGCACGACGATGGCAAGGCTGGCGTCGTGGAACTCGGCAAAGGCAAGCGCATCGCGCAAAAACCGCTCGTCCTTGTCTCCGGTATCGACGACGGCGAGAATGTCCTTGATAGCCATATGTCCCTCCAGCTTTGAGCTATTCCTGCTACCCAGCGCCGTGATGGGATTCATTCGGGTGTTATACGTAGCCGACCGGCGCCCCCTTCCATCTGCCGGGCCAGCGCATCGCCAAGCAGTGCGCCAAGAGTGATCGCGTTACTGGCATGCGAGATACTTTCGGTCGTAACCATGCGGCAGCCGACTTCCCTGAGCAAAGCCTCGGCACCAGCCGCGAAGAGGCCGTGAACAGCCAGGCAGATCGGCGGAGGGAAGCCCTGGTCGATGATCTCGCGCGCGGCGTTGGCAAGGGTGTGTCCCGACGAAATCACGTCATCGACGAGGATCGGCGTGCGGCCTTTCCATGCCCCCAGGTCCGAGGCCGCGATAAGGACGTCCCGATCACCGCGCCGCGATTTCGCGAAGACCGCATGGGGCGCTCCGATAAGCCTGGCGATTGCGCCCGCCCACTGCTCGCTCTCGCTGTCGGGTCCTATGATGAGCGGTGCATCGACATTGGCCCGGACCCAGTCCGCCAGAAGCGGAGATGCCGCGAGCGAAGCCGTCTCCATCGAATAGATCTCCCCCAGATCCGCGTAGCGGTGGAGATGCGGATCGACGGTCACGAGCCCATCGAACTCGGATGAAAGGAGCTGGGCGAACTGGCGGGACGTCAGCGCTTCGCCATCCTTGAACCGCCGATCCTGTCGCATATAGGCAAGATAAGGCGCCACGAGATGGACCGACCGCGCCCCGCTCTCGCGCAGCAGCCTTGCAGCAAAGAGCAGCCGCATGATCTGGTCGTCGGGCCGCGCGAGCGTGCATATGACGGCCACGGCTGATCCCGACACCCCGGAGCGGAGCCGGACATAGCTCTCCTGATCGGGAAACCGGCGAACCTCGAGCGTGCCTGTCGCCCACCCGGTATGTTCCGCGATGGATGCGGCCAGCCGTTCGTTCCCGGGCATGGAAAACAGCATCGCCGTCATGGCACGATCGCAAGCATGTCGGCATTGGCGGCGGCGTAGGTCAGCGCATAAGCCATTTCACCCTGCGACTGGGCGTGGAGGGTCAGCAAAGGCTGGCCAGCGATAACGTCGTCGCCCAGGCGAACATGAAGAAGCATGCCCGCGGCCGGCGAGTCGGGCGCGCCCGCCAGCTTCGCAAGGCGCGCTATCCGGCGATTGTCGATATGGGTGACGCGGCCGCTATGCGCCGCCAGGATCGGATGGGTGAGCCTGGCCGTGGGCGGGGTGCGCATGCCGCCCTGGGCCTGGCATATCCTTTGGAACCTGTCCCAGGCGCTGCCGTCGGCCAATGTGCGTTCGGCGCGCGCGCGTCCCTGGCCTTCTTCCGCGACCTTCCCGAGTTCGAGCACCACGCCGGCGAGCGTGCAGGCGCGGTCCCGAAGGCCCGGCGGAGCATCGGCATCGCCTGTCAGCACCGCCAGCACGTCGCGCGCCTCCAGGGCGGGCCCGATCGCCCGGCCGACGGGCTGGGTGCCATCGGTCTGGACACAGCGGATAACAAGGCCAAAACGGGCGGCGACGGCGCCAAGCGTGGCTTCCAGCCGTTCGGCCGCCGCGACGCTGCGCACCTTGGCGGTCGGCCCGATCGGAATGTCGAGCACCACATGGGTCGCGCCCGCCGCTATCTTCTTCGACAGAACGGAGGCGATGAGCTGCCCCTCCGTATCGATGTCGAGCGCGCGTTCCACGCCGATGAAGATGTCATCGGCGGGACTGAGGCAGACCGCGCCGCCCCAGGCGAGGCAGCCGCCCTCGACCGCCACCACGCGCTGCATGGCGCCAAGGTCGAGATCGACCCGGGTGAGCGTCTCCATGGTATCGGCCGTTCCCGCCGGGGACGTGATCGCCCGCGACGACGTCTTGGGCATGGTCAGACCGCAGGCGGCAGCGATGGCGACGACGATCGGGCTCGTGCGGTTGCCCGGCAGACCGCCAACGCAATGCTTGTCGACGACGATCTCGCTCGGCCAGCGCAAACGGTCGCCGGCCTCGACCATCGCCCTGGTGAGATGGTAGGTCTCGTCCTCGTCGAAGGGAAGCGTGGCGGTAGCCGTGAGGAAGGCGGCGAGGTGCACATCGGCATAGCGGCCCGCCACCACGTCACCGACGATGCTGGTCAGCGCGGCCCCGTTCAGCCTGTGTCCGTAGATGCGCTGGCGGACGCAGGCGATCGATTCGAGGGGCGGCGCATGACCGACCTGGACAACGGTTCCCTCCTCCACGCCAAGCGCGACCCAGGCCGCTTCGGACAGACCGATCTCGTCGC
The DNA here is from genome assembly GCF_018286635.1 of Sphingobium phenoxybenzoativorans. Classification (NCBI taxonomy): domain Bacteria; kingdom Pseudomonadati; phylum Pseudomonadota; class Alphaproteobacteria; order Sphingomonadales; family Sphingobiaceae; genus Sphingobium; species Sphingobium phenoxybenzoativorans. The sequence continues at coordinate 4,215,800 of NZ_CP073910.1, forward strand.
CGGCCAGGAAGTCGCCCTCCACCTGATAGAGCGTGGCCGCGATCGGCTGGCTGCCGTTGCGGATATAGACCTGGGTGTGCGCGGCAAGGCCCTCGGCATGGCACACCGGGCTGTCGGTCCGCATGATCGCGACCAGCTCATGATGCGTGTGAAGGCGCAGCCGGCGCGCGCGCGCGAACGATGGTTCCGCCGGTTCGGAACTCCCTATATTCGGATGGAATTGCTGCGCATCGCCCGGAATATCGCTGGAAACCCCGATCACGTGTCGATCACCACCTTCAAGGCATGAGTATCGGCTGCGCGCGCGAACGTCTCATACGCCTCCAATATGTCCGACAACACGAAACGATGGGTGACGAGCTGTTCGGGCCGCAGGCGCTTGGCCTCGACCGTCTTCAGGAGCATCGGCGTGCTGACGGTGTCGACGAGCCGGGTGGTGATGGTGATGTTGCGCGACCAGAGTTCCTCCAGATGGAGGTCGACCTTGGCGCCGTGGACACCGACATTGGCAATTACCCCGCCGGGCGCGACCAGTTCTTCGCATAACGCGAATGTCGCAGGGATCCCGACTGCTTCGATAGCCGTATCGACCCCCTTGCCGTCGGTGAGCTCTCGAACCAGGCTCACGACCGGATCACGTCCGCTGTTGAACGTGTCCGTCGCGCCGAACTTGCGCGCGACGGCGAGGCGATTGTCGTCGAGATCGATCATGATGATCCGGGCCGGTGCATAAAATTGCGCAGTCAGCAGGGTCGCCAGGCCGATCGGTCCAGCGCCGACGATCGCGACGCTGCTGCCCGGTGCAACCTTCCCGTTCAGGACGCCGCACTCATAGCCCGTCGGAAGAATGTCGCTCAGCATGACGAGGGCATCCTCATCGGCCCCCGGCGGGATCGCGTGAAGGCTGTTGTCGGCATGGGGGATGCGCACGAATTCGGCTTGCGTGCCATCGATCCTGTTGCCCAATATCCAGCCGCCCTCGACGCAATGCGAATACATGCCGCGCCGGCAATATTCACACCGGGCACAAGAGGTGATGCAGGAGATCAGGACATGATCTCCGGGCTTGAAGGCTCCAACCGCGGTTCCGACCTCCTCCACGATCCCGACACCCTCATGTCCGAGGATCCTGCCCGGCTCGCACGTCGGCACATCCCCCTTCAGGATGTGCAGGTCGGTGCCGCAAATGGTGGTCTTCGTGATCCGCACGATCGCATCGCCGGGTGCCTGCAAGGCCGGCCTCGGGCGATCCTCGAGACTCTTCTCGCCGGGGCCATGATAAACGAGAGCTTTCATGATCTCCTCCGTTCAACCGTTAGACGGGTTCGCCAGTCAGTGTACGAAAACGATCGGCAGGCGCTGATGATCGATCAGTTCCCGCGTCACGCCGCCAAGCACGAACTCGAGTGCGCGCGAACGCCCATAGCCACCGATCACGAGCACATCGGCTTTCTGCTCCACTGCGTAATTCTGAAGGACAGCCGACGTATCCTTACCGGATGAGCTGATCGGACAAACGCCGCCGCTATGGCCATGTCGCGCGAAAAGGCGGGCGATCTGGACACCGCCCCGGTGCTCCCCGGATTCGACACCCGGATCATCGACAATCGCAACGTCGATACGGGCATCGGGTTCGGCCAGATTGAGAAGCGCCCTCGCGGCGCGGAACGATTCAAGTGATGCGTTCCAGCCCAATACGGCGTGATCGATGGGACCAGGATTCCAGGAGGCCGGCAAAATGACCGTCGGCACGCCCGTAAACAGAAGCGCCTCGGAGATACGGCGCCTCAAGCCATCCCTTTGCCAGCGCCCGACACCCGGAATCAGCGCGATATCCGCGTACTGGCCTTCAGCCTTCACGAGACCGGGTATCAGCCCGCTGGCCTCGAACACCGAGTGAACCTCTACTTCGATCGCGGTATTCCTGGTTCGTTCGCGAACGGCCGCCAGATGTTCGTCGCGCTGGTCCTCGGATACCGTGATGGCCTGCGCGAAAGCCATCGCATCAGCCGCCGCGGCGAATGCGAGATTTTCGGTCACGACGACGATCGTAAGCGCCGCTTCATGCATACCGGCATAGGCAAGCGCCTGATCAACGGCGGTCAGGGAATGCTCTGCACCGTCCACGACGACGAGCACATGTTTGATCTGTGAAATGCTGCTCATGATCGCATCATGGCCCCGGCCATTGATGACCGCACTCCGTAACTTTACAGAGGCACCGCGTGACGCGCACTCGCCCCTGGGGCCGTGAAGAGGGCGCTTCGCGGCGAGTGCATACTCAAGCCTTCGCGTAGTTCGATGGCACCAGGACGGCCGCTCCAACAACGGCGCCACTGCGCAACCGCTCAAGCGCGACATTGGCTTGAGCCAGCGGAAAGACCGTCGTCACGGATTTGACGTTGGCTTTCTGCGCGATCTCGAAAAAGCTTGTGCCGTCTTCGCGGGTCAGATTAGCCACCGATGCAATGGTTCGCTCACCCCAGAGGTCAGCATAGGGGAACGACGGAATGTCGCTCATGTGGATCCCTGCGCAGATCACCCTGCCTCCCTTGTGGACTGCACGCAGCGCGCGCGGAACAAGATCACCGACGGGGGCAAAGAGGATCGCCGCATCGAGTTCCACGGGCGGGTCATCCTCCGATGATCCGGCCCAGGCGCAGCCGAGTGATCGCGCAAAAGCCTGTCCCTCGTCGTCTCCCGCCCTGGTAAAGGCATAAACCGCCCGGCCCTGCCACAGCGCAATCTGGGCGATGATATGCGCGGCGGCGCCAAATCCGTAGAGACCGATCCGCGTTCCCTCCCCCGCAGCGCGCAGGGACCGCCAGCCGATCAGCCCGGCGCACAGCAAGGGCGCGGCTTCTTCATTGGAAAAGGCGTCGGGTATCCTGAAGCAGAAGCGAGCGTCCGCAACCGTATGGGTCGCATAACCGCCATCCCGGGTGCATCCCGTGAATGCGGGACTATCGCACAGATTTTCATGACCTGTTCGGCAATAGTCGCAATGGCCGCAGCTATGTCCGAGCCAGGGAACGCCGACGCGATCACCGATCGCGACATCGGCGACCCCTTCCCCCGCCGCAACAACGATGCCGACAATTTCGTGCCCGGGAACGATGGGGAGGCGGGATTCGATCTCCCCATCGACGATATGCAGATCGGTTCGGCAGACGCCGCAAGCAGCGACCTCGATGAGAAGCTCGCCTCGACCAGGCGTTGGAACCTGTCGCGCAACGAGCCGCAGCGGCGTGCCGACCGCTTCGAGCTGCATCGCGAACATCTCGGTCATAGTGATTTCTTCGCCTGTTCGCGCCGCGGGGTCACGCTGCCGACGCGGCACGCGCCGCCATGCCCTGCGCCATGTTCGACAAGGCTTCGGCCATCTTGACGCCCAGGGCAGGATCTACCGTCGAATCAGCGATGGCGCGGCGCATCGCGTCACACCACTGATCCGCTGTCTCACCAGTGATCGGCAGGCGCGCATGGGCCGACATCATGCAAACGCCAGGGTGATCATCAAACCAATCTCGCGGTCCGCCCAGCCATGCGTTGAGAAAACCGGCAAGCGAAACGCGCATCGGCCCCAACTCCGGGGCGTGTAGCGCACGCAACTCCCGATAGGCGTCCTCCTGATCCATCAGATCATAGAAGCGGTCTACGATATTCCGGACGACGACGGCCCCTCCAACCAGATCATAGGGCGCCTGCTGTTTCTGTTCCGCTGCTGTCACACGTTTCTCCTGTTATGCTGCGCACTCCCTTTTGGTCGAGCGTCGTTTCAAATGCGCTTTCCCACGCCCGTCAGCCTGGCAAGCGCGCCAGTCAGCGCATGTTCCCGCAGGGGCTTTTCCAGAACCTGGGCGAACCCCTGCGCCAAGGCACGCTCGGTCAGTTCGGCCGATGGGAACGCGGTGATGAGTATGGCTGGACCCGGCCAGCCACGTTCGCGCAGGCGGCAAAGCACCTCGATGCCATCGCTCTGCTCCAATCGAAAATCAGCAACGAAGCAGCAGGCATCCCCCGATAACGGATCGTCCAGAAGCGCCGCACCAGCCGCATAGGCCCGGACGTCAAAACCCTGCGCACGAAAGAGAAGCTGCAGTGAACGGCGAACACCGGCGTCATCCTCGACCAGAAGAAGACGCGGGCGTTCCCGCAACGGGGCCGCAATATTCTCGCCTGACATCTCACACCATCGGCCCAGCGGCATTGCTGGTCCCTCGGACGATGTCAGGAAACGATCCCCGGGTCGCTACGTAAGTGTCCCGATCCTCAGCCCGTGATCCCCGCGGAAAACGCGATACGGAGCGCCTCCGACAGGCTGCGAACGCCCAGCTGGAGACCCGCAAAAACCGGTAGCGTTTGGACGGCTATGGTGATTCATTGAAGGCGCGCGATCACGGAGTGAGCTATGGATCCCAAGTCTCTGTTCAGTTTGAGCGAACACCTTGATGCATTGAGCAAGGAAGGCGATCCGCTCGAGGTTTTGCAGGAGACAGTGGATTTCGAGTATTTCCGGGCGTGGCTGGTTGAAGGGCTTGGCTATGGCGATGGTAGCAAAGGCGGCCGCCCACCATTCGATCCGGTGATGATGTTCAAGGCGCTGATCCTGCAGGCGCAGCATAATCTGTCAGACGCTCGGATGGAATTCATGATCCGGGATCGGCTTAGTTGGCTGCGGTTTCTGGGGCTGTCGCTCGGGGATCGAACGCCGGACGAGAACACGATCCGGCATTTTCGCAATCGCCTGACCGAGACGGGAACGCTCAAGCGTGTGATGAAGGCCTTTGACTGGCAACTCCAGAAGAAGGGCTACATCCCGATGTCCGGGCAGATCGTGGATGCCTCGCTGGTGCCTGCGCCAAGACAGCGGAACACCGAGGGCGAACGCGAAGCGATCAAGTCGGGCAAGAGCGCCAGGGATATCTGGCCGGACGAACCGAACAAGGCAGCGCAGAAAGATACCGACGCCCGCTGGACTCTCAAAGTCGGCGGGAAGGTCCGGTATCGGGCGGATGGGACGCCGCTCCCCATGATCGCCCTGCCGGTCTTCGGCTACAAATCCCACATCAGCATCGACCGACGCTTCGGCTTCATCCGAGGCATGGCGGTGACTTCGGCGTCAGCAGCGGACGGGCGTCTTCTCCGGCAGGTCGTCAGCACGGACAATACCAGTTCCGAGGTCTGGGCTGACAGTGCCTATCGATCCAAGCGCAACGAGAAGTGGTTGTCGGATCAGATGCTCACGTCCCGAATTCATCGGCGCAAACCCATGGGCAAGCCGATGTCGAAGGCAACCGCACGGGCCAATGCCGTCAAATCCTCCATCCGTGCGCATGTTGAGCATGTCTTTGCGCATCAGAAGAACCGGTTCAACCTGTTTATCCGCACCATCGGCCTGGCCCGCGCTGAGGCGAAACTGACCCTTTGCAACCTGGCCTACAACTTCAATCGCCTGATCTTCCACGAGCGCCGAGAAACCGCAGGCTGACTCTGTCTGCAAGCCGGCAAAAACGGCGAAATCAACGCCAGGTATCTTGGAAATCGGTCCGAACGATGCCCTTGGTGCGCCGCGCAGCCTCGACGTCATCACGCCAGCCCGAAATTACCCGGTTTTTGCGGGTCTCCAGCTTGGTCATGAGGTTGGCGCGATGCACCTCTACGGTGCGCGGCGAAATCCCAAGATCATAAGCGATCGTCTTGTTTGGCAGTCCTCGCGCAAGCCCCTTGAGCACATCCTGTTCGCGCCCGGACAGAGCGGCGATGCGGATCGTTGCGTCGGCGGCGCGGGTTGCCCTGCCTTCAACGTCGGCAAGCCGTTCGAAGGCACTTTCAATAGCCGCGAGCAACACCGCCTTCTCGAACGGTTTCTCGATGAAGTCGACTGCGCCGGCCTTCATCGCGCTTACAGCGATCGACACATCGCCATGCCCGGTCAGGATGATGACGGGCATCGCGATACCGCGTTCGTTCAATTCCTTTTGGACTTCGAGCCCATCCATCTGAGGCATACGCACATCGAGGAGAATGCAGCCCTCGGCCGCGTTCCTCACGTCTTTCAGAAATTCAACACCGGAGGACCAGGTTTCGACCGAGAAACCTGATTTCTTGAGCATGAAACCGGCAGATCGACGGATTGCATCTTCATCGTCGACGATGTGGACGATCCGCTTATCCTCCATAAGATTGCTCCCTATCTGCCCTGACCAGTGTGAAATGGAATTGCGTGCCGCCCCCTTCCGCAGGCTCCATCCAGATGCGCCCGCCATTGGCTTCGACAATCGTTCGACAAATCGAGAGACCCAACCCCATGCCGTCCGACTTGGTGCTGACAAAGGCCTTGAAGAGCTGGGCAGCGACCTCGGGGGCCATTCCCGTGCCGGTATCGGACACCGTGACACGCACAAAACCCGCCTGGTCGGGACCGGTGCGGATGGTGAGCACAGGCCTGGCGCGCGCATTCATGGCCTCGACCGCATTGCGGATCAAGTTCACGAGGACCTGCTGGATCTGGACCTTATCGACGAGGACCGTCGCAGCTTCGTGATCGATGTCCATGCGGGTTTCGATCGATTTCTCGCCCGCGCCCATCAGGCCGAAGGCAGCCGCTTCGTTAATGAGGTTGGGCAAGTTCTCGACAGTCTTCTCGACCTCCCCCCTGGCAACGAAATCACGCAAACGGCGCACGATATGACCCGCGCGCATCGCTTCCCCCGCGGCGTCTGTCAGCGCCTCCCGGATGTCGGGCAGATCATCGGGATCTGGCTGGTCGAGCAGGTCCCGGACCGCTTCGAGATAGTTGGCTACGGCGGTGATCGGCTGATTCAGCTCATGGGCGAGCGTCGACGCCATCGTCCCCATCGCGCTGACGCGCGCGACGTGGATCAGTTCGGATTGAAGCTGCTCTAGCCGCTCCTGTGTCCTTTGGCGATCCGTCAGATCGCGAATGAAGCCGGTGAACAGCCGCTGGCTCTCGCCGGCCGCTTCTCCAACCGACAACTCCATCGGGAAGGTCGTCCCATCCTTTCGCAGTGCAAAAACCACGCGTCCGATCCCGATGATGCGCCTCTCTCCTGTACGCAGATAGCGCTCGAGAAAACCGTCATGGCGTTCGCGATAAGGCGAGGGCATCAACATGCTGACATTGGAACCCAGGACTTCCTCCTGAGTGTAACCGAACAAACGCTCGGCCGCCGTGCTGAACGACACCATCGTGCCGCCTTCATCGATGACGATCATTGCATCGGGGACCGTCGACAAAATCGAACGAAGATGCGCTTCACTGTTGCGAAGAGAGCTCAGCGTTGCTCGCTGGTCGGTGATGTCGTGGACAATTGTCGCGAAACCGCCCAACGATCCGTCGGGTTTTTTCAACGCGGTGATGGAAATGTGAGCCAGAAACTCACTGCCATCCTTACGAATCTGCCACTCGTCGATCTCGATCTTGCCACGGTGTTGTGCTTCGGCAAGCAAGGACGTCGGCTTGCCGCTGGCGACGACATCGGCCGGATAAAACCGATCTGTAAGCTGGCCGGCCATCTCGGCCTCTGTCCAGCCTTTCAGACGCTCGGCGCCCCCGTTCCAGATCGTGACCCGTCCTTCAGCATCGAGCATATAGATCGCATAATCTTCCGCCCCATCGATGAGCAGGTTCAGTTCTGCGGCCAGCATCCTCGTCCCGTCCGCGAGATCGCGAGCGCGTGAGAGAGTACGATGGTGATTCCGCCAAAGCAGAGCCATGGCGGCGAGAAACAGGAACAGGGCAACCCACTGTTCTGCCACGGTCGGCCAACCGTCAACGATTGCGAGCGTCGTAAGGGTAACGAGCGTGACGCCCGCCAACACCACGATATCCGGCCTGAGCGCCACGAGCACCATACCGGCCACGCCGAGAGAGACGAAATAATGAACGCTCTCGTCGATCTGCCGGCCAAGCTGCCATCGTGTGACCACCGCGATGACGGCGATAGCCAGTCCCGCAAGGGACGCGGTCAAAAGCCGGGCATGGATCGAACGGTCAACCAGTGGCGCAATGGCACCCGCTTGCCATGAATGGAGGAATTTCCCGGATCGCGGAGCGGTTTTAATGATGACTCTGCCTCTTCGTCGTCAGAAGGAAGCAGCAAGCGCTGATACCCCTTTCTGTCTCAAGCCTATCAACAGCGCCTCGTGCGATCCATTAAAATTGGCAACCATCTCAACGATGATGTTACTTGCTTTGGAGTTCAGCGCTGGAAACATGTCCAGACCGTCGCATCCACGAGCTTCAAACCGTCGGCGTTCTTTAGGCCGGGCTCTTCGGATTGTCATCATCCGTGCGACTTGCGCGCTGCTACCTGAACCAATGGACCCGCGGGTCCATTGTGAGATGGTGAGCGCCCCAAACGCCCCTCAGTAACTTTCCGGATAGAGCCCACCCAGGCAACCGCATAGCCTCCTCCTCGCTCGAGGGCCGGATCGCTGTTGGCCTGATTCATCGGCCATCCCCCCCCGCCCAATCCGGACCTCGAGCATTCATTTCGCAGGAGGTCCGCCATGAATGATCAGGTTCCAGCGACCACGTCCAAGGCCAATCCGATCAGCCCAATTCTCGATCATCCGGTTGATTGGCTTCGCACGGAGATTGACCGCCTCTTCGAAGATTTTGGCCGCCCCGCCGCCAGTCTGTTCGGTGTCGGCAATCGATCTTCAATCGCGCCAGTTCCGGCTGTTGAACTTGTCGATGAGGACAAGGCCTATCGCCTCACCGCCGAGCTCCCTGGCCTGTCCGATGATGATATCGATATCAGCGTCGCTGACGGTCTCCTGACGATAGCCGGCGAAAAGAAGGAGGAGACCGAACGCAAGGACAAGGGCTATGTATTCAGCGAACGGCGATATGGCTCCTTCCGGCGCCAGGTATCCTTGCCCAGCGACGTTGACCCGAACGCGATCACCGCTGCATTCAAGGATGGTGTCCTCACCGTCACACTGACCAAGGATGAAAATGCGCCAGCGCGGAGTCGGAAGATCGAAATCGGGCAGGCATAGCAGTTTGCCGGAGGCTTCGACGGGACCTCGGCACCACGCAGACCCGCAAGCCGACGTCATAACCCTTCTCGAGGGACGAGCCTTCGGCTCTGGAGAGCCCATGCGTCGGATCGACACGCATGCGGCGCGTCTATTCCTCGTCGGCGATCGCGCATGGAAGCTCAAGCGTGCCGTCCAGTTCGACTATCTGGATTTTTCAACCGCCGATAGACGCCGCGCCGCCCTGGAAGCGGAGCTACGGCTTAATCGCAGGACCGCGCCGGAACTCTACCTGGCGGTTCGCCCGGTATCCAAGAATTCGGCGGGCTGCCTGAACCTCGATGGCGACGGAGAACCTGTCGATTGGCTTCTGGAGATGCGCCGCTTTCCCGATGACGCCTTGCTCGATCATGTGGCAACCCAAGGTGGCCTGACCGATGTGCTGATCACGCAGCTCGCAGACCGGATCAAGGCATTTCATGATGGCGCCGAGACGTGCCTGTCCGGATCGGGGCGCAGCCGTTTGGAAGCCGTCATTGCCGGGAATGATCGAAGCATGGCTCGATTCCCCGACATTCTTCCCGCTCGGCTCGTGAGAGACCTGATCGACAGGCAAGTCGCCCTGCTGGCCCAGCACTCCGATCTGCTCGATTCACGTGCGCGAAGCGGGCGCGTGAGACATGGCCATGGCGATCTGCATCTGGGTAACATTGCCGTGATCGACGGGAGCCCCGTCCTGTTCGACTGCCTGGAATTCAGTCCCGAACTTGCGACCGGCGATGTCCTTTACGACCTTGCGTTCCTACTCATGGATTTATGGGGCCGCGGCCTTCATTGCGAAGCGAATGCCCTGTTCAATCGCTATCTGGACATTTCCCCTCAGGACGATGCCGGCGTGGCCCTTGTGCCGTTGTTTCTTTCGATCCGAGCCGGGATTCGCGCCCATACATCGGCCGCACAGGCGAGCGATGGTTCAGACGAAGCTCTGACCCAAAAGGCCAGCGCCTATCTGACGCTGGCGCGCGCAGTGCTCGAACCGGTGCCCGCGCGGCTCGTCGCCATTGGCGGGCTTTCCGGATCCGGCAAGTCCACAATAGCGAAACTGATCGGCCATTCCCTCGGCGAGGTTCCAGGCGCGCGTATTCTGAGATCCGATGTGCTGCGGAAGCGACTTGCCGGCGTGCCGCCAGAATCGCCGCTTCCCAAAGACGCATATACCCTGTCCGCGAACGCAGCGATTTACACAGAGCTGAGACGGCTGGCGGGACACATGCTTTACGCCGGGCATTCGGTGGTGGCCGACGCTGTCCATGCGAAGCCTGAAGAGCGCACGGAGATCCATCAGGTCGCACTGCGACGAGATGTGCGGTTCGATGGGATATGGCTCGACGCATCACCCGATATGCTGACGGCGAGGGTATCCGCCCGGACACATGACGCTTCCGACGCCAACGGCGCCGTTGTCGAATTGCAGACTCGCTATGATCTGGGTGAGATCGACTGGCACCGCGTCAACGCGGCGGATGACCGCAAGACGGTCGCAACGCAAGTCATGGACGTCCTGGATGTTCGCCATTTGTGACGGGGAATGATGCAGGCCGCGCATGTCGCCCCAGCCGAAGGGATTCTCCATCCGGTGAGGTCGCGATGCCGATCATTGTTCGGCGCGCGCGCAATCGATGCACAATGCTGCCTCCGGCCGTGCATCCAGCCGAGCCGGTGCAATCTGCGACCCACAACGAACGCATTCGCCATAGGTGCCCTTCGCAATTCGCTCCAGGGCACGATCGATCGAAGCGGCCTCCCGCACGATCAAGCTTGCCTCGGCTTCCAGACCCGCATCATCTTCGACTTCGACGGCCTGTTCCGATGAGTCCGCATTAAGGGGCTCAGCCAGATCCGCATTCACTCGCGTCAGCCGAGCGCGAAGTTCCGACAGTCGCTCTGTCAGGCGCTCTTCTATGGCGGCTGTGTCAGTCACGGAGATTCCTTCAGAACAGTAGGTACCGAAATCGGCTTGGGGTTCGGTGCAGATTTATAGCGCCTTCTTCAGACGCAGGTAAGCCGAACGAAGTTCATCAGCGAGCACCTGGAGCGCGGCCTTGATGTTACCGCCGCTCTCCTGAAGGCGAGCTTCTGCAACGAAATGGTGCCATTTGGTTTCGAGCTCGTCCCACTCCTCGCGAGCTTCCATCGCGCCCAGATGCACCTGGACCTTGGCTTCGTCCCGGAGCTTGGCAAGATCAGCCTTAAGTTCTTCAATGGTGCTCATCGGTCGCTCCCCGGCAACAAGGTGTTGAGAAGTGTTCCTGTAGCCGAGCCTGAAGCACTGGGCGCTACGTAAAGCACCGGATACACGTTGGCCCCGGTCCTGGATTGCTCTTCAGGCTCGCTGCGCAACCCGCACGACGACTATCCGCGTATGATCGTTCTCGGGGAACGGGATTCCGCGTGCGTCCCAGAGCGTCCCTTCAACCTCGATTACCGGTTCTTCGCTCTCCAGAGTATCATCCGTCTCGATCGTCACATGAATAGACCCACGGCCTCGCCGCAGGGTCAATTCGACGCTCTCCCAGTCCCTGGGCAAGACGGGGCGCACCTGAAGTTCGCCGCCCACGAGCCGAACGCCAAGAATCTCCTCTACCGCCAACCGCCATGTCCAGGCTGCGGCACCCGTGTACCAGGTCCAGCCACCTCGGCCGAGGTGGGGCTCCATGCCGGCAATGTCAGCCGCCACGACATAAGGCTCGGTTCGATAATGGGCGGCGCTGCGAGCCGTCGCGGCATGCTGAATAGGATTGATTCGGTCGAAGAGCGCCTTGGCCCCATCACCATCCCCCGTGCGCGCGAACGCGAGCGCGAGCCAGCTTGCCGCGTGGGTATACTGGCCTCCATTCTCGCGAATTCCCGGCGGATAGGCCTTGATATAACCCGGCTCACGCGGCGTGCGGTCAAAGGGCGGATCCAGCAGACGCACGAGACTGTCGTCATCCCGAACCAGATATCGTCTGGCCGAAGCGAGCGCCGATCGGGTACGCTCGACCTTGCCGGCACCCGACAATACGGACCACGACTGCGCGATGGAATCGATGCGGCATTCCTGTTCTTCCGACGCGCCCCATGGACGGCCGTCGTCGTCGAATGCGCGCAAATACCATTCGCCATCCCACCCCGACCGTTCCACCGCGGCCGCAAGCGTCTCTGCGCGGCCGTTCCAATGGTCGCGGAACTCGTTCCGGTCCGCATCCACACAATGACGCGTGAAATTTCGGATGGTCGCGATGAGAAACCAGGCGAGCCATATGCTTTCGCCATGCCCCCGGTTGCCCACGCGATCCATGCCGTCATTCCAGTCCCCTGCACCAATCAGCGGGAGGCCATGAGACCCGAGGCGGTAGGCGTGGGAAAGCGCGCGCTCGCAATGAACGAACAGGGATTGCGTGTAGTCACTCACCTCGAAACGCGCATAGCGATCGGTTTCTTCGGCCGTGAGCGGGGGCGCCCGCAGAAAAGGAACCAGCTCGCTCAGGATGGTTTTGTCTCCGGTCGCCTCAACATAATGAGCAACGGCGTACGGTAGCCAGACCAGATCGTCCGAGCAGCGCGTGCGGACGCCGCGATCCAATGGCGGATGCCACCAATGCAGCACGTCGCCTTCCTCGAACTGATGGGCAGCCGCGGCAAGGATATGCTGCCGTGTTGCATTCGGATCGGCATGGATCTGTGCCAGAACATCCTGCAGCTGGTCGCGAAAACCGAAAGCGCCGCTCGCCTGATAAAAGCCCGCGCGAGCGCGGATGCGGGCGCTGAGCGACTGGTGCGGCAGCCACCGGTTGACCATCAGGTCAAAGGCGGGATCGGGCGTCTTGACCTGCACCGCGTCCAGCCTGTCCTTCCAGAAACCGGCACACTCCCGCGCCGCGGTCTCGAAGGCCGATGGGTCCTGCCAGCGACGGACAAGGTCACGCGCGTGATCCAGGTCGTCGCCCTGCCCCAGCACAAAGCAAACTTCTGCGGTTCCTTCAGCCGGGATATCAAGATGGACCTGCAGGGCGGCGCAGCAGTCGTCACCGGCAGCATGCTGCCGGTGACCAAGATCCCAGTTCAGAAGTCCGAGGGGACTGGTGGGGTCGGCGTCATCGCCGTGAAAATCGTAGCGTGAGGTGGTGAGCGTGTGGACCGGAAGTGTCGAAGCAAGAAAGGAGATGCGGTCGGCAAATTCGTCGGTCCAGGGATTTTGGCCGAGAATCGCGTGCGAGATCGGATCATAGAATGAGCGGCGCAGGGGCGCCTGTTCTCCTTGCACAGCGCCCATCAGCCATTCGGCATAGTAGGTAGCCGTGATCCGGCGCGGACGCGGCAACTGATTACGCAAGCGAAGCCGGACAAGCTTCACGGTGTCGTGCGTCGGCACGATGACGGAGAGCTCCTGTTCAAGGCCTTCGCTATGCCGGTGCCAGGACGTACGGTCGGGGCCGTGATCGATGCGGCATGCCGTGTCTCCACCGGCCGGAAGCGGCGTCGGCGTCCAGAGCCGTGCGTTTTCCTCATCGCGCAGATAAAGGCGTTCGCCTTGAGGATCTTCGACAGGGTCGTTGAACCACGGCGTGAGACGGTTTTCACCACTGTTTATCGCCCAGGTGAAGCCCAGACCGCCCTCGGTCACGATCGTCCCGAAGCCGTCGTTGGCGAGGACGTTGGCCCAGGGCGCAGGGGTCGGCGCACCGGGTTCCAGATAGATAGTATAGTCGCCCGTATCCGGATCGAAGCCTCCCCACCCATTATCGAATTGCAGATCAGCCGGGCGCGGTACGGGCGCCGTCATGATTGTACCGGAGTTCGCCCCGACCGGCGCGAACAGCGGGCCCGGATGCGGCGGCTGGTCGTATCGCGCAAGCTGGTCGACTAGGCTGCCGCCGGCTTCGTCAAGGATGAGGCGGGCAACCTGATCGAGAAGCGCCGCCCGCTCGCCATCGGATGGACCGATGCCGACGAGGTGTATCCCGGCATGGGTGCCAAGGCGATCCTGTAGCCCGGCATCCTTCAGCACTTCCAGAAGACGCTCGCGGACGGGCTCGATATAGCCCGACGTTCCTTCATGCGTCACCACCAGGTCGATCGGCATACCACGCTGCCGCATGAGCTTGTGGAAGGAGAGAAGCTGTCGAAGCAGGTCCTGCTGCTCCGCGGTTCCGGAACGCAGCATCAAAATAGGATGGTCGCCCGATATCCCGAGCGCCCAAAGGTCCCCGCGCCGAAATGTGCGCGCGCCGGCCGATCCCGGCTCTGCCGCTCTGGTGAGAAGAGTGGACAGCAACGCCTGCGCCTGCGGCACGATGTGCGGCTGCAGGCCCAGCTTGTGCATCTCGCGCGCCGCCGCACTTGCCGTATCGCTCACAGCCCAGTCGAGTGACGGCAGGGTGGTAAAGCGCTCGGCAAGTTCGAGGGCCGATTGCCGGGATCCAGCCGCAATGGTGACGAAGGCGAATTCACGTCGCGCGCGCGGAGGCAGTTCCACCGTCATCCTGATCGCGCAGATCGGATCAAGCGTCCAGCCGAGCGGGCCACCAGGCAGTTCCCCGGTCAACAATGCGGGCCGCCTGGGGCACCCATATCGTCCGATGAAAGCGCTGCGATCGGCTTCGAGACCGAGCAGGGTAACGCCATCTTCATCCCCGATCACACGGGTCAGCAGGACGGGCGGACGTTCCGCCGAACTGCGCGGCCGCCGCGTGAAAAGCAGGCCGTCATTGCCAGGCAAGGCTTCCGCCCCCACGAACAGCTTGCTGAAGGCAGGGTGGCGCGCCGCGTCCTGGGCCGGAGCCAGAACGATCTGCGCGTAGCCCGTGACTTCGATGGTCCGGGGCTTATCGCTATCATTGACAAGAGCGACACGCCGGATCTCCAGGTCGTCGGCATTGGCGACATTGATCGTTGTCGTGACCGACAAGCCGTGGGCGCGCTGGTGGAACTCCACCTGATGCGCTTGGAAGATCACCTCCGGCGCGTCTTCGGGTCGAGAAAAGGGGCCGCCCGTTGCCGACCAGGTAACATCTGCATCCCGGTCGTGCAGATAGATCCAGAAACCTGCGTCCCCACGGGTCAGGGCATGCTGGTTCCAGCTCAGCCCACCTGCACCGTCTGTCCGAATGCGGCTCGAAAGCCGGCCATTGCCGAGAATCTGCCACGCGTGCTCCCCACGGCGCCGAGTGGGTGCCCAGCCGTAAAGGCCCGGAATCAGTTCGTCGGGTTCCGGCTGTGGCTCACGAACCTCAAGCCGCGCGATCTCGGGCGGCAGCTCCCATGGAATCCTTTCGTTAAGGAGCAGGTCGACGGTGCGGATATGAGGATCGGTGTGGAACCAGCGCACGAGCATGTCATCGCACAACGCGTTTCCGAGCGCGGCAAGGCTCATGCCATGATGATGAGCCATGTAGGAGCGCACGACGGCAAAGCGTTCACCGTCAGGCGCCCGCTCGGGCGTGAAGTCGACCGCTTCGAAAAATCCGTATCGGCCGATGAGGCCAAGATCCGCCAGAGTTTGAAGGTTGCGCGTCGCCAGCGCGGGCCGGATCGTCAGCGCCAGCGCCGTCGCATAGGGGCTGATAACCAGATCGCGCCCCAGACCTCGCTGGAGGCCGAGCGCAGGGACGCCGAATGCGTGATATCGGTAGACGCGGTCCTCGCCCATCGATGCGAAGGACGACTCCGAAATACCCCAAGGCATATCATGTGACCGCCCGAATGCGATCTGGATAGCAATCGCGGTCCGGTCACTCATTCCGAGCAGGGTTTGGGGATCGCTCTGCAGGAAGATGTTCGGCATCAGATATTCGAACATCGAGCCGTTCCACGATATCAACGCCAGGCCTGCGTGCTGCTTGGTGATGGGCCGCCCGAGATGGAACCAGTGCAGAGGCTCTATGTCGCCCTTCGCGATGGCGAAAAAGCTGGCGAGGCGTGCTTCGCTGGCGAGCAGATCGTAGTGGTGCGGATCTATTCGATCGGCGCTCACATTGTAGCCGATATGAAAGAGCCGGCTGCCGGCATCGAACAGGAACGAGAAGTCCATGGCGTGCGCGGCGGCGTTAGCGCGACTGGAGAGGTCATCGAGGCGGTCATGAAGCGCTTGCCGGGCCGCCTGGCCTTCCTCGATCGCCGCCTGGAGATCGTGCGCCCATTGCCGGCTTTCCGCCGGTAGCTGGTCTCTCGCCGCATTGAGGACGCCAATTGCTGCCGCGGCGCCCGCGTGCGTGGACGGCAGCCGGTCGTTCGCCAACAGGTCGGCGACTTTTGCCGCGACGTTCGAACACTCTGCCGGATGCGCCGCGAGCGTCTCCCACCAGGGCGAGAACAGCCGAAGGTCTCGCCGCATGCCGGACAGATGATGTTCGAGCCGCTCCAGCCAGGCTTGGACATTCCGCAGGGAGGCGATTTCATCCTCGCCGACGCTTTCGGCCATCAGGGTAATCTGCTCGCGCAGGCGAGGAAGATCGATCGACAGGAGATCGTCGATCCTCTCGGCCCAGTCTTGCCTCCCTTCCTCAATCCTGCGGGCGGTTTCCCGCATAGCCTCAAGGATCGAGCCGGCGGCGGAGGCCGCTTCGAGGTCGATCGTCGCAATCGCTTCGGCGAGCAACTCGATATTGTCGTCAAACCCTCGCCACAAATCCGTGGCGACCGGTGGCAAGCTTCTGGCTTCCTGAAGGGCTCGCGCGACGGTGATCAGACTGACCGCGAGATTTCCGCTGTCGACGGTCGAAACATATCGGGGCTCCAGGGCCGCGAGCGTTCTCGTCTCGTACCAGTTGAGAATATGGCCGCGGTAGCGGTCCAGGCGATCCAACGTATCGAGCGTGTTGTGAAGCCGTGTCGCAACCTCGTTGAGGCCGATATGTCCGAGGCGCCAGGCAGTGAGGACCGATACCATCATCATTCCGATGTTGGTCGGCGAGGTTCGGTGCGCGATTTCCTCGTCGGGCGGCTCCTGATAGTTATCGGGTGGCAGCCAGTTGTCCTCGGGGCGCACAAAGGTCTCGAAAAAGAGCCAGGTGCGCCGCGCCATCAGTCTCAGGAACTTTCGATCGTTTTCGGACAGCGTGTCCTTTGCCGGCTCAATCGGACGGCTGATCCGGATCGCGATCTCAGGCGCAATGAACCAGAGCAGCAGCAGGGGAGCCGCGACAGGCAGGGAAGCGGGCGCCGCAAGGAACAGACCCGCGCCGATGATCAGCGCGAACACCGGAGAGGCGGCCATGTCACGCCATGCCGCCAGTCGCGGATGTCGCGCCGCGTTGCGCGTCGCCATGTGGGCGGCCGACGTCCATTCGAGCTTTCTTTGGCCCGAATGGAGACGCCATAGGGTGATGGCAATGGCATGCAGCGCTATCATCGCGTCACTGACGAGAAAGACGATAGCGAGAAACCAGCGACCCGCGTGATCCGCCAGACGTCGCAGCAGGTTCTGCATGACGCCGCGGCGGCGGCCCTGCGCGAGGCCGGTCACGAGGTCCGTAAAGAGATATGCACCGGGCGCGATGACGGCAAGCAAGGTCCAGACCCAGGGCTGCCCATGGAGAAGAAACCATCCACCCACCAGCAGCGCCACAATACTCGCTGGAATTATGCTGCGCCGCAAATTGTCGAATATCTTCAGCCGATCGAACCAGCCGAGCCGGTTGCGCAGCCATCGGCCATCGCCGCCGGGCACGAAGGGAAAGAGCCATGGCAGGATCTGCCAGTCCCCACGGACCCATCTGTGCCAGCGCCAGGTGAAGTCGAGATAGCTGGTCGGGAAGCTCTCATAAACGATCGCATCGCTGACCAGCGCCGCTCGCCCGTGCAGTCCTTCGAACAGGTCATGGCTGAGAAGTGTATTCTCGGGAACGCGCCCTTCGAGGCTCCGATGAAAGGCCGCCACATCATAGAGGCCCTTGCCCACGTAGACGCCTGTGCCGAGCAGATCCTGATAGACGTCGGATACGGCGCGCGAATAGATATCGATGGTCGTGTCACCGCCATAGAGGCGCGAAAACAAGGATTGGCCGGTCGCTTCCGGCGCCAGCTCAACGCGCGGCTGAAGAACCGTATATCCTCGTTCGACCGCGCCGGTCGCAGCGTTGAAGTGGGCGCGGTTAAGGGGATGAGATAGCGTCCCCACCAGTCGCCGGACGATGCCGGCCGACAACCTGGTATCGGCATCGGCCGTCATCACGAAACGGCATCGCCGCAACCGTTCGATGCTACCGACGGTCACATTGAAGGGGGACGCATCTCCGTTCAGGATGAAGGCGTTGAACTGCTCAAGCTTTCCGCGCTTTCGCTCCCAGCCCATCCAGCAGCCCTGGGCCGCGTTGAACCGTCGTGGCCGATGCAGCAAATGGAACGGCCCATGTCCCTTGGCATTGGCAAAGCGCGCGTTGAGTTCCTCGATCCCGCTGGTCAGCGCGCGAACGATATCGGCATCGACCGAGACACTTTCCTGTGACGCATCGGCGAAATCGCTGAGCAGCACGAATTCGAGCGCGGCATCGGGATTGGAAAGGCGGTGTGCCTCCAGGCGCCGAAGCAGCGGCGCGATATCCGACAATCGCGCGACCAAGACAGGCATCACGACTGCCGTCGCCGAACTTTCGGGGATGCCGTCCTTGAAATCGAGCTTGGGGAGTACGTTCGGCCGAACGATGTGGGTCACGAGCCAATTGACGAAGGTGATGCTCAGGATCGATGCGGGTAGCAGGGTGAGCGCGATCCCTAGAAGCCAGGATCCGGCGGTGGCGCCGGTGGAAACCAGATAGGCTGCGGGTAGAGCAAAGCCCGCAAGGCCCGCGAGCAGCAAGGCGGCTGCATAAAGCAGGCCTGGATAACGCAGCGCGCGTCGCAATATCGAGCCCGGCGTCCATGGACGAGGATCGATCGCGTCGGCAAAGGCAGGCCGTCCGATATCGATGAGCCAGAAGCCTACATGGCCCGATGGCGCTTCGTCGCTGCTATAGCACTGGCGCAAGGCACGCTCGGCGACATCCCATTCCGGGAGTCCCGACTGGTCGGCAAGCTGCTCGACCGCATGGCGATATCGATCGCGCGTATCGAAGTCCATATGTGGATAGACGCCTGCCGGGTCGCGCCGGAGGATGGCTTCGACCTGGCTCGTTCGATCGAAGAAGTCGTTCCATTGAATCGTCGCGATCACGCCAAGGTTCGCGATTGCGCGCGCGACGCATTCCGTATCGTCAAAACCAACCATCGCCGTGTCGGGCGTCTCGACGATCTCAAAGGGCGGCTCGACCTCCGGGAAGAGGTGGCTGAAACCTCCGATGAGCAATTCCAGGCAGACTATGCGCAGCATGGTCGGGAAGGCCCAGGTCTCGGCGATGCTGAGCGGCATCTTCTTTTGATATTGCTCTACGAACAGCACCGCGCCATTCAGCGAGACCTGCAGGTGAGAAGCCTGCAGCAAGGCATGGGCAAGCTGATGCACGCGAGGGCGACCGAGCCCGTCCCCGGAGATCGCCGGAAGTTTCGCGTAGAACTCTCCGGGAAGATCCTCGCGGATCTGCAGGATGGCGCGTTGTATCTGATAATCGTTGTCGAGCAGCCATTCAGCCGCGGCGCCTGCGCGCTTGTCGGCCTTGGCGGCCGCCTGTCGGGCCTGCCTCAGCCAGGTCTTCATCTCCTCGAGATGCGCCCATGCGGGCAGCGGCACCGACTTGCCGAGCAGTCCTGTCAGGCGATGACGGTCGGCGACCTCCTCCGCCGCCCCGGCGAGCGGATCGCGCTCCTCATAATCGGCCATCAATCAGACCTGAATGGCCGTTGGCAATCTCACGCTCTGGCTGGCGGCAGGCGAAGTCATTTGCGCCTTGCGACTCGCCGAAGGCAGGACGAGCATCGGGACACTGCAATGGGCCATCAGATAGGAGGCAACCGTTCCGTACGGGACGTCCCTGACATGCTGATGCCCGTGCCCGCGTGCGGACATCACCGCGAGATCAGCCGCTTCGCGATCGATCAACGCGCAAAGCGTGTCGCGAACGTCGCCGCCACGGATGACAATCGCGCGAGCGCGAAGGCCCATCGCCGAAAGATTGGACCTGGTCCGATCCAGATAGCTGCGCGCGGCCTGCTCGTTGCGTTCGATCAGGTTTTCGCGCAGCGTCTCGTCTTCGGTTTCCAGGGGTCGCGCCTGGATCATTTCGGGCGTGGGGACGACATGAACGAGCAGCAGCTCAGCGTCGGCTGCCTTCGCGAGGCGCACCGCAAGGGGCAGCACGCTTTCGGCCCAGCGCGAGCCATCGAGCGGCACCACGATCCGTCGATAGGCCGAACCCGGGACGGGCGCTTCCACCGGAACAAGCAGGACAGGGCCTGGTGCCTGGGACAGCACCTTGTGGACTGTGCCCCCGACGCCGTCGCGGCCGGCTTCCTTTCGTCCGCGCCTGCCCAGCACGACCATCCCTTCGTCACACTCCCGCACGTACCGGCAGATTTCCTCCGCCGCCGGTCCTTCTGCGAGCTCAATGGTCGTTTGAGATGAGGACGGTTCGATCGTCGCAGCACAACGATCGAGCACCCGCATGGCCTCGCGGCGACGAAGATTGCACTCGATGGGGTCAGGCCGTGCGTCGGGCGACGCGTCTCTGTCCAAGACCTGAAGCAGCGTTACCGGAACGTCGAGCGTTGAAGCCAGAGCAAGAGCGTGTGGATAGATCCACGCGTTGCGATCGGTGCAATCGATGCACGCGACGACGCCGGATGTCTTCGCGGACATTCGGGGCTGGGAGAAGGATGGAAAGGCAGATACGGCAGACATAGGAAAACCTCCTGTTGCCGTCCGTCTCCCCGCTACCGGCGGCGCTCATTCCGACTGTTGCTATCAACGTCATCTGGCCGGACCCTGTTCCCCGATTCCAGCCAGCACTCAAAGGCTATCGGCGGTTCCAGGATGGGGCCATTAGGGCTTTTACGAATGCCGCCGGACTCAGACGACGTTCTCGGGTAACCTTCCCGAGCTCGCGATTGCGCGACAATATGCGGGTGAACCCAGGCGGATCAGCACCGGTAGACGCAATTTCCTGTACCTCGCATCAGTGTCATTTCACCCGGCGCTCAGCCCGATTGTCCCTCCGCCTCCGCGACGGCCTTGATCGTTCGCACGAAGCTGTCGGGATTGAGCGACATGGAATCGATACCCTCCGAAATCAGGAACGCCGCAAAGTCCGGATGGTTGCTCGGCCCCTGGCCGCATATGCCGATCTTGATGCCCGCCGCGTGCGCCTTGCGAATGGCTTCCGAGATCATGCGGGTGACGGCTTCGTCTCTTTCATCGAAGAGATTGGCCAGAATCCCGGAATCGCGGTCGACACCCAACACAAGCTGGGTGAGGTCGTTGGAGCCGATGGAAAATCCGTCGAAGCGCGTAGCGAACTGCTCGGCGAGAATGACGTTCGAGGGTATCTCGCACATCATGTAGATTTGCAGCCCATTCTCCCCGCGGCGCAAACCGTTCTCGGCCATCGCTTCGAGCACGCGATCCGCCTCGGCCGGCGTGCGGCAGAAGGGGACCATGACGATGACGTTCGAGAAGCCCAGTTCCTCCCGGACCCGCTTGAGCGCGCGGCATTCGAGAGCGAAGCCTTCGCGATACCGTTCATCGTAATAGCGCGAGGCGCCGCGGAAGCCGAGCATCGGATTCTCCTCATCCGGCTCGAAGGCGTCGCCGCCCACAAGGTGCGCATATTCGTTCGTTTTGAAATCGCTCAGGCGCACGATGGCGGGGTGCGGGTAATAGGGACTTGCAAGCTTCGCGATGCCGCGCGCGAGGACATCGACAAAAAACTCCGATGGGTCGGAATACCCCTTGGTCAGATCGCGTATTTGCCGTTGAGCTTCAGCGCTCACGCGATCCGGGTGAACCAGTGCCATCGGATGCACCTTGATATGCGCGTTGATGATGAACTCCATGCGCGCAAGGCCGACCCCTCGGGCAGGAAGCCGCCACCACTGGAATGCCGCCGCCGGGTTCGCGATATTGACCATGATGTCCGTCCGGGTGGCCGGCAGGGAGCCGATATCCACGTCCGTCACGGAAAAATCGAGTATGCTGGCGTAGATTGTTCCGACGTCACCGTCAGCGCAGCTGATCGTGATCTCGCTGTTCTCGGCAATGATCTCGGTCGCGTTTCCGGTGCCGACGATTGCGGGAACACCGAGTTCGCGGCTGACGATGGCAGCGTGGCTGGTGGTGCCGCCATGATTGGTCACGATCCCCGCCGCGCGTTTCATGACCGGAACCCAATCGGGGTCAGTCGTCTCAGTGATGAGAATAGACCCGTCCCGGAACTGGGCGATGTCGGCGGCGGTCCGGATGACACAAGCCTTGCCAGCAGCGATGGCTGTTCCCACCGCCGCGCCCGTCAATAGCGGGTCGCCTTTCTCCTTGAGGCGGTAATGCCGGAATGTCGAAGTGCTGGCCTGGGCCTGAACCGTTTCGGGACGCGCCTGGACGATGTAGAGTTCACCAGTCTCGCCGTCCTTCGCCCATTCCATGTCCATGGGACGCTGGTAATGGTCCTCGATTGCCACGGCCCACCGCGCGAGCTGGACGATATCGCTGTTATCGAGAACGAAGCTCTGACGCTCCTGCTCGGTTGTCTCGACGATCCTCGTACGGTGGCTTCCGCCTTCCCCATAGACCATGCGGAACGCCTTACCGCCCAACTCCTTGTCGATGATCGGTTCGGTCCCCGGCTGCGCGAGAAGCGGTTTGAATACGACATATCTGTCCGGGTTTACGCTCCCCTGGACGACGGTCTCGCCCAGCCCCCAGGCGGCGCTGATGACGATAGCATTTGGAAAGCCAGTTTCGGTATCGATCGAGAACATGACGCCCGATCCGCACAGGTCCGAGCGGACCATCTGCTGAATGCCGATCGACAGCGCAACCTCGAGATGATCGAAGCCTTTCGCATCGCGGTAACTGATCGCGCGATCGGTGAACAGCGAGGCGAAGCATCGACGACAGGCCGCCAGAAGTGCGGCCCGGCCCCGGACATTGAGGAAGGTTTCCTGCTGGCCCGCGAAGCTCGCATCCGGCAGATCTTCGGCGGTCGCGCTGCTGCGCACGGCAACGGCGGGACGCTCTGTGCCGGTACGCCGGCCAAGTTCCGCATAAGCGGACACAATCTCCTCGGCGATATGGGAGGGCATTTCCGCTTCCAGAAACAGACTCCTTATAGCCTGCCCCGCTTCCTGAAGGGTGCATCCGCCGGAGTGGAAGGCGGAGAGATGTTCCGTAATGCGGGGTGCAAGCTCATTGTCGTGAATGAACGCCCTGTAAGCGTCCGCAGTGGTGGCAAAGCCAGAGGGCACCTTCACGCCCTTCTGAGCGAGGGCCGCGGTCATCTCGCCTAAAGACGCGTTCTTGCCGCCTACGGCCTGCACATCAGCGATACCGATGTCTTCGAACCACAAAATCATCGGCTTGGACATAGCTCATCTCCAGCTTGCGTAAGGTGCCAGAGGCCGCCTCAAGGTTTCACCCAGCCACCTCTTTTGTGGTCACCATCACCGCGCCGACTGGCAACGTCACTACGTAAGGCTCCTGAGTGTATCGATGGACTTCGGCTCGATCATCAGATTGACCGGATCAGCTCCGGCCGGATGGCCCAAGATCGAGAGCAGGTTATGGGCAACACAAATGCATGATCGACGAACTGCGGGCGCGGGCGTAATACTCACCCTATCGCGCCATTGCCTGCCTGTCGTCAGTTTCACCGATCAGCAGATCGCAGGCCGTCCACCAAGCCTGCCAAGCTGTGCAAGTCCGCCAGCCCCATCGAAGGAGTACACTGACGTAAGAGGACGGCGAACGACGCATCGCTGAATTGGGGCGGAAGCTGCAAAGCGCAGGTGGCCAGCGCACGATCTTAGGTACGATCCCAGTGTTCGCTGAAAAGGGATGACCTCGGAGGGCAGATGCAGCGAACGGGCTGCCTGCCCAGCCTTGGAGTCCAGCGTTGAAAGCTATTCAACCGCTTGTATTCATCGCCCAAAACTACCTCACCAGGTTCCCGCGGCTTGCCGCAAACACGTCCGGGCCAAACCGCCGACGCATGTGGCTTGCGACCTTCTTCGCATAGGCGACCTGCCTCGCCTCGGTTGGGCTATGATAGACGCCAACCGCTTTCCAATAGTCTCCGGTCGCTTCCAGCCCGGACAGGAATATCCAGCGTGCCGCCTCGACATTAAAACAGGGATCGTAGCGCAGCCAATGACGGATCTGCTCCTGGGGTCGTTCGAGCAGTCGGGACATTTTCGGCACCCAGCTACTGTTGATCTGAAGCGGCCCGAGATCGTGGGTGCCGTTGGTATTCGCGATCTCCGCGCCCAGCCAGCCAGCCTCCTGTGTCCGCAAGCCCCAAAGCGTCTTTTCAAGCCAGGCACGCCCCCGCGCGGCGACGCGGATGCAACGGGCGATTTCGGCGACCTCACCAGGTGCAGCTTGCTTCGCCAGCACAGGAGCCGGCGTCAGTATGACGGACAGGATCGCTATACTGGTGAGCGCCCTTCCCGCTACCGAGGCCTGGAAAATCATTGATCGACACGCCCTCATTGCACTATCCGATCACGAAAATCGGAGGGGCCACGTCGAAGAAGATCGCGAGACGGCAGACCATCCGGCTCGAACGGAGCGCCGGTCAGCAGCGCAAGCAATCGCTGCCCGGAGACGATTTCGATGCCATCGGCGCTCGAACAGATCGTGCGGCTCATCCCGCCGGTGCGACCGGTGTGGATGAACATGCCGCGCCGCCGCCGCGCAGCGCAAAGCATGGCGAACTCACGCACATGTTCAGGCTTGATCGCATCGCGATACCGCTTCGCCTGGATCAGCCAGCGCCGGCCATCGATGATGACCTCCCCGTCGACGCCGCCGTCCCCGGTATAGCGGCGATTACGGATGACGCGGTGCCCGCGCTGCTCGAAGGCTTCGAGCAGTAATTCCTCGAACGCCAGCGGATCCATCGCGCGCAGCCGGGCATAGTGCAAGACGGCGGGCTGATCGCGATCCGGTCCGCGCAGCTGCTCGCACATCGTTCGAGCCTGTCGGCGTCGCCAGCGATGACGGATCGGAACGCGATAATGGCGGTATAGCAGGGCAACGAGGGCGGCGCAGGCGATCGCCATCAGCAAAAGTTCCATCATCTTCTCCTATCGGTCATGCCCGCCGCCACGATCGCCATGATCGTGCTGCGGCTGAGGTTGGGATTGGGGTTCTGGTTGGTGGACAGGCTCGCGCGTACCCGCGCGATCGGGCTCCGCCGGCGCGTGCTGACGGTCCCGTTCGATCGTGCCGCGCAGGAAGCGGTCGACCAGCGAGGCAGCCTCCTGCGCGCGGCCGGCGAGGATCTCGGCAAGACTGTTCGGGCGGGGTTCGGAGCGGCCCTGCCGTTTCCGCTCGCGCTGCTCCCGCTCGGCATTACGGGCGGCGCGCTCGCGGGCATTCTCCTCGCGGGAGCGGTCGTGCCGGTCCTTGTGGCGAAGTCCCCGCATCTTGTGGCTGTCGGCCCTGATCCGGCCGAGCCCTTCGAGCGACGAGGTCTTCTCGCCCGATCGCGAGGCGAGCTTTTCCGCGAGACGTTGCTGGCTCTCGGTCCAGAGCTTCACGCCATAGGCGGCGCGAGTGATGGCGGTGTAATAGTTCTGACCGTTGACGAGGCCGGATTCCACAGGCGCCAGCGCATAGACGCGGTCATAGGTCTTGGACTGCGACGAATAGACGGTTTCCGAATACCCATGATCCCAGGTCCGGTGGACCGAGAGATCGACCTGCTGGACGCGCTCGCCGCGGTCCCATCTGATCGTCGCGATATTGCCCTCGAGCGCCAGAACGGTGCCGCGTTCGGCATTCTTGACCTCGAGTTCCTTGTTGACCAGCCGCCACTGGATGCGGTCGCCCTGGGCAAGGTCGCGCTTCTCAGGCAGGAACACATTGACATGCGCCGCCTTGCCGAGGCCCGGACGCCATTCGATCTGGCGGCCATGCTCGTCGACCAGGCGCACGACCTGGCGGCCATGATTGTTCCGGCCGACCCCGACGACGCGATAGTCGGCGTCGCGTGCGATCCCCAGCCTGGGATTGTCGCGCGTGAACTTGAGCACCTGGCCCGCGCTGTAGAAGCGCGCCATCTGCTTTTCCTGGTCGGTCAGGCCGGACGGGGTCAGCACTTCGAGCCGATGGTCTTCGGCCGCGACGGTGCCCTCGCGTTTCAGGACTTCGCGGATATGGCTGTTGACGATCAGACGGGTCGCGTTGTCGAGGACGAGGATATTGGTTTCGCCCCGTATCTCCGGTTTGAGCCGGGTCCAATCGGCGACCATCGCCTTGGCGAGGTTCTCCGCGGTGTCGCCGGTGGTCACGCGATCCAGCGCGGCGAGCGACGCGGCATAGTCGCCCTTGCGCGCCATGTCCGCGGCCTCCTGCGTCGCGTCGGTCAGGTGGCGCCGCGACTCCTTGAGCTGGCTAGTCGGCAGCCCGAGTTGCTGGAGCAGCCAATAGGCCTTGCCCTGCTCGATCGCGCCCGTCTGCTTATTGTCGCCGAGGAATATGAGACGCGCGCCGGTCGCGCGGCTGATCTCCAGCACGCGCAGCGCCTGGCGGTTGCCGAGCTGGCCCGCCTCGTCGAGCGCGAGAATATGCCTGTCGGTAATGCCATAACCGCCGCTCGCGAGCAGCGAGGCGAGCGTGCGGGATTCGATGCCCGCCTTGTGCCCGAGTTCCGCCGCCGCCGAAGAGGTCGGTGCGAGCGCCACGGTGGTATAGTCGTCGCGGGTCGCATCGACCAACGCGGCGACCAGGGTGGATTTGCCTGCGCCGCCGACACCATGCACGCCGACCGCCCGGTTTGTGCCGCTGCCGATGGCGATCAGCGCCGCGGTCTGTTCGGGCTTCAGCCTGGCGGCCGTCGCAGCCTCTTCCAGCCGTTCACGGGTGGCAACCGGCTTCGCATCGCCCATGGCCAGCGACAGATGCTCGGACAGGGCGAGTTCGAGTTTGGCGGTCCGGCGCGATGTCCGGCCGCGCGGAAGCGGCTGGTCGCCGGTCTGGCGCACCGTGACCAGCAGCTTGCCCTTGTTCTCCTGCGCATCGTAGAGCGGCCGCACGTCGCCCAGGCGGACCTCACCGACATGCGATGCGAGCGCGGTGCGATAGAGACGGCCTATATTGTTGACCGCCTCGCGCGTTTCATTCTGGCGGATGCCGAACAGAGCGGCGCGGCGGGCAACGCGCGGATCGGTCTCGATGGTTCGTTCACCCCGCTCCTGCGCCGCGGCCTGGAGCCTGTCGAGATCTTCACGATAGGGTTCAGCACGCACGCGCCATTGCTCGCGCAGGTCATCGAGGCCGATCGTCTCCTTGGCCTTTCGGGTCGCGAAGAAGGAGATCCGGCGCTGGGCCTGTCCCTCAAGCCCGTGCTCCGCGGCATGCTCGTTGATCTGCTCGGCGCGCTGCGAATAGTCACGGATAAGCTGGCCGGGCATGCCTTCGACCTCGAACAGCCCCTTACGCGGATCGAACACGATCTCATGCCCCAGCGCGCGCACGTCGCGGGCAATCTCGTTGCGATAGATCTGACCCATGACGAGCTGCTCGGCATACATCGAGCGCGTCTCGAGACTCGACATGCGGTCGCCATTGAGATGGTTGGTCATGTTGAGAATGACGACATGGGTATGGAGCTGCGGGTCGTGCTCGCGGCTGGCATATTCGGTGAAACGCGCGAACAGCAGCCGGCCCGTCGTCTCGTGGACGATCTCGCCGTCCACCCGGCGGCGCAGCTCGGCATGTTCCTCGGCATAGGCAAGCGCAACCCCGACCGCCCGCTCGTGCGCGGCAAGGATGCGCTCGTCGCCCGTGACCAGCGCCAGGATCGAGATCGACTTGGGCGCGCTGATCGTGAAATCCCAGCCGGGATGATGCTGGATGCCTTCCTTGCGCCGGCGACCGAGCTGCTGGTCGCCGACCTTGCCGGCGAGCAGTTCCTCGAACTGCTTGGGGTCGACAGGCCCGGACAGGCCGAGGCTGGCGGCGAGCTTGCCGCCCCATTCGGAGGGTTCGTTGCCGCCCTTGGTATAATAGTCGCCGATTGTATAGTAGCGGCCGATATTGGCGGGTGTCCCCTTGAGGCGGCGAGGATGGATCATGCCGGCTTCGCCTTCTCACGCGGGCCTTCGGAACGGCCATGGCTGTCGAGCCGCACACGGATCGTGCCGCGCGTCGCCCCCAACAAGGGGATGGGGGTGGCAACCCTGTTCTCCTCGTCGGGATGATCGTCGATCGGCGCTCCCTCGTCCGTCATGCCGGAATCGCTGTGGTCGGTGGGTCCGAACACCTCATCCTGCGGCACGGCGTCCTGGGGATCCGGCAGGCTGGGCGGCTCCTGGGTCGGCTCCCGCGCCGGCGGGGGATTGGCCTCGCCGGTAAAAAGATCGCCTTGCCCCGTTCCGGGAGACGGCGGCGTGTCCGGATGTCCCGGACCCTGCCCTCGCCTCGCGGCCTCCTCCCGCGCCTGGCGCGCGCGGCGCTCTGCCCACGCCTGGGAGATGATGGCCTTGCCGAGCGGCAGCCTTTTGGGGGGCTCGGTGCGTTCAACGAACGCGGCCGCGATCGAAGGCAGCGGATTGAAGCGATCGGTGAAACGGACGACGGGGAGATTGCGCCCGAAACGGAGGAAACCCGAAAGGTTCGGCAGATGGGTGACCTCGGTGTCCAGAACCAGCGGGCGGGTCACCTGCATGCGACTGAGGTTCACCCCGTCGCGCATGTCATTGACGCCGTAGCTCATCCCCTCGTTGGCTTCGACCTGCTCGACCCGGCCAAGGTTTTTGGAGATAAGTTCCGAGGTGTCGCTATCGTTCGCCCGGAGCGCGACCCAGGTCGAGCAGTAGCCGGTGATGGCCGCCGCATCCTCCTTGCCGTAGGTCGCGGTCAGCTGGGGATAGGACTGGAACCCCAATATGCCGCAGCCGCCATATTTGCGCGCACGGGCGAGGAAGTCGGATAGGCTGGGGAGCTTCTGGAGCGTCGGCAATTCGTCAATGACGCAATAGAGCCGCCGGTCGCGGTCGGGCGTGAGGCTCATGATCGCGCTGATCGCGATGTCGAGCCAGACCGTGATCAGGGGGCGCAGCGAAGGAAGCTGGTCGGCCTTGACGGTGACGAACAGCCAGCTGTCGTCCTTCTCGTCCTCGACCCAACGCCGGATCGAGAAGCCGTCCTCGGTATCGTCGAGATAGGCGAAGCTGCGCATGACCGAGGCAAGCTCGGCCTGGACGCCGGCCGAGGTGCGCTCTCCCTCGGCGGAGATGAAAGCGGCGGCATCGGTGCCCTTCACATAGGCGGCAAGATCGGCGAGCGGGGAACGCAGCACCCGATCAAGCAGGACCGAGATGAGCGTGTGCTTCTGCCGCGCGAGCTTGCGCAGGACGGCGACCAGCGTGCCGCGCGCGGCCTTGCTCCAGAACGGATCGCCATGTTTGTCGGGGATCGTAGATTCCGCGATCTGGTCGTAATGATACTCCCGCGGAACATCGACCCAGGGACTCCAGATGTCGGTGCGCTTGTCGAGCGGGTTGAGCAGGATGTCCCTGCCGGGGCGATAGAATTTCTCAACGAAGCTCCCGGCCGTGTCATAGACGATCGCCCGCTTACCCTGCTTGCGGATGCCTTCGAGCATGGTGGTGATGAGGTTGGTCTTGCCCGTTCCTGGAGCGCCGACCAGCAGGATATGTTCGGGCTCGAAGGCTTCCGGCACGGCGACGCCGCCGATTGTGAGCGCCCCCTTCTTCTGCCCCCGGAGCGCGCGCCGCACTTCCGAGGCCGTCCCGAAGCGGGCGCCGCGCAGATATTCGTTGGAGCCGAGCCCCTTCCCAGTTCTGGTAAAATAGAACCAGGCACTGACCAGTCCGAAGAGGGCGACCACACCGGCAATGGCCGCCCCGTGGATGAGGTCCTTTTCGAGTTTGTGGAGCGCCTGCTTCGCGACACCGGAGTCGGCGAGGGTGTCGGCCGAGGTCCAGTATTGGCGCCCGTCGGGGGTGCGGAACAGCACCGGGTCATTGGTCCCCGGCGCCGCATCCGCCTTGATGGTCGCCTCCACCAGCTTGGCGAGGACGAAGCGCTGATAGTCGGTCGACTTTTCGAACGCATACCAGCAGGTCCCCATCAACCAGAGGATCAGCCCGGCCAGCACGGTCTGGAAAAAGACCTGGGTGGTCATGCGGACATTGTGGACGATCGCCTGCCCGCCCCGCGTCCAGCTCCCCAACGTGTCGTTGCGGAAGATGCTCATGGCCGGCCCCTCCCCCGAACGGCTGGCGGTGCGCTACGGCATGCCCCCGGATTTGGGATGGCCCTGACCGGCAGGGAATAATCGCAGGCAATCGCGCGGCCGGACGGGAAGCCCGCCGAGGGGGAACGCGAGGCCGGGCATGTGTCCGCGAGGTGGGGATCCGCGCGCCGGGTCATGGCTGTTCGTCCGGTGAGAGCAGCCCCTTTTCGAGGAGCAGCGCCCTGGCGTCGGCCATGCCCTGTTCGAGCGTCTCGGGCGACCGGCGTCGCACCGATGCCGCGAGGATAGAGAGCGTCTGCAGGACGCAGGAGAGGATTTCGTCCTGCGTCGTGTAGACGTAGCCGCCGCGGGGATCGGCGGTCTGGTCGATCGCGGGGCGGAGGAGTTCGGCGACGCTGACGCCGACTTTACGGGCACGGCGCTGCAGCCGCTCGTAAAGGGCATCGTCGATCCGGATTGTGACCCTTGCCAAGGTGATGCTCCGACTGGAGCTTCGACAAGGAGGTCACGACGCACAGCAACTATAGCGCAGACAAGCGACGATCACAATAAAATCAGCGTGGCGGACGTGTCTGCCAGCCGGAAACGGCGGAATTGCGGGGCTTTTTCGGGCAATAGTACTGAGGCGGCAGACGCGTCAGCCAAATAACGTGAAATCTGGCTGACGCGTCTGCCAACGGAAACCATTGATTATAGGGCAGTTTCAGGCCACAGCACCCGTGCGTACGGTGCATTACAAACCGCGAAGCGCGTGCGTCGCTTGCCCGCAGCAACGGAGTTGCTGCGTCATCCCTACCGCTGCCGGGCGCACCCATTGCGGTGGTGGTCGATGTGGGGAGATAGGTCGCGCTATGCGGTGGGGTCGCTTGTGGCGCGGGTGCGCCTGTGCGACAAGGATCGCGTGACGAGCGGGCCAGCCTGAGAAGGAAACTGGTCATGCCTAAAATGTCTGAACGCGATAGGCTCGCTGATCTGGAAGATCGCGAGAAGAGGATTGCGGTCGAGAAGGCTGCGCTACGCAAGCGGCTACGCGATCGCTATGCGGCAATGGTGACGGCGCTGCCGGTCGAGCAATTGACGGAACGCGAGTTCCGGGACGTGCTGGGCCATGTGTTGCGGTTGGGCGGCGCTGCCGCGCTGGCTGCGCTCAAGGGGGCGTCGGGTGCCTCCGATGCTTCCCATTCGGGGAAAGCGCCAGCCGCGCCAAGGCCCGCAAAGGGGGATGACGGTGGGGCGCTCGGCCCTTCGGTGGGGGCGTGAACCTGTCGGCCCTTCCCCTTTTGGTTCTTCCCGCCGCCGCGCCGTCAGGCGCGGCGGCGGCCGGGGGCACGACAAAAGGCCAGCGCGCGGGGATGCGCGCCAGCCTTGGCGGGTCTCGTGTGATGGGTAGCGCGGCGCTGGGGGAAGCGCCGCGCCGTTTGGTTTCAGGCGCTGCGCCGTGCTTGCCTGAACGTGTCCCCCTCGCCGTTCTGCGGCTTGCGGGATGCGGGGGCATCCTTGGGCTTGCGGAAAGCATGGATGGGAACGCCTTGTTTCCGCATGGTCTGATAGAGATTGGCTTGGATGCCGGACCCTTCGCAAAGGACGGCTTCCACCGGCTCAAGCTCGCCCATCTTGCGGTTGCGCTGATAGGGAGCCTTGCGCCCGCCACCATAGAGGCCATAGGCGACAACGGGGACGCCTTCCCGCGCTGCCCATGCCGCCGCGATGGCGTCCGCCCCTTTCCGTTGCCCGGTGGTAACAAGCGTCATATGCGGAACACGGGCCTTGATCTCGCTTAGCTTCGCCCAAAGCGGTTGCCATTCCTCCCATACGGCTGGGCCGGAAAAGATGACGACGGGGCCTTGCGGCTGGTGCTTCTCGCGCTTGGCAAGGGCGCGCTCCTGCAAGAAATCCAGCGCATTGATATAGCTTGCGGTGGTGACAGATGACGCCTTGCTGCCCTTGGTCGGTGCCCATGCGCGACGCCAACAAGCGCGATACATGGCGGCGGCATAGTCGCGCAATGTCTCGATGGCTGCGCGCTGTTCGGCCAGCGAGCGGCATTGCAACTGGGTATCCTCAAGGTCTTTGTTGAATACCTCGCCCGGTTCCATGCGCCGCGTCATGTCGCGGATTTTGTCGGCAAGCCTATCCTCTTGGCGCTCCACCGTTCCGGCAACGAAATGGAAGCTGTTGACGATACCCCAAGCGATTTGCGGGGCGAGCGGGTCAAGCCGCGTGTCGGTCAAGAGGCAGTAAAGCGACGTGATAAGTTCGCCGCATACCTTCTGCGCGGTGAACGGTTCGGGCATGGTGTGTTCGCCCGGTTCGTCGCCGGGTTCGATGATGGACAGCGGCAGCGGATCGCCAAAGGATGCTTCAAAGGCAGGGTTTGCGGTTTCCTCCGCGATAAGTTCCGGCAGGTCCGCAAATGTGCTAACGGTTTTCTTAGCTGACTTCTTCGTCATGGGTCTGACTCCTGATGGCAGGATGATCGGTTAGGGTCCGGGGAAGCGGTGCAACGCTCCCCCGGCCCGTCTCGGCCTAGCCCCTAGAACGCAACTTCATCGTCCAGATCGGCGGCGGCTCCTTGGCTGGACAGTCCGCCGCTTTCATCGGCGGTGCTGTCACCGAAACCGTAGTCGTCGCCACGGTTGCCGGAAGGCGCATTGTCGCGGGTGGCGCGAATGGCGGGACCGAAATCGTCGCGCTCCGGCCTGCGCCATGCCACCCGATAGCCTTCCTCCACCGAGCCGAAAAGCGCGATGGGCAGGGCTTCGGGCATCGACGGGTCATCAACATGGCCTTGCAGGAAAACCTCGCCGGTTTTCTTGGCGACGGCTTCCCAAAGCGCGCCGACCTGAACGACACGGCCCCCGACATTGGGCGCGATGATTTCATAAGCCGGGGCCAGTTCGTTTTCGCTTTCCACCGGGCGCAAGGCCAGCTTGGGCAGGTCGATTGCGCGGGTGGCAATCCACCCGATGATGCGGCCCTTGTTCAGGTTAAACTCACCGATATTCATAGCCTTTACTCCAAACGATGCATCCGGGGCCAATCCCCATCAGCACCTATACTTATACCCCCTCCCCCTTTTTGAGTATATGTCATTGTTTTCTTGACAGTATTTCATCGCATTTGGTGAGCCAGAGCCAATAAAACGGACGCGGCAGCGTCCCGAACAAAGAAAAGTATGGCGAAGCCATTCCTTCCTGATCAGCGGAGGACGCGACGGTGGCCGTCTGTCATCGCATTCGGAGCCGCCGTCGCCGGGGCTCAAGGGTCAGGGCTGGTCGGGGCAAGCAAGGGACGTCGCGCTGCGGCCTTTAGAAAAGCTTGGAGTAGAAGGGGCCTGCCGACCGCTTACCCCAAGCGACAACGTCGGCAGGCCCCTTCTACTCCTAGGTTTTCTTGGCCGGAGGCAGCCCTTGCTTGCCCCGACCAGCCCTGGCACGCCGAGACCCTGCGAGGCGGCGCAGAATGTGATGACAGACTGCGTGCGACGCTGATTGCGGGCCGAGGCGTCCTCGCCGAGGCCCGCGGCGACGGTTCCCCAAACGCGATGCCCGAGGAGAGATCGGAGCGTGCCTTTGGGGTTGCTACGCTGGCCCGAGCCAGAGAACGTCGAGGAGGCTGCTGCTGGCCTTGCGTGCCTCGACGATGACAGTGGCGTCCACCAGCGGCGGGAAATCCTGCGCGCCATTGAGACGCCAGACGTGGCCATCCTCCATCTCGAGGAGGAAACCGCGCTCGGATCGGCGCAGCTGTCCACGGAGGCGCAGAGGCGCGGCCGCCATGGTCACGGCGCGGGGTGCCGGCCGATCGGGGCGGCCCATGCGGAAGCGAAACTCATGATCGCGATCCTATTGCGGGCATCATTCCGATTGTAAACATGTTCGACCTATGTTCTATTCATGGATGAAAGGACTTTCCCATGATCGCGGACTATCTCGCCACCTTCGATTTCAACCTGTCGCTGATCGATGCAGTCAACGACCCCGATATCGCGGATGTGCGCAGCCAGATCGCCGCCCTCGCGCTCGGGGAAGGTCTCGACAGCGGCTACTATGCCACGCAAGAACTGGCTGAGGCCTTTCTGGAGGCGGCTCGCGAAGCCAATGCCGAGATCACCGATCCCCATAGCCCGGCGCGGGAAAAGCTGGTGGATATCCTCGATAGCGGTCCACCCTATCAACGCAGCCTGTTCGACGCGGTAGCCACGTTGCCGTTGGCGGACGCGGCCAGCCATCTCGCCTGGCTTACCAGCGTAATGCGTGATCGCGCGGATATGTATCGGCCGGTCGAAGCGGCGCGTCTATCGACACGCTGAATATCCCGTCCCCACCTGCGGCATCCGGTAATTTCGCACGGAACCGATTGGCAGTTGCTGCCCGATTGGGTTAGAGGGGCGGGTCCGCCGGTGGTGGGCCGGAGAGTAGAAACTCCGAACAATAGAGTCGGCGCATGCCTTGCGGCCGGATTGCCTGATTATGTCCAGGCTCCGGCTAAAGATCAGGCACGCGTTCTATTGTTCGCGTCTTTCTACCGTCCGGCTCAGGGGCCGGCATCCTCCTCCGGGGGGGTGCCCGCCGACTGAGCGCGACGGGACGGAGAAGCACAGATGACAGACGAAGAGCCAGGGCTGGAAAACGCCATCAAGCACATGGAGGCGGCACTCGAATGCCTCGTCGACCCTAAGGACCAGGTGGTGGCGATACGGCTTTCGCACGCGCTGGATCTGGCGCGGGAGCGATTGCTCGAAGGGGCCTGAGGAAGGATCTCATTCCCGAACTGGTCAGGATAGCGCCAGAGTTGTGGGATCATCCTCCCACGGATTGAATATGGCTGCGCCGCTGTGACGCACATCCTTGACGTTGCGAGTCACGAGATAAAGCTGGTGCTCAATCGCGGTGGCCGCCAGCATTGTGTCGACAACGCCCGGCGCATGGCCCGTCCCTAGCTTGACGTCGCCGGAGATTGCTCCCCATCGCCGGATAATCGCGTCATCAACGGACAGAATGCGACCTTTGAAACGCGCTTCGAGCGCATCGCGAGCCCCGATATAGCGGGGCCGCTCGGGATGGTTCGCGGGTATGGCGTGGATTCCCTTGTCATATTCGCCGAGCGTCAGGATGCTGAGGAACAGCGCTTCTTCGGGCTGCTCCGACGCCCATGTCTTCACGCTCGGCGCGCCGTTGGGATTTATGAGGGCGGCAATCACATTGGTGTCGAGAAGCCAGCCGATCACAAGACGATGTCCCGTCCGCTATCGCGTTCGCGCGTCAGATCGACGCCTTCGAGGTGCAGTCCTTCGAGAAAGGCGACAAGCGGCTTCTTGCGTTCAGGCGGCAGCAATCTTTCGAGTTCGTCGGCGCTGATGATAACGACGGCATCCTTGCCGCGCACCGTGACGCGTTGCGGCCCTTCGCTGCGGGCCAGGCGAACCACCTCGCTGAACCGCGCCTTGGCGTCTTCGAGCTTCCATCCGCGCGCCGCTGGTGGAAGCCTGGAACCACCTTTGCGTGCGGGGCCGTCACCGGCGCGTTTGGAGGTAGTCATGAAAATTCTCCATCTGACTAGTTAGTCAGATATAATGATCCAGCGGTATCGGCGCAAGCTCGATCCGGCATCGGTAGGCCATGTGTGTCATGCCGGCCTGATCCAGTCGCGGGCGGGTGCCCATCCGAGAATGTCACTGCCGCTGTCGCTGACGGCCTCGCCCGATATGTCCCGCCAGGGCGATCGAGGCCGATAGACCGGCATGTAACGGGCGGTGAGCACTTCGAACGTCGAGCAGATATAGCCGCTGAGGCGGATGGCAAGAACGGGTCGATCGTCGTCCGGAAGGCCTGTGAAGACTGAAAGGAAGCCGGGCGGGATAGGGAAGAGTGTGCTTTCGATCATGGCGCGGGCAAGCCGCGTCTCCAATTCGCCCGCTTCGGAGCCCCAGGGATGCGCATCGATGTCGAAGCGATCGGCGCTATCCGGCGACGGACGGATCGAGAATTCACCAGACCAGCAGCGACTGTCCGGGTTCAACGCGGGGACCTCTGCCTTGGCGGCGTTATTGCCCGTATCGGCACGAAACCAATCCGCCATCGCCGGCGTAAGCTGGCCGGTCAGGGCCCATGCCTTGATAGGGTCCGGATCGCGCTCGGGAAATTCGACAAGCCACCATTCGGCGCGATGATGGAGAATCACGCCATAGCAATGACGCTCGGCCGAATTGGATTCGGGACACTGGGTCACGGATACCTCCTTTTTGCGGGCTTGAAGGCCGCAATTGCCCCCATCGGCACAGCCAGGCCGTGCGGCGACGGTGATCGGTGGTTGCAACCGCGCGTCGTTCACGCCAATCTGGCGGTCAATCTTGTGAATTCGCAGCGACAGGCGTAATCGGAGCGTCTCGGACCTGTGAAAAACGGGCGGTCGCCTATCGCCGCTTTGAAAAAGAAACAAAGTGCTCCGACAGGGATGCTCGTGATGAACCTGCCTATCGTGTATCAGCCGCATGCCGTTTCTGATGACGGCGCAATGAGCTTCATGCTCTTTATGGCGGATGCCTGGGCCAAGATGCAGCCGAAGAAGCTAACGCTCGCAGATATGGACGAGTATTGGAACTTCTGTCGGGATGACGAGGTGAGGCGGGCGAGGAGATGATTCGATCGATGGGCAAGACCCTGCGTGGCGTCCTCGACCTTATAGGCCGGTGAGTTCTTCGCACACCGCATAGGTCAGCGACCGAGGCTAAATTCACCAGGACCTGCGTTACTACGTGGCGCTATAGGTTTCAGCCGCCCACTGCGCGACCCACCCTTCGGTGATTTGCTCGTGCGCGATCTCCCCTTGTTCGATCAAAGTGCGGATTTCCGCCCGGGCGAGATCGAGTGCTCTGTCCCATGCGTTTCCGGCCGAAAGCGCAGGTTTCGTGAGCGGCAGATGATGCTGGAATGCGGCGTCGCCCCCGTCGAGCCGGGCCTGCTGCCGGCGTTGCCATCGCTCCATATGACCGGCAACGAACTCGTCGGTCTTCGAAAAGCCTTCGCGCCACGCCTCGATCCGCGCGGCCAGAGAATAGGCGCAGGAATCGAGGCTGGCGATGCGATGCGCAAGCGGCCGCAAATAATGGAGGGCTGTTCCCTTCACACCGAAAAGGTGGAAGCGGAGCGCAGGGTCTGCGTCCCGGTCGAGCCGGCTTAGCACCGCGAGAAGCCCATCAGGACCGGACACCGTGCGGCGGCACATGGAGCCGATACCGACAACCATGCCTGGCCGAAGGATACCGGCAATGCCGTCGAGGCATCGCAGATAGTCGTCGGGATGCCGTCCCTGGATGACGGGCATGAACCGGGCATCGATTCCGCGATCGGCGGCTCTTGCATGACAGGCATGATTGAGCGCGATGGTGCGCGAGATACGGTCGAGGACTTCGTCGCGGTCGCGGGCAATTTCCTCTTCGGTGCACAGGTCGAGGCTCGCGAAGCGCCGAAATGGGTAGCTTGCGGCCAGTTCGATATAGTCATCGGCCGTCCAGGGCAGCCCGCGGTAGCGATGAGCGACGACAAAGCCGGCGGAGTCGAGGTCGATCGACACCAGGCGCGAGGCATTGGCCAGCGAACGCAGGTTCCAGCCCGCCCAGCGCGCATAGCCCTCGCGGCGATCCCATCGCGACAGCGCGTTCGCTGAAATGAGGACCGGATAGCGCATCTCGATCGCGCGCTGGAGAAGCGGGCCACGATTGAGATGCGGGAGGCCGACGATGATCTCTATGTTCATGCTGGCCTCCGCGACGTCACGCTTCTCAAGCGAAGGGTCGGTGAGACGAAAGACGGTTACGCTTGCGGGAGCCGGAAATCCTCCTGCCCTTCTAGAACCAGCTATTGCAAAGGTTGCAACGGCTCCACCAGTAACCGTGCTTGTCGCCGACCTTATAGGCGTTGATGTTGAACCGCTTGCCTGTAGGGCTCGTGGGATCATCATAGCACTCGGCTGCGCCGCAGTTGGGACAGGTGATGCTGTCGGTTACGATGATTTCGGGGGTGTTCGTGGTTCGCTGGCTGCTGGACATGGTTGGTGAACTCCCAGATGAAACTCATCCACCAACCACCCCCTTTCCCCCTGTGGAGAACGCGAAGGGCGCCATGTTGCCGCCCTGTTGTTGCACCAGTCTGCCGCGCCAATGAGCGGATCGATATGGGGCCGGGTTAGCCCAACCGGGTCACCAGCGCATGAGCATCGGCTTCGCAGGCCGCCGCCCCGAGCCAGACGGAACTGCCATCGCGGCGTCCGGCATAGAGTCCGAAGAACTGCGGCGCGACACCCACCGTTTCGGCGGACATGCGGGCGCGCGAGTCCTGCACCAGGCCAACGATATCGACGTGGCCATTCCAGTCGACAGGCAGGGGCAGCAAGGGACTGAATGCCTGGTTCTTCGAGAGCCCCTCGGACCATTCGGGATGATGATCGTCGAGAAAGGCGGCCACGACGCGGAATGCGCCGCTGTGGTCATTATGGATCGCCTCCAGCAGCGGAGGCATCGCGAGCAGCTCGTCCATCATGCCCCGCACATAGATTTTGAACGCAGGATCCTGCCGTCGGCTCCGTGTGGCGGAAGCGAGCGCCGTCTGGAGTTCGAAGAGTTGGGCGCGGGCGTGCGCGAGCGGCGTTCCGGTCGTCAGGTCGGGTCGATCGAAGATGTTCCCGAAGCGCACGCCCGTCGGCGCAGTGCAGGTCTGTTCGAAGATGGTGACCGAAAGAGCGTCCCAGCCTGCGGTCGATATGGCTTCCCTATCCGTATAGAAGTCGGGCTCCATGCCGGACAATTGATCGAGGGCATCGACCCGTATCCGGGCATCGGCAGTCCGACACGAACCTGCTTTGATATCCTTTTCAAGCGCGATTTGGAGTTCGATTGCGGGAAGCGCGATACGCCAAGGACGATTGGCGGGATCATGAGGAAACAGGCCGCGCCTTTCGATCAGCCGGTCGATCTGGGATGCATCGCGTTCATCGGATCGTTCCTCGAACATGTCGGCGGCAAGGGTATGCCAGACGGAAAGCGTGAATGTGTCGAACGGAACGACCTGGCGCGCGGCCATGCAGTCGTCCTCGCTTTCCATATATTCGGCCCAGAAATCACCTTCGCCAAGCGCGTCGTTTTCGGGATTATAGGCAAGCTTGCGCGCAACCATCAGTTCGTTGCTGGACAGCGCGACAAGATCGGCGGACGGCCGAGAGATGATGTCGGCGGTTGCTTCCGTCGTGAAACCGGATAGCTGATGGGTGGGCATGGGCTGTGGACTTGTAACGGTTTTGTGCCGGTCACCTATCTCATTATGCCACCTTGGCTTCGAACGCGAGCGGGCTGATGCCGCCTAGATATGAATGGCGGCGACGGGTGTTGTAGAAGCCATTGATGTACTGAAAGATGGCGGCTTCTGCCTGACGCCGCGTCGGCCAGCTCTGCCGCCAGATGAGTTCCGCCTTCAGGGATTTGAAGAAGGTCTCGACGGACGCATTGTCGTAGCAATTTCCCTTGCCGCTCATTGATGGACGCAGGCCATAGGCCTGCAGCTTTTTCTGATAGTCGTAGGAGCAATATTGGCTACCGCGATCCGAATGGAAAAGGCAGCCCTCGGGAGGCTGGCGCAGGCGCACCGCCATATCCAGCGCCCTGATCGCCAGGTCTTTCTTCATCCTGTCGCTGACTGCCCAGCCTACGACGCGACGGCTATGCAGATCGAGAATGACGGCAAGGTAGAGCCAGCCTTCGGACGTCCAGATATAGGTGATGTCGCCGGCCCATTTACGGTTGGGCGCATCTGCGGCAAAATCGCCGTCCAGCCAGTTCGCTGCGACACCCAGGCGATGGTGGCTGTCAGTCGTAACCTTGTGCTTGCGCGTGCGGACTGGCTTGATCCCGTTGATCTTCATCAGCCGCCCGACCCGGCGCTCGCCAACATCGAGCCCTACCTCCTTCAACTCCATCGTCATGCGAGGACGGCCGTAGCTGCCAAGGCTCAGCCTGTACTGTTCCCGGATATGGGCCAGCACTTTCATATCTGTCCGCTCCCGCCTGCTGATCGGGCGCGAGCGCCAGGAACGATAGCCGCGTTCACTGACATCCATGACACGGCAGAGCAGTTCAACGGGCCACCGGTGCCGCCAGCTATGCACAAATGCGAACTTCACGGCCTTTGGCTCGCGAAGAACTGCGTGGCCTTTTTTAGCACTTCCCTCTCCTCCCGCAGCACACGGTTCTCAAGGCGAAGGCGTTCATTCTCACGCGCCAGATCTGCCTGCGGCGCTGAAACCAGATCACTGGGCCGATACTGCGATACCCACTTGCCCAGCGTCGACTTCCCTATCCCCAAATCCGATGCAACCCGATCGCGCGGCAACCCGCTGGTCAGCGCGATCCGTACCGCCTCTTGCTTGAACTCTTCTGTATGCTTGATCATCTCGTCGGTCTCCTGTTGCGAGCTCTAATCGCTCAGGTGACCGGCGCAAAACCGTTACAAGTCCAGGTTGATCGGCCAGGACTGAGTGACCGTGCACTGCGGTGCCGGATAATGGCTGCAAGCGTAGATGCTGGCGGGATCGACCCCGCTGCCGCCGACGCAGTAATAGCCATAGATTTGTCGTGGGGCCGCGCTGGCCTCCAGCGTGATCGGACAGGATGCGGACTTCTGCTCGGCCGTATAACCGGTGTTGCAGGTCGCCATGTAAGTCCCGACAGAGCCGGTACCCGGCGGCAGCGGCACGCAATTGCCCTTCGAGCCGGAAACCGACATGCCGCTGGTGTAGTCGAGCGGGGTCTCGCTGATCTTGCCCGATCGCGCGAGGATGCTCTTGATTTCCTGGGGTGAGAAGCGCGCCCGATTGTTCATCGAGTCCTCGATCGTGCGGATGGCCGTGTTGCCGGTGGCTGTACTGCGCGCCGCGCCCTCGATCCGGTCCGGATGGGCGGCCAGATCTTCCAGACTCTGCGTCCCGGCGGGGTTGAAACCGGGAACGCGCGAGGCATCGGGTGCAGTCGTCGCTGCATTCTTCACCTGGTCGATCACCGCGTTGCCGAATGCCTTGCCATCGGCCTTCGCGTCCGCGGTCGTCTGCCCTGAATTCGATTGGGCCGTGGCCGACTGAACCGCGCCAGCCGATAGCAGCCCGGTGCAAAGCAGCATCAGGATCTGTCTCATCGATCCTCTCCCTTTTCGAGGCGGGCAAGATGGAGGCGCGCCAGCGCGGCCCCGGGGCCGGCACCGTCCTTGAAGGTTTCGAGGACCTGCCCGACCGTCACATTGCCGGTCAGCCGGTCGTGAGGCGGCGGAACGTCCTGGCAATCAAAGCCATCGCAAGGAGCGAAGTCGCTCCCCACCATGACAAAGCTCGGTGCGGCCTCGATGTGAAAGGCGCGGAACAGACGCGGGTCGATGCCGAGCGCCTGCGGGGCATCCTCGCCTTGCCAGATCTCGGTCAGGAGCGCCTTGAACCGGGCGGAATCGCCGGATGGAAAGCCCCGCAGCACCGTCACGCCGCCGGCGCGGCCCATGTCGC
The DNA here is from genome assembly GCF_018286635.1 of Sphingobium phenoxybenzoativorans. Lineage (NCBI taxonomy): Bacteria > Pseudomonadati > Pseudomonadota > Alphaproteobacteria > Sphingomonadales > Sphingobiaceae > Sphingobium > Sphingobium phenoxybenzoativorans. The sequence goes on from NZ_CP073910.1 coordinate 4,257,697, forward strand.
GCACCACGGCCTTCAAGGCCTCGGGCGGCATCGACAGGCTGGCAAAGGCGATGAAGCGCGGGCTCTCGCCAAGCGGCGCCTTTTCCGCCTCAGCCCGCTCGCGAACCATCGCATCGAAATCGAGGACGTCCGTGCTTTTCGACATAGGTGGCAGGCTGTCGGCATAGCGTGCGCCAGCGGATTGGGCCCGGTCCTGGGTTTGGAGCGCGTCATGGTGCAGCGCTTCGGCCCGCCCGCGGACTGTCGCCGCCAGGGCGGCTGCGTCCTCGGCATGCTCTGCCGAGCGGGCACGAATGGCGTCGAGGTCGATGCCGTCGGGGGCACTCTGAGCGAGCGCGAGGCCCGCGAGGGGTACGGCCAGTCCCAGCGGGATGAGAAGGAGTTTCCGGTTCATAGTGCGCAGCAGTTCCGCTTGCGCCAGACGAGGTAGCCCATGTCCTCGCCGATCGCGGGGATGACCTGTCCGGCCGATTGAAAGGTGGTGGCGGCACCGATCGGGGGGCAGGCATAGCGCCCCTTGGTCGCCGGGTTCGGATTGGTGGCCTGGAAGCGGTATTGCTGCTTGCGCATCACCGGCATCAGGTATTTGCCGCAGAGTCCCTTGCTGCCCATCGTGCCCCAGGCGACGAGCTCGCGGTGGAGCTTGTAGGCAAAGCGCGAGAGCACGAGCCGCGAAGCCTGGACATGCCCGATCGAGGCCGAGACGTTGCCGTTCATCGGGTACATCGAGCCCTGGCAGCCAGCGCACCAGAACATCTCGTCAACCGGCAGGTGGACTGTCGAGGACACGCAATCGGCAGCGCAGGCGGCGAGCGCGAGCGGGTTGGCGAACAGGACCGCCTCGGGATTGATGATCGCGGTGAGTTCGCTGTCCTGCCAGAGCGGATCGATCTCGGAGATGTAGAGAATGTCGATCGAGCCCGATTCCAGGCACAGGAAATCGGTGACGATCTCCATCCAGTAGATCAGTGGATAGGCATACCAGTGGACGTGCCAGCTCGAGTAATTCTGGCTTGCCCCACCGATCGCCGATGGCCCCTTGATCGAGCGAAAACCGATATCGAACCCAGGATCGAGCTTCATCCCGCCCAGGTTGACGAAGCACCATGGCTTCATGCTGACGTCGGCAAGTCGGACCGGCTCCCAGAAGCCCATGGCGATGCCCGGCCGCAAACCGCAAAGGCACAGCGGCAGGGTCGGGTTGGAAGGATCTGGACGGCTCGACGGCCAGATCTTGAGGCCCCCGACCGAGATCGGAAACAGGCAGGACCAGCAGATGTCAGTGATCGGGTTGACGAAGCTGCCGGTGCAGCGGCCGGGGCCCGCATCTGCACTGGCTGGACTGGCCAGCATCAGGCCCAGCGCTCCGAGCGCAGCCGCTACCAGACGACGAAGATGTGTCATGGGCGGACTCCTTGACGGGGTGGAAGGACGATCTCGCTGACTTCGAGTGCGCGGCCTTGCTGGCGCACCCGCGCGGGTACCGCGCCGATCCCAAAGTGGCGGATGAGTTTGCCGCCCTGATCGAAGTAGAAGCGCCGCTGCCGTGCCTTCATCAGCTCGAGCGGAGCGCCTTTGGTGAGGATGAGCTTCGCAGCCCTAGACTGGCTCAGCGCCCAGGCGAGCTGCTCGGGATCGTCGCCGTCGAAGAACAGGAGCTCGGCGCGCAGTGGCACGCTGTCGAGCGGGTTCACGCGCGTGCCGCGGGCATGAATGAGCTCGCCCTTGGCGCCTCGAATATCGGTCTCGAGCGTGATCGTCGGATCAAAGCTCCAGCGGCGGGCGGCGCTCGCGCGGACGAGCCCGTCGACCGGTTCGGGCCGGTTGACCCGGGTCGCCGTGCGCTGCTGCAGTTCCTGATTGAGCCGCTTGGTCTCGCCCGACTTTTCCATGGCGGTCAGCCGCGTATGGATCTGCTCAAGGAGATCGCGCTCGATCACCGGGAAGACCGCGCCTTGCTGACCATAGTCACGAGCCTCGGCCGCAGGGACGCAGGCGAGGCAGAGCGGAAGGAAAAGCGCGCGCCTCACAGGATCGACCTCCCACTGCCAAGAATGTGGCCACGGCAGGCAAAGCCCACTTCGGCGTAGCGGCTGTCGAAGCCGCGCGGATGGTCGCTCCCGACATAGAAGCAGTTCCGCGGGATGACGCCTTCGGGTCCGGGGCTGAGCTTGAGCCCGAGCCGGGTTTTCGTCAGACGCGCGCCGACCTTGCGCCCGTTGACCAAGACCTCGGCGCCCTCGTGGCTCACCACGTCGCCCGGCAGGCCGAGCACGCGCTTGCCGAAAAGGTGCGGACCTTTCCCGAAATGCCTCTCGAGCATCGGCGAGGCTGGCGGCTCGAAGAAGATCAGGCTGCCGCGCGAAATCGGCGCCGACTTGTCGAGCCAGAAGGCCCAGTTGGGCAGGCTCGGGCTCGCATTTATGAGAAATGCATGGTCCTCACCGAAAGCGGCGATCGGCGCCCAGGCAAACGGCAGGGCGACAATCCCGGTGAGGAGCAACGGACGCCGGACCCGGCGCAGCGTGCGGGCGACAAGATCCGTCATGGCCGCTTCTCCCGGCCAAGCTTGGCGGCAACCCGCTGCTCGAGTTCGCCCGTGGCATCGGGGACGTCACCGCTGAGCACCGCTTCGGCGACCAGCACAACCCGACCATTGCTGCCCATTTCGCGCACAGCGGCCTCGGCGGCCTGAAGGTAAGCCAGCGTCCGAGCCTGCCCATCCTCGGGCGCCTTGCCGCTGCGCGCTTCGGCATCGACGAAGCGCGCGATCGTTTCAGACAGGCGCACGGTGACGATTTGCTCACGGGGACGCGCCACTTCGCGGCTGACCCAGGCGCCCCAGAGAAGGAGGCAGACCGCGAGGAGTACGCCGCCAAGCCGGAGCACAAGGGAACGATTGAAGGACTGAAATGGTCGAGCATCAGCCATTGGTGGTCTCCTTGGATGCCGGAGCGAGCGCTATTTCGAGGCGCTTCAGGAACCGCGGTGCGCGTGCCACGAGCACGCCAAGCGAGGTCGCGAGGAACACGCCCTGAAGGTCCTGCGAGAAGGCAATCCGCCGGATTGCGTCCGCCTCGCGGTAATGGTCGGCAAGATTGGCAAGCTGCGAGAAGAGAAGTCCCAGGTCCCAGCCCGCGAGGAATAGGAACGCAAAGAGCGGCAGTCCGAGCACAATCAGCAGGCTCGAGACCGCAAAACGCGAGGCCTCGATGAGGAGAAAGCATGTCCCCTGCAGAAACGGCAGTAGGCGCTGAGGCGGCGACCACACGCCGATGTGGTCGAAGGGTGTCTGGTGGAAGGCCATCAGCGCTCTCCCAACGGCAGGCCCGCAACCTTTCGGATCGCATCGGCGAGCGGCATGCCGCGGGCCTCGAGCGCCTGGATCGCGGCGTAAGTGTCGGGGTCGGACGAAAAGATCGTCGCCGAGAGCGAATCCAGAACCAGACGGCCAATCGCCTCGGTCTCCGGGCCCTTGATGAAGATCTCGGAATACTCCGCGCCCGAGCGCTTCAAGGACCGGATCAGGGTCTCGGTGCGATCGTCCATGTCGAGCCGGGCGCTTTGCCGGAAATCGGCAATCGTCTCGGCCTTCTGCTGCAGGATCAGCATCCAGTCGCTGTTCTCGAGCGCGGCGCGGGCGCCGTCCGACTTGTAGTAGTCGTTGAGCGACTGGGTGGCGGTCGCGAGCGCGCCACCGTATTTGCGCGCGGTGCGGGCATAGGTCTCGACGAACTCGCCCATCGAGCCGCCCCGCAGCATCGACCACGCCTCGTCGATCAGCAGCAGCTTGCGCGTTGCCCGCGACGTGCGCGTCATGGCCTGGCCGGTCATGAACATGATCGCCGAGAGGACGACGCTTCTGAGCTCCTCGCGGCTCGCAAGGTCGCTCATCTCGAAGACGGTGAAATCATCGTCGAGCGCGAAGCTGGCCTGACCGGAAAAGAACCCGCCGTAGCTTCCGCCCCGGCAATAGGGGGCGATCGCGGTCGCGAGATTGACGCCGAGTTCACCGCCGCCCTGTTCAAGGGCCGCCGCGATATCGTCGATGCTGCCGCCGCTACCGAGCGTGTCCCAGACCGTCGTTACCGCCCGGTCGATGAGGCCGCGCTCGGTATCGCTTGGCTTGTCATCGTGCCGCGCCATCTGGCCGATGATGGCTTTGATCATGGCAAAGCAGTCGAGACGATAGTCTTCATCGCTTGCAGCCCGGGCATCGTCGACCATCGAGAAGGGGTTGAGCGAGAAGCCTGCTGCCAGCGTGAACTCGACGAAACGGCCGCCCTGGAGTTTGACCGAGTGCTCAAACGAGCGGCCATCGTCGATCACGACGACTTTAGCGCCCGCGCCGCGTAGGGCCGCGCAAAGCTCCTGGAGCAGGACCGACTTGCCCGACCCCGACTTGCCACAGATCGCGATGTTGTGGTTGCCGGCCCCGTTCTCGAACGGCGACCACCAGAAGGGCTGACCGCGGCGGCCGACAAGCAGGAGGTGCGGCACGGCGCGGCCGAGATATTCGCCCTGCATCGGCGCGATATTGGCCGCCGTCGTCGAAAGCATCGTGCGCATGCGCTTCAGGCGCAGCATGTCGTCCGCCAGCCCATCGGCGAGGCTCAAGGGGAAGGATGCGACCAGGCCCTGGAGCTGGAGAAATCGCTCGTCGGCGAGATCCCAGCCTGCAGCCTTGAAGATCGCCTTGATCACCCGCTCATGCGCATCGCCTTGGCCGAGCGGCGAATAGCTGGTGAGCCCGTAGAATAGCTTCACCAGCTTCTTGCCGGCCTGCAGCTCGTTTTGGACATGCCGCCACTCGGCCGACTGGTCGGCAAGCTTGGGGAGGAAACGCGCGCTCTTGGTTTGGCTCAGGCTCGTGGTGCGCATGAACTTGTAGCCCGCGCGCGCAGAAGCTGCCTCCTGGTCGGGATAGACGAGGCACAGCATTGTCGCAGTCGGGCAAGGAAACCGCAGCTTGTCGGTGAACATGTCGCCGATGAGGCGCGCGCATTCCCATGGCGCCCAGCGTTCAGGGAACGCGCGCACCGCAAAGTGGCGCAAATCGAAGCTGTCGGGCAGGCATTCACCCACTTCGGGATGGCCCGCGCGGTCGCGGCCGATCTCGCGGAACCGCTCCGTTCGCAGCACCATGCGGTCGTCTTCGACCTCGAGCTCGATGTCGCTGCGGATCGCCTGGACGTCGATCTGCTCGAGCGGATTCCAGCTTTCACGCTCGGGTTCGCGGGCCGTGGTCGGCGACGTCAGCTCGTCGATCAGCCCGATCAGCGCCGAGGGCCGCAACGCTTGGGCTTCGAGGCCCAGCGAATGGATGAGTCCCAGGAGCCCCTCGCGACATTCGGCGAGTTCGGCATCAGTGACATGCGCGCTGTCGGGTACGCCCAAGGAGACGATCAGACGGCTGCTGCGCACGTGGAAGGGCGCGTGCGCGGAACCGCTCTCCCAGACGAGATCATAGAACCGGGCAATCCGTTCGCGCGCGATCGCCTCGTAGATTCCGCCCTGTTCGTAGCGGGGTGCGAACCACGGCGAGACCACTTGGCCGATGCGCGGGCTCGCGAAATTGAGCACCTGCAGGCAGGCGCCCTGGGGCAGCCCTTCGGAGAAGAACTGACCCAGGATTTCGCCGGTGCGCTCATCAGCACCGATGAGCGGCGTCACCTCGAGGATGAAGCCCTTGGAGCGGGCATTGCGGTAAAGCCCGGCGCTCTCGTCGAAGACCCGGTACGGGAGCCAGTCCGAGAGCATGTCGAGGCCGAAGCTCATGCGCGGCTTTTCCGCCGAGGCCGTGTCCGCAAACAGCGACCCCATCAGCGCATCGCGCGCGCTGGCAAGCGAGAGAGTCATGGCTGTTGACCTTCCTGAGGAGCAGGCTCCTCATGGTGTGCATCTGGGTGGGGGACCCGAGCCGGGAGGGAGGCAGTCCCGGGTCCCCCGGCCGGCGCGTGCTGCAAGGGGGCAGTCAGCACGTCCGGCAAGGCGGTGGAGGCAGGATCGGCAGGAAGATCCGCCGGGGGATCGATCGGATGCGGCGGCTCCACTGCGCTCTCGGGATGACGAGCGGCGCTCACCGCACGGGCGAGTGCCCGAGCAACTTCGCGGCGGCTCGCCGGATCCTGAAACTGGCTGGCCGCGCTCGTCGGCAGCGGCACCTCCACGACCCGCGCTTCATGCGTCCGCCCATCTGCGTCGCGATAGGGCGCAAGCACGACGCGCAGCCGTCCTTCGGATATCTGCGGCAGGACGCGCGCCGAGGGTAGCCTGGTCGCTTCGGGCGCTTTGCCGGAAGCCTGAGTGGCCGCGTCATCGATGACCGAGGTCGGCGCGCAATTGCCCTCCGGTGCCCGGCACGAGAAGCTCCCCTTGACGTTGCCGCCCAGCACCGCGCAGCCGCTAGTGGCTACAGCGAGGGCGGCGAGCGCCGCAAAGCGCAGCGGTGCGAGGGTAAATCTGTTGGGCCTGCCCATCACTTGCCTCCCTTGTTCGGAGTGAGGCCAAGGAAGCGGCGGATTTCGCTCGCCGGGCGATAGCCCTGCAGAACCGCGCCATCGCTCGCCCGCACCAGGACCGGCGTGCCGTTGAAGCCATTCGCCTTTGCGAAAGCCTCGTTTGCATCGAGGCCCTTGGGCTTGCAGCCCAGTCGCGCCTTCGGCACCTCACCGGCGTAGGCGGCGTGGAGCGCGGCGGCCGGATCGGACGCGCAGAGGACGGCCTCAGACAGCGCTCGGCTCTTGGCGCCGAAGATCGAGATCGGCCGTTCTTCGACCTGGACGCCCGCTTTGGCGAGTTCGCCGGTCAGGCGCTGGCAATAGCCGCAGTGGAAGTCCGAAAAGACCACGACCTTGGGACCTGTCGGATTGCCCCAACGCACGGCGCCATCGGCGGGCAGCTTGGCAAGATCGACCTTGGCTGGGGCCGCGTTCGCCGGTTCTTCGTCCTGCGCCTTGCTCTCGCCGCCCGCGCGTGCTGCACCGGCGGCGATGAGGTCAGGGTTGAGCTCGAGCAGTCGCGCTGCCGTCACATCACGGCGCGTCTCCATGTCGTAGAGCCGCCCGACCAGGAGGTAACGGGCAGAGCCATCGACGTAGAACAACGTGCTCCCCGACACGACTTCGCACAGCCCGCCGAAACCCTCGCAAGTGAGCGCGTCGATCGGGGTCTTGGGAAGGCGTGCCTTGAGTGCGGCTCGCACAGCGCTCAAGGTGTCACTCGCCTGGGCCGGAGCAGAGGTCACTGCTGCGAGACCGAGGCTGACAACGGCGAAGGCCGTAGTGAGGGCAAGCGCTGCCGTAGCGGCGCGGGCTTTGAAGCCCGGCCGGAAATCCGTGTAATTCATTTCGTGTTGCTCCTGACGTGAACGCCGTCGAGAAAGACGATCTCGACCTCGATGCCGGTCGGCATCTCGACGACGGGTTGGTATTGTTCGGCGCGTTCGATGAGGTACTTGCTCACCGTGTCGGCGGCCTCGCCGGCGCCCTGGCCGATGCCGCCTGTGACAATGTCGGTCGGCGAGAGCGCCTGCCGCTTGCCATCGGCCCCGATCTGGCCGGTGAAGATGCCATTGGCATTGGCCGAGAAGCCCCGGCCAAAGCCGCCGACGATCCCGGCAAGGAGGGCTTGGCCAACAAGGCTGCCTTCGCGGCTGACGACACGGCCACGCACGCCCGACTTGCCGGCAAAGCTGATGAAGCCTTTGACCTCGCTCACCGCGTAGCGGCCGCCCGGCTGTGCGCAGGTCATGCGCGCGAGCTTCACATAGACTTTCTCACTGCTGAGATCGCCGCGGGCCGCGCCGTTGACGAGGCAGCCGGTAATGTCGGTCGTCAGCACCTTGCCGCGCCGCATGACCGAGCGTGCCGGGCCGGTAATCCGCAGCACCACGGGGAGCGGATCGGTCTGGCTGGCAACACCGGTCGAGGCATCGACCCCGACAATGACTCGCGCCGGCGCATAGCTATTGGGTGGCAGGTAATCGGGGCTGTCCTGCAGCAGGAGCTGCGGGGCGGCGGTGTCGCCGGCCGGCTTCTTGGGTCCGGCACCGCCGGTCTCGAAACTCATCAGGCTGACCTTGGCGTCCGCTGGCGGGCCATCGGCGGCCTGCCGATTTGCACCGGGCGCCGTGGTGCCAGCGCCGGGGGTAACGCCAGGGCCATAAGCAGGTGGCGGCATGACCGGTGCAGCCGGTGCGCGCGAGGCCTGGTCGAGCTGCACCTTCAAGGCCGCGTTTTCTGCCGAGATCGCATCTATCGCGTGCTGACCGTCGGTGCGCATCTGCGCATTTTCGGTCTTGAGCGCGGCGAGCTGCTGCTCGAGCTCGGGGCGCGACACCTGACCTTCCTTGAGCGCCTTGATCTCGCGGTCCTGGGCGTCGGCCCGGTTGCCGTAGGTCGCGACAAACTCGCGTTCGGAAAGGTTGCGGTTGACGAGGCCACCGGTGTCGATCGTCACCGCTTCGCCGGAAGCTCCCGAGCCTTTGTCCTTGTCGCCGCTGAACAGGAACGTCGCGCCGCAGACGAGGGCGATGGCGCCGACACCAATGAGCAAAGCCTTCTGCCGCTGGGCAATCTGGCGATTGAGGTTACGGCGTCCAACTTCGCGCCGGCTCTCAGGGGTGGCGGCCACTTGGCCGTTGTCGGCTGCGGGTTCACCGCCTGACCGTTCGGTTTCGTGTGCCATTACTCGAGCCCTCCCTTGCGGAAGACAAGGAAGGCGCTGGTCGTCTCGCCGGGACGCAGCGCATCGCGGCCATAGGCAAAGGCGATTGTTCCGGCCGGGCCCTCACGGTCGGCCGCGAGGTCGAGCGGCTCCTTGCCAAGGTTGCGCAGGACAAGGCGCTGACCGACGAGCTCGGCGCCGGAATATTCCGCGACCAGCTGGACCTCGATCCCGCCAGTCTTGCGGGGGAGCCCCAGTTCGGCGCGGGCCGTAAAGCCGGGGAGCACCGCATCCCCCGCCATGGCTTCGATCAGGCGGATCGCGGTCTCATCGGGACCTGCCGCCTGCTCCCAGTCTTCGGCGTCATGGGTCTTCAGCGCCGGGTTGGTGACGAAGATCTGGCTCGCCTCTTGGGCGGCCGTCCGGCACGCGAACTTGTAGACGTAGCCCGCCTTGCTCGTCGCGAAGAAGCTGACCCGGTCGGCGGCAAACTGCGGCGGCACCGAAATGTAGATGTCGCCGCGGACCGGCTCATGGGTCACGGTGAAATCGTTGTAGGGATAGGCGCTGGCGATCTTCGAGACGTTGGCAAAGCCATCGCCTACCAGCGCGATGCGGGTCAGCTCGCTGCGCGAGAGCACGCAGTCGATCTTGGCGTTGTCGGCAGCTTCGACGAACTGATCGGCGAAGGCCGGCGACGCGCTGAACGCGAGGGCGCACAGGGCGGCGCCAAGCGCCTTGAAACCGGTGTCGATACGGCGAGTGACGCCTATTCCGAAACAGGCGAGACCGGCGCCAAGCGCGGTCGTTGGGGTAAGATAGCTCATGGCCGTCTTCAGTCCTTCTGGCTTTGGTCTTGCAGCTGCTCGAAGCCGACGAGGCCGAGGGCGAGGCCATGCCGGCTCCAGCGGAACCGGAAGCTGCGATCGTTGCTGGCGATCACCTGCGCGCCGACGAAGGTCTTGAGCGTGCCGGTGACGGTCGAAGTGAGGGCGGCCGGATCGACCTCCATCTTGCGGATGACGAAGGCCTGGCTGATGTCCGAGCCGCGCTGCTCGTCCACGATCTTGACGAGCTCGGCCTTAAGGCGGCCGTGAGCGGCCGGATCGGCGAGCTTCAGGATCTCGGCCATCCAGTAGTCGAGGCCTTGTGGGCTCCGGTTGAGCAGCATCAGCGCGGTGTCGCGGGTGACGAGCTCGAGGTAATGCGCGTCAGGTCCGGCACTGGAGAGCGAGAGCCGTTCGCTGGTCACCGGGACCAGCACGACTTCCCGGTCCCGGGTTGCTGCCGCACCCACGCCGAACAGCGTAGTGACAGCGAGGCCGCCGGCGACCAGCGCCAGCCAATTGCGCTGACGCAGGTATTTCTGGGCCTCTTCGTATGCGAATTCTGCGCGCATCGCTCGTCTCCCTCAGCCGGCCAGGAGGCGGCAATGGGAGGGCGGCGTGGCTTTCAGCCCGAGGAAACCCCCGGGCATGTACCAGTAGGCAGCATGCACCAGCGCCGAGCCCGCGTTTCCGGATTTCGCCTTCCGCAAGACGAACCAGGCCGCAAAGGCGAGAGCGATCCCGATGAAGATGTGCTGCGCCAGGATCCCCCAGGCAAAGGGGATCAGCAGCCCCGCGAACTCGTCGATTGTCCAGAAGCCAATGAGCTCCGGATCGTCGAGCCGTTGGGGTACGAGGTACTTGTCAGCCATGATGCCGCCCTCCCGCCGTGACCGGATCCGCTGTTCAGATGACCGCGGTCACGACCGAGGTGACGATCGGCACGCCAGTGCCGACGCCGATGCCGACGCCCACGGGAACGGCGATCTGACCGAGCGTGAAGCGGCCCGAAGCGAGGCCGATGAGGCCGCCCGCGAGGCTGAGCACGGTGATGATCTTGCCGCCCGAGCCCTCGAGAAAATCGGTGAACTTCACGAGAGCGGGATCGAAGGTGGTGTCGGCGCCGGCATAGGCCGCGCCGGCACCGGCGAGGGCAACCAGTGCGGGCAGGATGTAGTCCTTGAGCTGGGTGCGCCGGGCAAACTGGAGAGGGGTATTCATGAGGCAGGGCCTTTCGAGGGTTGAAGGAGCAGCAAGCGGTGGGCCCGTTCGCTGTCTGTTCTTCGTGATCCCTCGATGCCCCTGTAGGAAATCGCGACCGTTAGTTGGGGCCTGCCGACCAAGCAAAAAGCGACATCAAGAGGTGCGCGAGCCGGCAATCGCGCTGCCTCGATCTCTTTGAGCGCCAATCAGGCCGAAGATCGCGCCAATGAAGTCGGAAACCGCGCCAGCTTGGCCGATTTCTGCGCGAATCGCAGGAGATGTCTGATTCGCTCCTTCCTCTTTGTTCCTTTTATGTTCTTTTCATTTTCCTACACCCTTCCTCTTCCGATAGCCGGTGAGTCGATCATGCTAGCCAGAGGAGAAACAACCGTGATCGACATGGGCGTACTTGGAGAAAGCCAAACCCGGCGCGACCTCGCGCACCTGCTGCAAACGGCCGTTGAACGGAGCGGGCGCAACCGCTGCGAAATTGCGCGTGAGGCAGACCTTCATAAGGATGCACTGCGTCGGACGCTGTGCGGCGAGAGAAGCCCGAGCCTTGGCGAAGCGCTGCGCATCCTCGCTTCATCAGGCATGGCGCCGCATGCTCACCTGCTGCTGTTCTTGGGAGCCGGCGGCGATCAGGCAACCCGCTGGCTTCAGACCGACATTGCCCTATTCTTCGAGGAACTGGTCGGCGAACTTCCCTCTGCCCTTGAGCGGGTTCTTGGAAACCAGGTACATGACGTGAAGCCCCGTTGGGCCAAGGGAACGGCGCACCGCGTCGCGCGGCTTCTGGCTGATCACATCGACGAGCTCGAACGCAAGGATGCGTTGCTGGGTGAAGGCAGCGCGAGCTTTGGAGGGCGCCATGGCTGAAACAGAACCGGCGCCGTCACCCGAGCAGCGCAGGATCACCCGCCTGATCCGACTGAAGGAGGTCCAACACCGCGTCGGCCTCGGTCGGTCGACGATCTACCGGTGGATGTCCGAAGGGAAGTTCCCGAAACCGGTTCAGCTTGGGGGATATGCGGTCGCATGGGCGGAAGACGACATTCAGCTCTGGATATCGTCGAGACTGGCGTAATCATGGCGGCAAGGTTGCGTTTCCCGGGTTGACGCCTGACCGGAGATAGCTCGACGTCCCCCTCCCTTGCGCAATCAGCAAGGCTCCGTTAAGGCGTTACCTATTAGGTAACGAAAATGAGCCAACCTCTTGGATATCGATTTTCGAAAGCGCAAGCTCGAGAAGACCTTCAATGCGCAAGCAGAATTGCTCAAAGCCTATGGGTTACCCATGGCAAAGGCGATCATGAAGCGCATGACGGTGCTCCGGGCTGCGCGCACCCTGAGCCAAGTGCCGATTACGCCTCCCGAACGAAGGCACCAGCTGACCGAGGACCGGGATGAGCAGTATGCAGTCGATTTGGTTCATCCCAAGCGACTGGTCTTTGAAGTGAACCATGATCCAATCCCTCGCAGCGAAGACGGGGGAATCGATCTAACCAAGGTGACAGCGATAACGATCATCGAAGTGGTCGATTATCACTGATGGAGAATACAACGATGGCGACCGCAGCCAATCAGTTCCGACCGGACTATGCCGTCCCACCCGGCTGGATCCTCGAAGAACGCCTGGAAGTTCATGGCATGTCGCAAGCCGAGTTTGCTCGGCGATGCGGTCGCTCGGCCAAGCTCATCAGCGAGATCATTGCCGGCAAGGCACCACTCGAGCCGGAAACTGCAATCCAGTTCGAGAAGGTTCTCGGAGTTGACGCCGATCTGTGGCTCTCGATCGAGTCCGGTTATCAGCTCCATCGAGCGCGCGAGGCTGACGCAGCACGGGCAAAAGACGCCATCGCCTGGTCAAAGACATTCCCCATCAATGACCTGGTAAAGCGCCGCTGCTTCGCAAAACCCGTCAATCCCGTGGACGCGGTCTCAAAGCTGCTGGCGTTCTTCGGCGTGGGTTCGCTCGACGCTTGGAATAGCCAGTACGGCTTGGCGAAGGTTGCCTATCGGCACTCGCCGTCGTTCAAAAGCAATGAGGTCGCGCTCGCGACCTGGCTCCGTCTCGGCGAACTCGATGCAGAGCAGCAGGAATGTGCAGATTATAGCGAAACGCAGTTCAAGCTGGCGTTGAAGCAGATCCGTGCCTTGACGCGTGAACCCGTCGAGCAAGCCATTCCGCGCACGCGCGCACTGTGCAATGAGGCTGGTGTGGCGCTTGCCTTGGTGCCGCCGCTTGCGAAAACCGCGCTTAGTGGTGCCGCATGGTGGATTTCGCCTCGCAAGCCCGTGATCCAGCTCAGCGCACGCCACAAATCAGACGACCATTTGTGGTTCAGCTTCTTCCACGAAGCCGCCCACATCCTCCTCCACAGCAAGAAGAGCGTTTTCGTCGATGATAAGTCGCGCGACGGGACCGATGAGGAAAAAGAGGCCGATGCGTGGGCCTGCAACACGCTCGTTTCGACGAGCGCGTGGAGGCAGTTTGTCGGGACGGGGCCGCGAAGCGAACGAGCGGTGCTCGATTTCGCGGAGAGCCAGGGTATCGCGCCAGGCATCATTGTTGGCATGCTTCAGCATAGCGGGATCTTGCCGTGGACTCATCTGAATGGATTGAAGACCCGCCTCAAATGGTCGACCGGCGCCGAGGACTGAGCGGTCAGGCGCATCTGGCGCTCTGACGGAGCAACGTTCGAGGCCGCGGATTCAAGCTAGCTGCATGCCGATCCAGATGACGCGCCCAACGATCTGTATCGCGTTTCTCATGAGGCCATCCCAGTTGGGATAGCTTGGATTGTCAGTCAGTACTGCGATGCGGTTTCGTGCCGGTTCGAGCGCGATCCTTCGTACCAGCAATCCGGTATCGGCTCGGATGACGTAGAGTCCGTCGCGAGGATTTTCGTTGGCGAGATAGCGCTGAATCAGCACCTCATCGCCATCCCGCAATGTCGGATACATCGCATCTCCTTCGACCCTGACGATCGAAACTCCCGTCGGCTTGTGACTGAGACTGCGCAGCCATGCCTCGTCGACAAGACGGACACGGCCAAGGCTATCGTCAGCATCGGTGGCGCCAAGAACCGGGATCGCGATCGTCGATAGCCCCGCGCTTTCCGGAACCTCGTCTCCGCCAAAGACAGCGGCGGGGACGCCAAAATGAACCGACAGCTGCGCGATGTCGCTGGCGTCGAGACGCGCCGGGCTACCTCGCTTGATGAACTGCTGGATATAGGCCGCATTCCGGCTCAGCAGACGCGAGACGGACGAATAAGACTCGCCGCGTTCCTTGATGAGCTCATCGAGCGCGCGGCGAGGATCGAGCTTGGCCATTCCTACGAGTTCCTAGAACGTGTTTCGTGATTCAAAGGACCAATCCCATTCGGCGAATCTATTTCCGATTGCTACCCTCACATTGGTTTGCGGACGTCGGAAGTTTGCAGGGCTCCTGCCGCGAGATTAAATGACGCCGCGCCAAAACGCTATGTTTTCATAGGGGATAGTGTTGGCACGTCGGAAGTACTGGGTTGGTCTGGATACCGGAGTCGCGGAAACAGCAGTGTGCCTAATCGACGAATTCGGTGAAATCCTGTTCGAAGGAAAACGGGAAACGCATGCAGGCCAGATAAAGGATATCCTGCGCCCCTTCGGTGTCGAAGCGGTGCAGCGCATTACCATTGAAGCGGGCGTAGGCACCCACATGGTGCGTGAACTCCAGGCTCAGGGCTTTCCTGTCTATGTCGCGGAGGTTCGTCGTGCCTCCAAGTTCCTCGCTATCCGGCGGCAGAAGACTGACACCAACGATGCGAGGGGGCTTGCGGACCTCGGCCGGATAGGCCGCACGATTGGTGCAGAGGTCTTCGTAAAGCCTCTCGACTGTCAGAACCTGCGCAGCCTTCTCAATGTCCGCAAGAATCTCATTCAACAGCGCATGAAGCTGGACGCCCTCGTTCAGTCGATCGTGCGTTTGCACGGTGGCAAGCTGAAGACTAGCACCGGTGTGGGCAGGCTCGCCAGCGGCGTCGAAGATCAGTTGGAAGTTTTGCGGGCAGACGGCCTCGACGTCGACGCCGATGTACGTCCCCTCGTTTCAATTGCTGAGAATCTACGATCGCATATCGCGGCGATGGACAAGCGCCTACGCGCGGCGGCACTAGCCCATCCGGTCTGTTCGAACCTCATGACCGTACCGGGCGTCGGCGCAATCACCGCGCTATCCTTCTACAGCGCGATCGGCGATCCATCGCGCTTTCAGCGAACCCGCGATGTTGGCCCCTATTTCGGATTGACCCCATCGATTCATCAATCGGGCGTTCTCGCCCGGGTCGGCCGGATCAGCAGGTTCGGTAGCAAGCTCACGCGGACCCACTTGGTTTCGGCTGCCACCGTCTTGCTGTGCTCGACAAAGGCAGAAAGCGCATTGCAAACTTGGGGTCTGGAACTGAAAAATAAGGTTGGCTTGTCTAAGGCCAGGGTCGCAGTCGCCCGAAAGCTCGCGGTCGTCATGCTTCACATGTGGAAGTCCGGATCTTCCTTTGACCCGGCTCGCACATAACAAGATCCTCCTACGGGAGGGGCAGGCCTGGACCCCGCATCAATTTTTGGGGGTCTCACCCCGGCGTAGGTAATTGGGCCAGGCCTGCCAATTTCAGATCACGGCGAAGGCGGTTCCACACTATCTCGCACTCATCGCTGTGCGTCAGACAACTTTGGTTAAACCGGCTGCGTCGGCTGGCGTTTCCACGGGCTCATTGCGATCCTTGCGTTCCGAGTAACGATCGACAAGCTGATCTGCGTGCGGTCGCATTAGCACCGTGAAACGCACCAGTTCCTCCATCACATCGACGATCCTGTCGTAGTAGCTGGATGGCTTCATTCGCCCAGACTGGTCGAATTCCTCATAGGCCTTGGCCACCGAGGACTGGTTGGGGATCGTGAACATCCGCATCCAGCGCCCCAAGATCCGCAGCGTATTGACGCTGTTGAACGACTGCGAGCCTGCGCAAACCTGCATCACTGCCAGCGTGCGCCCCTGCGTGGGACGAAGACCCTTGTAAGCGAGTGGCAAGTGATCGATCTGCGCCTTCATGATTCCGGTAATCTGACCATGGCGTTCTGGGCTGCACCAGACCTGAGCCTCGGACCACAGCGAGTGTTCGCGCAGTTCATGGACGGCAGGATGATCGTCGTCCGCGACCTGATCCGGCAGCGGCAGGTCAGAGGGATCGAAGATGCGGGTTTCGCAGCCGAAGAATTGCAGCAACCGCGCCGCTTCCTCCACCGCCAGGCGCGAGTACGAGCGTTCGCGCAAGGACCCGTAAAGCAGCAATACGCGCGGGGGCGGGTCGAGTTTGCCTAGTCCCAGCGCCGGTTGGCGATGAGCATAATCGAGCTTGAGTGCGGGCAGATGGTCCGGGTCGCTGAGCGCGCGCAGGCGGGAGTTGCTGGTCTCGCTCATGCTCACACTCTTGCGGGCACAGTCGAAGGGAACCAGCGCCGCCCGAACCAGAACGCGACATTGACCAGCAGGATCAGCACCGGGACTTCCACCAGCGGCCCGATCACGGCGGCAAACGCCACCGGTGATGCAAGGCCGAAGGCAGCTATGGCGACCGCGATCGCGAGTTCGAAGTTGTTGCCCGCGGCGGTGAAGGCCACGGCTGTCGTGCGCGGATAATCACTCTCGATCAGCTTGCCCATGAAGAAGCTGATGGTGAACTGAACGACGAAGTAGATCGTCAGAGGGATCGCAATCCGGATCGTATCGCCCGGCAGCGTCAGGATCTCACCTCCCTTGAGGCTGAACATAGCCATGATGGTGAACAGCAGTGCCACGAGCGTGATCGGCCCGATCCTGGGCAGGAAGGTGCCCTCATACCATTCGCGTCCCTTAGCTGCGGACAGCCACTTTCGCGTCAGGAAGCCGGCAAGGAAGGGAATGCCAAGATAGATCAGCACCGCTTGGGCGATGGTCCAGAAGCTCACTTGGATCACGCTGCCCGCAAGCCCGAACAGCGGCGGCAGGAAAGCGAGGAAGAACCAGGCGTAAATGCTGAAGAACAGGATCTGGAAGATCGAGTTGAACGCGACCAGCGCAGCGACATACTGGTTGTCGCCCTTGGCGAGCTGGTTCCAGACGATGACCATGGCGATGCAGCGAGCAAGGCCGATCAGGATCAGCCCTGTCATGTATTCCGGCTTGTCGCTGAGGAAGATGACCGCCAGCACAAACATCAGCACCGGACCGATGATCCAGTTCTGGATCAGCGAGATTGCGAGCACCCGCTTGTCCTCGAACACCCGCGGCAATTCCTCATAGCGCACCCGCGCCAGCGGCGGATACATCATCAGCACCAGGCCGATGGCGATCGGAATGTTTGTCGTGCCCCACGACAAGCTGTCGATTGCCTTGGGCAATCCAGCAAAGGTCGAGCCGAGCCCGACCCCAATTGCCATGGCGAGGAAAATCCAGAGGGTGAGGTAGCGGTCGAGGAACGACAAGCGTTCGCGCTTTGCAGGTGCGGTCATTCGCTTTACTCGCGTTCAGCCGGTCACGCGGTTGCCGGCGACATCGACCACCTGCTCGCCGTCTTCCTTGGTGAAGGCACCGCGCTGGGCTGCCGGGATCAGGTCGAGCACCTCCTCGGAGGGACGGCATAGCTTCACGCCCAGCGGCGAGACAACGAGCGGGCGGTTGATGAGGATCGGATGCTCCATCATCGCATCGATCAGCTGCGCGTCCGTCAGTTCGGGCTTGTCGAGGCCAAGCTCGGCATAGGGCGTGCCCTTTTCACGCAGCAGCGCACGCGTGCCGATCCCCGCGCGTTCAATCAGGCTTTCCAGCAACGCGCGCGACGGGGGAGTCTTGAGATATTCGACGACGTGCGGCTCGATCCCGGCGTTGCGGATCATGGCGAGCGCATGGCGCGAGGTGCCGCATTCGGGATTGTGGTAGATGATGATGTCAGTGGTCACTTGTCCGCTCCTGCCTGCGGGCTCGCGCCTTCGCTCCGGCCGATTTCCTTGAGTTTCTGCTTCATCGCCATCTGGTCGATGCTGGCGAGCGGCAGCGTGAGGAACAGCGAGATGCGGTTGGTGAGATAGCGCAGCGCCTGCAAAAAGGCTTCGCGCTGGCTGTCGCCCTCGACCGCCGCCGGATCCTCGATGCCCCAGTGCGCGGTCATGGGATGTCCGATCCACACAGGGCAAGCCTCGCCGGCGGCATTGTCGCAGACGGTGAAGATGAAATCGAATTCGGGCGCGCCGGACTTGGAGAACTCGTCCCAGCTTTTCGAGTACATGCCGCTCGTGTCGTAACCCATGCCATTGAGCACCGAGATCGCCATGGGATGGACTTCGCCCTTGGGTTGGCTTCCGGCGCTAAAGGCCCGAAAACGCCCCTTGCCGAGCTTGTTCATCACTGCCTCGCCGAGGATCGAGCGGGCGCTGTTGCCGGTGCACAGGAACAGGACGTTGTAGACCTTGTCGGACATACCGTACCCTTCAGCTTGCGGTTTCACAGTGGAGCCCCGTCATGAGGTCGGAGCACATTTCCGGCGCGCCCTGACAGCAATCCTGCATCAGGAAAGTGAGCAAGCGGCGCATACCGGCAAAGTCGGCGCGGTAATGGATGAGGCGGCTCTCGCGCTCAGACTGCACTAGGCCGGCGCGTTCCAAAGTCGCCAGATGGTGCGACATGGTCGAAGGCGGCACGCCCGCACGTTCGGCAATGGCGCCAGCGACATGGCCGTCGGGACCGGCCTTCACCAACATGCGAAACACGCTGAGCCGCGTTTCATGCGCAAGGGCGCCAAGCGCATCGACCGCCCAGACTTGCGTGGTCAGCTCATCCATGATTCGTCGATCCTTCCAGTTTCATCGAATTATGAGTGCCCAAGCCTCGCGTCAATCGATGATTCGAAGAGTGTCGAATTAACTGCCTTTGAGATGAAGCGGGACGAGTTGGAACGATGCAGGAACGAATTTTTGCGGGCCTTTCGGTCCCTGACTTGATGCAAGTTTCTACTTCTGTTCACGGTAAAAGAATCGCAGAAATCCGCCATTTTTGTGAGTTTCGAGTCCCTGAATTGGACTCGAACCTCTAGGCCACATTGAAATGCGGGCTTTTCTGCGGGCCTTCGCCAAAACCACATCGCCTATGTTGCTGTTATAACACATAAAAAATAATAAGATGCGAGTCCTCTTCTGGCACCATTTCGGTCCAAAAGCCCGAGTCCCTAGCACCGCCGCCTCTACGCCAGAGGCGGCGGTGAGGGTCCGCAGCAATTCGGTGCGCGTGCCGCAGATTCGCACGTCCGTCTTGCTATGGACCTCGACCCGCTGCGCCACAGCGCGCACATGATTGCGCGCATAGGAGCCATCGTCGTAGCGGAGCTTCTTCCTGGCCGCCAAAGCGAAGGCGTGAAGGCTCTCGACTGTGATCTCTGGGCTGATCCGCTCAATGTGGGCCACGGCCCGCTCGGCATCGCCTCGGGCCTGGTCGCGGATGGCGGTCAGCTCCGCGATGCGTCCCTTGAGCGAGGGATCACCCATATCGACCAGTCCATTCTCGATCGCCTCATAGAGCCGGGAGAGCTTGGTGTCCGCCTCCGTCGCCCGCCGTTCCATCTCGGCGACGTGCTGGCGGCGCTCGGTCACCCATTCTTCCCGCCTTGCGATGAGCTGGTCCATCAGCACTTCAAGCCGCGCGGGATCGAGCAGCCGCTTTTCCAGATGCTCGATCACCGCCTCGTTCAACCGGTCCATCGGGAGCGAGACACCGGGGCATCCCGTCTTCCCCTTCGTGGCCTTGGTCGCGCAGGTATAATAGCGATACTCCAGCCCGCTCCGGCTGGTGCCGGTGCGCAGCGTCATCGCGGCGCCGCAGCAGGCGCAGAAGCAGATGCCGGTCAGCAGCGTCGATCCGCCCACAGCCCGCGGCGCCATCATCTTCGGGCTGCGCGCCTTCAATGATCGCTGCACGGCCTCGAACTCCGCCACCGTGACGATCGGCGGCACTTCCATGATGGCGTGCTCGGCCTCGGGCTTCCGGCGTCCCTTCTTCACATCATAGGTGTTGAAGCGGTGCTGGCCGATATAGGTCGTCCGCGTGAGCACCTGATGCACCATGCCCTTGCCCCAGCGGCCGCCATAACGGGTGCGGATATTGTTCTCGTTCAGCCAGCACGCGATCGCCATGACCCCGATCGGCCCGCGACCATCGGCGCCCTCCAGCGCCAGACGGAAAATCCGGCGCACCGTCTCGGCATGGATCGGGTCGACTTCCAGCTTCTTCTTGATCTTCGTGCCGCGCTGCTCGGCGTCGATCACACGGTAGCCGATCGGCGGGCGGGCGCCGTTCCAGAAGCCTTGCCGCGCATTCTCGTTCATCGCGCGCAGCGTATGCTTGGCCGTTTCCTTCGACTGATATTCGTCGAACAGCGTCATGATCTTGCGCATCATTTCGCTCGCCGGATCATCGCCGAGAACCTGTGTGATCGAGACGACGCGCACGCCGTTCTTCGCCAGCTTGCGGAGGTAGAACTCGAACTGGAACTGATCGCGGAAGAAACGCGAGAAGCTATGGACGACCACCACGTCGAACGCGGGGGGCTTTTCCATCGCCGCATCCATCATCTCCTGGAAAGCCGGGCGGCGATCATCCGTGCCGGTAACGCCCGGTTCGACGAACTCGGCCGCGACGTCCCAGCCGTTCGAGAGGCAATAGCCCTCAAGCTGGCGGCGCTGATCGGGGATTGACAGATCATGCGTCGCCTGGTTCGGGGTCGATACCCGCAGATAGAGCGCGGCCCGCTGCGCCGGTTGCACGGCTCCGGTTTCCGAGGGGGCGAAAGCAGCGTTCATCATCGTTCGACCAATCCTTGAATGATGTGCATCGGCAGTATGAGACGTTGGGAATCGGCCAATCGCACGAAGCCATTGCCTTCGTAGAACGCGGCTGCGCGATCATTGATGGCGTCGACGATGAGCATCGACGATCCAGCCGTCGCCGCCGTCAGCCATGCGCGCTCGACGGCATCGGCGATCAGCACCGCACCGAGGCGTTCGCCCTGCCGCGCTTCGGAAACCGCGAGTTGGCCGATGAGCGTCGCGCCGACGAGCGGATAGCGCGGGACATGCTTGCGCGCCGATGCCGGAATGTCGCCTTGCGCGATGTTCGCTTGGCTGAGCGTATAGTAGCCGAGAATGACGCCGGGATTTGCATGCGCGGCGAGAACGAACACACCAGCCGACCGGCGGCGGATGTCCTGGCCCGCCTGCCTGCGCAGATACCGATCGAGGCTGTCGATGCCGCAGGAAAATCCCTCGCGGTCGTGGTGCGGCCCCAACGGCTCGACCTTCAAATCCCCCGCCGTCATGATCAGGACGCAACCCGGCGCCTGTGCTCCCGGAAAGCGCGGATCAGCCGCTCGCTCGGCTCGGGCGGATTGATGAGCGCATCGAAGAACGCTTCGCGGTCACGATCCGACAGCACGAGCGTCTCATGCTCGGCGATCGTCCGCCGCGCCGTGTCCGCCAGCGCGGTCACGCAAAAATCGCTGACCTTGCGCCGCGAGAGATGCGCGGCTCGCTCGATCAAATCCTTGGTTTCTTCGTCGATGCGAAAGCCGAGCCGCTCGACGCGATTGGCTCTGGCTGATTCCGCTACAGCTTGCTTACGCGGCATGGGACTGGCTCCTGATTGATCCATATCCGCTACAATGTGCGTCATATTGACGAACATTTCAACCTCTTTCCATAAGCCGTTTCAGGGGAGCGGCCCGAACAGGGCGTCCAGCTCCTCGCGAAAAGCGCCTTCGATGACGCGCAACTCGGCATCGCCGATGGGAACCTGCTCGGGCCAGTCATCGGTGACGACGATCGGCGCGCTGGTAGCGCTCCTGCGAGACGATGCGCGCGTCGGATGCGGCTGCATGTAATCGTGCAGGTCTGCCAGCCCTTCCGACCAGCCGCGGGGTGCGCTGCGGCGACGTTTGCGAGAGAGTCCCATATGCTCAAGCTGCCGCGCATCTCCCGGGAATCCAGCAAAATCGCCATCGGACGCGCCATGCCGGACCCGTAGCCACGGCGGCGGGATTCGGCGCACGGCGGCACAAGGCGGAGATAGCGAAGCGTAGCGTAGCAGAGATACGTGCTCACGGCGGGATCGCGGATGCCGTGCGCAGCCCGGTTTGCTATCCTCCTGCACATGGACTCGCGGACGGATATCGACACCGACAGAATCGACGAGGCGGTGCTTGCCCTGCTGTGGCTCAACCTCAGCACCACCGGCACGGCCTGGAAAGGCTTCGACTGGAGCGCGATGGACCGGCTGCACGAACGCGGGCTGATCTCCGATCCGGCGCGCAAGGCGAAGTCGGTGCATCTGCCGGACGCAGGCATGGCCGAGGCCGAGCGCCTGTTCAACGCGCTGTTCGCTCGCTCCTGAATCCTGCCACGCCGATGCGAAAGCCATAACCCGGCGATCGCTGCTGGCTCCGCTGAAATGCCGGGCGCATCATTGTCTCCCGTCCTGCCTGCGTGACCGGCCCTCACGGCCTCCCTCGTGGCTTGATCTGATCGTGTCCACCTGGCGGCGCAACGGCGCCGGGCAGCTTTTTTCCGCCGCCTTCGGCTTTGCAGCGCGAAGCAAAAAAGCGGCCCTTCGGCCGTCCCTGGGCCGCAAGCCCACCCCGCCGCGCAAGCGCGACGGGAACCCCGGGCAGCGGTGCGCAGCCGAACGTCCCCGATCTTCGACATGCCACGAGGCCGCGAAGGGCGCGGTCCCGAGTCAAGAAAGGACTGACGACATGATCTGCGGAAACTTCAAGGCGACCGATCGCGGCTTCCACGGCGAAATCCGGTTTTTCGGCCTCAGCGAGAAGGTGGAAATCCTTCGGACGGGCGACAAGGCAAGCGACAAGTCGCCCGACTATCGCATTGTTGCCGCCGACGATGAGCGCATCGAATTCGGTGTGGGCTGGCTCAAGGCCACCAAAGACCAGAAGCCTTACGCCTCCCTCAAGCTCAATCCGGTCCTGGCGCCGGACGTTCATCTTCGGCTTGTCTCGACCGAGACAACCGGCAAGTTCGAGCTGAAGGTCGACTGATCGCGAGAGCGTCCCGCCAGCAATGGCGGGACGCTCCCTTTCCGATCCCGGATGGATCTTCGCCACATTCACCATCGCCGATCGCCCTGGCAGTCGACCGCACAATGATCGCAATCCTGGGCTGGGGCTGACCGGGCAGGGATCGGCCCGATGGCCGAGCCGGTATCCCGGCCATCATTTGCGCGAATGGGAAAGTGGGCGGGACAGGCCCGCGGAGTGAGCCTGCCCAAGCGGGCAGGTTTTCCCGTGCGCCGCCAGGGCGGCGCGATCGTTGCTAAGGACGTTGTCCTCGCGCCGGTCAAGGTAAGTGGAACCGTCCGGGGCGGTATCCCCACCTTCCGCGGCAAGCCTTGTGCAGGCGGGTGATTCCCCTCCGCCCCGGCCGCCCTTGCCCCGTTGCTACCCTTGGCTCGCCGCCGGGCAGAAGTTCAGGCGCGGCATTCCGCTTCGCTGAACTTCAGACCCAAAGGATTTGACATGACCAGCAAGGCACAGGCTCCCCGCAATGTGATTTTCAACGGCGATTGCATTGAAGTGATGCAGGCTTTCGATAGCGGCACGGTGGATTTCATCCTGACCGATCCGCCCTATGTGACGCGCTACCGGGACCGCCAGGGCCGCAAGGTTGCCAATGACGATAACGGCCGGTGGCTCCGTCCGGCGTTTCGGGAAATGCAACGCGTCCTGAAGGATGGCGGCTTTGCGGTTTCCTTCTACGGCTGGAACAAGGTGGATTTGTTCATGGACGCATGGAAGGCCGCAGGCTTCCGCGTGGTCGGGCATCTTGTGTTCCGCAAGCGCTATGCGTCGTCCGCCCGCTTTCTCCGCTACGAGCATGAACAGGCTTATTTGCTCGCAAAGGGCAACCCGGCCCGGCCCGCGCGGCCTATCCCCGATGTGCTGGACTTCCCCTATTCGGGCAACCGTTTGCACCCCACGCAAAAGCCCGTTGAGGCGCTGGCGCCGTTGATCGAGGCTTTCACGAAGCCCGGCGACCTTGTGCTGGACCCGTTCAGCGGCAGCGGTTCGACACTGGCGGCAGCCCGGCAGCTCGGGCGCGACTGGACCGGCATCGAACTGGATAACGACCACTACCACACCGCCAGCAAGCGGCTTGCAGCGCAGCTTCATCACCGGGCGGCCGCATAGGTCGCCACTCTTTCCCAACATTCGCGCCCGTCCCTGCGGCGGGCGCCACCCTCACAAGGAATCATATCATGCGCTGGATTATCACGTTCGACTATATGGGCGGCTGTCTGGGCCTTGGAGAAAATGCCGAGGGCATCCCCAGCCGCGCCGACCCGAAGGAGGGCGACAACCTGCCTATGGAGTTTCGCCTTTACGATGCGACCGGCTTCCTTTGCTTTGAAGGGCGTTGCGGCGACATTGACGCCGATTGGTGGCATGGTTTCGAGCCGCTCGTATTCGCCTGGAACACCCATGCCCGCTGTCGCCGGCTGACCTATCGCCGGGCGGACGCTCGGGCACAGTGGCGCCCGCTTGAGCCATATCCGACCCGTTGACCTGAAAGCCGCCAATAAGCAGCCGCCAGCCCCACGCGGGGGCTGGCGGCCCGTTTGCGCGAGCCGCAAAATCGCGCTCGCCGGGCATGGCCCGGCTCGCGGGATCGCAGTAGCCAAAATCATCGCGTCGTCCTAAGAAGGACGTGGGCCGCTACGCGGCGGCCTGGGGTTGGTAGCCCCACGTTCAACGGTTTGGCGCCGGCCGTGACGGCGCCGCCATCCTTGACCACATGGTCGGGGAGCCTGTGACGTATGCAACAGGCTTCCGGGCTAAAGGTCACAGGGCCGATTGAACGCGGTTTACCACTCCCCGATCAGGGTCAGGAGCAAGTTTGCGGGGGCGCACCGCAGACTAACCGCTTCTCGCGCGGATGCCGACCGTTGCGGAGGATGCGCGGAGCCATGCCCGCCGCGCGCATGGAACCGTCTCCGTTTCGGTCTAGAAGGTTAACGGGGCTGGAGGAACGGGGGCGTCATGACCGGCAAGCATTTCGAGGATCGCGCGCCCGACGCGCCGCGGCTTACCGCCTATGACGAGGATCACCTCGCCGACTATATCCGCCTGCTCGATGCGGACGACGAGGGCGCCTACTGGTCCGATGCAGCCGCGCTCGTTTTCGGAATCGATCCCGCCGCGGAACCCGATCGCGCGAAGGCGATGCACGCCAGCCATCTTGCCCGCGCGCGCTGGATGACCGAAGTGGGTTACGCATATCTGCTCGGCCCGCGCGCCACCGAATAGGTTAACATTCAGACCGGAATGGATTTTTTCCGGCTGTGGATTCCGATGCGCGGCCGGCATCGCCCGGCGCGGCCTTCGCGCTGTCGGGACAAAGCGCTTCTACTGATCCTCGATGATCCAGACTCCGCACAATGAGCGGCTGGAGAGGATGATTCCATGCCGATAACCCCCAAAGGGCGCGCGCGGCGTGCCGGCCATGCGCCGGACACGCCGGGGCGGGCCGAATTCGCCGCCGCGTTCCTCCAACGCAACCGCCAGTATCGCGCCGAACGGGCGCGGCTGAACAGCAACGCCACGGCGCATGAGCGAACGGCGCTCGCCCGCCGCTGGGGGTTGTCCTTTCGCCTATCTGCCGGATGAGCTGTCGGGCACGGTGATCTGGCGGCCGGAGCTTACCGCCGTCACCGTGATCCTCGACGCGGCGCCGGAAGGATATACCGGCGCAAAGGCGGTCGATCCGCTGGCGCTCGGCGCGCTGCTCGCCGATCAGACCGGGATCGACGGCCGTCATGTCGTCGTCGCTGACGCGGCCGGCGAGCATCGGCTATGGCTGCGCGATCCGACGCCAGGCCGGCCGCTCGCCGCGATCGTCCCGCTGGACAAGGACTTCATCAAGCGCATCCTCAGCCTGCTGCGTTTCCACCGGCTCATGTCGGGTAAGCGAACCGGCCCGTTGCCGCGCGGATGGCCGCTCACCGCAATCCGGGTGGCCCGGCTCGAGCAGATGCTTCGCGCGCTCGATCTGCGCCTCGCCGGGGCGACCTATCGCGAAATCGCGATCGCGCTCGGCAAGGCCGAAGCCGCGCATCTTTCGGCGTCCGACTTCAAGAACTCGGATGCCCGGTCCTTCGTTTACCGGCTCGTGCGTGACGCCACCGCCATGATGAAGGGCGACTACAGCAAGCTGCTCCGCTTCCGCTGATAGCGCCCGCCGCGTGACCACGGCCGGGGGGTGGTCACATCGGCGCAGCTGCGAATCTTCGTTCCCCACCCTGCCGCCGGCACTTCGCCATGATCGCCTCCTGCCACCGCGCTTCGCAGGAGACGCCCCTTGTCCAGACCTCCCGTGACCCTTCCGCCCCGCTACCTGCGGACCCCCGAGGCGGCGCGCTTCCTCGGTCTTTCCGGCCGCACGCTTGAGAAGCATCGCTATTTCGGAAGCGGCCCGGCCTATCGCCGGATCGGCGGACGGGTGGTCTATTCGGTGGACGACCTGCGCGCCTGGGCCGACCTCGGCACCAAATATTCCACGTCCGACCCCGGCCAGAACGATCTCATGCCGCAGCGGGACGCGGCGATCGTGCAGAGCCGCCGATGAAGCCGCGCGCCGCCTTCCGTTCCGGCGAGCGCGCCCAGCTCGCGCTGTTCCCGTCGCTCGGGCGAGATATCGCGCCGCGCGATGCCCAGGACCTCATGGCCTGGCCGTTCTTCAGCCTCGCCAAGCGCAGGCGGGTGACGCCGATCGATTTCCGCATGGGCGCGACCTGGATATCGGTCGAGGCCGTGCCCGAGCACGGCATGGCGACCATCTGGGACGCCGACGTGCTGATATGGGCGGCGAGCCAGATCGTCGCCGCGCGCGACGCGGGGCTGCCGACCTCGCGGCTGATGGCCACCACGCCGCACGAAATCCTCACCTTCACCGGACGCGGCACCGGCAAGGATCATTATGACCGGCTGAAGGCCGCGCTCGATCGGCTGCAATCGACGACAGTCGCCACCTCGATCCGCCAGCAGCACCAGCGCCGCCGCCATCGCTTCTCGTGGATCAACGAGTGGCAGGAACGGCTCGACGGTGAAGGCCGGCCGCTCGGGCTGGAGCTGATCCTGCCCGACTGGTTCTATGCCGGCGTGGTCGACCGCACATTCGTGCTCACAATCGACCGGGCCTATTTCGACCTGACGGGCGGGCTGGAACGCTGGCTCTACCGGATCGTGCGCAAGCATGGCGGCCAGCAGGAGGGCGGCTGGAGCTTCGACGTCTCGCACCTTCACCTGAAATCGGGCGCGCTCTCGCCATTGAAGCAGTTCGCGTTCGAGCTGCGCGGCATCGTCCGCCGACAGTCGCTGCCGGGCTATGCGCTGGCGATCGAGCGCGCGTTCGGCCGCGAGCGGCTGACCTTCGCGCCCGTGCCCGTCGATCCGTTCGAGGTGGCGGCGCGGCGCATGGGGCTGGCTGTGGATAACCGGCCATGAGACTCGGCCTATTGAAAACCGCCGGACTCGGCCGATTAAAAACCGCTGACTCGGCCTATAAAAAACCCGAACCACGTGCAAGCCGCTCTAATTGTTCGCGGAATCGGCTCCCTTCTAACTATGCTAACAGTAAAGAATACTTCGTATTCTTTCTAACGCGCTTTGGCGCTGTGGATAATTCGCGAGAGGGTGCGAAGTATCGGTCAGTAAATCCGCCGTTTCCACTACGCTATACTACTACGCCTTTTTCGCGCGGCGATCAATCGTCCGGAGGGCGTGATGCGACAGCGATCCGCCATCCGGTGAAGGCGCCGGGAGGCGGCCGATGATCGGCTATGCTTCCCGCACCGGCACGCGCCGCAATCTCGATGCGCTGCGGCACGCAGGCTGGCGGCTGATGGTCTCCGCAAAGGGACCGCTGCGCCCGGAACGCTTCCGCTACGCGCTCGACAATGGCGCATGGACGGCCTTCCAGCAGGGCGAGCCGTTCGACGTGCCCGCGTTCGAGAAGGCGGTTGCTCTGCTCGGGCCGGGGGCCGACTGGATCGTCCTTCCCGACATCGTTGCGGGCGGTCTCGCATCGCTCAGCTTCTCGCTCGGCTGGCTGGACACGCTGCGGGGCCGGCCCGAGCTGCGCGGCGCGCAATATCTGCTCGCCGTCCAGAACGGCATGGAGCCGCCACACGTTGCGTCCCTTGTCGGGCCGGAGGTCGGCATCTTCGTCGGCGGCGATACGCCGTGGAAATTGGCGACGATGGCGACCTGGGCGCGGCTCGCGCATGAGCGGGGCGCCTTTTGCCATGTGGGCCGCGTCAACACCGTGCGGCGCATCCGCCTTTGCGCCGCGGCCGGAGCCGACAGCTTCGACGGCTCGGGCGTCTCGCGCTTCGCATCCGCCTTGCCGACGCTCGATCTCGCCCGGCGCCAGCCGGACATCGAAGGCTGGCTTGCGGGGCGGCGGCTATGATCGCCGCCCAGCACTTCGGCAGCATCTCGGGCGGCAAGGACAGCCAGGCCGTCCTCTGCCGGATGGTCGAGCGGATCGAGCGCAAGGGGCTTGCCGCGTTCGGCAATCGCGCGCCGCGCTTCCTCTCGGCCGACAACGGCCACGAGAATCCGATCACGCTCGACCACATCGCCTATCTCGACGACTGGCTGCGGCAGCGCACCGGCCTGCGCATCGAGACCGTTTCGGCAAACGACGTGCCGGGCCTCACCGACGCGGCGGCCTTCGCCCGCAAGCGCGCGATGCTGCGCGAGGAATGGTCGAAGGAGAAGCGCCGGACCCGCCACAAGGGCGCGTGCAACCAGCGCCGGGCGGCGTGGCAGGCAGGCACGATCACCAGGGCCGAATGGACCGCCCGCTGCAATTGCCCGGTGCTGGTCTCGCCGCCCGTCCCCGATCCCCTGATCAAGCAGGCGCTGGGGCTGTTGCATCCCACCGGCATCCCGTTCCTCGACATGGTCATGCTCCACGGCCGGTTTCCGGGGACCAAAACCCGCTTCTGCACCGACGAGACGAAGCTGATCCCGATGATGCACCGCAAGCGCCCGCTGCTCGACGCGGGGCTGTCGATCATCGACTGGATCGGCGAGCGCGCCGACGAAAGTCCGGCGCGGGCGAAAAAGCCGCCGATCCAGTCGAAGCGGCATCCGACCGGAGCGCGCCGGGTGCTCTACCGGCCCATCTTCCGCTGGTCGGCGGCCGACGCCTTCGCCATCTCCGAGCGCCACGGCCTCAAGCATAACCCGCTCTACACGATGGGGATGAGCCGCGTTGGCTGCTCGACCTGCATCATGGTCAGGAAGCGCGAACTGCGCGCCTGGGCCATGCGCTTCCCCGCCGAGGTGGACCGGGTGCGCGAATGGGAGCGGCTGGTCGGCCTTGTCTCGCGGCGCACTGCCGTAACCGGCACACCGGCATCGCTGCTGCCCGCGCCGACCGTCCCCGGCGATCCCGCCGACCACGGCCGGGCGACCATCGACTGGGCGATCGCATGGTCGCGCACGGGCCGGGGCGGCCACAATTACGACCTGTTCCTCGATCTGGAACGGCGCGAAGCCGACGAGCAGGGCCTGCGCTGCGACAGCGAATACGGGCTTTGCGAATGATGCGCGCGCTCGACCTGTTCAGCGCGGCGGCGGGCGGCTGGTCGCTCGGCCTGCATCGCGCGGGTTTCGTCACCGTCGCGGCCTGCGAGATCATCGAATGGCGGCGCATCCTCTATGCGGAGAACAATCCCCATGTCCGCCTCTACGCCGACGTGCGCGACCTCACGGCAGCTCGACTTCTTTCAGACCTCGGGATGCTCCCCGACATCATCGTCGGCTCGCCGCCGTGCCAGGACATCTCCAGCGCCAACACCAGAGGCCGGGGCATCGAAGGCGAGCGGTCGGGGCTCTACCTCGAAGCCGTCCGGCTGGTCGGAGAGTGCCGCCCTCG
Source organism: Sphingobium phenoxybenzoativorans (assembly GCF_018286635.1). Taxonomy (NCBI): domain Bacteria; kingdom Pseudomonadati; phylum Pseudomonadota; class Alphaproteobacteria; order Sphingomonadales; family Sphingobiaceae; genus Sphingobium; species Sphingobium phenoxybenzoativorans. The sequence continues at coordinate 4,287,414 of NZ_CP073910.1, forward strand.
CTGGTTCGCTTTTGAGAACAGCGCTAATCTGCGAACTCGCGGCGCTGACCGGCTGCTCCTTCTCCTGGAAACGCTCGGCTACGCCTGGGAACCGTGCGTGGTGGCTGCTGAAAATGTCGGCGCCAACCATGTCCGCAAGCGGTCCTGGCTTATCGGCTACGATCCCAAGCAGCTTGCCGACGCCGCGCACCAGCGACGCGGCGCATGGCCCGGAGATGTGCAAGGTCCGCGGCGAGAAGCGGACGGGCATGAACCTGCCGACGATGATGCAACCCGCGGCCCTGGACAGGCTGCCGACCCCGATGGCGACGGACGGGATGAAGGACGGCGCGGGCGGCGGGGCGGGATCGACATATCCGCTGCGGATGATCCTGGCGACGCCGCGCAAATCGGACGCGGACAAGGGCGGCCGGGGCGATGTTCTCAGCCAGCTTCAGGGCCATGCCAGCCGCCATGCGGGCATGATGCCGACGCCGGTGAAGCCGAACGGCGGGCGCCGATTGAACCGGCAGGAGATCGAGACGGGACGCCGGGCGAACGGCGCGAAGGCGCAGATCGACACGCCGAACCTGCTGCGGCACGCGGAGACGATGCTGCCGACGCCGGTGGCCTGCGACTACGGCAACAACAGGAGCGGATCGGGGCTGCGGACGCCCTCGACCCGCCACATGATCCGCACGGCCACCACCGAGACGCTGCCGACACCGATGAAGCGGGACAGCCGGATGGACGGCTGGAGTCCGGCCTACGACCGCAGGAAATCGCCGACGATGGACGCGGTGATGGACGGCGCGATGACCGATCGCGCGCCGGACAAGTGGGCGGGCGCCCGCGCGCTGGCGGCGATGCTGCGGAGCCGTGGGCTGACTGGAACGGCGGCCTTGCCCATCACCTACGGGTGGATGATGGGATTTCCGCCTGGGTGGCTGGCACGCGCATTGCGGTCGGCGGTCCACGCGGGACGGCTGCGGCCAGCCTGATCGTCGAGGCGTTCGGCGACGCCGTTCTTCCGCAAATCCCCGAAGCCATCGGCCGCGCGATCCTGCGCACCGAAGCCGCGCTCGACCTCGCGCTCGGGCGAACCCCCATCGACATCACCGGAGACGAACGATGAGCGATCCCGCGCGTCCAGAGCGCATAGATTTCAGCGGGTTTGAAGCCGCGCTGCGCCGCCGTGCGGCGGAGCAGGCGCAAGCCGCCCGCACGCCGACCGTTCCAACCGCCATCGCCCCCCGATCCCGGCTGACCGAAGTCGAACTGACCTGGATCGAGAAGAAGCTGGAGCACTGGATACGCTTCGGCCGCGTCGCGCAGGAACGCATCCTGACGCGGCGGACGCGCGTCATGAGCTTCCGGCCGGGCGCGATCTTCGCCTTCGTCCGCTGGACCGCCAACGACTATGGCACGATCACTTCGCGCATCGACGTGGTGCGCGCGGTCGCGCCGGGCGAGCCCTACACGACGCTGCCCTTCGTGCGGCCGGGCGGTGACATCCTCCTGCACATCGAAGGCTGGCCGAAGGTCCAACAGGTGCTCGCCGCGATCGACGCGGTGGAGGCGGCGGGCGTCGATCCCCGCGACGCCGCGCCCGATCACTGGCGCCACGTCCACAACCGCATCGCCGCCGGCCATCAGCCGCGCCCTTACACGCTGGAGCGCCATCGCGCCTGGCTCAAGCGCCGGGAGATCGAAGGATGACGCGCTTCGGTTATGTCATGGTGACGGTCGTCGCCGCGCAAGCATTCGCCGTCCTGTTCATCGCGGTCGCCATTCTCGATCCGCGCCCGCGCGTCATCTGGAACGCCAGCGCCAGCGCGCCGATCGGGCTCTACCGCATCTATCGCGACCGCGATCCCGCTATCGGTGCGCTGGTCGCCGTCACGCCGCCAGAGCGGCTTTCCCGCTGGCTTTCGGCGCGCGGCTATCTGCCAGAGGGCGTGCCGCTGCTGAAGCACATCGCTGCGAAGGCCGGGCAGCGCGTCTGCCGCGAGGGCGCCGTGGTGAGCGTCGACGGCCATCCCGTCGCCAGCGCCCGCGCGCGTGACGGCCGTGGCCGTCCGCTGCCGGTCTGGCAGGGCCGCCGCACGCTCGAATCCGGCGAAATCTTCCTGCTCAACCCGTCCGTCCCCGACAGTCTGGACGGCCGCTATTTCGGCCCGCTGCCGGCGTCCGCCGTCATCGGCCGCGCGACGCCGCTGCATTTGCACGCGCCGACCCCGCCGCTTTCACCCCCCGACCCGAAGGAGTTTCCCCATGCAAACGAACATCCTTGAATCCACCGCCAACGGCTATGCCGGAAGCATCCGCCTGTTCGGCATCGGCGAGGCGATCGCGCTGGTCGCTATCGATCCGGGCGACGCCGAGAACGCGCCCGATTACCGTATCCATCTCGACGACGAGGACGGTCCCGACATCGGCGGCGGCTGGAAACGGGTCGGCGAACGCGCGGGCGACTATATCGCGCTGGAGATCGACAGCCCGCTTTTCCCCGCGCCGTTCCGACCGGTGCTGTTCCGCGCCGATGATGATGGGCGGACGTTCCGGCTGTCGTGGAAGCGCCCCCGGCCGCGCGAAGACCGGAGCTGATCGGTGGCCGTTTCGATCACAATCCCTCTGTTCGCGAAAAGACTGCGTCATCCCTCCGTCCCGCTCGGTCGCAGGCCGGCCGGGGCGCGCAGCGAAGGTCAGGGGCGGCCCACGGCCGGCGCCATGCGTGCACCCTTTACCGGAGTGAGCACGCCGACAGGCTGGCGGCGGAGCGGGGGCGGATCGGCCGCGATGCTCGCGCTCCTGCTGCTCGCAGCGGGCGCCATGTCCGCTCCCGCGTTGGCGCAGGACGCATCGGCCGAACGCACGGCAGCCAGCCATCCCTATGCCGTCCATGTCGCCGACGCAGCCCGGCGCTTCGGCATCCCGGAAGCATGGATATGGGCGGTGATGCGCGTCGAGAGCAACGGCGATGTTCGCGCCGTTTCATCAGCGGGCGCGATGGGCCTGATGCAGATCATGCCCGCGACCTGGGCGAGCCTGCGCGCACGCCACGGGCTGGGGCGCGAGCCCTATGATGTCCGCGACAATATCATGGCGGGCGCGGCCTATCTGCGCGCGATGCACGACCGCTACGGCAACGCGACGGCGATGCTGGCGGCCTATAATGCGGGACCGGGCCGCTACGACGAATATCTTGCGCGCGGCCGTCCGCTGCCCGCCGAGACACGCGCCTATCTGGCGAAGCTGGCGTCGATCATAAGCGGCGCGGACGACAGTCGGCTTGCCGCCGCGCCGCCGTCCGATCGCTTCGCCTGGCGCCGGGCCGCATTGTTCGCGGCGCGGCCGAACGACGATCCCGCCGCATCGGAAACGCCACGCCGCGAACTTGCAGCCACCATCGACCCTGCAACCCAACCAGCCGAGAACAGTCTGTTCGTCGCGTTGTCGGGACGCCCCAGGCCATGAAGATCGCCTACGCCGATCCGCCCTATATCGGCTGCGCGCATCTCTATCGCGATCATCCCGACTATGCGGGCAAGGTCGATCACGCGGCGCTGATCGAGCGGCTCGACCGCGACTATGACGGCTGGATATTGCACGCCGCCGCGACGCCGGAATCGGTCGCCGTGCTCGCCCCGCTCGTGTGCGAAACCGGCGCGCGGTGGATGGCGTGGGTCAAGGGATTCGCCGCATTCAAGCGCAACGTGCCGGTCGCTTGTGCGTGGGAGCCGGTCATCGTGAAGCCCGCGCAAGCCGGTGGTCAGCAAGCGGCTGGTCCTGCGCGACTGGATCGAATGTCCGATCACGCTGCGCCGCGGACTTACCGGCGCGAAGCCCGAAGCGGTCTGCCATTGGGCGTTCGAGACGGTCGCAGCGCGTCCCGACGACACGCTCGACGACCTGTTCCCCGGCACCGGCGCCGTCGCCGAAGCGTGGCGAACCTGGCGCCTCAAGTTCGCGCTGCCGGACGATCCCGTTGCAGCACCGCCGCGGCCGAATCGCACGGCGGCTGCACGTCGGGAGGGGGCCGGCACGCCATGACTGCCCCCGTTTTCAGATTGCACGGTTGGAAGGTGGAAGTGCCTGGAAGGGCAGGAAAAAGCCGTAGGAAGGGACGGCAAGATAGAAGCCGCACCCCATTTCCTCGAAAAGCCAAGGCTTTTCATGGGGTTCATGCGGGTGCGTCGGTCGGCGAGCGTGCCGCTCGGAAGGAAAAGACAAGCAAATTCAAAGTGCCGAATGGCACCATGGGCCATTTTTGGCGGAAAACGGACCAACCGTGAGCGAGGATGGCGATTTCTTCGTCCGGCCCGGCAAAGTCAGGGACAGGGGCAGCCCGCGCAGCAAGGCGCGCGGGTTTATCGCCCAGGTGCTACGCGTCGCCGCCCGCAGCGGTGGAGGCAGGCGAACGGGCGGCTGGGGCGGATCGCGCCCGCGCGGTCAATCGAACTTCGGCCGGGGCCGCACTGCCTTTGCCCGCAGCCGCCTGTTCGGATCGGGGCGGCGCGTGGTGGTCAAGATGGTGCCTGTCACCCGTTTCATGCCGAGTGGGCGGCCTAGGGCGCCGCTGTCCGCGCACATCACCTACCTCAAGCGCGAGGGCGTCACGCGCGACGGATCGCCCACGCAGATGTTCGACGCAAATGGCGATGGCGCCGACGACCGCGCCTTCGCCGATCGCTGCAAGGACGACCGGCATCATTTCAGGATCATCGTCTCGCCCGAGGACGCGGCGGACCTTGGCGACCTGCGCGACTATACCCGCGATCTCGTTCGCCAGATGGAGGCGGACCTCGGGACGCGGCTGGATTGGGTTGCGGTCGATCACTGGAACACGGACAACCCGCATGTCCATCTGCTGGTGCGCGGCGTCGACGACCGGGGCGCCGACCTCGTCATCAACCGCGACTATATCAGCCATGGCTTGCGTTCACGCGCGCAGGAACTGGCATACGCCGAACTCGGCCCGAAGCCCGAATATGAAATCCAGCGCGCGCTCGACCGTGAGGTGACGGCCGAACGCTGGACCAGGCTGGACGGCGAGATCATGCGCTCGGCCGACGAACTCGGCATCGTCGATGTGCGCCCCGAGCATCCCGGCCCGGGCGATCCGCGTGTGCGCCGCCTGATGATCGGCCGCTTGCAGCATCTAGAAACGATGGGCCTCGCCGCCCAGACCGAACCCGGCCAATGGGTCATGGCCGAGGACGCGCAAGCGAAGCTGCGCGAACTCGGCACACGCGGCGACATCATTCGCACCATCGGCGAGGCGTTGAAGGATCGCGGCCAGGATCGCCCGCTCGACAGCTATGCGATCGTGAACGCCCCACCCGAAAAGCCCATCGTCGGGCGGTTGATCGACAAGGGCCTGCACGACGAACTGCACGGCGCGGCCTATGCGGTGATCGACGGGACGGACGGGCGCACCCATCACGTCCGGCTGCCGGGCATCGAGGCGCTGGAGCGTAGCCCCGAGATCGGCGGCATCGTCGAGTTGCGCGCCATCGGCCGGGCGGGCGAGCGGAAGCCGACACTATTCCTCGCCACCCGCTCCGATCTCGACCTTGCCGCACAGGTGAAGGCGCCGGGCGCCACCTGGCTCGACCATCGGTTGATCGAGCGCGGCGCGAATATCGCCGATGCCGGTTTCGGCGCGGAGGTGCGACGGGCGATGGATGAGCGCACCGACCATCTTGTCAGCGAAGGGCTGGCCCGGCGCTATGGCGAGCGCGTCGTCTTCCAGCGCGGGCTTCTGGACACGCTGCGCCGCCGCGAACTGGATGCGACGGGCGGCGGGATCGCGAGCCGGACGGGACTGACCTACCGGCCGACCAATCCCGGCGACAAGGTCGCCGGTATCTGCCGCCAGCGCATCGCGCTCGCTTCCGGTCACTTCGCCATGATCGACGACGGGTTGGGTTTCCGTCTCGTTCCCTGGTCGAACGACCTCGACCGCCAACTCGGCCGCAAGATCGCCGGCGTCGCTCGCGACGGCGGCGGCATCGGCTGGTCGCTGGGCCGCAAGCGCGGCCTCGGCATCTGAACAAGGAGACTTCCCATGTCCGCAACGAAAATCCTCTGGGGGCAGATTGTCGCTGTTTCCCTGATCGTGCTCACCGCGATCTGGGGCGCGACGCAATGGACCGCATCGGCGCTGGCGTATCAGCCTGAGCTTGGCCCGCCCTGGTCCATGGTCGGTGATTGGCCCGTCTATCCACCCCATGCCTTTTTTTGGTGGTGGTTCAGCTACGACGCCTATGCGCCCGACATCTTCCAGACCGGCGCATATATCGCTGTCTCGGGCGGTTTCCTGTCGATCGCAGTCGCCATCGGTATGTCGGTATGGCGGGCGCGGGAGATCAAGAACGCGGAAACCTTCGGCTCGGCGCGGTGGGCAACCGAGGATGAGGCGCGCACGGCTGGACTGCTCGGCGACAACGGCGTGGTGCTCGGCAAGCTCGGCCGCGCCTATCTGCGCCACGACGGCCCGGAGCATGTGCTCTGCTACGCGCCGACCCGCAGCGGCAAGGGCGTCGGCTTGGTCGTGCCCTCTCTCCTGACCTGGCCGGAATCGGCGATCGTCCACGACATCAAGGGGGAGAATTGGACGTTGACGGCAGGCTTCCGGGCGCAGCACGGCCGCGTCCTGCTGTTCGATCCGACCAATGCGGCGTCCGCCGCCTACAATCCGCTGTTGGAGGTGCGGCGCGGCCAGTGGGAAGTCCGCGACGTCCAGAACGTCGCCGACGTGCTGGTCGATCCCGAAGGTAGCCTCGAAAAGCGCAACCATTGGGAAAAGACCTCCCACTCGCTGCTGGTCGGCGCGATCCTGCATGTTCTCTATGCCGAGCCCGACAAGACGCTGGCCGGGGTTGCCGCCTTCCTGTCCGATCCGGCGCGCACGATCGAGCAGACGTTGGCGGCGATGATGGCGACACCGCATCTCGGCGAGGCGGGCGTGCATCCCGTCGTCGCCAGCGCCGCGCGCGAATTGCTCAACAAGAGCGACAACGAACGCTCGGGCGTGCTCTCGACCGCCATGTCGTTTCTCGGGCTTTACCGCGATCCCGTCGTCGCGCAGGTCACGCGCGCCTGCCACTGGCGCGTCATGGATCTCGTATCGGGCGAGCAGCCGGTGACGCTCTACCTCGTCATTCCGCCCAGCGACATCTCGCGGACCAAGCCGCTCATCCGCCTGATGCTCAACCAGATCGGGCGGCGGCTGACGGAGGAATTGCCGAGCGGCGCCAGGCGCCATCGCCTGCTGCTGATGCTCGACGAGTTTCCCGCGCTCGGGCGATTGGACTTTTTCGAGAGCGCGCTGGCGTTCATGGCCGGCTATGGCTTGAAATCCTTCCTCATCGCGCAGTCGCTTAATCAGATCGAACGCGCCTATGGACAGGACAACGCGATCCTCGACAACTGCCATGTCCGGGTAAGCTTCGCCACCAACAACGAGCGGACCGGCGAGCGCGTGTCGAAGGCGCTCGGCACCAAGACCGAGATGCGGGCGATGAAGAACTACGCCGGACACAGGCTCTCCCCCTGGCTCGGGCATCTGATGGTCTCGCGGTCGGAGACAGCCCGCCAATTGATGACGCAGGGCGAGGTCATGCAGCTTCCGCCTGACGAGGAAATCGTGATGATGTCGGGCGTTCAGCCGATCCGCGCGAAGAAGGCGGCTTATTATGCCGACCGCCGCCTGGCCGCCCGGATCATGGCGCCGCCCGATCCTGCCGCATGGACGAACCAGGCTATTTGCCCCGACGACTGGACGGGGCTCGCCGCGTCGGCCGACCCCGATGCGATCGCGGCCATCATCCGGGCACAGGAGGACGCCGCCAATAGCGGGCTGCGCCGCGAACCCGAACTGCCCGACCATGTCGCCATCGTGAAGGAGACGACGCCCAGGCCCCCCGCGCAGGAGTTCTCGTTTCCCGAGGACGAACCTGAGGACGCCGCGCGCCAGGCGGCGGCGCGGCGCCGGATGCAGGGCATCGCGCGGCAGGCATCGCTCGACCCCGACGACGGCATCGAATTGTAGGAGTATGTCATGCGCGTCCGTCTCAACGTCTATTTTCCGCCCGAACTGGCCCGCCAGGTGAGCGAACTGGCGATCCGCCGCCGCATCTCGCGTTCGGCGATCGTCGAAGCGGCCGTCGCTTCCTGGATGTCGCCGGACGGCGCCGACCGGATGGAGGCTGCCTTCGCGCGGCGGCTCGATCGGCTCTCGCGCCAGGTCCAGCGGCTCGAACGCAACACCGGCCTCACCACCGAGGCGCTGGCGCTGTTCGTCCGCTTCTGGCTGGCGGTCACGCCGCCGCTTCCCGACGAGGATCATGCGGCAGCCCAGATAAAGGGGCGCAAGCGTTATGAGGGTTTCGTCGAGACGCTCGGCCGACGCTACGCCAGCGGCAAGAGCCTGCTCGACGAAATACCGGAAGATATTGCAACTCGTGACGGCGGCTCCGCCGACACATGACAGTGCAGCGAACCAACCCGGGCCGGCCATGCGCGACTCGGCCAGCTATATTCGCAAAAATGGCGCGGACGGAGAGCAGTGCTGAAAGCGTCCGACCGCAACGCGCACTTATCTACCGCCGTCACTACGACGCCCTGACATAGTTGTTGCCTCGCGCGATTTCCTGTCTCTCTTGATGTGCCCCTGACGCCGGGCGGCTGATCGCCCGGCCCAATTCAGGGGCCGTTTCTTGTCCATCCAGCCGATCCGATCCGAAGGTTTCACGCGCGGCGCGCGGATGCTGCGCACGGCGCTGGGTCCGTCGATCGCGGCCTGGCTCGACGATGCCGCCGTCATCGAGGTGATGCTGAACCCGGACGGCCGGCTGTGGGTCGATCGGCTCGGCGAAGGCGTCAGCGACACCGGCATGACGCTGGCCGCCGCGGACGGCGAGCGCATCGTCCGCCTCGTCGCGCACCATGTCGGCGTCGAGGTCCATGCCCGATCTCCGCGCGTCTCGGCCGAGTTGCCGGAAGGCGGCGAGCGGTTCGAGGGACTGCTGCCGCCCGTCGTCGCCGCGCCGGCCTTCGCGATCCGCAAGCCCGCCGTCGCGGTGTTCACGCTCGATGATTATGTCGCAGCCGGGATCATGTCGGCCGCCGAGGCGGACACGCTCCGCCAGGGCGTCGCGACCCGCGCCAACATCCTCGTCGCGGGCGGCACCGGCAGTGGCAAGACCACGCTGGTCAATGCGCTGCTGGCGGAAGTCGCCAAAACGACCGACCGCATCGTCCTGATCGAAGATACGCGCGAACTTCAGTGCGCCGCGCCCAACCTGGTCGCCATGCGGACCAAGGATGGCGTCGTTTCGCTGTCCGATCTGGTCCGCTCCTCGCTACGCCTGCGCCCCGACCGCATCCCCATCGGCGAGGTGCGCGGCGCGGAAGCCCTCGACCTCCTCAAAGCCTGGGGGACCGGGCATCCGGGCGGCGTCGGCACCATCCACGCCGGGACCGCGCTCGGCGCGCTGCGCCGCATGGAGCAGCTTATCCAGGAAGCCGTCGTCACGGTCCCCCGCGCGCTGCTCGCCGAGACCATCGACCTCGTCGCGGTGCTGGTCCGCGACGGACACGGCCGACGCCTCGCCGAACTGGCCCGCGTCGAGGGGCTGGCCCCCGCGAGCGGCGACTACCGCCTGATCTCCCTCACGCCCCCTCATTTCGCCCCTCAATCTGGAGACGCATCATGAAAGGAAAGAAAGCCCGGCTGCTCGCCGGCACCGCACTCGACCGCATCGGTATTCTCGGCGTGACCGCCGCCGGGCTGCTTTTCACCACGCCCGCCCATGCGGGCGGATCGTCGATGCCGTGGGAAGCGCCGCTTCAGTCCATCCTCGAAAGCATCGAGGGGCCGGTCGCCAAGATCATAGCGGTGATGATCATCATCGTGACGGGCCTGACCCTGGCCTTCGGTGATACGTCGGGTGGCGCGCGGCGCATGATCCAGATCGTGTTCGGTCTGTCGATCGCATTCGCCGCCAGTTCTTTCTTCCTCAGCTTCTTCTCGTTCGGCGGCGGGGCGCTGGTCTGATGGTCGGCGAGGACATCTCCGACTTCTATGCGCCGGTTCATCGGGCGCTGACCGAGCCGATATTGCTCGGCGGCGCCCCGCGCTCGCTCGCCATCGTCAACGGGACGCTCGCGGGCGCCATCGGCCTCGGCCTGCGCTTGTGGCTCGCCGGTCTTGCCATCTGGGCGATCGGTCATGCGCTGTCGGTATGGGCCGCGCGGCGCGATCCGCAGTTCGTCGACGTAGCCCGGCGGCACATGCGTTTTCCGACGTGGATGCGGCCATGATGTCCTTACGCGAATATCGCGGCAAGGCCGCGCATCTGGCCGACTTCCTCCCCTGGGCGGCGCTGGTCGGCGAAGGGGTGGTGCTCAACAAGGATGGTTCGTTCCAGCGCACGGCGCGCTTTCGCGGCCCCGATCTCGACAGCGCCACGCCCGCCGAACTGGTCGCCACCACGGCGCGGCTGAACAACGCGCTGCGCCGTTTGGGGTCGGGCTGGGCGATCTTCGTCGAGGCGCAGCGCACGCCCGCGCTCGACTACCCGGAATCGGCGTTTCCCGATCCCGTGTCGGCGCTGGTCGACATGGAGCGCCGCGAGCAGTTCCGCGAGGAAGGCGCGCATTTCGAGAGCGGCTATTATCTGACCCTGCTGTGGATGCCCCCGGCAGAGGATGCCGCCCGCGCCGAAACCTGGCTCTATGAAGGCCGTTCCGGCGCGCGCGTCGATCCGTGGGAACTGCTGGCCGGTTTCAGTGATCGCAGCGACCGCGTTCTCAATCTGGTCGAAGGCTTCGTCCCCGAGGTCCGCTGGCTCGATGATGGCGAGACGCTGACCTACCTCCACAGCACCATATCGACCCGACGCCAGCATGTGCGTGTGCCGGAAACCCCGATGCACCTCGACGCGCTGCTGGCCGACGAGCCGCTGACCGGCGGGCTGGAGCCGAAGCTGAGCGACCATCACCTCCGCACGCTCACCATTATCGGCTTCCCCAGCGTCACCTTTCCCGGCCTGCTCGACGAGTTGAACCGGCTCGCCTTCGCTTATCGCTGGTCCACCCGCGCGATCATGCTGGACAAGACGGACGCCACGAGGCTGCTGACCAAAATCCGTCGCCAATGGTTCGCCAAGCGCAAGTCGGTCGCCGCGATCCTCAAGGAAGTCATGACCAACGAGGCATCGACGCTGCTCGACAGCGACGCCTCCAACAAGGCGCTGGACGCCGACGCCGCCTTGCAGGAACTCGGCGCGGATTATGCGGGCATGGCCTATGTGACCGCGACCGTCACAGTATGGGACCGCGATCCGGCCATAGCGGCCGAGAAGCTGCGGCTGGCCGAGAAGATCATCCAAGGCCGCGACTTCACGGTGATCCCCGAGGGGATGAACGCGATCGAGGCATGGCTGGGGAGTCTGCCAGGCCATACCTATGCCAATGTCCGGCAACCGCCGGTCTCCACCCTCAATCTCGCCCACCTGATCCCCCTGTCAGCGGTATGGGCGGGGCCGGAACGGGACGAGCACTTCGGGTCGGCGCCCTTGCTCTACGGCAAGACCGAAGGCTCGACCCCGTTCCGGTTTTCCCTTCATGTCGGCGATGTCGGCCACACGCTGGTCGTCGGCCCGACCGGCGCGGGCAAATCGGTCCTGCTCGCGCTGATGGCGATGCAGTTCCGTCGTTACGAGGGCGCGCAGGTGTTCGCCTTCGACTTCGGCGGCTCGATCCGCGCCGCCGCGCTCGGCATGGGTGGCGACTGGCAGGATTTGGGTGGCGGGCTGTCCGAGGACGAGAGCGGCGTGCAGTTGCAGCCGCTCTCCCGCATCGACGATCCCGCCGAACGGGCCTGGGCGGCCGAATGGCTCGCGGCGATCTTCGTATCCGAAGGCGTCGCGGTCGATCCGCAGGCCAAGGAGCATATCTGGTCGGCGCTCGGCTCGCTTGCTTCCGCCCCGGTCGCGGAACGGACGCTGACTGGCCTCGCCGTTCTCCTGCAATCGCAGACGCTCAAGCAGGCGCTCGCTCCCTATTGTATCGGCGGGCCGTGGGGGCGGCTGCTCGACGCCGAAGCCGAGCGGCTCGGCGAAGCCGATGTCCAGGCGTTCGAGACGGAGGGGCTGGTCGGCGCGGGATCGGCCGCCGCCGTCCTGTCTTACCTGTTTCACCGGATCGAGGATCGGCTCGACGGAAGCCCGACGCTGATCATCATCGACGAGGGCTGGCTGGTGCTCGACAGCCCCGACTTCGCCGCCCAGCTTCGCGAGTGGCTCAAGACGCTCAGGAAGAAAAACGCTTCCGTCGTCTTCGCCACGCAGAGCCTCGCCGACATCGAAACCTCAAGCATCGCCCCGGCCATCATCGAGTCCTGCCCGACCCGCATATTCCTGCCGAACGAGCGCGCGGCGGAACCACAGATCGCGGCGATCTACGAGCGGTTCGGACTCAACGCCCGGCAGATCGAAATCCTCAGCCGGGCGACGCCGAAGCGCGATTATTACTGCCAGTCGCGGCGAGGCAACCGCCTGTTCGAGCTGGGGCTGGGCGAAGTCGCGCTCGCCTTCACCGCCGCGTCGTCGAAAGCCGACCAGCTCGCCATCGCCGACATCATCGAAACCGATGGGGCTGCCGCCTTTGCCGCCGAATGGCTGCGGCATCGCGGCTGCGCCTGGGCCGTCGAACTGCTGCCGGAGCCGCCATCGGATCGCCAGCACCAGCTTCCCCTCACGACAGACATGGAGATCGACTTATGAAATTGCTTCCCGTTCGCCGCGTCATCCTGGCCGGCGTTCTCGCCAGCGCGGCCGTCGCGCCGATGTTCGTCGCCGCGCCCGCACAGGCGCAGTTCGGCGGGATCGTCTATGATCCCACCAACTACGCCTCCAACGTCCTGCAGGCGGCCCGCGCGCTTCAGCAGATCAACAACCAGATCACGCAAATCCAGAATCAGGCGACGAGCCTGATCAACGAGGCGCGCAATCTCGCCTCGCTGCCGCTCTCGACCGTCGACACGCTCCAGCAGCAGGTCCGGCAGACCCAGCAGCTTCTCGGGGAAGCGCAGCGCATCGCCTATAATGTCCAGGACATCCAGCAGGCGTTCAATGGCCGCTACAAGGGCGCGAACCTCACCGGGACCAACGCGCAGATGGTCGCCAACGCCAATGCGCGCTGGGAGGATAGCGTCGGCGCGTTCGAGGATGCGCTGAAGGTTCAGGCCGGTGTGGTCGGCAATATCGACGGCGCCCGCGCCACGATGAACAGCCTGGTCTCGGCCAGTCAGTCGGCGACCGGCGCGCTCCAGGCCGCGCAGGCAGGCAACCAGCTTCTCGCCCTGCAATCGCAGCAGCTTGCCGACCTCACCGCCGCGGTCGCCGCGCAGGGCCGGGCGCAGGCGCTCGACGCCGCGCGGCAGGCCGCGATCGAGGCGGAGGGACGCGAACGCTTCCGCCGTTTCTTCGGCCGCGATTGACAGGAGAAGCGCCCATGTCGCGCAACAAGAAGATCGCAGGCGTCGCGGCGCTTGCCGGGATCATGCTCGCCGTGGTGGCGGTGGAAGCCCTCCGCCCGCCGGGCGACATGCCGCTCGACGCCATCCTGCCGTTGCTCGACGACGGGGAAGCTCATGCGCTGCTGACCCGCGAACTGGAACGCTGCGCCACGCTCACCATGCCGGACTCCGGGTGCGAACAGGCATGGGCCGCGAACCGCCGCCGCTTCTTCGGCAAGGATGCCGATGCACCCACGCCGGGCGAGAATGCTTTGCTCCCCGCCCCCTATAATAGCGCGGGCAGTGACGGCGGCCGGACGGACGCGGCTATCCGGCCGGAGTTGCCCGGCAAGTTCGTTCCCGCCGATCAGGCCGGGAGCACCGCGCCATGAGCGACACCGGCATTGTCGATACCTTCCTCGACACCTTCAGCACCTACATCGATTCCGGCTTCGGGCTGCTCGGCGGCGAGATCGGCTTCCTGTCCTCGACCCTGATCGCGATCGACGTGACCATCGCCGGGCTGTTCTGGGCCTGGGGCGCCGACGAGGACGTCATCCAGCGACTGATCAAAAAGACGCTCTACATCGGCGCCTTCGCCTTCATCATCGGCAGTTTCCAGACGCTGGCGACAATCCTGTTCGAAAGCTTCGCGGGGCTGGGCCTCAAGGCGAGTGGTGACGCGCTCAGCCTCGCGGAGTTCATGAAGCCCGGCACGATCGCCGGCAAGGGACTCGACGCCGCCCAGCCGCTGATCGACGCGATGGAGGCCTATAACAGCCTCTGGTCAGTGTTTGCCAATCTCGCGATCATTGCGGTGCTGCTGCTCGCTTACCTGATCGTCGTTCTCGCCTTCTTCATCATCGCCATCCAGGTCTTCATCACGCTGATCGAGTTCAAGCTGGTGACGCTGGCCGGTTTCGTCCTGCTGCCCTTCGCCTTCTGGAACCGCACCGCGTTCATGGCCGAAAAGGTGCTCGGCCATATCGTCTCCTCCGGGATCAAGGTGCTGGTGCTCGCTGTCATCACGGGGATCGGCACGACCCTGTTCAGCACGTTCACGGCGACGGTCGGTCCCGAACCCGATGCGCGGGAAGTGCTGGCCATCGCGCTCGGCGCGCTGTCGCTGCTCGGCCTGTCGATCTTCGGTCCCGGGATCGCCAACGGCATCGTCTCGGGCGGCCCGCAGCTCGGCGCGGGCGCGGCGGCCGGAACCGCGCTGGCGGCAGGCGGCGCGCTGGTCGGCGGCGCCGCCGCCGCGAAGCTCGGCGTGGGGGCCGCCGCCTCGACGATCGGCGCGACCGGCCGGATGGGCGCGGCAGCCGCGCGCGGCGGCGCGCGCATGGCGGGCGGCGCGGCGGGCGCCTACAGCGTTGGCTCGTTCGGCAGGAGCGGCGCGGGCGCCGTCGCGGGGGGCATGGCCGCTGTCGGACAGAAAGCCGCCAGCGGCGCCGCCAATGCCGCGCTTTCGCCGCTACGGAAGATGGCCGGAAAGGCCGGCGCATCCATGAAGGACAATTTCCGCACCGGCGCCCGCGCCGGGCTGGGCGCTCCGCCGCAGGCCGCGAACGCCACGCCTGCTGCCGCGCAGCCCGTCGCTGCCCAACCCACGGGAACCGCCGGCATGAAGAACCGCCAATCGGCCGCCCACGGCGCGACCGTCCTCGCCCACACGGTGAAGGCCGGGGACAGCCACGGCGGCGGCAACGGTCCCGACATCAAGGAAAAGGATTGATCCCGCAATGTTCCGACGACCCTCCATTCGCTACGGGCAGACGCCCGAGCCTGTCACCCCATACCAACGCGCCGCCCAGGCGTGGGACGACCGGATCGGTTCGGCCCGCGTGCAGGCGAAGAACTGGCGGCTTGCCTTCTTCGGCGCGCTGACGCTCTCCGGCGGGCTTGCCGCCGGCCTCGTGTGGCAATCGGCGCGCGGCCATATCGTCCCCTGGGTCGTTCAGGTCGATAAGCTCGGCGAGGCGCAGGCGGTCTCCCCGGCCGAAGCGGGCTATCGGCCGACCGACCCGCAGATCGCGTTCCACCTCGCCCGGTTCATCGAACAGGTCAGGAGCATCCCCGCCGATCCCGTCATCGTCCGCCAGAACTGGCTGCGCGCCTATGACTTCACCACCGACAAGGGCGCGCTCGCGCTCAATGACTATGCGAGATCGAACGATCCGTTCACACAGGTCGGCAAGGCCCAGGTCGCGGTGGACGTGTCGAGCGTGATCCGCGCGTCCGGCGACAGCTTCCGCGTCGCCTGGACCGAGCGGCGCTATCAGGACGGCAGCCTCGCCGAGACGACCCGCTGGTCGGCGATCCTCACCATCGTCGTGCAACCACCGCGCACGCCCGACGCGCTCCGCAAGAACCCGCTCGGCCTGTTCGTCAACGCCATCAACTGGAGCAAGGAGCTGTCGCAATGACACGCACGTCCGCCCGTCATGCCGCCAGCGCGGCCATGCTGCTTTCCGCCGCCGCGCTCGCGGGTTGCACGACGACATCGGCCAAGGTGCCGCCCGTCGAGATCGCCGCGACACTCGCACCCGAACCGCCGCGCGCGGTCGAGGTGGTCGCGATCCCCGAGCCGCTGCCGCTTCCCGGCCAGTTGAAGCCGGTCGCATCGCGCGCGCGATCGTCCGAGGCGACTGATCCGCGCCAGCGCGTCGGCGCGGCCAATGCCGCCGCCCGCGTCCAGCCCACGCGCGACGGCTATGTGAATGCCATCCAGCAATATCCCTGGACCGAAGGCGCGCTCTATCAGGTCTATGCCGCGCCCGGCCAGGTGACGGACATCGCGCTTCAGGAAGGCGAGCAGCTTGTCGGCGCGGGGCCGGTCGCGGCGGGCGATACCGTGCGCTGGATCATCGGCGACACCGTAAGCGGCAGCGGTCCCAGCGCGCGCGTCCATATTCTGGTCAAGCCGACCCGGCCGGACATCGGCACCAACCTGGTCATCAACACCAACCGGCGCACCTATCATCTGGAACTGCGCGCCACACCTTCGACCTACATGGCGTCGGTAAGCTGGACCTATCCGCATGACGCGCTGATCGCCTTGCAGGGTCGCAACGCGGCGGCGGCATCCACCGCGCCGATCGCCACCGGCCTCGACATCGCCGCACTCAATTTCCATTACCGGATCGAGGGCGACCGCGTGGCCTGGCGACCGGCCCGCGCGTTCGACGACGGCCGGCAGGTGTTCATCGAGTTCGCGGCCGAGATCTCTCAGGGCGAGATGCCGCCGCTGTTCGTGACCGGCGCGCGCGGCGATGCCGAACTGGTCAATTACCGCGTGCAGGGCCGCTACATGGTGGTGGACCGCCTGTTCGCCAGCGCAGAACTGCGCCTCGGCGACAAGCGCAGCGAGAAGCGCGTCCGTATCCTGCGCGACGGCGCGGAGCGGCGGCCGTGAGCGATCCCGCCAACACGCCCGCCCCGCAGGCGCCGCAGCAGCCATCGCCAACCGCGCCGCAGGCTACCCCGCAAGCCGCGTCCGCCAATCCTGCCGCCTTCCAGCTTCGCGGGCCGACACCACGCGTCATGCGCCTGTCGAGGAAGGCGCTCGCCACGCTCGGCGTCATCGCGGGCCTCGGCATCGGCGGCTCGCTCTGGTTCGCGCTCGCGCCCAAGGGAGAGAGGCCGGGAAAGGAACTCTACAGCACCGAAAGCCGAACGACCGCCGAGACCATCACTTCGGGACCGAAGGACTATGGTCAGGTGCCGAAACTCGGCGGGCCGCTCCCCGGCGATCTCGGGCGGCCGATCCTCTCGGCGCAGCAGCGCGGGGAGAACGTGCCTGTCCCGCCGATGGGAGGCGGACAGCCCGATCCCCGCGTCCAGGCCGAAGAAGCCGCGCGCCAGCGCGCCCAACAGGAACGTGACGCTGCCCGCACGGCCAGTCTGTTCCTTGGTGGCGGCGGCACAGGCAGCACGGCTGCATTGCCGATGATCGGCGCCGCGCTGGAACCCACCGCCGCATCGCAGCCCGCCGAGACACCGCAGGGTGATCAGGCCGGGAAGCGGGCCTTCATGGCGCAGGCGTCGAACCAGCGCACGGTGAGCGTGGAACGGCTGACCGCGCCGGCCTCGCCCAACATCGTCCAGGCCGGGAGCATCATCCCCGCCGCGCTCATTACCGGCGTCCGTTCCGATCTTCCCGGCCAAATCACCGCCCAGGTGACTCAGAACGTCTATGACAGCCCTACCGGGCGCATCCTGCTCATTCCGCAGGGCGCCCGGCTGATCGGCGAATATGACAGCGAGGTCGCGGCGGGGCAGACCCGCGTTCTGCTGGCATGGGATCGTCTCATATTGCCGGACGGCCGCTCGATCGTGCTGGAACGCCAGCCCGGCGCCGATGCGGCTGGATATGCCGGATTGCAGGACCGCGTGAATCAGCATTGGGGCAATCTGCTCAAAGCCGCCGCCGTCTCGACGCTGCTCGGCGTCGGGGCCGAGTTGGGCGCGGACAGCGAGGACGACCTCACTCGCGCGCTGCGGCGCGGCTCGCAAGACACCATCAACCAGACCGGCCAGCAGATCGTGCGGCGGCAATTGAATGTCCAGCCGACGCTCACCATCCGGGCGGGGCATCCGCTCAGGATCGTCCTGACCCGCGATCTTGTATTGGAGCCCGTTGGAGACGCACGATGACGAAACTCAAGCTGGGGCCGATCCCCGAGGACAAGCCCGTCAAGCTGACCGTGGAACTGCCCGCCGCCGTGCATCGCGATCTCGTCGCCTATGCAGACGCGCTCGCGAAGGAGACCGGGCAGCAGCCGTTCGCACCGGAGAAGCTGGTCGCGCCGATGCTGGAGCGGTTCATGGCAACCGACCGGGCCTTCCGCCGCCACCGCGCGCAGCGAAACTGACGGCGGTATAAATCCCGCCTCAATTGCCGAAGAACTTCTTGTGCTGCGCCCGGCCGTCCGCCTCCGTGACGGCCATCTCGGCATTGAAGCATTCGTCGCCGCGCACCGAGCCTTCCATGCACTGCGCCAGAATCTGCCGCGCCTCGTCGAGATGCGCCGCGAAATATTGCTTGCCGCGTGGTTCGACCGTAGCCGGAGCGGCGGGCGCCGGGCTGGAGACGATCGCCGTCTGCTCAGGCGGCGCGATTACCGGCCGCAGCACGAAACCCGCCCCGAATCCGATGGTCAGCGTGACCAGCACTATGATAATTGTCTTGCCTTGTGTCATGACGGCTCCTTTCCCAAGACTTCAAATCAGGCGGCCCGCTGGTTGCGATCGAGCCGGTTAACGTCGCATGTCCATCCCGCCTACCGCGTTCACGGAATGTCGAAGGACAGCGCATAGCGGTCGCGCACGAAGGCGAGGAACCGTCGTAGCGCGGGATTGCCGTTGTCCTCTCGCCAATAGCCGGAATAGCTGATGAAGGCCGGTCCCTGCTCGCCCTGGACGGGGCGGTAGATGACGTCGGGATAGCGCGCGCCCGTCGCGCCCTCGCAGACGATCGACACGCCCAGGCCACCGCCCAGCACACTCAGGATCGCCTCGCGGCTGGCCTGATGCATCCTGATGTCGGCAGGCTCGCCCGCCATCATCAGCCGGCCGAGCAGCAGGTCGCGGATTTCCGGGCCGGGATCTGCGGCGGGCAGCAGAAAGCGTTCGCGCCGCAGATCGGTCCAGTGAACGGCCTCGCTCGTGACAAGCGCATGGTCGGCTGGCAGCGCGGCGATGACGCGCTCGTTCCAGAACCCCTCGCGCCGGAATCCGGCATGGCCCGCTTCGCCGACCAGGATCGCGATATCGATCTCGCCCGTGTCGAGTCCCGCGAGCAAGGCGCCCCGGTCGGCTTCCACGCCGTCGATCTCGACATCGGGATTGGCCGCGCGCCAGCCCAGCATGGTCGCGCGCAGATGGCCCGCCGAGATCGCGCTGTTGTGCCCGATCATGAGACCGCCTGCGCGGCCCTGGCCCGCCGCCCGCATCGTCGCCACCATCTTGTCCGCGCTCGCCACCATCGGCCGGGCCGCGCGGATGAACTGCGCGCCGGCAAGTGTCATGCTGACGCCGCCTTGTGAGCGATTGAAAATCCGCCCGCCGATCACGCGCTCCAGTTTGAGGATGGCCCGGCTCAACGTCGATTGCTCCACATCCAGCGCCCGCGCGGCTCGATAAAAGCTTCCATGATCGGCGGCTGCTATGGCATAGCGGAGTTGCCGGATCTCAAACGGCACGCAGATGTCCCTAATCGTTATTGTTGCCGTCTTTCAGCGAAAGCGGGCACAACCGGCATCGGTGACGGCCCATGCCAAAATAAGATAATGGAAATACCCATGTAAGAATTTGCAATAACCTATTGAATCATTCCTGAATTCTTATGAGATACAATCTCGCGGCGCGAGCTACTTTGCGCTTAACGTCATCAAAATCGGGTGCGGTGCATAATATCAGCGTTTTACCGTCAGGCCCTCCTAAGGCGCAGGAATAGAGGCCCAAACCGTCCGGTGCCTTGATCTGCTGCCTTATCTCTCCGCCCTCAACCACACGCGCGACACGGCCATTAAGAGCATCCGCCACCCAAACACAGCCCTCTTCATCGATCGCACAACCATCGGGAGCGAAATCCGTGTCCAGCAGGCTGTGGGTCGTTTCCCATGATGGTTCGCGTCCGATCTGCGCCCAACAGCGCTGACCGGATAGAGATCCGTCATCCTCGATAGTGAAGGCGGTCAATCGCCCACCAAATGTCTCTGCCACGATCAATGTCTTGCCATCAGGTGAAATGACCAGACCATTGGGAAACTGCAAACCATCGGCGACGATTGCACTGTGCCCATCGGGATCGACCCTGACCAGCGTCGTCGTCGCAGGTGGCGCTCCGGTGAAGAGATCGAAGCCGAGATTGCTCACAAAGGCCCGTCCATGACTGTCGACGATCATATCGTTGGTGAAGCCGCCGGTAAGCGCCGTGATATCGGCATGAAGCCTTGGCGGTTCCCCGGCGGGACATTTCCAGACGCTGCGGCTCTTCATCCCCACGACCAGCAGCGTGCCGTCAGGCAACCATCCCAACCCGGAAGGCTGATCATCAAGTTCGACGACTACCTGTGCATGGCCGTCGGGTGTTATTTTCAGAACCTGACCGGCATAGAGGTCAGAAACCCAGAAATGGCCATCATGCCATCGCGCACCTTCGTAAAAATGGCCGCCGCTCAAAAGCAGATCCATATTCGTCGCTCCTGTTCGATAGATCGATAGGTCGTGTATCTGTTACCGAGATTTGGCTTCACGCGGCTTCGCGACGCTGACCGTCTGCAACTCGGCATAGCTGTCAAATCCGACATTCCCGTTGGCGCGCCCCAAACCGCTCAGCTTCATGCCGCCGAATGGGACATCGGGCAGGACCAGGCCGTGTCGGTTGACCCAGACCGATCCGCTCTGGATTCGGCGGGCGACGGCGCTTCCGGTGTCGACGTCAGACGTCCATACAGACCCGCCGAGCCCGAATCGCGTGTCATTCGCCCGCGCTACGGCCTCATCGACGCTGTCATAGGAAATGATCGGAAGGGCGGGGCCGAACTGCTCCTCCTGGACCAGCGGATTGGTTTCATCGACGTCGGTGATCAGGGTCGGCCGGAAGAAATTGCCGGGCCTGTTCAGCGGCGAACCGCCCGTCACCACTGATCCTCCCTGCCTGACCGCCGCATCGACAAGCCCTTTGACGATCTCGAACTGTTGCCGATTGGATAGCGGTCCAAGCGTCACGGCCGGATCGAATGGGTCGCCAAGCACCGCCGCTTCCGCGACATTTCTGAGCGCTTCGGTCAAGGGGGCGGCGATATCCCGATGAACATAGAGCCGCTTGATCGCGGCGCAGACCTGTCCCGAGCGATAAAACGCGCCCGTGAACAATCTGGGGGCGACACTTGCGACATCGGCATCGGGCAGGACGATCGCGGCATCGTTGCCGCCCAGTTCGAGGGACAACCGTTTCAGTCCCGGCGCGGCGTTGGCCATGATCGCCTGACCCGCGCGGATGCTGCCTGTAAAGGATATCATGCCGACCTGAGGATGTGCTACGAGAGCGGTTCCCAGTTCCGCTCCGCCCGGCAAGATGCTTAGAACCCCGGGCGGAACGACATCGCTGATCAGCTCTCCTAACTGGAGTAGCGTGAGCGGCGCCAGAGGGGACGGCTTCATGACCACCGTATTGCCGACGGCGAACGCGGTCGCGATCTTCTCGCAGGCGATCAACATTGGCGCGTTCCAGGGTATGATCGCGCCTACAACGCCGATGGGCTTCCGCACCACTTCGACCCGCTGCCTGGCATCGTCATGCAGAACGTCAAGCGGCGTTTCCGCGTCGGCACGATAGAGAAGGAATGCAGCCGAAGCGGAGATTTCATCCTGAGCGGCTTTGAAGGGAAGGCCGATTTCAAGACTGAGCGTGCGCGCGAGAGTGTCCCGGTTGGCGTTCACCATTTCCGACATTGTACGCAGCGCGGCGCGTCGAAGCACCTCATCCGCCGCCCAGCCGGATGCCTGCATTGCCGCCGCGATCGCGTTATCAAGTTGGGCGTGCGAAGCCTGCGGCGCCCTGGCGATGAGCGCATTTGTCGAGGGATTTTCAACGTCGACGGTGTCCGCCCCCTCCGTCAGTTTGCCCGCGAGCAGGAATCGCAAGCCATCGATCTGCTTGTCGGAAGCGTTCATCATCCATCTCCAATTGTTCTAGTCGGGGTGTCACTTGCAGGGTAAAGCCTTCCTCTGGGGAAGACGGACTGCCAAGGCGTCCTTGCTTCCGCTTGCCGACGCAGCAATCGGTAGCATTTTGCCAGCACGACTCTCGATCCGGAGAGACATTTCTGCCCTTCAGGTTCTGTCGCAATCTTTGCGGTCAGCTGGATTGCGAGATTGCTGATCAGCACGCAGATACCGGAGTGAAGTGTCTGCATCTCGGAAAGCAGTTTGCCCGGCCTGTCGAATTCAAGAGAGAATTCCTTAAGCGATTGCAAGTCCTCCTGATCGACGCCGTTCCAACCCAGTGCGGCCATCGCGGCGTTGCACAGGTGGAGCATCTCCGGGATTTCAAGTTCCAGTAATTCGGGAAGGCGATCTATTTCGTTCGCCATATCCTCGAGCATTTTGAGGGTGGCGCGAAGGTCGCTTCGCTTGTCGTCGGCGACGCTTGGCAGAATCTCATTGCCGAGGAATTGCCGGATGCCGGCCAGTCTCTCAAAGACACTCGCGGTCATATCGCAACACTCCCTTCGAGTTCCCGTAGCAGGAGCTCGGCGATGGCCTGTTCGATGCAAGGGACAGCCTGTCCCAGCATCAGTAACGTTGGACGGGGCGCAACGCCGCTGGGTTGCTTTTCGAGCCCTTTGAGGAAAATCGCCGCCAGTTTGACGAGAGAGAATATCTTCCAGAAGAGCAGCCGGCGCCGGTTAACCGACGTGCCGGTCTGCTGTTCATATTCGGCCAGGAATTCATCTGGCTCCATCATACCTTCGACGAGATCATCCGGGCTTGTCCAGAGCATTGTCCATGCGAGATCCTCTACAGGATCGCCGATATGGGCCAACTCCCAGTCAATGATGACCGGCTCCGTGTCGGCTTTCAGGAGGATATTATTGGCCTTGTAATCGCCATGAACGATCACCGGACGCTCGACCGTGAACGAATTGGTTTTAAGCCATTGGATCGCTATCCGTAGTGTGGCGCTCCGATAGCCAGAGTCGGTAATGGCCATCCTCCATTTCGCGAGCTCGCGCGCCGGCGCGTCGCGCCCATCACCCGGAATGAGGTCAGCTATGAGAGTAGCTTGCTGTGCATGAAGCCGGGTGAGCGCGGCGACGAGAGATTTTCCGATCTTGCGGCGATCGGCCTCGCCGCCGGCCGCCATCACCTTGCGTGTGTCAAGCCCGGCAATGCGTTCGATGATCATGAAAGGCGAACCGAGCGCCGTGTCGCGGCCCGCTTGGAACAGAGGTCTGGGGACAGGAAGGCCACTTTTGTGAAGTCGGCTGAGTAACTCAAACTCTGTTCCTAGGCTCATGTCGAACAGCGCGTGATCGAATTCGCGACGGAGAATGAGGGGCACAGGATCGTGATGGTCGAGGTCATGGACCCGGGCGTCGAACGCCCAGGTCTCATGAGATGAACCGCCGGTCAGGCGCCGCAATATACGGACGTCCTCTAGCTCCGGCACCGCCGTCTGCAGGCGGGCGGCAAGGCCGTCCCCCGCACTCTCACTAGACGCATCCGGACGAGCGACAGACATCAGGCGTCGAATCCGTAGCGCGGATAGGCGCCGTAGACCTGGGTTTCGAAGGTGCCATAGCCGACCCGGCCATCGTCCATGTCCATGCGGCATAGGACGTGCGTGGGACCGATCTGGGCTGTAAGTTGTTCGTCGGTAAGATCGTAGCTTACCGAATCGACCCAATTCTCCCCCATATATTTGCCATGGCGCCACGTATCGGGACCGCCATAGCCAGTGCCCGCACGCAGATAAGCGCGGCGAAGGGGGGTCAGGCGAACATGGCGCCGCGTGCCATCCGGCTCGAGGAAGCTGATGGACGAATCTTCGAGCAATTCGCGCGTGGCGGGATCGAACCGCAGATCATGTTCCGCGCCGTCGAGATATTCCTCTTCACTCGCGGACGAGCCGTCGGCGGGGAAAGCAGCCATGCGGCGCACCGTCTCGATCTCGCGCTTGCCATTGGCATATTCGGCAATGCTGAAATGGATGGTCTGGTCCGCAAACTGCATCGGCGACCATATCCACAGCGAGGTTCGTGCTTTGCCGGCACCCTTGGCCTGCTGGATACCCTTGGGTTCCCGCTCCAGTCCGATGGACCGCACACCCCAACTGCGGTCGCGCGCGCCCCAGCTCGTATCCGGATCGAGGTCGACGCGCTGCCCCTCGCATACGATATAGCCGGACCAGGTGCCGGTCTGGATCAGGCGCGTGGCCTGTTCCATCACCCGGCCCATCACGCGCTGAAGGATCGGAGGCTCTTCGAAGGCGGGGACCGACGCATTCCATTCAAGGTCGAAATGCACGGCCTGGCCGGGCTGCTCCTCGCACCAGATCCGCAGGCGTTTGAGACCCTCTATCACTTCGACGTGGAAGGGTCCGATGGCTGACATATCCATCCTGTCAGTGCCCAGTTCGCGTGAGCCCCGGGTGGTGTACTGCTTCGATCCCAGCGCGACGGACCCGAAGGCGTCGATCACGCCCAGATTGGGATAGGCCCCGACGCCGATCATGAAGAACAGGTCGGGCGAGCATTGATGGCCGGTAAAGAAATAGCGGTCATAGAAGCGCCTGTCGCTGGTAGCGGCGAATCTCACCGGCTCGTGTGTTTGATGAATCAGAAAATCGTCCGCCGGACCAATCACGGCTCTCTCCTTAGGAAAAAGAATAAAGCCGGAGGCGGCCATGAATAACCGGCTCCGGGTTACTTTAAATGTTACCAGCCGCGAAGTTCGGGAATGACTTTCGATCCGATCAGGCGCATACTGTTCTCGACTTCGTCGTAGGGAAGGCCGGCAAAGCTCGTAATCGAGTTCCATTCGAAATCGCCGATGATCGCCTTGCGCGCTTCCAGCTTGTCGAGAATCTGCTGAGGCGTGCCCCAAGCCTGGTGTTTGATATAATCCTGCACCGCATCCTCGAGTCCGAGATCGTTCAGGAACCTGGCGGACTCGCCATAGGCTTCGTAGCCCTTCAGTTCCTTGTGATAGTCCGCCATGAACTCGTAATGCTTGAGCAGAGACACGTAGTTGGCCGCCATGTGCTTCTGCATCATCTTTTCGGCGTGGCCGGCGTCCTCGTGGCAATAGGAAAAGTCGACCAGCAACGTCGGACCGGGTTCCTTGCCGTGATTCTTGCGATATTCGGTGCGGAATATCTCGATGTTGCCGAGATGCTTTTCCATCGCGAACTGGACGAAGGTCATCATCCGGGTGTCGTTAATGGCAATCTGCTTTGCCGAATCCGGGGACATCGCCACGGAATAGAGCCGGTTCTTGAGAGCGACGGACGGACGGGGCCTGATTTCCGTGGCCGGCGTCGGGAAGAAAGGACCATCACCTTCGATGATCCCGGTCTCAAGCCCTTTAACGAGCATCGCCGCCATCTCGTCGAACCGGCCGCGTGATTCATCCATCGGAATGCCGAAGACCTCGAATTCCTTGCGTGCCAGGCCGCGTGCGAACCCGATCACGTAGCGGCCGTTGGTCATGGCATCCATCGTGGTGATCCGACCGAGCACACGCGCGGGCTGCGTCCACCAGGGAAGCACTATGCAGGCGCTGCCCAGCTTGATCTTCTCGGTTCGTGCCGCGAGATAGCTCAATATCTGGTGGCTATCGACCGCCATGGAATAATCTTCGAAATGGTGCTCCGGGCAGTAGATAGTGTCGTAGCCGAGGCCTTCAGCCAGTTCGGCAATGCGCAGTTCATTGCGGATCATCACATCGTCCGGCATGTTGTCATGCAGGTTCGACAGGAACATCATATAACCAACTTCCATGGAACTCTCCTTGTGCAAATTATACGGGTTTCAACTTCCAGCGACGCGCCGGTCGGCGCCTTGCCAATAGGGATCGCGCAGTTTCTTCCGGTTCACCTTGCCGACCGCGTTGCGGAGCAACGGTTCGGTCTGAAAGACGACCTTTGAGGGCTTCATGTAACTGCCCAGTTCGCTTGCGACTTGCCGGATCAATTCTGCTTCGGTGACCTGATGCCCATTTTGCACCACGCAAAGCGCAAGTGGCGTCTCTCCCCATTTGGGATGGGGCACACCAAAGACCGCGACCTCGACGATTTCGGGATGGCTTGCGATGACCCGCTCAAGATCGAGCGGCCAGATATTGTAGCCGCCTGAAATGATCATGTCGGTGGCGCGATCGATGAGATAGACATAACCATTGCGATCGATCCGGCCGATGTCGCCCGTTTTGATCCAGCCATCGACGATCCGTTCGGCGGTCGCTTCCGGATTGTTCCAGAAAGCCGTCATCTGGCCATCCGATTTGGCGACGATCTCGCCGATCTCGCCTGCCGGCACGGGTTTGTTATTCTCGTCCCAGATATCGACCAGCGAAAAAGGCATGACGGTGCCACAGGCCCGCAGCGGTTCCGATCCCGGCACGTCGGCGAACCACTGATCGGGACCCATAAAGGCGATGGGCAGCACTTCGGTCTGGCCATAGCCCTGATAGAGAACATTGCCGAGAAGCGTGCGCGCCGCCAGGGCAGTCGTCTCGTGAATCGGCGCGGTTCCGACCAGGACACATTTCAAGCTCGAATAGTCGCGATCGGCAGAGCCGGGGAAATCGAGGATCGCACGCAACATCGTCGCGGCCACCTGACAGAAGGCGATGCGCTCGCGTTCGATCAGATCGAGCGCTCGGGCGACATCGAAATGGTCCATGAGGACATTGCAGCCGCCCGCCAGCCATACCGGCAGATATTGGTATCCCGAGCCATGGGAGATCGGCCCGACGTGGAGACAACGGTCGTCCGCCAGGACCTGCGGGAAGATGTAGAACCAGTCGCGACAGGCTGCCAGCCAACTCCGATGGGAATAGGCCACGGCCTTCGGCTGCCCGGTGGTGCCGCCGGTATGACGAATGACGACATAGTCATCCGGCTTTATGTCGACAGCGGGCTCGATAACGCTCTGCGATGCGAGCCAGCCTTCATAGGAATCGTCGCGGACGATGACATGCTCGACGTCCGGAAGGGCACCCCGGATCGCGGCGATCTCATGGGCGTAATGGCTGCTGACAACGACCGCCCGGCATCCGGTGTTGGCGATCATATGTTGATGCGCTTCTTGCGCATTGCGCGCATATAAAGGCACACGGACGAGATTGGCGATGGCGCAGGCCTGGATAAGATCGGCCGCCTCGATGCAATTGTCTTCAAGGGATGCCACGCGGTCGCCGGGCCCAAGACCGAGTCCAAGCAGGGCATTGGCGAGACGAACTCCGCGTTCCCAGGCCTCGCCGAAAGTCAGCCGGCGCGGGCCATGGATGATGGCCACCCGATCGCGATGGCAACGCACCGCTTGAGCCATGAGGGCTCTCACATCCATTCAGCATCCTCCATTCTTTGCCTTTGCCGGTCGCCGCGACTCTGCGTCCGCAGCGAACTGAATCTGTTTGACTGAGGCTTGATCTCGATCTATCATTAGATCACGATACAATGAAAATCAACAGCCAAAATGCCATGCGAGACGAAGCGGTCCTGCTGCGTTTCCACAAGGTTTCGACAAGGAGATGGAATCCATGACTGTGCAGGCGCCAACTGGTCCCGAGTTCGACATTGTCGGGACCGAAGCGATTCGAGACCCCCATGGCTATTTCGGAAGGATGCGGGAAATCGCGCCGGTGCTCTGGGATACGCGCTCGCGATCCTGGATCGTCACCGGCTATCAGGAGGTCACCGCGGCGCTGCGCGATGACAAGCATTTTTCATCGGATCGAATTCGGCCGTTTATCGCGAAGAAGCTGAGCGGCCCGGATACCGATCCCAAGGTCAGACAAGCGTTTGAGGTGCTCGCCAACTGGCTCGTCTTCAATGACAAACCCAAGCATTTGCGGCTGCGTATGCTGATCAATCAGGCTTTCATGAGCAAGGCTATGACAAGGTTGACCGAGAAGTTCGAAGCACTCTTCAACGATGTTATAACGGCGGCGCCCGCAGCAGGCCGGATCGACATCGTGGCAGACGTATCGGTGCCGTTTTCGGCGTCGGTCATTTCCGAAATGCTCGGCGTACCTAGAGAGGATCGGGGATTGTTCGCCAAATGGCATCGCCTTTTTGGCCCCGTGGTCGGCGCGAGCCTGGACGATGCGAATAAATATGACAGCCTCGCCGAAGGCGTGAGTGAGTTGTCGAATTATGTGCGCACCCTGATCGAGCGCTATCGTAAAGATCCTGAAGACAATCTGCTCAGCGAACTCATCAAGGCGCAGGACGATAAGGACGCGCTGTCTGAAGACGAAATCATCGCGACCTGCACGCTGGTTCTGTTCGCCGGTTCCGAAACCACCGCGAACCTGATCGCAAATGCCATTCTGGCGCTGTTGCGAAACCCTGAACAAATGTCGCTGATCCGTTCGGGTGGTGTGAAGATCACCGATGCGGTGGAGGAGTTTCTCCGCTTCGATGGCTCGGGCAAGGCCGTGACGCGCGTGGTGCGCGAAGATACGGACGCGCTGGGCGTATCCATGAAGGCCGGACAGCGGGTTTTCCTGATTCTGGCGGCCGCTAATCACGATCCGTCCGTCTTCGAGGATCCCGATAAGCTCGTGCTCAACCGGTCGTGGGAGCGAAAGCATATTGCTTTCGGCTACGGCCTGCATAGCTGCATGGGACTTCAACTCGCCCGGCTGGAAGCGGCGATCGCGATTCCGGGGATACTCGGGAAATGGAGCCATATCGAACTGGACGGGGAACTGGAATGGCATCCGCAACTGCTGTCGCGGGGCCTGAAAGCGCTGCCGGTCAAAGTAAGCGCCTGAACGCGCGACAGGTGGCTTGAGTGGCTGATAGACCATTGCCCGCCCCGGCGTCCCACGAAGCCCCATTCTGGCTTGGCGGCGCGATTGGTGAATTGAGGATAGGCTGGTGCGTGCCCTGCGCGGCATGGCGTCATCCATCGCTCGAGATTTGCCCGGACTGCCTGACGGCAATAAGCGAACATCGCATTGCGTCCGGCAAAGCGACGGTCCTCGCCATCACGGTCAACCATCAGCGGTGGGTCGATGGTTTCGAGCTGCCCTATGCGATCGCCATCGTCGGCCTGAAGGAAGATTCTTCGATCAGGCTCACGACCAATATCACCAATATGGCGCCCGAGGCGGTCCGGGTTGGCATGTCCGTTCGCGTGACATTCCTTCAACAGCAGAACATCTGGTTGCCCTTGTTCGAACTCGATCCCGATGAAGGGCCGGAAGACCAGCCGATACGCCTCGATCTTCCGGCGCCCGTCGTTCGGCCGGGCAATCGGGTGGGACGGTTCGAGGAGAAGGTCGCCTTCACCGGCATTGGAACGTCCACTATCGGTAGAAAGCTTGCCGTCTCGAATTTGTCGCTGACCATTGACGCTTGCATGGCGGCGATTGCCGATGCCGGTCTCGATCGGCGGGACATCGACGGGATTTGCGCCTATCCGGGCAGCGCGGGTCTGCCAGGAGTTTCTTCTGGCGGGATACGCGCGGTCGAACAGATATTGCGGATCAATCCGGTATGGCATTGCGGTGCGCATGAAACGCCGGGTCAGGCGGGCACGGTGATCGATGCGATGCTGGCCGTCGCCTCCGGCCTGTGCCGCCATGTGCTTTGTTTTACGAGCTTTGCCGAGGCGGTGCGCCCCGCAATACGCGAAGCGCATGGTCGTATCGGAGGGGAACTGGCATGGCGCGTGCCATTCGGCGCGGCTTCTCCCGCAAACTGGATCGCGCTCTATGCTTCCCAGTATTTCGCGCGTTTCGGCGCTGACCGGGAAATGCTGGGTTGGATAGCGATCAACGCCCGGCGTAATGCCGCCCTCAATCCGGAGGCGCTCTACACCCGGCCTATTGACCTCGACGATTATTTCAGTGTGCGGCTGATCTCGTCGCCTTTCGGGTTATTCGACTGCGACGTCCCCTGCGATGGGGCGATTGCATTCGTGGTTTCCGCCATCGATGCGGCACAGGACCGGCCTCACCGCCCCATCCTGGTCGAAGCCGTGGGAACGCAGATCGCCGAGCCGCAATCCTGGGATCAGGGAACGCTGACCCATCAGGCGAACATCTTTGGTCCTGCGGCGCACCTTTGGACGCGCACGGAGCTCACGCCTGGCGAGGTCGACGTGGCGCTCCTTTATGACGGCTTCACCTTCAATGTCGTCTCCTGGCTCGAGGCTCTGGGATTTTGCGGTTTCGGGGAAGCTACGGCCTTTCTTGACGGCGGCCGGACGATCGCGCGCGATGGCGCGCTGCCTCTCAACCCGCACGGCGGCCATCTCTGCGCCGGCCGGACCAATGGCTATGGCCATCTCCGGGAAGCGATCATCCAGTTGAGAGGGCACGCCGGGGAGCGCCAGATCATCAACAGCAATATCGCTCTGGTGTCTAACGGTGGGGGAATACCCGCCAGTTGCATGCTGCTGCGGCGGCAATGACGGGAGGAATGAATGGCAGGAAGGCTGGAAACAAAGGTCGCGGTTATAACCGGCGGCGCATCCGGTATCGGTAAAATCATGGCTCAATCCTTTATCGAAGAAGGAGCAAGAGTCATTATCGCGGACATCAGCGGTCGCGAGGAAGAAGCCGCAGCCCAGTTGGGATCAAGCGCCCGGAGCTTTTCCGCAGACGTGTCGCGCTCGGACGATGTCAAAGCGATGCTGGACTATGCGGTGGCTAGTTTCGGAAAGCTCGACATCCTGTGCAACAACGCCGGGCTTGACGGCGCGCAGGCGCCTTTGGCCGACTATGACGAAGAGGAATTCGACCGTGTCATCGCAGTCAATCTGCGCGGCGTCTTTCTTGGTATGCGTCATGCCATTCCGCTTATGCGCGCCAACGGCGGGGCCATCGTCAATACCGCCTCGATCGCCGGTTCGGTCGTCATGCCGCAGATGCCCGCCTATTGCGCGGCGAAGGCCGGCGTCATGCAGATCACGAAGGTCGCCGCTGTGGAATGTGCGCCGTTCGGTATTCAGGTCAACACTATCTGCCCGGGTGTCATCCAGACGCCCATGGTGGCGGAACTGCCACGCGCATTCATAGCGGATCTTGAAAAGGCGACCCCTGCCGGCAGGATCGCACAACCGCAGGAGATCGCGAACCTCGCCCTGTTCCTGTCAAGCGGAGAGGCCCCCTTCCTCACGGGTTGTTCGATCAACATAGATGGCGGATATACTTTGCTCTAGATTCCAAGTCCCGCCGACGATCTTGAATCGGGCGGGACGCGGGATCGCATGAATCGGGAAGGAGGACGATTTTGGGCCAGGAAACGACATCCATACGCACGAAGGATGGGGACTGCCCCGCCTTCGTGTTCACGCCTGAAGGCATGGGGCCGTGGCCTGCCGTCATCTTCTTCATGGACGGCATCGCGATCCGTCCCACCCTGTTCGCGATGAGCGCACGGCTGGCGGCGGAGGGCTATGTCGTGCTGCTGCCGGACCTCTACTATCGCCTGGGTCATTATGAGCCGCTCGACGCCACGACCATATTCTCCTCTCCGGAGGCGCTCGCGAAGCTCGGACCTATGATGGCCTCCACCGATAACCGCCGGGCAACCGAAGACACCGCCGCCTATCTTGCCTATCTCGATACTCGCGCGGACGTGGCCGGAACGAAGGTTGGCACTACCGGATATTGCATGGGTGGCGGCATTTCCCTGACCGTGGCCGGCACCTATCCGGAGCGGATCGCTGCTGCGGCCAGTTTCCACGGCGGCAATCTGGCGACCGATTCCGAACTCAGCCCGCACCTGCTGGCGCCGAAGATGAAAGGGCGCATCCATATCGCAGGTGCCGATGCGGATAGCTATTATCCCCTGGACATGCACCAGCGTCTGAAAAACGCGCTGACCGACGCCAAGGTCGACCATATGTGCGAAATCTATCCAGGTGCATTGCACGGCTGGACGATGATTGACACTCCCGTCTATAATGAGGAGGCGGCCGAAAGGCATTGGCGCGAGTTGCTCGCCCTTTTTGCAGAGGCCCTACACTGAACAACAGGTCCATCGACAAACGTTGATCGTCCGGTCGTCATGAGAAGCGTTTGATCCTCACACCTGGCAGTCTGAGCGTCCGCACCGGCGCGAGCCGTTTCCGTGACCGGCCAATGTCCTCCGCCGTTTCCTACCGTGTACTGCTGGCTGAAGCGATGCGCCGGATTCCCGCTATTCTTTGATTTCCGTCGCTTGGAGCGGCCGTAGCGCGGCGGGAGCGCCATCGGCCCACAGCAGAGGATCGAAGACCGAGTGTTGGTTCACCTGCTCAACGATGCCGAGGAAAAGGGTGTGCGTGCCCGCTTCGACGATAGTTTCGACCCGGCACTGGAAACTTGCCAGCGCGTCCGACAATAGCGGCAATCCGCGCGCGCCAGTTGTCCACGCGCCATCCTTGAAACGATCGGCTCCTTTTCGGCCTCCGCTGAATATGGCTATGAGGTCCTGATGCCGTTCGCTCAGAAGATTGACGCAGAAATTCCCACCGACTCGAAGTATGGAATGGATAGAGGCGCTGCGATTGACGGCGATAAGCAGCGTTGGGGGATCGGCACACACTGACATCACCGCCGTCGCCGCCATTCCTGTCCAGTTCTCTGCTTCTCCGGCCGTGATCAACGAGACCGTCGTTGCCAATCTTCGCATAGCGTTCCGGAAATCGTCCGATAGGTGATGTGCTGGCCTCCCCATGGTGTATCGCCTTCGTAAATCCTGATGTGATAGTTGATAATCAAAAATCGCGATTGGTCAGCCCTCTTCGCGTGGCTGAATAAAGAGCGCATCGCAGGATGCCGTGGGCTGGTCGCGCGCCCATAGCTCGCCCTTTAGAAGGCGTTTGCGCCCGTCCTCTTCAGCCGAACGTAGCATCAGTGTCAGGCGCTCATCTATCGGGGTCGGGCTGAGATACCGAACTGATAGAGTGCCCGTCAGCCCTGGAGGCCCGGGCAGATCATCTTGCGCCAGGCCGAGAAATTCGTCGAACAACGCGGCGATGAGGCCGCCGTGAAGGTATCCAGGCGGTCCCTCATGACTATTGTCGGGGTGCACTTCCGCACAAACTTTTCCATCTTGGCTTCTGAAGAAACGCATTGGAAGGCTTGCCGCGTTCGATCGTCCGATGACCCCGCTCATCTCCAGGGCCAGTCGGTTGCGCGGACCGACCAAACCTTGGGACGCCATATATTCTGTGCGATCGCCGATCTCTGCCGTGCCCTTGAATGTCCGAACCTGTCGCGCAAGCTTGCGCTCGAACTGCGATAAGGCGCCCTCATCAAGATTGGCACGCAAGGCCAGTCTTTTGAGGGCGCGCAGAAGCTCGGCTATGCGCCGTCTTTGCCGCCATCGTCCGTCATGGCTGAGCAGATCCTCATCCTCTGGATCATAGATCCATGGACGTCTCGGTTCCTCGCTCACCAGATCGCTGTCCAATGGAAACGTCCGGATTCCTTGGCCCGTGGTACAATATGTTCAAGAGTCATCTTTGGCTCAGTCGTCAGGCGTGATTGTCGCGCGCAGGCCATCGATCGTTTCGCCCAGCTGGATCTGACAGGACAAGCGTGAAAGCGCCGTCCGATGATCGGAACTGTCGAGCAGATCATTCTCGTCATCAGTAAGCGGAGACAATCGATCGGCAAAGGCGGCGTCGATATAGACATGGCACGTCGCACATGAACAGCACCCACCGCAAAGCGCCAGAAGCTCATCCATCCCGGCGTCGCGTATGGCCTCCATCAGGCTTATGCCTTCGAGAGCCTCAATGGCGTGTTCCGTCCCGCCGCGATCCGTTACGAATAGCCGGATCATGATGTGGCCTTGTCCACCGAAACGGCCGCAGCGGGTTTCGCCCGCGATGCCCGACTCGCCAGGAAGGCCGCGATGTGCTCAGCGGCTTCGGGCGAGCGCGCGGTGTTGAAAAAATAGCGGCTCTCGATCCGCAAACCGGCATCGATCGGCACTTGGAGACCCTCGTAGAGGCATTTGAGAATATTGCCCGTCCACGGCGTTTGCCCGTCTGCCAGGCGTGCGGCCATTGCGGGACCGAACTGGTTATAGCCGGCCGGCGAGTGCGGTCCGTTGCCGGGCACCTTGAAGCCCTTGTCATCCCAGGGCGCGACCGCGTTTCCGCCCCCCAATATCCATCCGCGTGCCGCTTCAAGCAGTTGCTCGGCTGGCAAGGCGGCATGAAACACGCCCGCCGCCACCGCATCCGCGAGCGCGATGGGCTTGCAGTCCAGCAGATAGGGAAGCGAAGCGCCGAGGCCCGCGAGCCGGGGAAGGCGCTGCGTGCCGCCTGCTCCTGGAAGAAGGCCGATACCTGCCTCTGGAAAGGCGATATGAAGATCGGTCTTGTCGGCAGCGATCCGATAGTGGCACCCGAGCACCAGTTCGAGTCCGCCACCCAATGCGAGGCCCTCGACCACCGCTACCACGGGCTTCCCGCAGGTTTCCAGCGCCCTGATGCGGCGACTGAGGCCGGCTGCATCGGCTACACCATCGCGCAGTTCCTCCTGTGTCCTTGCCGCACGCCAGCGCTTGATGTCGTCCAGCATCTCGTTGAGGTCCGCGCCCGCGCAGAACCCGCTCGCCTTTCCTGAACGCAACACGGCGCCCCGGATTGCCGGATCGTCGGTAAGGCGAATGACGAGTTCGTCGATATCACGCTGCACCGAAGCGGTGATTGTATTCATCGACCGGCCCGGAACGTCGAATGTCACCAGGGCAATGCCGTCGCCATCTATCTCTATCGTGAAATTGTCCATGACGCTCCTCACACCCGTTCGATTATTGCCGCTGTTCCCATGCCGGCGCCGACGCACAGGTTGACAAGAGCTGTCCCCTTGCCGGTGCGTTCCAACTCATCAAGAGCGGTCCCGAGAATCATTGCGCCCGTTGCGCCAAGCGGGTGGCCCATGGCGATCGCTCCCCCGTTAACGTTCAGCTTCTCCGTATCGATGCCCAAGACACGCTGGTATCGGAGCACCACGGCAGCGAACGCTTCGTTCAATTCAAAAAGATCGATGTCGGATAACTCCATGCCAACGCGTTGAAGAGCTTTGCGGGTGACGAACTCCGGCCCGGTCAGCATGATCGTCGGTTCGCTGCCGATCGAGACGCCACACCGAAAGCGCGCACGCGGCTTGAGGCCAGCGGCCTCGCCAGCTTCCTTCGATCCGATCAGGACGGCCGACGCCCCATCGACGATCCCCGATGAATTGCCGCCATGATGCACATGGTTGATCGGCCCCAGACCGGGGTATCGCGCATGCGCCGCGGCATCGTAGCCCGCTTCGCCCATCTTGGCGAAGGCAGGTTTGAGGGCGCCCAGCGACTGCACATCGGTTCCCGGCCGCATATGCTCGTCATGCGCCAGCCGGACGACCCCGGCCTGATCGAGAACAGGGATGACCGATTTCGAGAAGCGGCCCTCCTCCCAGGCCTTCGCCGCGCGCCTCTGGCTTTGCACGGCATAGCCATCGACGTCTTCGCGGGTGAAGCCGTCCATGGTCGCAATCATGTCCGCGCCGATACCCTGCGGAGCATAATAGTGATCGTAGGCGAAGCTCGGGTCGACCAGCATCGCTCCGCCATCGGCTGCAAGCGGGACGCGTGACATCGATTCCACACCGCCGCCGATGGCAAAGCGCGCCTCGCCCGCAATCACCTTTGCGGCGGCGATATTGCAGGCTTCAAGGCCCGATGCGCAGAAGCGATTGATTTGAAGGCCTGGCACATCCTGGCTGTATCCTGCCACCAACGCCGCTATGCGGGCTATGTCGCTGCCCTGCTCCCCTACGGGCATCACGCAGCCCAGTATCACGTCGTCGACCTGGGCCGTGTCCAGGCTATTGCGATCCCTCAATGCCTGAAGCGTCTGGACCGCGAGCGAGAGCGCCGTGATTTCGTGAAGCGCGCCGTCAGGGCGACCTCGCCCCCGCGGGGTGCGAACCGCGTCATAGATATAAGCTTCAGCCATGTTCCGATCACCATTCAATAGGAGGTTAGCGCGGCGCCATGCGGATCGCCCCGTCCAGTCGAACCGCTTCCGCGTTCACATAGCCGTTCGTGACCATGTAGAAGACCAGTTCGGCAAACTCGTCTGGATGGCCGAGCCGTTTCGGGAAAGGAACCGAAGCGGCGAGGGAGAGCCGCGCCTTTTCGGGCAGCGAGGCCATCATCGGCGTTTCGAACAGGCCGGGAAGGATCGTGTTGACACGGATGCCATCGGCCATGAGATCGCGGGCGACCGGCAACGCCATGCCCAGGACGCCCGCCTTCGACGCCGCATAGGCAACCTGTCCCATCTGGCCGTCCTGGGCCGCAACGCTCGATGTGTTGACGATGACGCCGCGTTCTCCGTCAGCGAGCGGCGGCAGTTCCAGCATTCCCGCAGCGGCATGGGCAATGCACCGGAATGTACCGACAAGGTTGATTGCGATCACGCGCTCAAGCTCGGCCACGGGATAGAGTTCCGCGCGCCTTGTTTCCTTGCTGCGGCCGACGGTTTTTCTGACGGTCGCGATGCCCGCGCAGTTCACGAGGATTCGTTCTTGGCCATGTGCCGTGCGGGCCTGCGCGAACGCTGCGGCGACAGAGTCTTCGGACGTCACGTCGGTGTGGCAGTAGATGCCTCCAATGTCCGCCGCCACGGCCTGTCCACGTTGTTTGTCGAGATCGAAGATCGCGACCTTGACTCCCGCATGAGCGAGCCGCCGCGCCGTCGCTTCACCCAGTCCCGAAGCCGCCCCGGTTACTACAGCCGAAAATCCGTTTTCCAGCTCCATTATTGTCTCCTATTAATCGATTTATTCAATAACCTTGCCGGTCATTGAAAGGAACGTAGTCGTCCGAAAGAAAATCCCGGCTGATTATGGTCTTCATGATTTCCGATGTTCCCGCGTAGATACGGGCACCGCGCGCATCGCAATACATCCGGGAAATAGGATATTCGTCCATATAGCCGGCGCCGCCATGGAGCTGTACCCCCACATCGACGACGCGGCCAAGCAGTTCGCTTGTCGCAAGTTTGGATTTCGCGGCATCGACGGGCGCAAGCTGGCCGGCGTTCAGCGCCGCCACCTGTTGATCGACATAGACCTGCTGGATGTCGAGCGCGGTGCGAAGCCCTGCCAGTTTGAACTGAGTATTCTGCATCTCGCTCAGCTTTCGCCCGAACACCACGCGCTCGCGCACGAACTCAAGTGTAAGGTCGAACGCCTTCTGCGCAGCCGCGAGAAAACCCACGGACCCGATCAGTCGTTCTTCCGCAAGACCCTGCATCAGATAATGGAAGCCCTTCTTAGGGTCTCCGAGGACGTTCTCGCGCGGAATCACGACATTCTCGAAGAACAGTTCCGCCGTGTCCTGGGCCTTGTTTCCCATTTTTTCGAGCATGCGGCCGCGCTCGAAGCCGGGCATTCCGCGTTCGACCACAAACAGCCCGATCTGTCTTGGATTTTCCTTGGGATCGGTCTTCGCGGCGACAATGATGAGGTCGGCGTTGATACCGTTCGAGATATATGTCTTGCTGCCGTTGAGCACGAAATGATCGCCATCTTCCAAGGCCGTCGTTCGAATGGCGGCAATGTCGCTCCCGGCGGACGGCTCTGTCATCGCGATCGCGAGGATGGCCTCTCCGGCTGCGCATTTCGGTATGAACCGCAGCTGTTGTTCGCGGCTGCCAAATCGCGTCAGATAAGGGCCAACCAACCGGCTGTGGAGCGGTGCGAACCAGTCGGCGGCGAGCGCATAATGCTGCTCCTCGATGATGATCTGCTCGAAGCGGAAGTCGCTGTCTCCCAGCCCGCCAAGCTCCTCGTCGGGCCAGATCATCAGGAAGCCCTTGGCGCCTGCCTTGCGGAAAGCCTCGCGGTCCACGATTCCCTTATGCCGCCACGCCTCCATATGCGGGCAGATCTCTTCGTGCAGGAAACGGCGGTAAGCGAGCCGGAATTGCTCTTGTTCCTCGGTAAATTGGCGCTCAAGCACGACCTGTTCCCGTTATCAACAGCTCCCCACTCGGCGTTTCGGCACCGAGTGGGAAAGCTTTGGACATCAGCGGCCCGCACCAGCACCGACTGGGTTGGCGCGGGCCCTTTCATTAAAAATTGACCGAAAGCTCGAAGCCATAGGTTCGTGGTGTGCCCGTCAACGTGCCGTTGACGCCGATCACCGCACCCACGCCCAATCCGCCAGCATAGTAATGCTTGTCCGTGATATTGCGGATATAGGCGGCGGCGGAGACATCAGAACCCAGGATCCTGTTCCATTCGAGACGTCCGTTCAGGATTCCATAGCCCGGCAATTTCGTGTCGGGAGTAAGCGTGTCGGCAAGATTGGTGTAGTAAGTCGACGATTGGGCATAGAGGTCACCGCGAAGCGCGACTTCGCCGGCATCGTTAGCCAGATCGGCCTTTGCCCGGAAGAAGGCCGATCCGGAATATTTGGGCGAATCGGCGTAGGGGCCGAACGGAAGGCTGACACCGGCGACAACCGCCTGCGGATCGGTATATCGTGCGTGGGTATAAGTGAATGCACCGCCAACCTGCAGCCAGGGCGTAAGGTCGAATGATCCATCGATCTCGGCGCCCGTCACCCGGGCCTTGTTCACGTTGCCGCTGACAGCCGTGATATCGATATAGACGGTGCGCTGAACGTTTTTAACATATTGATCGTAGAGCGCGATATTGAGGCGCGCCGGTATCGGCCCCAGATTTCCCGCCAGCTTCGCACCGATCTCGAAATCGTAAGTTGTCTCCGGCTTGAACTGGTTGGGGACGAGAACGCCACCGACCAGATCGGTGCTGGTCCCGTTGAAACCGCCCGTGCGCCAACTACCGCGATGATTGAAATAGAGGAGGAGATCGTCCGTGACCTTGTAATCCAGCCCGACGGTCCAGCTCGGCTTCGAGAATTTCGAGGAGCGTGGCCCGACGCCCAGCGAACCATAGAGATCTCCGGGACGCTGGTGGATGCTGATCTTTTCCCATGTGTAGCGGCCGCCTGCCGTGAAGTTGAGGCGGTCCGTCAGGGCATATGTCGCCTGCAGGAATACGGCCTTCGAGGTATCTTTGGTTTCGAAATTATAAAGGAACAGCCCCGGCGGTGAAGCGGTGCCGCCCGGATAGTCTCCGCCGACATTGTAGCGGGCAATCTGCCCATTGGTCTCGCGGGAGACAAACAGTCCGAAGATATAGGTCAGGCGGTTGTCGAGCAGCTTGCCATTGACCTGGAACTCGTTTGAGAACTGTTCTGTCTGATAGGTATAGTTCCACGGAGTGGAATCGTTGACGCCTGCCGTCACCATCTGGAAGGGTGAGCCGTCCGCATCCGACTTGTCGCGGGAAACAACATTGTTATAGCCAATGATATTCTTGAAATTTACCGCATCGCTGACTTCATAGGTCGTGGTGTTGGTGACAATATATTGCCGCGCCCGATGGCGGCCATCGGCATCATTGTAGAAGTCATAGAAGCCGATATTTTTCTGTTTGCTTATATAATCGGCGATTCCATCGAAGCCGAGCTGGCGCACGCGCGGGTCGGTCGTGAGATTGATGAAACCCGGTCCATAAAGCGCTGCTGCCGTGGCATTGAGCGCATAGCCGTTGTTGGTCTGACCGGCCGCATAGGCGTTCTGGACTTTCACGCCGCCCGAGTTTCCGCCATATTTGCCATATTGGAAGACGGTCGTGTTCTCGAAGCCTGATCCATCCGGACTGATGAGCAGACTGCCGCGTATATTACGCGAATCTATGCTGTTGAGGCGATCGCCATTATAAAGATTGTGCTGGAAGCCATCGCGTTTCTGCATCTTTCCCGACACACGGAGCGCCCCAAAGGAGCCCAGCGGGACGTTGATCGCGCCTTCCACTTCGCGGTTGTCATAGTTGCCGTAGCCAGCCCTGAGATAACCTTCAAAGTCCTTGCTTGGCGATCGCGTCTTGTAGAGGACGGCGCCGCCGGTTGCGTTGCGGCCGAACAATGTCCCTTGCGGTCCTTTGAGAACCTGAATCGATTCGAGATCGAAGAACGCGGTCGAAGTCACGCCGCCAGCCTGGGTTTCGTTGAAATAGGCAAGAACCGCAGGGGCGGAATAGGAAAAGGCGTCGACCGCCTGGCCGCGGATGGAAAGGCCCAGCTGATTGGACGACGTGTTCTGGCGAACGGTAAGGCCAGGCGTAACGCTCTGGAGATCGCTTTCGGTGGAGATGCGCCGTTCAACCAGATCGCGGTTGCCGAAAGCTGTCACGGCCACCGGCACGTCCTGCAGACGTTCGGAGGTCCGGCGAGCCGTCACGATGATATCCTGATCGGCAACCGCCGGTGCCTGCGCTTCTTGCTCACCAGGTGATCCGCTGCCTCCCGACTGAGCAAGCACGGGGCCGGACAGGGTGGCAAGCGCTGTGGCCAGCAAAAGAGAAGCCCGTCGACAGCGGTGCCCCCGATAGAGTGAAATCCCAATATAGTCCCTCATACATCCTCCCATAACT
Organism: Sphingobium phenoxybenzoativorans; assembly: GCF_018286635.1. Lineage (NCBI taxonomy): Bacteria > Pseudomonadati > Pseudomonadota > Alphaproteobacteria > Sphingomonadales > Sphingobiaceae > Sphingobium > Sphingobium phenoxybenzoativorans. The sequence continues at coordinate 4,328,131 of NZ_CP073910.1, forward strand.
GGGGAGCGGGCTTGCTCCCTTCTCGAAGTTCACTGATCTGGGGCACGAAGCCGAATGCGGCTGCGCTCCTGAACCAATGCCGGACGAGCGAGAGAGAGAGAGGACGCGATAGAGCCTCCTGAGATATGCATCCGGCATCCTCTCTCCTTTGCGCCCTGTCCAGGAACATGACGTTTGTGCGGTTGTTCGAGGCACCCAAAGGCGCGGCCGACCCGCATTTGATATATCGTGATCTAACATTATTTCATGGACTACGCAAGGGCCTTCGACGCCGAGTCAAATCCAGCAGCCATGGTAGCTTGGGGGCGAGTTACGCAGTGTTCAGGAAGCGGCAGAAGGGAATCGCCATGCATAAATCAATTACGCAATATTGCGGATGGAACGCCTCCGAAGGGATGAAGGTGTAAAAGCGCGGGCATCTGACGTGCTCCCCAAACATGGACGTTGAGCAGCGCATTCGCCGGCTTGAGGATCGTATTGCGATCTCGGACCTTGTCGTTTCCTATTTTGTGGCATCGGACGATGATGATTCGGAAGGCGTGGCCGCGAGCTTTACCGCTGATGCCACGTTCAGTTCGTCGGGTCAGCTTAATGCGCAGGGCCGTGACGGGATCGTCGAATTTATCAAATCCGCACGGTCGCACATGGGGATGACGGTTCACACGCCGAATTACGTTCAGTGCCGTTTCGAATCGCCCGACCGGGCCACCGGCATCGTCGGCGCCCATCTCGAACTGGTCGTCGGCAGCGTTAGCGTCTTTGGGGTGGTGCGCTATGTGGACAGCTATGTTCGCGACGGTGACGTTTGGCGTTTCCAATCGCGCGACATGCGCGTGATTCGTAAGCGGAGCCTGAGCCCCACCTTGCGGGTATGAGCCGCCTAGCCGAGTTTCGCCGCCTTTGATCAGGCGGAGGTCGTTAGTGCTATGACGATGTCATGTGACGATGCTGGCACTAGCGGGGTTCAGCGGTTCGAGGTCTTCACCGGCGCGGGGAAGCGTCGGGATTGGCCACCTGAGGTCAAGCTCTCGATCGTTGCGGAGAGCTACTCCGGCCAGGAGTCCGTCAGCGCCGTTGCTCGGCGGCATGGCATGATCCCCTCGCAGCTTTTCACTTGGCGCCGTGAACTGCGCAAGCAGATGGAAGCCCAAGGTTTCACACTTCCAGTTGCCCCGGCGCCCGCGCCTCTCTTCGTTCCCGCAGTGATCGAGCCGTCGCCGCCGAGCGATGTGGTTCCCATGGCGAAGCGTCCTCGGCGTCGGCGCCGATCGTCTCCGAGCGCGGTCGAACTGGAGATAGACGGTGTAGCGGTGAGGATCGCCCGTGGTACCGATAAAGGGCTGATCACCGCGGTGATCGAAGCGCTCAAGGCGACGCGATGATCGGACCTGGTGTTGGCGCGCGCGTCATGATCGCAACGCGGCCAGTGGATTTTCGCAAAGGCCCGGACGCTCTGGCTGCACTCGTCGGTGCCGAGTACGGCGGAGATCCCTTTTCCGGGGTCATCTATGTCTTCCGGGCGAAGCGGAGCGACCGGATAAAGCTGATCTGGTGGGACGGCACGGGGCTGTGCCTAATGGCGAAGAAGCTCGAGCAGGGCGGCTTTCGTTGGCCTGGGATACAAGACGGCGTCATGCGTGTGACGGCGGCCCAACTTGGCGCTTTGCTAGAAGGTTTGGACTGGCGCCGGGTACATGGTGGGCGCCGGCCACAAGCGCCGCAGATTGCCGGTTGACGGGGCTTTCGCCTGCTGATTCACTCTCTCCATGCTCACCGAAGCGGACCTGCCTGAGGACGTTGTCACGCTACGCGCGTTGGTCCTCGAACAGTCCCGGATGCTTGCCGAGGCACAGGTCGCCAAGGATGCCCAACTCGCGGAACTGACCCTCGCCAAGGGGGAGGCCGATGCAGAGATCGAGCGGCTACAGGCGATTATCGACGCCTTCATGCGCCACCGGTTCGGCCCGCGTTCCGAGCAGCTCGATCCTGACCAGCTCCAGCTTGGCCTGGAGGATGTCGAGACGGCGCTAGGGCAGGCCCGCGCGGTCCGCGATGCGGTCGCGCAGTTCTCTCGAAGCGAGAAGCCGCGCAAGACCAACCGCGGCTCGCTTCCTGCCCACCTCCAGCGGATCGAGCAGGTGGTCGATGTTGAAGACAAGGCCTGCCCGTGCTGCGGCGGCGCGCTGCATGCGATCGGCGAGGACGTCTCCGAACGCCTGGACGTCGTGCCAGCCACCTTTCGCGTCCTTGTGACGCGTCGCCCGCGCTACGGCTGCCGTTCTTGCGAGAGTGCGGTCGTCCAAGCCCCGGCACCGCCCCATATCGTCGAGGGCGGCATTCCGACCGAGGCGCTGATCGCCCAGGTTCTGGTATCGAAGTACGCCGACCATGTTCCCCTGTACCGGCAGGCGCAGACACGAACACCGTCGAGCGGTCGATCAGACCTCTTGCCCTAAATCGCAAGAACGCCCTCTTCGCTGGCTCAGACGAAGGCGGCGACAACTGGGCGGTGATCGCCACACTCATCGAGAACTGCAAGCTGTCCGGCATCAATCCGCACGACTGGCTGAACCGTACTCTCGTCGCTCTGGCTAAGGGTCACCCGGCCAACCGCCTCGCCGAGCTCATGCCCTGGACAGCCGTGGCCTGAGCACAGCGCTTACCGTGATTCACCTTGCTCCCTAGTGTGAAGTTGGAGAGGTCTTTGCCTCGACGACGCCGGTACGATGGCCGGGCGGGGAGGGAAAAACTTCCGACTATCCGCGCAAATCATAGCGCGGAGCTCACCCAATCGGGTAAGAACGCGGCCTCTGTCGCGGCGATGTGGATCATCGCGCCCGACAGGTGTCCGGAGGGGGAATCCCGGTGTGGTTCTCGAGCAGAAAGGCGATTTCAGAGGTGCGGTAAGGACCTATAGCAAGAGCCATTTCTAGGGTCCGGACTCACAACCACCAGATGACGGCGGCGGCGAGGGCGATGGCACTCATGAAGTTTTTGACGTTTCGGTCGAAGCGGGTGGCGATGCGCCGCCAGTCCTTCAGGCGGCAGAACATGCGCTCGATGACATTGCGCTGCTTGTAGATGGCCTTGTCGTAGTCGTACTGGATTTTGCGGTTCTTGCGGGGTGGGATGACGGCCTCGGTGCCGCGCTCGTCGAGCCACTCGCGCAGGGCCTGGCTGTCATAGCCCTTGTCGGCGACGAGTTTGGCCGAAGGCGGCATCGCCTCGATGCAGCGCTTGGCGACCTTGCAATCGTGGACGTTCCCGGGCGTCAGGATCAGGACGACGGGACGGCCTTTCGCGTCGCAGACGGCATGGAGCTTGGTGTTGCGCCCGCCTTTGGTGAAGCCGATACCATGAGCCAAGGCCCCCCTTTTCCGCCGCCCGCGCAGCGGTGGACTTTGATGCAACTGCTGTCGATGAACAGCCGGTCCGGCGCATCTTCGGCCCCTGCGAGCGCGCTGAAGATGCCTTCCCAAATGCCGCGCTCGGACCAGCGGACGAAACGGTTGTAGAGTGTTTTCTTCGGCCCGTAGACATCGGCGCAGTCCGCCCAGCGACCGCCACAGCGCAGCGCATGGACGATCCCGCTCAGCACCCGGCGATCATCGACACGCTTCTTGCCTCGCACATCCGTCGGCAAAAGCGGCGCAATCCGCTCCCATTGCGCGTCGGAAAACCAAAAGAAATCGGACATCTCACCGCCTCCTCACAGAGGCAATGAATCACGGTGTTGCGTCCAAGGAAACCAATTTATTGGGTCCGGACCCTAGCGATCTCGACGCGATCGACCGCTTCCCTCAGTGCCAGCTTTAGATCACCATTCGAAATGCTGCAGTCCTTCGATGACCTTTTGAAAAAGAGGCAGCATTTGCTCCTTGTTCTCGGAATCCAGCAATCCCATTATGTTGGAGAGCACGCCATAAACCGAGTGTTGGCGGAACGTATCGTCGTCGAATTCCTGATGTACCCAAAATTCGAGTAAACCGAGAAATTGCGCCTGAATAGCGGCTGTCAGAAAGTTCCGTTGCCGTTCCGTCGACAGCAGCTTCTGGTCGGGGATCGTCGCAACCGCTGTCTTCCAATAGCCGATCGAGCGTTCCATGAATCTGGGCCGGTGCACATCATCACTGACGCCAAGGAGAACGCGATAGAGCGGGCGCATGAATTCTGGATCACGCGCAAACATGTCGACAGCGTTCGTGGCGGCTTCGACTATGTGAAAGAGCCGATTCGGGCTTTTGAATTTCAAGCCTTCTGAAATGATGGTGTCGAGACTTCGCGAGAGCAGAGCATAAAGCAATGCTTCCTTTGACGAAAAAAGGTTGAATGGCGTTGCAGGGGCCACTTCAGCGACACTGGCAAGCGTCCGCACGGAAAAATCGGTTCCGCCCGTTTTTCGGATCAATCTCTCGGCTGCATCGAGGATGCGATGGCGCCGCTCAATCATTTGTTTCTCACGCAGACTCATGCCGCTGCGGCTAACATTAGATCATACTGTTGGCAACTGACGCAGTGGACCTTCCCAAGAGCTCTGCACTGAGAATTAACAGTTTGCGGTTGCCTTTCGATCATGACCAGGCGCATCACGGCGCCAATCGGCGGAGCAAGGCGGAGAAGTGCGACACTAGCGTATGCGATAACAGTCGTGCGCGACCAACCGGACTGCGCGACACGATGTGGAGCGACGCTCTACGCTGACGCGTTCGGCAGCAAGAAGGACCGCATCGCGATGCTCGCGATCCAGGAGCTGCATTTCACGCCCCATATCCGCGATCATGTGCGACCGTGCCTGCGCGACGATCTGAAAAACGTTTATAAGGGGCTGAACCGTCAGGGCGTTTTGTTGCGCCACCACTTCCGGTATCGATCACCAGCGTGCTCGATACGGAGCGCGACTATGACTGAGGTCTCGTTACTTGCTTATGCGCCGGACCCCTTTGCGGTTCAGACGTCACGTTTCATTATTCGCGGGATCGCCTCGATGCTCGCCGGGAGTGACGCAACTGGCGCCGAGCGCGATGGGTATGCCGCTAGGATATCCGATTTCTTCCAGGCCTTCCCCGATCTCGCGCGTTATCGGGTCCGCCAGCAGGAGTCCCTTCTGACGAATGGTAATGTCGCGAGCCTCTTTGGAAATCGGCGCCTGCGCACCACCACAGGCGATCGGCTATCACCGAAGGAAGAGCGTTGGGCGTTAAATCAGCCCGTACAATCGACCGCCTCGCTGATATTCAAGGAAGCCCTAATCGCTATCATCGCCGACTTCGGGGTCGAGCCGGTCACGCTGCCGGTCCATGACGCGGTTCTACTCCAGTTTCCGGACGACGCCGATTTCGCGCGCCCTGTGGAGCGGGCCAGCGAGATTATGGTTCACGCGTTTGAACGCCGTATCCGCGGCGTGACGGCGCGCATCAAGGCTGGCGATTTTGCCGACTGACCTTTACCGATGAGTGGGCTGGCAGCGAAGGCCCGCTTCAGGAGATCTTCTGCCGAAATCTGCCATTCGGCCCGCCTTACATCATAGCATTCTGAGGTATTTGATGGCGACGGTCGGCGGCGCGATACGGAGAAATGCGGCCTTAGCGTAGTAGAAGCGGCGATTCATATTCATCGCTTTCGTCCGCCTTGGGGCACCATTTTCTTCCCGGATATCTGCTGATGTCCCGGGAATAGCGGAAATCGGCGTTTTCTGGAGCCATATCGCTCTTTGTAACCGGTGCGGGCATGGCGCAGAGTCGCATGCGCATCGCATCCTGGGAAGAATCGCCCCTGCCGCTCAGGATGTCGACGTAGATCCGGCCCCCGCCATCCCTTGCCGGCTTGCTCAGGCAGTAATAATTCATATGGTGGCGATAGGGGGAAACCGCATTGCTTCACGCCATCCGCCGTCTTGCCGCCAAGCCTCTCTATGCCGCATTGATTGGCGGGGTGCTGCTCTTGGGAGCGGCAGCGCCTGCGCCGGTGACGCCTCAGTTCGAGCATTGGATCGACGGGACGGCGGCAACGGAACCGGAGACCCAGATACAATCGATCGACGCAGACACGTTCGTCATCCGCCAGTCCGTCAAAACCAATTTCGAGGCGCCATTTCTCTATCTGATCTTCGGGAAGGATCGCGCGCTGTTGATCGACAGCGGAGCGGGCGGGCTTAAAATCCGTCCAGCCATTGATCGGCTGGTCGATGACTGGCGGGCCAAGCATGATAATGCCAAGGTTCTTCTCATCATTGCCCACTCGCATGGCCATGGCGATCATCATGCCGGGGACGACGAATTCCGCGACCGGCCCGACACGGACATTGTGGGCCTGACGCCGAAGGACGTCGCGGCATATTTCCATATCAGCGATTGGCCGCGCGACATTGCCCGCTTCGACCTGGGCGGCCGCATTCTCGACATCATCCCCACGCCCGGCCATGAGCCTGCGCACATCATGGTCTATGACGGCCGGACGCGATTGTTGTTTTCCGGCGATATGCTGTATCCGGGAAGGCTCTACGTGCCGATCGACAAGTTCGGCGAGTTCCGCGCTAGCGCCGACCGCCTTGCCGCCTTCGCCGCCAAGCATCCGGTCCGCGCATTGCTTGGCGCGCATATTGAAATGACGACCACGCCCGGACAGGATTATCCAATGGAGGCGGCAACGCACCCGCTGGAGCATCCGCTGCCGCTCAAGCCAGAGGCAATCACCATTCTCCAGCATATGGCCGCCAAGGCCGGTCCGGCTCCGGTGATCGACCGGGCAGCCGACTTCATCGTCTATCCGGTTCCTCCCAGACCTGCCCCCTGAAGGCAACCAGCCGCTATCCAGGCGGATCGACCCATCCGGTCGATACAATCGCCAGATCGTCGAGTTAAGCAAGGCTCTCTGCAGGCCATCTCGCATTCCCCTTGATCCTCCGCCGGAGGACCGCGTCGAGCGACCATTGGCCGCCACCCAGGGCAACGAGCGGCAGCATCAGTCCCGCCCAGCTCAGATGCGTCGGCCATGCGTCGGGATAGACGAATAGCTGGATGGTCAGCGTCATGGCCAACAACGCCGAGGCCGCGCCCCGCGTACAAAGCCCAAGCACGAGCAGGATCGGGAAGATGTGCTCGGAATAGGTTGCTGCGTGCGCCGCAATCTCCGGCGGGATGAGCGGAAGGGCATATTCGGTACGAAACAGATCGTAGGTGCCCGGCGTGATGGTCAACACGCCTTCCACCTTCGTCCGCCCGGATAGAAAAAACACTGCCGCAATACCGAGCCGGTCGACGAGCAGTAGAAAGCTGGTTGGCAGGATGAAGCGGGCCGCACTGCTCCCGCGATCATAGAGATCGATAAATGATTGCATGATGTCATCCTTTTCGGACGGATAGCGTCGCGCCCGTACAGCGAGCGGGCCGTACGGGCGCGCTACGGTCAAACCTTTGGCGTCAGCGATCCCGGCCCCTTGGGCGTCTTGATCTGCGTGCAGGTTCCTGCCTTGACGAGCTTCCACGCATCGCCCTGATAATCGGTTCTGGAGGTGCCTGCGCAGCTCGTTCCGGCGCCTGCCTTGCAATCGTTTTTGCCGGCAAGGGAAACACCGTAGCATTTCTCCATCTTGGCGGTGTCGGCCGCGTGCGAAACGGTAGCGTTGCCGGCGAAAGCCAGCGCCAGAGAGGCGGCGATGGCCGCATGTGTGGATGTCATTCCTATTCTCCAATTGAAAGGCGCGCCCTTCGCGAGGCGGCCGGTAAATGGTCCGCCGCGCGGTGACCGATGGGGGCTATTGCGGTCACGATGGCCTTTTCGAAGCGCAAGGCGACGCGGTTACAGAAAAGAATTTTCGCATCCTCGCCGGCCAGGCTGTAACCTGGGCGCCGCCTCGGCCGAATGGATGACGGGAGCGCGCATGAAAGCCGGTGAGGATCAGTTGAAGCAATGGATGATCGGCGGCCTTAGTGGCGACGCCGCCGCCCACGCGTCGCTGCTTCGCGCAATCGTTCCGCTGCTGCGCGTCTTCTATCAGCGGCGTTGCGGCTCCCAGGCGGAATTTGTCGAGGACCTTGTGCAGGAAGTGCTTATCGCCGTTCATACCCGAAGGGCCACCTATGATGTGAGCCGCCCTTTTTTAGGATGGCTGTTCGCCATCGCCCGTTACAAGATGATCGACCATTTCCGCAGAAACGGCCGCACAGTCGCAATGGACGATATAGAGGATGTGGCCCTGGCGGACGATTTCGAGGCATCGAGCATCGCCCGCCTGGATGTGGACCACTTGCTCGATACGCTACCCGCGAAGCAAGCGCATGCGATCCGCGCAACCCATATCGACGGCCTTAGCGTCGCTGAGGCGGCGGACCGGGCCGGCATTGGCCAGTCCGATATCAAAGTATCGGTTCATCGCGGGATCAAGGCGCTGGCGGCGCGCATCCGGGGAGATGCGTAATGAATACTGAAGCGCTTATCGAAAGCCTGACGCAGAATGTCCCCCCCGTCCGCCGCAACGCCGTTGGCTGGCGTCTGGCGGTTGGCCTTATCGGGGGCGGGATGGTGACGATCATTGTCATCGCCCTGATGCTGGGGCTTCGCTCCGACCTCGATCTTGCAATGCGGGGTTTCAATTTCTGGATGAAATGGACCTACACCATTTCGCTCGGCACGATCGCCATATGGGCGACCGCACGGCTGGCGCGGCCTGATGGCGCACGTCCCCCATCCCTGTGGCTTGTCGTGTTGCCATTGGCCGCGCTGGCGGGATTTGGCGCTGTCGAGTTGGCGCGTACGCCGTCCGCCGATTGGCTGGCAATGTGGCTGGGCCATAGCTGGAGGATATGTTCGCTGATGGTGCTTCTGCTGTCGGCGCCGATCTTCATCGGCTTTCTCTGGTCTTTCCGCAGGCTTGCGCCCACGCGGTTGCGGGCGGCAGGCGGCACCGCCGGGCTGGCTGCGGGTGCGTGGGCGGCAACGCTCTATTGCCTCCATTGCCCCGAAGTCTCCGCGATATTTGTCCTGACATGGTATACGTTGGGCATAGTGCTGGCGGCCGGCATCGGCGCGCTTCTGGGACCGCGCGTTTTGCGTTGGTAAGAAAATTTGCCGGACCGCGTAACCGCTGCCGGCCAAACTCCGAAATCCCAGTGCCATACATCGGGCATCCACAGGAGAATGACTATGAACAGCATCGCATCCGGCGCAGGTTACGCGGCCTCGGCCGCCCTTGTCGCCATCGCCGCCAGCGCAACCGTCGCCCCGGCTTTCGCCGCCGATGGTGCCAAGGAAGTCCATTGCTACGGCATCAATAGCTGCAAGGGCACATCGGACTGCAAAACGGCCAAGAACGAGTGCAAAGGCCAGAATGAATGCAAGGGCCAGGGCTTCAAGGTTCTGACCACGAAGGCCTGCGCAGCCGCGGGCGGCAGCCTTACCGAACCCAAGTGACGCGACGGGATCCGGCCGCCCTCTGGCCGGATCCCGACCTTCGGGGAACGATCCATGACCAAGCCCGAAATTTCCCGCTATGGCCTCGGCCTGCGCAAGCCGCATTATCAGGATTTTCTGGAGCGGCGGGTGCCCGTCGATTTTGTCGAGGTCATCTCTGAAAACTTCATGATTGATGGCGGCCGTCCGCTCGACATTCTGCGGCGCGTGCGCGATCGTTATCCCGTCGCCCTGCATGGCGTATCAATGTCGGTGGGATCGGCCGATGGTCTGGATCGCCGCTATCTGACGCGGCTTAGACAGCTCGTCGATGAAATAGATCCGATCTTCGTCTCGGATCATCTGTGCTGGACGCGAATAGACGGTTTCCAGTCGCACGACCTGTTGCCCCTGCCGTACACGCAGGAAGCTCTCGACTGCGTTTGCGCCAATGTCGCGCAGGCGCAGGATATGCTGGGCCGCACCATGCTGATTGAAAACCCGTCAAGCTATATCGCCTTTGCAGATTCGGAGATGACCGAATGGCAATTCCTTGATGCGTTATGCGCGCGCACAGGGTGCGAATTGCTGCTGGACGTCAACAACATAGTCGTCAGCGCAGCCAATCACGGCTTCGACGCCATCGACTATCTGCATGGCATTCCTGCTGCCCATGTCCGCCAAATACATCTTGCAGGACATAGTCAGGGCAAAGAACTACTGGTCGATACGCATGACAGGCCCGTGCCGGAATCCGTGTGGGCGCTCTATGCCCGCGCTCTCGATCGGCTGGGTCCGGTCGCGACGATGATCGAACGTGATGACGACATCCCGCCGCTGGAAACATTGTTGATGGAACTCGACATCGCCCGCGCGGTCCAGCCATCACGGAGGGCGGCATGAGTTTGCTCGCGATGCAGCGCGATTTTCGCGATCGCCTGCAACAGGAGTCCCTTGTCGTCACGGAGAGTTTTGGTAATTCGGCGACGCCGGGTCTGAGGGTATATCAGAACACCTATCGCGCTCAATTGATCGACTGCCTTGCCTCCACCTGTGAACAGCTCCGCGCCTGGATTGGCGATGAGGCGTTCTTCGCCGCTGCGGCTACGCATATCGACCGCAGGCCGCCGCATGCATGGACGCTTGACGCCTACCCGTCCAGCTTCCCTTCGACCTTGACGGATATCCATAGCGACAGCCCAGAAATCGCCGAATTGGCATGGCTGGAGGTCGCGCTGGCGGATGCCTTTGTCGGACCGGACCATGATCCAATGCCGCCAAGCGCGCTCGCGGACGTGATGTGGGAGGACGCGGTTCTTCTACTCATGCCGAACATGCGATCGCGCGGCATGGGCACGAACGCCCCGGCCATATGGTCAGCGCTGGCCACAGCGCAGGAGCCGCCAAACGCCATAACCCTGCCCACGCCGTCCCATGTCCTCGTCTGGCGGTCCGGCTTCACATCCTGCTTCCGTATTCTGGAAGCGGACGAAGCCGCAGCGATCGACGCCATGGCCGCGGGTCAAAGTTTCGCGACCGTCTGTAACGATCTGGTCGCCCAACATGGAGAGAAGCAAGGCGTACCGCGCGCAGGAGAAATGCTTGGGCGATGGGTGAAAGATGGCCTGATTATTGGCGTGAAAGACACCAAGCCCGGGACGACTGGCTAGTTAGTTCGCCGGGATCATGCTCATCCAAACCAGCGGGAGCGCAATCGAACCAAACCCGCGCAATCGTTCATGCCCCGCCTTTACCGCCCCGTCACCGGATGGTTTCGGCATTGTCGACCGTGATCGTCGTGCCGGTGATGTGGCGCGATTCTTCCGAGGCCAGGAACAGGACCAGATTGGCCACATCTTCGGGCTTCCCCATGCCGAGAGCGCGGTTCTGTTCAAGGCCGGGGTCGTTTTCATCCAGTTCAGAGACTGCCTGCGCCGTCATCGGCGTCTCTATTCCGCCTGGCGCGATCGTATTGCACCGGATCTGATAGCGTTTCTCCTGACAATGCACGGCTATGCTGCGGGTCATGGCGATGATGCCGCCCTTGGCTCCGGCATAGGCGGGAATGGCGCTGATCCCCTTGATCCCGCCAATCGAAGCCATGTTGATGATCGAACCGCCACCGCCCTTGGTCATGAACGGAATTGCGGCCTTGCAGCCTAGGAACGTCCCGTCCAGCATCACATCGACTTGCAACTTATAGTCCGCGTAAGACATATCCTCGACGGAGCCGAACCGCACAATTCCGGCATTGTTGACCAATATATCCAGGCGGCCGAATGCCTTGATCGCCTCCGCTATCACTTCGGCCCAACGGCTTTCACTGCGCACGTCATGGTTGAGATAGATCGCGCCGGGAATTTCCGCCGCGACCTTCGCGCCCAATTCGTCCTGTACGTCGGTGATGACAACCTTTGCGCCCTCACGCGCCAGGACCCTGGCGTCCTCCGCGCCCAGTCCAGACGCGCCGCCGGTAATGACGGCAACCTTACCTTCAATGCGTCCCACGCTTCATCATCCTCTTTATGATCTTCGCTAGTGGGGCGGGTCAGCGCCGCCCCTCCAGATAATCGTTGATAACCTCGTGGAAGCGGCGCACCCGCGCCTCCTGCCCTGCAAGATAGCAGTCCCCAAAGGCCATGGAGCGAAGGCCGCGCTGTTGCGTTTCGGCGAGCGACAGGTCCTGCGTCAGAAAGTCGCCCTGCGCGATCGTTGCCTGATAATCGTCGAAACTGCCCAGTTCCTGACTGGCTTCCCGATAGGGACGCATGCCGTACAGCGTGGCGACCTCTTGCGCACCCTTCACATGGGGCACCAGATACCAATAATCGAATGTCGACCAGTTCGGATCGTCTGCATCGGGTTCCGTGCGGAATACGTGCAATCCTTCGGGTGTCGCAGTCAGGGTGAGGTTGGGGAAGCAGGTGTGATGCATCTGGTCCGTCAGCTCATCCTCGGTCAGTTGGTCGAAATATTCAAAGCCCCGCGCCGGACCCAAAGCGCGACGCGCACGCTGCAGCGCCAACCTTCCCTCCTGGGCGCGGCCTTCATAGTCTGCCGGATCGATATCCCATTCCTGCAACAGCGACGCCCAGAGCGGCTTGACCTGCTGCGCATCGGGATAGCGGCTCGAAGGCTGCAGCTTCTCGATCATCCGGTTGTGCCCGTTGGGGTACATCTCGAATATCGTCGTCGAATAATGGTCGTCGATCATGGGCATGAACTGGGGGTGCACGACCGGGATATGATAGGCTTCATTGAAATTGTCGGAAGCAAATTTCCAATTGGTATTGACCCGCAACGTGCGCCAGACGACCCGCGTATAGTTTTCCAGGTCCCGGCCCTGGAACAGCGTGGGAATAGGATCGAGAAAATCGAGCAGCGGCCCTGCATCGGGATCGAACGACCAGAAGATAAACCCGCCCCATGTTTCGCAGCGGAGTTCCTTTAGGCGCAGCTTTCCGCACGGGTCGCCCTGCGCAAAATCTTCCGGGTCCTGCACCCAGTCCAGCCGGCCGTCGATATTCCATTTCCACCCATGATAGGGGCAACTGAATGCGCCGCTGACAGCGCCTTCGCTCACGTTCACCAGCCGGTTCCCGCGGTGCATGCAGACGTTGAAGAATGCGCGGATGCTATCATCCTGCTGCTTCACGATCAGCACCGATTCATGGCGGAAATTGTGGACGATGAAATCGCCGGCTTCCTCCAGTTGAGAAACCCGGCCGCCGACATGCCAGACGCGTTTCCACAAATGCTCCCATTCGCGATCCGCGAAATCCTTCGACCAGTAACGGTCGCCGGTAATCGCGTCGCCGCGCGGAGCGGGCTGCGCCGCATCGGGATGCGTAGGATAGGTCGGGCGGGTATTGGCTGTCGTGGCCATCAGGGGCCTCCTTGCAGAAGGGAAAAGCTAGCCGTGGATTTCGGCAAGCGATCCGGGCAGCGGCATCATTGCAAACATCGAATATCGGGTGCACAGCCACCCAGAGCCGGTCTTCACCGCGTCGAACGTATATTGCACGTTCACCTCAACAGTGTTCCCGTCCTTGGCCCGGCCAAGGCCCACCACATAGGCCGTCATCGCCCCGCTTGCGCCGTCATAGCGGATAGGCCGGAAGTTGCTGATATAGTGGGAATGATGGCTCATATCTGCGAACACGCGATCAAAGAACGCCTTGATCTCGCCATGCCCATGCATCAGCGGCAGGCCGATCGCCGTAAAGTCGAGCACCGCGTCCGGGGTGAATAGCGACAACAGGCCAGCAACATCGTCCAGCTTGTCGACCGCATAACAATAGGCGGTCATCAGGTCCTGCAGACCTATCCGGTCTTCGAGCGGGATAGCGATCATGGCGGAACTTCTCCTCCGGTAAGCGTAAGAACAAATGGAAAAAGGCCCGGCCGGAGGGTGTTCCTCCGGCCGGGACCAGTCACCAATGCACCTTAAAATCGACGCCGAACTCGCGGGGATTGCCGAGCGACGCCAAAGTGCCGATTCCGGTCAGGTTGAGTTTCTGACCATAATATTTTTCATTGAACAGGTTGCGGGACCACAGACCCACCGACCAGGCTTCGCCGTCGGGCGCCCAGCCGAGCGTGGCGTTGACCAAGTTGATCGGCGCGACCAATTCCTCCGGCTTGCCGGTGAAGGCCGTATATTTGCTGCTGGTGTAGCTATACTGGCCGGTCGCCGTGACATATCCGCCGCCCACTGGTTGCCGGATTGAAAAGCCGACGGTGGCATTCCACTTCGGCGCATTCATCAGCCTGTTGCCAGCGAAACTGACCGGCACCGTGTTGCCCGCGCCGTCCAGAACGAACGTATCATAGGTGGTGTAATAGGCATCGAGATAGGCGAGCGACCCGGTCAGTGTGACGCCTTCAACCGGCAGGGCGGTAATCTCCAGCTCAGCGCCCTTGGTCTTTGCGCCGCCAGCATTGCGGATCGCGGCGCTGTTGGCCCCGCTGGGATAAGTCAGGTTCTGAGTGACCTGCATATTATTGTAATTATTATAGAATGCCGCCAGGTTCAGGCGCAGATGCCGGTCCAGAAGATCGGACTTTATGCCCAGTTCAAATGTGTCGAGATGTTCGGGATTGAACGGCCCGATATCCTCTGCAACGGCGATGCGGCCGGTAAAGCCGCCTGATTTGAAGCCGCGGGCATAATAGCCATAAAGCAGCGTGCCCGATGTGGCCTGCCAGTCGACACCGACCTTGTAACCCACATTATCCCAGGCCTTGCTGCCATTGGCCACAATCAGAGAACCGGGGATCAACGGGTCATCAAAGGAGGAATAGCCGCCCGGCACCGTGGTAAAGGTGTTCGCCGTGGTCGACGTAGCGGTCGTTTTTTCGTGGCTGTAACGCAGACCTGCCTGCAGGCGCAGCGTATCGGTCAGATCGGCATAGAATTGCGCAAAGCCCGAAATCGACCAGTTCTTCTGATGCTGGGTTTGCGGCTGCCCCAGGCCAAGAGCAAAGCCGTCAAGCTTGCCTTCCTGCTGCAGGTCATAGGCTTGCTTGAAATAGAAGCCGCCCAGGATCATCCTGATCCGGTCGGTCAGGTCGGCATGCAGGCGCAATTCCTGAGAAAATTGGTGCTGTTTCGACGTGCGATGGGTTTGCAGCAATATGGCGGATACGCCGTCATCGTCGCTGTAGAGATCATTCTTATATTCGCGATAGCTGGTGATCGAAACCACGTCGCCGATGCCGGTTTTCAGATTTTGCGTGAGCGTCCCGTTATAGCTGTCCCGGTTATTGAAATTGGGCTGGTCGAGGCTCTGCCCACGCCTGAAATTGATGCCCTGATCGGTTTCGCCTGGCGTGTAAAACAGCTCGCCCGGCCCCGCAATCATCACACCGGTCTGGGAGTCGTTGCGGCTCCGATCATATCCGGCGATCAACGTCGCGTCATAATCGCCCACGGAATATTTCAGATATCCCCGCAACGACGTCATATCGCGCTTGCCCAAACGGCGATTATCCTGGGTATCGCGAAAGAACCCGTCCGAACCCGTGTGCAGAACGCTGACTTTACCCGCAAGATTTTCGGTGATCGGGAAATTCATCGCGGCGTTGATATCCAGGCGATTATAGTTGCCGTAGACAATCTGCGCCTCTCCGCCGAATTTCCCGGTCGGTTGCTTGGTGATCACATTGACGACGCCGCCCGTGGTGTTCGCGCCAAACAACGTCCCCTGCGGCCCGCGCAATATTTCCACGCGCTCGATATCGAAAAGGGATAGCAGGGCCGCGGTATTGACGCCGACGGGCACGCCATCAACCACCACCGATACGGTCGTGCCAACATAGGGATCGGCGTCGTTCACACCCACGCCCCGGATCGTGAAAACGGCGGAATCGGGGGAGTTGGAGAAGCTGTTGATCTGCACATTCGGTATGGCGTTCGCCAGCGCCTGGATGTTGGTGACCTGCGTACGAGCGAGCGTGTCGCCACTAATGGCTGTGACCGCAATCGGCACAGTCTGCAGGTTTTGCGCACTTTTTTGCGCCGTGACGACGATATCCTCAATCTGTCCAGCGCCAGCGGCATCGTCGGCTTCGGCAGTTTGCGCAACCGCCTGCGGTATGCCGATCAGAGCGAGCGGCACGCTGCACGACAATATGGCGCGAAGGGTCCTGAATTTCCCCAACATCCTTTTTCTCCCAATTTTATATCGGCAAGCCGATTTTGCCGGCGCGATGACCGGTCGATTCAATGGCGACGGCGCACCGTTTCCATCTGGAACAAGCCTTTGGCCTGTCCATATTTAGTGCAATCGCACCATTTTTTGGAAAGAGCTAGCTACCTAATGTGCTAGGTGCGCGCAGCAGGCGCTCGACGCCGCCGACCAGGAAAGTCTCAAGTTCATCATACATCCGCTCGACGGCTTCGCCGGTGCGCAATTCGCCGCGACGGGCAAGAACGGAATCAATGTTGACGTAGAGTGAAAGAAGGTTGGCCTCTATCAGATGATAGGCATCCAGCACCCTTGCCTCCGGCACATCGGGGAAAAGACGCCCGATTGCTGCGGCAACGCGATTGTTGAGGGGGTGAAAAACCCGGCTGTGCCGCCGCACATATTCAGGTTGATTGAAGTTCATTGTGGAAAGGCCAAGGACGCGAAGATAACGATGGCGACCGATATCATCCTCGCTCAGCCAGGCGCGTGAAATGGCCATCACCGCGCGCATGATGACACGCAATGTCACATCCCCCGCCGCCTCAAGCCGTTCGAGTTCCTCGACGGAACGGCCATAGACGATCATCACTTCCTCGATCCTGCGATCGAGAACACCGACGAACACCTCCTCCTTTGAGGGGAAATAATATTGGAGCTGGCCCATCTGCACACCGGCCTCATCCATAATCTGCCGCAGAGAAACGCCATCATAACCGCGCGCAGCGAACTGACGCTCGGCAGCGTCGAGAATGGTTGTGCGGGTCCGCTCACCTTTCGACGTCAGCCGCTTGAGTGACGACGGAACGCCATCCGCAATTTTGTGCTTCGTTTTCATCAAACTCATCATGAACGGCCAACCAGCCCGAACCGGATGTCTATGATCTCCGCACCGTCAACGCAAATCGCTGTCTCCGCAGATGCGCTGAGGGGTTAACGGCCGTCGCCAGATACGGGTCGGGCCGACATCGTTGCTGATCGCGAACCGTTAAACCACCTGTCAGGGGCTAAATATCAAAACCAGAAAGACGAAGAACAAGGAGAGATGGACCGCGCCCTCCAGCATGGTCGTCCGCGTGCCTGAAAATGTGAGGGTGTTAAGGATCAACGTCACGACCAGCAACACCATGTTGGCAGCCGACAGGCCAAGAATGACCGGCTGCCCCGTCAGCAAGCCTATGATCAAGACGGCTGGAACCGTTAGCCCAAGCGTGGAGGTCGCCGCGCCCAGGCACAGGTTGATCGCGCGCGTCAGTTGATTGGCCGCGACAGCTTTTAGGGCGGATATGCCCTCCGGCGTGAACACGATCATCGCAATGATGATACCGCCTAGCGCGGCGGGCGCGCCAAGCGCCGCGATTCCATGATCCAGAAGCTTGGCGAGGCTCTTGGACAATATGATGATCGGCAAGATATTGGCAAAAAGCAGGATGACATGGGTTCTTGTCGACCCGCCTTCTGGATGGGTGTGCGGCAAGGGCAAGCCTATTTCGCCACCGGCTCCGTCATCCGTGGCGGTGAAGAAGCCCTGGTGTCTGCCAGTCTGCAACCACAGGAAAATGCCGTAAAGTCCTACCGTGAAAAGCGAGAAGAAGCCCGCCTGAACCGGGGACAGCGTTCCCGTCCCGGTAGAGGTCGTAAAATTAGGCAGGACCAGCGCAATCACTGTCAGCGGGATGATCACTGACAGATAGGCGCTGGCGCCCTGCAGATTATAGCTTTGCTGGTGAAAACGCAGACCGCCGAGCAACAGGCCGAGGCCCACTACGCCATTCAGAACAATCATAAGCACGGCGAACATGGTGTCCCGGCCCAATGTCGGCACACCCTTGGTTCCGAGCATGACGGCGGCGATCAGAGCGACCTCTATAATCACGATGGACAACGTAAGGACCAGCGTACCGAAGGGTTCGCCGAGGCGTTCCGCCACTTCTTCGGCTTCGTGGACCACACCAAAGGCTGCCCAAAGGACGACGCCAAGCAACCAGACGAACAGCGATACCGCCACCAGCGGATGGGGATTTGCAACCATGCCCGGACCGGCGATCAGGAAGATCGCAACCGTCGCCCAGGCGGCAATCAGACGAAAATGAGACAGGTTCATGAGGACGGCATTAGCGCGAGGCAGCGCGTTTGTCGCCTTATGCTTCCTGTTACATCGGAGCTATCCGATAGAAATCATAGCAAATATATAGACATATCAATTAGATAATCAAGACTAGGCTGATGCTTCCTCCTCACGAAGCAGCAGGGTGAGTTGTTCGATTTCGGACGGTTCCAATATCCAGGTCCGGGTCTTGCGGCCCTCACGAAATGTCGGCTGCGTCAGAAGGACGCGAGCTTCGGCGCGGGCGGTCGATTTCATCACGGCGAAATGCCGCACACATTCCCGCAAGGTGGAAATGAGCGGCGCCTTCCCATCCAGATCAATCAGGGTCGCCGCCTGATCCCATATGACAGTCTTCATTTCTTGCTCCCTTCGCTATGCCGCGCCTGGACGACGTTGATTGGTGCTGCAAGCCCGATAAAAGGCGGCTAATTTCAGCCTTCGCCCGCTTTGTCCACCATATCCATGAAGGTCCGAGCAGCGTCGCGTTCCCCGTCGCTTTTGAAGGCGACATCCAAGTCTGGCGCAGCGTCAAGCATATATAAGAAAGTCCACAACGCGAAGCGGCGGGCGGGGTCCTTCTCCAACCCAAAGTCCACCCTGGCGCGGTCCAGACCAGCCTCAAGGGCGGCAACCGGCAATGCCATAAGGTCTGCGCTGCCAAAATAACGGCGCAACTGGTCATCCAAATCCATGAATGAAACTATGGTCGCCGACGCTATTACAGGCAAGTCAAGCATCAGGCCGGCAACCTCCAGCCTGACAATGACCTGGCGGAACAGCGCATGACATGCGGTCTCCCGGCGACCCAATATCTTCCACAGGCTGACGAAAACCTCTGACGTCCCCCACCGATCGGAGAGGAGGTCGCGTGTTCGGTCCGTTAGCAAACGCTCAGATGTTCTCGTCGAACCAGCCCGTTTCCCCACCGATCGGCATGCCAGGGGGAATGACAGGTTCCGGACGGCTGCCCTTGCTGATTTCCTGCGCCAATGCGGACTCATTGTTGAGGAGGGCGGCAATTCCATGCTGCCATGCCACATCTTCACTTTTACCCTTGGCGCGGGAAAATTGATCGGCAATGCGGCGCAGGCGTTCGTCGAGAATGACAGCGACGTCGACAGAGGTTGCAGGTGACCGTCTGGCCTTGGCGATCGACAATATAGTGCGCTGCGCAATCCGCCGTTCGACCGCCGTACTATGCCGGTCGATTACGCCGCTCTGCAGCCGGTCGAACAATTCACTCAGACCAAGCTGTGCAGGGTCCCGCGCATATTGAGCATATACACGGCTGAGACGGGAAGGCGCGAGAAGGCTCTCCAGCGTAAGCTGCGCCGCCACATCCGCAGCAACCAGAGGGTCGAACACCGACGCGCCTGCGTTGGCAAATACCTCAGTATCGAATTGTGGATCAGACCGGCCATTCACGCCGGACGATAGCGCCAGCGTCAAGTCCGGCCCTACCGTCAACACATCTGCCGACAGGGTGCCGA
This sequence comes from Sphingobium phenoxybenzoativorans, assembly GCF_018286635.1. NCBI lineage: Bacteria > Pseudomonadati > Pseudomonadota > Alphaproteobacteria > Sphingomonadales > Sphingobiaceae > Sphingobium > Sphingobium phenoxybenzoativorans. The sequence goes on from NZ_CP073910.1 coordinate 4,347,807, forward strand.
TCAGCGCGTCGAGCGCCGCACGCTGGTCGGCCGCAGCTACAGTTGTCGGCGATGGCGTGCCATCTCCGACAACGGCATAATGATAGTTGACGCCGCCCACGACCTTCCCGATCGCCGCCACAGCATAGCGATGGAACAGCCAGACCGGCACGAATTTGCGGCGCAGGTCCGACAAAGGCTCGCCCGCCTTCAGAACATTGGGTCCGAAATTGGCGATCGCGATCTTTCGCACCTGAAGAATGTGAGCCAGATCGGCAGGCTGGTCTGCGCCTTCCGTCCACATATTCACCCCTGGCACCGCCAAGTCTGATGCGCGGCCATCGATATCGGTCATGTAACGGGCGCCGGATGCCGCAATCTTCGCTGCCTTGCGTGCTGCATCCTCGTCCGGGTCAACGCCGGGCATAGGCTGACCATAAAGCCAATCGACCGTGAATTTGTCCCATGCGCCAATGCCGACTGCATAGGCATCTCCAAGGTCCAGCTTGCCATCGACAATTTTCACCAAGGGCGCAGGATAGTCCATTACCGATGCCCGGTCGTCCAGGCTTGCGGCAAAGTTATGGGAAAAGCCTATCGCATGACCCACCTCATGCGCGCCAAGCTGCCTTATCCGCGCAAGCGCGATTCGCACTGCATCGTTGGGGCCATTGCTGTCATTCTGCGCAGTGCCCGCCAGCGCTTCAAATATGAGGATATCCTGCCGTAGCCGCAGCGACCCCAATACCACATTGCCTTTGATGAACTCGCCAGTGCGCGGATCGATTATGCCGCCGCCATAGGACCAACTGCGGGTCTGCCGGTTCGTCCAATTGACGACATTGTAACGCACGTCCTGCGGATCGACGCCGGGCGGCAAAATCTTGACCTGGAAAGCGTCTATATAGCCTGCTGCGTCGAAAGCCTGACTCCACCAACCGACGCCCTCCGCCAATGCAGTGCGGATCGGTTCCGGCGCAGCATTGTCGATATAGAAGACGATCGGCTTCCGCACACGAGAGCGGGGAGCAGCCGGGTCAAGTTTATCCAGACGGAAATGATTGGCGAACTGAACCATCACGGGATCGCCAAGCTTGCTGGTGAAATCATAGGCCTGCGTAGCGTGCGCGCCGGAACGTATGTCAAACTTCCGGGGCCGGAAGCCCGGCGCCGGGAGACGGATGAGAGAATGGTGAACCGTGAAACTGACCCTGCGGCCGTCCGGCGCGATCGTATCCACTTCCTCGCCAGGCGTGTCCGACACAAAGGTCTGGATAGCCTCCATTTCGATATTGTCGGGGAAAACCTTTACAGAACCAGGATCCGTCGCGCTCAGGCTCTCCGCCAGCTTGAACCCCTTGCCGTTGCTGTTCAATGCATCAGCAAGCTTCATCGTGTCACTGGTCAGGAAAGGCGCGATGTCGATCGTCACCGCTCCACCGGCAGCCGTCGAAACGATATCGACCATCGCCATGGTGCTGAACGGAAAACTGCCGGTGGCGCCCTTCTGGATGTCCGCGTCGCCGATCGCCCGGTAACGCGGATTTTCGTAAGTGATCGCCATTTTCTTGCCCAACCGCCGGAAGGCCAGAATCTGGGTATCGCCCTGCATCCCTCGATCGATACGGATGGGCGCAGAGCCAAGGCCAGTCTTGATCGCTGCGGTGTAGAGAAAACGGCCGGACACGCCCTGCGCGTCGGCCGGGGGCAACGTAAGCAGGACCCGTCCGTCGGCCATGTCAGCCTTGACCGGCAACAACACGCCGTCACTCGACGTCCGCACATCGACCGGTTCCGCCTGAGCTATGCCTGCGCCAAGGCTGGCAAAAGCGATTACAGCCCAAGATGCCGCACAAAAAGCGCGTTGTGGAAAACCCATGCGTCCCCCCAATTTCGTTGAAATAGCGATCTCGCCGATGGGGGATTGTACCATATGATCCGTTGGACATCCTGTCACAATCAGGGGGTTTTTGCCCCGATATTGATGAATTTCAGCGTGAAGGATGTGATTTTTGATGAATATTGATCCTCATGACCTTGATCGCACGGACCTTCGCCTGCTGCGCGAGATTGTCGAAGACGGACGTATCTCGGATGTCGCATTGGGCGAGAAAGTTCATTTATCCAGCACGGCCGCCGCACGTCGCCGCAAGATATTGGAAGATCGCGGAATGGTGGCCCGATATGCGGCCAAGCCAGATCTCGTCCGCCTCGGCTTCGGCATCGTAGTCCATGTGTCAATCGAGCTTGTGTCCCAAACGGAGCAGGTTTTGACGGAATTTGAGGATGCGGTGATCCGCTGCCCCTCGATGAGCTATTGCAGCTTTGTCTCTGGCGATACCGATTTCATGATGACGGTGCATGTACGGTCTTTCGACGACTATGACCGGGTTTATCGCAAGGAGCTGTCTACCCTGCCCCATGTCGCCAAGATACGAAGCAGCTTTGTCATGAGGCCGGTCGCGCAACGCACGGTGCCTCCCGTCCTTTTCGACGGGCTGAAATAGATCGCGCCCTGGTTCGAATCAGATGGCTTCATTGCCAAAGCGATGCAGGATTTCTGCATCATTCTGAATTTGATTGCTTGAATCCATCAATAGCTACCAGCTTGTTCGCCAAATTTCACGGGAAGCTGCGACCTCTGTTGTGTATCATTGGGGCGTTCCTGAGTGAGCTGTCTGGCATGCAGGCCGGCAAGCGATGCAGGGACAACAGGGTTATCGTGGTGCCCGGAAAGTCGGGACCGTATCGGGGTTGCCCCAGGGGACAAGCACACAATACTGCTCAAGCCAGCCCCTGGCTTGCGCGCCTGCATGGCGCGCGCCCCGTCGTTCGCCCGGAGGATAACTGACGGCCCGACACGACAAAAGGGGACCGACAATGGAAATTCCGGGAACAGCATATAATCGCCGCAGCAAGTTACGCGCTCAGCTTTTCGCCACGGCGGGATCTCTGCTTTTTACGCTGGCGACCATGCCCGCCGCAGCACAGGATATGCCTGTCGCGCCGCAGGACGCAGCGCCCCAGCAGGACGCTCCAGCGGCGGAGATCGTCGTGACCGGCACGCGCATCGTCCGTGATGGTTATAATGCACCCACGCCGGTAGCGGTTTTGAGTAAGGCGGACATCGCGGCTCAGGCGCCCGCCAACATCTCCGACTTCGTAAATCAGCTTCCATCGATCGCAGGCAGCGGCACCTCAGGAACAAATTCCGGCGCCCTTTCCAACGCAGGCGCCGGCATCAACTCCATCAGTCTGCGCGGACTGGGCGTTGGCCGCACGCTGGTGCTGGTAGACGGGCAGCGCTCGGTTGCCTCAACCGTCGGCGGCATTGTTGATATTAACACCATCCCCCAGGACCTGGTGGAACGGGTTGAGGTTGTGACCGGCGGCGCATCTGCCGCCTATGGATCGGACGCTGTCGGCGGTGTCGTCAACTTCGTGCTCGACAAGACCTTTACCGGCCTTCGCATCGGCGCCGATCAAGGCATTTCCACCTATGGCGACGGGCATAACTACAAGTTCACCGGCAGCGCCGGGCTGCTGCTCCTCGATAGCCGGCTGCATGTCCTCTTTAATGCAGAATATTTCCGTCAGGAGGGTGTAGATACGATCGACCGCGACTGGAATGACATCGGCTTCTTCATGATCAACAATCCGGCCTATACCGCCACTAATGGCCAGCCACAAAGGCTGGTCGGGTCGGGTTTTGGCCCGTCCGGTTACACAACTGGCGGCCTGATCGGCGCAGGACCACTACGCGGCACCTATTTTCAGGGTCCCGGCCAAACGGCACAGTTGACCTTTGGTACGGTGCTCAGCCCCTGGATGGTCGGTGGCGACACAGCAACTACGCTGGCGGGCCACATTGGCACCAACTCTTTGATCCCACACGATGAGCGGTTGAATTTCTTCAACCGCACCGCTTTCGACATCACGCCAGATGTGACGGTCTTTGGCCAATTCTCGTACAACCGGTCGACCAGCCGCAGCTTCTATCAGCAGACGCCCAGCACCGGCGTCACCATCCAGGCGGACAATGCTTATCTCGCAACCTATTATCCGCAGATCGCAGCGGAAATGGCCACGCGCGGGCTGGGGTCTTTCACCATGGGCACCAGCAATGCCGGTTTCCCGGTGCCAGGCAGCAACATCAAGCGTGAGGTCTACCGTTTTGTCGGCGGCGCGGAAGGCCGGTTCCAGCTATTCGACCGCAAATGGGGGTGGAATGGCTATTATCAGCATGGCGTCACCAAGGCGCATGAGGAACTGACCAACACCTGGTTCAACGCCCGTATGACTCTGGCGCAGGATGCAGTGTTTGGCCCGGGCGGCAGCATTGTCTGCCGGTCGACGCTGACCAATCCCACCAATGGTTGCGTTCCCATCAATCGCCTGGGCACCATGGGGCCTTCGGCTGAGGCCCTCGCTTACATCTATGGCGCAGCACAGCCGCAGCGTGACCAGACGATCAAGCAGGACGTCGCCGCCGTCAGCGCAAACGGTGAAGTGTTCGACCTGCCAGGCGGTGCTGCTGCGGTGGCATTCGGTGCTGAATGGCGCAAGGAGCAGATCAACGGAAAGGTAGACCCCCAGTTCAATACTGGCTGGCTCTATGGCAATTTCCTCGTCAATCGCGGCGAATATACGGTCAAGGAAGGCTTCCTTGAAGTCGATCTGCCGGTGATCAAGGGCCTCAACGTCAATGCCGCGGGGCGCTATACTGATTATTCGACATCAGGATCGGTCCAGACATGGAAAATCGGCGCGACATTCGAGCCGATTCCGGACATTCGCCTGCGCGGCAACATCAGTCATGACATCCGCGCGCCCAATCTGCAGGAACTGTTCGCGGCCGGTACGGCCCGAACCAACACCGTGATCATTCCCACAGGAGCCAATGCTCCAGCCACCGGGTCGCTGCAGTTTGTTCAGAACCAAGTCGGCAATCCTGCATTGAGGCCTGAAGTGGCGGATAGCTGGACATTGGGCGCTGTGTTCAAGCCCCAGTTCCTGCCGGGCTTTTCTGCATCCTTCGATTATTACTCGATCAAGATCGACAAGGCGATCGGCAACGTGACCGCTCAAGATACGGTTGATCTGTGCTATTCCGAAGGCATTTCCAGCTACTGCAACAATGTTATCTTCAGCGGGAATACGCTAACCAGCATCGTCCTGCGCCCGATCAACTTTTCCAAGCAGACAGCGGAAGGCTTCGACATCGAGGCAAGCTATCGCCTTCCGCTTTCCAATCTGTCCGAAAGCCTGCCGGGCACCTTCACCATTCATTCGATCGTCACGCATTATATCAAGAATGTCATCGACAATGGCATCAGCTTTCCGATCGACTATGCGGGCGTAAACGGTGGATCGCTGGCGGGAACCTTCTCCTCGCCAAACTGGGTCTATCGCATCAGCGCATTCTACGAGGCCGATCCGTTCACCTTCAATCTGGTGGCGCGTGGGTTTAGCGACGGTGTTTATGGCAACGACTTCGTCGAATGCACGACCGGTTGCCCGACATCGAGTACGCAATACCGGACGCTGAACAATAATCACATCAACGGCGCGACCTATTTCGACGCATCGTTGGGGTTCAAGTTCAACGCATATGGAGGCAAGGGCACGCTGACGTTCATCGTCAACAATTTGCTCAACAAGGATCCTGTGCTGGCTGCTTATGGTCCAGACGGCAACAACATCCCCGCCTACGCCCAGACCAGCCGCTCCCAATATGACGTGGTCGGCCGCGTCTTCCGAGTAGCAGCCCGCTTCCAATTCTAAGACCTGCAAGGAGGATCCTGACCATGACCCGCATAAGGAAGGCGATGGCTGCCGTCGCCCTTACGACAACACTGTTCACCCCGCTTGCACAGGCTGCGGCGCCCAAAGCCATGAAGACTGCGGCATCCGCCGCAGTCGACGCTCAGGCCAAGCAGATACAGGTGATGGTGGATCAGGTTTTCAGTTATGCGGAGCCTGGTTTCCAGGAAGTCAGGACCTCGGAATATCTGACGAAAATATTGGAGGAGAATGGCTTTACCGTGACGCGGGGCGTGGCCGGTATTCCAACGGCTTTCACCGCCACCTGGGGCAGCGGCGGTCCGTTGATCGCTTTAGGCAGCGATATTGACGATGTGCTGGGCGTTTCCCAAATTCCCGGCATTCCCAATATCAAGCCTCTGGTGGAAGGTGCGCCCGGCCATGGCGAGGGGCATAATGCGGGCATGCCTCTGGTCATCGCTGCGGCGATCGCGGTTAAGAAAGTGATGGAAAAAAACAAGATACCAGGCCGCCTGATGCTTTGGCCGGGCGTAGCCGAGGAGTTGCTGGCGACCAAAGCCTATTACGTCCGTGACGGTCTGTTCAAAGATGTCGACGCCTGTATCTTCACGCATGTCAGCAGCGAATTCGGCACCGGCTATGGCGAAATGGGCATGAACGGGATGGTGTCGGTGGAATATACTTTCCACGGCAAAACCGCCCATTCCGCAGGAATGCCATGGGAGGGCCGCAGCGCCCTGGATGGCGTAGAATTGATGGACGTCGCATGGAATTTCCGGCGCGAACATCTGCCCCTCACGCAGCGGTCCCATTATGTCATTACCAATGGCGGCGGCCAGCCCAATGTGGTGCCCGACAAGGCATCGGTCTGGTATTATTTCCGGGATCGCACCTTCAAATCCATCCGGGATCTCTACAATACAGGCAACGAGATCGCAGAGGCGGCTGCGAAGGCAAGCGGAACCACGGTGACGCGCCAAACGCTGGGCTACGCCGCACCGAATTTCGGCAACAAGCCGCTGGCCGAAGCAGCCCAGGCCAATATACAGGCGGTCGGGATGCCCAAATGGACAGCGGACGACCAGGCCTTCACGAAGGCCGTGCAGGAAACCAACAAACGCAAGGTCGAACCTTTGCATGACAAGGTGTCTGACCTTTCCACTCCGGAAAATCGCAAGCCCTCAATGGGCGGCGGATCGGACGATGTCGGCGACATCACCTGGACAGTGCCCACCATAACCATCCGTTTTCCTTCAAACATTCCCAACATGATCGGCCATAATGTCACGGCTGCCATCGCGATGGCGACGCCGATCGCGCACAAGGGAGCGGTAGCGGGTGCGAAAGCGCTGGCCATGACGGTTCTGGACCTGATGACGACCCCCAAGCTGGTGGCCGACGCAAAAACCTATTTCCGCGACGTTCAACTGAAGACGGACAGCTATGATCCAGTGCTGACCCCGGAGGACAAGCCAGCGATCTGGCTTAACGAAAAAACGATGCGCCTGCTGCGTCCGGAGATGGAGAAATATTATTACGATCCGTCGAAATACAGCAGCTACCTCGAGCAGTTGGGCGTGAAATACCCGACTTTGACGCCGCAATGATCATGTCCCGGAAAGCCATAAGGATCGCATCCATGAAAAAAAGAGAGCCTTTGGGTCGCACCATCGCTCTTATCGCGGCGTTGATTTCGACGGCTGCGCTCCCTGCCGTCGCCACCGCAGCATCGACCAAGGCCATGAAGGCCGAAGCGGTTGCGCAGGTGGCGGCGCAGGCCAAGCAGGTCCAGGTAATGGTCGATCAGGTGTTCAGCTATGCGGAGCCTGGCTTTCAGGAGATCAGAACCTCGGAATATCTGTCCAGAATATTGGAGGAGAACGGCTTTACCGTGACGCGAGGGGTTGCGGGTATCCCGACGGCCTTTACCGCCACCTGGGGTAGCGGCGGACCTCTGATCGCATTGGGCAGCGATATCGACGGATTGCTTGGCGTCTCACAAACGCCGGGATCGCCCGATGTGAAGCCATTGATTGCTGGCGCTCCCGGTCATGGCGAAGGGCATAACTCCGGTATGCCGATGATGATCGCCGCCGCCATCGCGGTGAAGCAAGTGATGGAGAAGAACAAAATTCCCGGACGCCTGATGCTGTGGCCGGGTGTCGCCGAGGAATTATTGGCCACCAAGGCTTATTATGTTCGCTCCGGCATGTTCAAGGACGTTGATGCCTGCATTTTCGGCCATGTGAATACGGGCTTCGGCACCGGCTATGGCGAAATGGGCATGAACGGCATGGTATCGGTTGAATATGAGTTCAGCGGCAAGACCGCCCACTCCGCAGCCATGCCATGGGAAGGCCGGAGCGCACTTGACGCGGTCGAGTTCATGGATACCGCCTGGAATTTCCGGCGCGAACATCTTCCGCTCAGTCAGCGGTCGCATGATGTGATCACCAATGGCGGTGGCCAGCCTAATGTCGTGCCGGGCAAGGCGTCAGTCTGGTATTATTTCCGCGACAGGGAGTTCTCGTCGGTCCGCTCCCTGTATGAGACGGGCAATGAAATTGCCGACGCAGCCGCACAAGCAACCGGGACAAGTGTCAAACGGCGCGTGCTTGGCTATGCCGCCCCCAATTTCGGGAATAAGCCGATGGCCGAGGCGGCGGACGCCAACATCCGGGCTGTCGGTATGCCGGCATGGTCAACGGCGGACCAAGCCTTCGTCAGCGCGGTACAAAAAGCCAATCATTTGAAAGCTGGGCCTCTGGCGTCCAGCGTGACGCCCTTGTCGACTCCGGAAAATCGCATGGCTGGCGGGTTTGGCGCGTCCGATGATATTGGCGATGTGATGTGGACGGTGCCGACGATTACTATTGGTTATCCCGCGAATATTCCCAATGTAATCTTCCATCACGCCACCGCCGCGATGGCGATGGCGACACCAATCGCCCATAAGGGCACTGTCGCCGGAGCAAAGGCTGTGGCGATGACGGTACTGGACCTGATGACCAGTCCGAAGCTTCTCGCTGAGGCAAAAAGCTATTTTCGCGATGTTCAATTGAAGACGCAAACCTACGATCCTGTCCTGACGCCGACCGATCAACCCGCCATAGACAGAAACGAAAAGGTGATGAAGGAACTGCGCCCGGCGATGGAGAAATTCTATTATGATCCGTCGCGATATGGCAGCTATTTGGAGCAATTGGGCATATCTTACACTGCGGCTGGGGGCGGCTCTGACGGGAAATGATTTCTCTTATTTTGCGGTATAACTAGAATCCCGTGTTGGCCTGAGCAGCAAGAAGAATGATCCCGCCGGAAATGACGGGATCATCTTTTTCCAGGAAGCTCTGATCAGAAAGTCTTGGTGATCGAAACACCGAATGTGCGCGGTGCTCCGACCAATCCGGTGACCGGAAAGCCGAAGAAGCTTGCCCCCCACTGTGCTGGACAGGGTGTAGAATTTCTTGGTCGCGTTTCTCATGAATATACTGGCGCTCAGCCCCTGATCAGCAAGGTTGAAATCCAGAAACAGGTCGACAAGCGTATAGCCGGACTGCCGGGAGAAAGGCAGTTTGAGCACGGATTGCTCTACTGCACTAGTATAGGTGGCATCGATACGCGGCGTGACATTCAGCGCGCCGGAGTGGAAGGTGTAGGCTAGCGCACCATGCAATTTCCATTTCGGCGCATAAGTCAAAGGATTGCCGGAAAGATCATATTCACCATTCGCGTCGGCCATTGTGCCATCCGGCAAGGGTGCTCCGAGATATAGAGCCGTGAAATCGGCCGTCTTATAGTCTGTAAATTCGGTATGCAGATAAGCGGCATCGACATTAATCTGCAAATCGTCGACCGGACGGGCGGTCACATTTGCCTCAAGACCATAAAGCTTCGCCCGCGCAGCATTCTGGGTGCTGATTTGGTTATTCTGCGGATCGTCGGGGTTGTTGACGACGATGTTCACCTGCAGATTTGAATATTTGTAGTAGAAACCTGCCAGATTCAGGCGAAGCCTGCGGTCGAACAGGTCAGCCTTGATGCCAGCTTCGAAATCCTTGATGTCTTCGGGGTCGAAGGGTGGCTGCAGGCCAGAGACGTTGAAACCGCCGCTTTTAAAACCGGTGGAATAGGAAGCATAGAGGAACAGATCGGGCGATGCCTGATAATGGATTCCAACCTTCGGATCGAAGGAAGACCAGGAATCCGCGCCAGCAATGGTTATGTCGGCGGGACTTTGCGGAAACAGTGGGAAGCGCACATACGGGCTGCCCAAATTAAAGCGATTGAGCGTCGTCGCGCTACGCTTTTCATAGCTGTATCGCGCACCGACATCGATGCCGAACTTGTCCGTCACATTGATCGTATTCTGCGTAAACAGCGCATAAGCGTCGGTTTTCTGCGTGCCCCGGAAAACCGCACCTTCCCCCAGAAAATCCGGGAACCCGAAATAGATCACATTGACGCCACCGCGGATGCCGGCGAAATTCTTCTCGTGGAAATAATAGCCGCCGACGACCATGTCGAGAATACCGAGCTTACCGCCCAGACGAACCTCCTGCGTGTAGCTATTCGACCTGTCTATGAAGTCTGCGGGTTGGAGGCGCTCCCCCAACGTCGTTCCATCCGGACTGGCATAGGAGTGGGAATCGAGATGTTTGTATGCAGAAATCGAAGTGAGCGTCACATCGCCCAGATCATATTCCAGCGTTCCGGCGATACCATAGGCCTCCACCCGCGTATCGGGACCAGGACCAGCATAATCACGAGGGTTGGTTGGCAGCACGCCGCCGATTGACGTTCCAAATTGCGCATGCCCTGGTGATGGCCGCAGATAATGAAAGCCGCCACTATGGTCGTCCTCCAGGAAATAATCGCCCTGGAGCGTCGCAGTGAGGGTACCGTCATCATATTTCAGCTTAGCGCGCAGGGCACGGGTCTTTTCGTCATCCACATCGCCGCCCGTATTGATGTTCCTGCCATAGCCCGAACGATCATTGGTCTGGAACGCCAGGCGGACACCAACCGTGTCCGATAGAGGCGCGCCGATGGCGCCCTCCATGCGGACCGCCGAATAATTGCCCACCGTCAAGCGGCCATAGCCGTTCAGTTCATCGCCCGGATCGCGCGAAATGAGATTGACCGCTCCAGCCGTAGCGTTGCGGCCGTAGAGAGTGCCTTGCGGGCCGCTCAACACCTCGACGCGCTCAATATCGAAAAAGGAGCCCAACGCCGCTTGGACGCGCGGATTATAGACTCCATCCGTGTAGAAGGCGACGCGCGGGTCGGAACCCGGCGCTATGGAATCGACGCCAATACCACGAATGAATATGCGCACATCGCCGCCATTGCGTGAGAAATTCACGTTGGGCAGCCTAGTGGTCAATGCTTCGATATTGCCGAGTTGCTGACTCTGTAAAGTATCGCCCGTAACCGCGCTGATGGCTATCGGCGTTGTCTGTACGGACGCGATCCGGCGCTCGGCCGTGATGATGATGTCTTCTATCCGTTGAGCATCATCGCTTTTTTCCGGCGGCGTCGCTTGGGCTTGCGCCGCGCCCGTTAACGCCGCGATGCACAGCAGCGATGAGCTGGCCAAACACCAAATATTCTTATGCCTCATGTCCATCTCCCAACTTATTTTTTCGGGAAAATCGTTTCATATACGCAATGCCACCTACTGATGGTCACAGCCCTGCAATCGAAAACATGCAAGAAATTTGATATGGACGATTATAATTCCCGAAATTTTGTAATAATCTTCGGAGATTTTTCGACAAGAAGGCACATTTTTATGATGTGGTTACATATTTGATACTTTTCGATATATGAAATATCTTGATAATATATTTTACAATATTTCCGATAAACTTATCTACCTTGGCATCGATATTTCTGATGCGCCTGCGTTGGAGAAATAGGCCATAGGCGGCGAAATTCATCCGCTATGGGATGCACAGTCCTCCCAAACCATCAAACACGAGCGAAAGCGAAAGATTACGCAGCATCCGCCTTTGAAGAACTCTCAACGACTGTAATCAGTTCAACCAATATGATTTCCGTGTCTTCGATCGCCTTGACCGAAATAGTGGCTTCATCATGGATAGCAGCGCCGTCCCGTGGCCCTATTTCTCGTCCATTCACGGCGACCCGCCCGGTCGTCGGCACAAGATAGCCTCGCGTCCCACGCGCCATAGGCCGGACAAGGGCCTCCCCCCCCTTCAAGGCGGCATTCAGGACACGCGCATCGGCATTGATTTTCAGGGCGTCCGTATCGGCGGGATCGCCGCTGGCCAATATGACGAATTTTCCTGTCTCTTTGCCCGTGGGGAAAGTCCTGCCGCTATATCGTGGAGATCCGCCTGATGTGCGCGGCTGGAACCATATCTGGAACAGGCGAGCCAACTCATCGTCCGCATTGACCTCCGAGTGCCGGATGCCTGCGCCAGCGCTGGTCACCTGAACCTCTCCGGCAGCTATGCGCCCGGTGTTACCCAAAGTGTCCTGATGAGTAATCGTTCCATCACGCACATAGGTAACGATCTCCAGGTCAGAATGCGGATGCATCGGAAAGCCCGATCTGGGCGCGATCTCATCATCGCTCCACGCCAGCAATGTGCCGAAAAGCCGATTTCTGTCGTCTTTTGCGAAAGGCGTGACATCGGAAGGAAGGAAATGCACCTTGGCCTTCAGCCAACCGCGATCTCCGCCGAATAGATGTGCAAAGGGGCGATGCTCAATCATAACACTCTTTCTGAATTGGATTTTGCGGCGATCAGGCCACCAAAGACGCCGCTATCGCAATAGTGCGGAACGTCTGGCGGGCAGAGATATTCGCTCCACAGGCAACTGATATTGCCAGTTTATGCAAAGCTGCATGACCCGCCGCAGCGCTTGTATCGATATGGACTATCTTCATACTGCAGTTCCATCTGGCACCTGCTAATTTATCGGTGCTCGCATTGGGAACAAGACGGCACAATTTTAGCACCAAGGGCACATGGATGTGATCACGGCGTCATCAAGCAGGCCCCCGACGTGCCTGAAGAAAATCGAAATCCTGTCGCGTATCTCGCACAAATGGAGCCTGCTCATCATCATGGAGCTGGCTGGCGGCCCCAGACGATTTAGCGAATTGAAGCGGGCGATGGACGGCGTTTCGCAAAGAATGCTGACATTGACATTGAGAGATCTGGAACGGGACGGCTTCATCAAACGCATTGTCACGCCGTCCATTCCTCCACGCGTTGACTATGAACTAACGGAGATGGGGCGGTCGCTCGCAGGACCGGTTCAGGCCCTGAGTGACTGGGCCACGCAGCATTTGACGCAGATCAATTCTGCACAGCTACAATATGAACAGGTCTCATCTTAACTGCGCCTGCCTGAGGGCGATCCAGTGGAAGTCGGCCTAAAAGATTGTGTGAATTACAGTAGATAGGCGAACGAAAACGCCTCCTCTATTTCGAGGTGCGCAAACATATCGATTGTTTGGAAATCTGGAGCGGGCGAAGGGATTCGAACCCTCGACCCCAACCTTGGCAAGGTTGTGCTCTACCCCTGAGCTACGCCCGCTCTGGCGGTCGCCGGGTGTGTCCTGACGACGGGTGAGGCGCGCACCTAGCATCGGAGGTCGCAGGCGGCAAGTGCTCTTTTTAGCGCGCGCGGAAACTATGCTAGAACAGCTTGCGTGACTGGTCCCAACTCCCACATAGGGCCAATATCCGCGATTCATTTTTGAGGAGAAGACCATTGGCGACCCTTGGGCTTAGCGAGACGGACAAACAGTCACTCGATGCCTTTCGCCGCGATGTGATCGAACCTTCGCGCACCAGCCTGGTCATCGTCGATTTCTGGGCGGAATGGTGCGGTCCCTGCAAGCAATTGGCGCCAGTTATCGAAAAGGTCTGCGCCGATTATGCGTCGAAGGGCGTTTTGCTGGTGAAGGTCAATGTCGATGAGAATGGCTTCATCGCTAGCCAGTTCCGCGTGCAATCGATCCCGACCGTATATGCGGTGTTCCAGGGCCAGCCGGTCGCTGACCTGAGCCAAGCGCGTACAGAGGGACAGCTCAAGCAGATGCTCGACCAGATTCTGGGTCAGCTTCCGATCGAATCGCAGGAAAAGGTTCAGGCCCAGGAAATCGCCCCCGTTATTGCAGCGGCAGAGGAAGCATTGGCCGCAGGCGATGCGAATCAGGCGCTGGCGTTATTTGATCAGGTTGCATCGATCGTGGCTGACGATCCGCAGATCATATCGGGTCAGGCGCGGTCATTGATCGCCTTGGGCCAGATTGATGAGGCGCAGGCCCTTCTGGCCGCGCTGCCAGTCGATATTGCCGGGGAAAGCGCCATCGAACGCGCAAGGGCCGCCTTGTCGGTTGCTCATGCCGCGAAGCCGGTCTCCGATCTTTCGGGATTGGAGGCGAAGGTGGAGGCTGACCCGGATGATCATGCCGCCCGAATGGAGCTTGCGGGGGGCTATATGGCGAATGGAAACCGGGATGCGGCCGCCGATGCTCTGCTGGAGAGCATCCGCCGCGACCGTAGCTGGAACGACGGCGCAGCGAAAGCGCAGCTATTGACCCTGCTGGAAGCTGTTGGCCTGGAAGACCCGTGGGCCGGCGCACAACGCCGACGCCTCTCCGCGATCCTCTTTTCCTGATCTGCCGGCACATGCCCAACGCGCAGCGCATATCGATTTTTCCCTTGGCGGGAGCGCTGTTGTTTCCGGGCATGCAACTGCCATTGCATATATTCGAGCCACGCTATCGTGCATTGGTGCGTGATGCCGTAGCGAGAGACCGGCGCATCGGCATGATCCAGCCTAGGGACCAACTTCCCGTTCCTTCCCTCTATGATGTGGGATGCGTTGGACGGATTGGCGAGATCGAAGCCATGGAGGATGGGCGCTTCAACATAGTGCTCACTGGCATTGCGAGATTCCGGGTTATTCGTGAATTGGTGGTCTCAACGCCGTTCCGGCAGGTGGAAGGGCTGATTGAGCAGGAGAACGATGATGAGGCGCTCGCTCCGATCGAGCGCGCCGCTTTGGAACAGGAGTCCCGCCGGTTCGCAGATGCTAATGGCTATTCTGTCGATTGGGCGGCCGTGGTGCGGTTGGACGATGCGTCGCTGGTAAACGGGATCGCGCAGGTGGCTCCATTTGATGTCGCAGCGAAACAGGCACTGTTGGAAGCACCCAATTTGCGGGAACGGGCTGAACGAGCGATCCAGTTAATGCAGTTTTTCGGACGCGCCGATGATGACGGACCATCGACCCTTCAGTGAATATGCCTTGCCTTCTCGACCTTCAGGGCATGTTGGCCGGAACATTGGTATGTCCGGTAACGCGTACACCCCTGCGATTAAGCGATACGGGAAATGAGTTGATTTCCGATGCCGCGGACCTTGCTTTTCCGATCCGGGATGGAGTGCCTATATTACTTGTCCGGGAAGCCAGAACGCTACAAACGGACTAGACCAGCTCTCCAGTGAGCAGGCGGGTAAGCGCACCCGATTCCCCCCGCGCTTCCGCCATAAATCGGTTTTTAAGCGGTGGAAGCTTCTGCACCGCGCCAAGGCCAAAGCGCCTGATTGCCGAGGCCGTTTTGCCCGGAATGTCGAACAAGCGAACTAGACCGTCCATGGCAACGGACACACTAAGCGCATCGAGCCCTCGCCAGCGTTGATACCTTTCCAGAAGTTGCGCGTCGCCAGGGTCGAGCCCCAACCGCATTCCGTCCACAATGACCTCTGTCAACGCCGCCACGTCGCGAAAGCCCAGATTTAGGCCCTGCCCCGCGATCGGATGAATGCCGTGCGCCGCATCGCCGGCCAGAGCGAGTCGCGTGTCCGTTATCCTTGCGGCGTGATGGAAACCCAGCGGGAAACTCGCCCGCGGCGCGGCAAGCCGGATATCGCCAAGGAAACCCCCTATTCGCTTTTGCGCCTCCACCAGCCAAGCGCGTTCGCCCAGCGCCAGCATCGCGGCGGCATGTTTTACCGGCACTGTCCATACGACCGCCGACCGCGTTCCGGGCAGCATCGGCAAAAGCGCAAAAGGTCCGCCGGGGTAAAATATTTCATATGCCGTATTGGCGTGAGGGATGTCGTGATCAATGGCCGACACCATCGCGACATGATCATAATTCCAGCGTGCAATGCGGATGCCAGCGCTTTCCCGCATAGGGCTGTTCCGGCCTTCCGCCGCAACCAGCAAGGAACTGGTAATGCGTTGCCCGCTTGCAAGTGTGATATCGACTTTGTTCAGGTCCCGGTTGATCTCAACCGCGCGGTCCGGCTGATAGCGGGTTAGCGATGCCGCTTCACGCGCCGCGGCCGCAAGCGCGATTCGGGTTTCCCGATTTTCGAACATGATGCCCATGGGGCCGTCACCTTCGGGCGGCACAAAATCGAGCGCGCCGGGCTCCAGTCCATCGCTGACCCAGATGCGTTCTATGGGACAGCCTTTGCCCTCCAGATGCTTACCCACGCCAATGGCGCTCAACATATGCCAACTGGCGCTAGCGATCGCAGAAACACGGCCGTCGAACCCTGGGGCAAGGCCCGCTTCCGGTTCTGCCGGATCGACGACTGCGCAGCGCACGCCATGGGCAGTCAGCGACAAAGCAAGGGTCAGGCCGACGAGGCCACCGCCGAGAATGATGACATCATATCGCGCCATGCGCCGTGTCTAAGCGCTACAGGCGGAATTGCAAATGGCCATCTCCGCCTGCTTAGGCCGGACTGACCCCTTCTGCATCGATAACACCATCACCCGCATCAAAGCCGGTAATGCGCACGCGCTTCTCTATATGATCGACAGGGACGCGATGGAGAACAAGGCGCCAAACCGCGCCACCGTCCGCCTTCAGAATGAAACCGCTCTCATCGCGGTGCAGCCAGCCATACAGCTCCATATGCGCGTTTGCCGCTCCCATGCGACAATATTCCTTCAGTTATAGCAGCGCTTTGCGTCTCGTTCGTCCAATGCGCCCATTCCGGCAAAGAAAACCGAGGATGAGAGAGCGATGGTAAAGAGCGCGAGAGCAATCCAGGCAAAATCACCAGCCAAAGTGGTAAAGCCGAGTATGGCCATGGCAACGGCCGTCAGGAGCGAGAGGATTGCGAACCGATACACCCTAGTTACCTTTTCATTAGGGATATTCGGCACCAAAATGCGTAACGAAGGTAAATGTTCCGTTAACGCAAAAATATCACAGATAGCGCCGGATGGGGACCGGAATATTACATATGTCGGCGCCGCCAGCCGGCACATTGAAGAATTCGTCTTGCCGATTGGCTCGCGCCTTGGCGTAGGCGGCAAATGTATCAGACATGGTGTCGAGCATCTGGAAATGTGGACGTTCCTTTTCCGGCAACTCGCTTGCTAGGCGAACCGACAGGATCGGAATCGCCTTTTGCGATTCTCCATACATTCCCAGTGAATCCGTGCCTCTCGGAAGGCTGGAAAGATGTTCAGTCCCCTCTACCAAGCGCCCGACAATAGCGATGTTGCGGTCGAGGTGGCGCGGAGCATGACCGATCACGGCGTAAAGCTCCCCGCCATTGCCCGCATCAGGAGCGAGATTCCGCCCAGCCCCTACAGTGCCGTAACAGTGCACTGGCCATAAAGCCTTGCCATCCGTCGCCACGGGCCAGCCGTTCAAAAAGCCGGTGGCGGCAGCATAGCTGTCCCTGGACGGCATAAGCGTTAAGCCGCCGGTCACTGTTTTCCGATCAATAACATAGTCCTGCGGCAGATTTTTGCGCGCATCGGCGGGCAAAGCTTTCTTCTCGCTCCTGTCGCCCCATTGCACGACATAATTATCCTGCACGCGATATATACCGGTTCCATCCCACCAATGGGCAGCAGCAAGCTTGCGGATATTCGCGACATGCGCCGGCGCAAAGCGATCAGCCAACTGAAAGATGACGCGCCGCCCGCCTTCAATCTCCATGACCAACAGATCATCGCCGGGGATGGATATCCACGATGACGCGGGCGCTGTCGCTACAATCTCGGAAGGCGTCGCTGCCTGCGCGGTTGCGGACGCTGCGAAAGACAGTATCAAAAGTAGGGCGGTGTATCGCATAAGCCCATCAAGCGGGAACTTGCGCACAATGTAAAGCGCCCCTTGCCTAGCGCGGTGCGCCGCGATAGGGAGCCTGCCTTCCAGTGCACATGCGGAGCGGTGGCCGAGTGGTCGAAGGCGCTCGCCTGGAAAGTGAGTATACGCCAAAAGCGTATCGAGGGTTCGAATCCCTCCCGCTCCGCCATTTCGACTTTCGCCACCGTTCGCGGGCGTCCGAAAAATCGAGATAAAACATTGTAGAACAATGATTTATCTCCGCCCCTGAGCGCGCCTAACCGCCAGTGTTCGAAAACGCTTGTGGGACTGACTGTGGGACTGGGACGCTCGGAGAGGCTTCAAATCAGCAACCGTTGCTGCTAGATTCCCGTCCATGGGAAAGCTCAATGCGACCATCATCGGAGACCTGACCGAGCCGGGGCGCTATCCTGACGGCGACGGTCTGTATCTGAAAGTCTCGCCTTCGGGCGGGAAAAGCTGGGTCTTGCGCATTCAGGTGAATGGCACACGCCGCGATATCGGGCTTGGCGACGCGCGCTATGTGCCGGTCAAAACGGCTCGGCTGGAAGCCGCAGCCGCCAAGAAGCTGGCCGCATCCGGGATCGATCCGCTTGAGGAGCGTCGCAAGGTGCAGCGGGTCGTGCTTACCTTCGAGCAGGCGGCCAAGAAGGCTCACGCCGAGATGGTGAAGAGCTGGAAGAACGGCAAGCACACTAAGCAGTGGATCAGGACGCTCGAACTCTACGCTTATCCGAAGCTTGGCAAACTGAAGGTCGACAAGATCGACGGCCCTTTGATCCGCGACGTGCTCGCCGAAATCTGGCTCGAGATTCCTGAGACCGCACGCCGCGTTCGCCAGCGCATCGGAACGGTGCTCGACTGGTGCTACGCGAACGGCCTGCGCGATAGCGAAGCGCCGATGCGCTCGATCTCTAAGGGCCTTCCGCGACAGCCAAAAAAGAAGGGCCATTTCGCCGCTCTGCCTCATACGCAGGTGGTGGACTTTCTCCATCGCTTGCGCGGAAAGCCTGCCTCCGCGAGCGCGCTTGCGCTTGAAGGCGCGATTTTAACGGCAGTGCGATCCGGCGAGATCCGCGGTGCTGCCTGGTCCGAGCTGAACGACGACCTCACCCTATGGACCATTCCTGAGGACCGCATGAAGATGGGCGTTGAGCATGTCGTGCCGCTTTCGCGGCAGGCGGCCGACCTGTTCCAGCGTGCGCTTGCCATTCGAGTTGAGGGCTGTGATCTGGTCTTTCCGGGCGCCGTCGAAGGGGCGCAGCTTTCGGACATGGCGCTGCTCGAACTCGTCCGCGGAATGGCGCCTGGCATCACGGTCCACGGTTTTCGATCGACCTTCCGCGACTGGGTCGCAGAGGAAACGGATACCGCCGACGCCGTGGCGGAAGCGTCGCTCGCGCACGCCGTGGAAGGGAAAACCAAAGCTGCCTACCTTCGCACCGACTTTTTCAAGAAGCGCCGTGACCTCATGCAAGCTTGGGCGAACTATTGCATACCACCTGTGCGATCGGTGAGCGGACGCTCCGCTACGGCGGCTCCGAAGCGGTCACGCAAACCCAGAGTGTTGCCTGCGGCCCCCGCGGTCTCCATCGGCCGGGGAGCGGCTGCCCGGTGAAATACGCCTACGAAGATCTGAGTGAGGACCAGTTCGAGAAGCTGATCGTGCTGCTTTGTCAGCGCCTGCTTGGCATAGCGGTTCAGGGATTTGCGAAAGGTCCGGATGGCGGCCGCGACGCCAAGTTCAACGGCACCGCCGAGTTGCACCCCAGCAAAGCCGCACCTTGGGTCGGAACCGTGATCGTTCAGGCCAAGCACACCAACGGGCATAATCGTCATTTTGGCGAAGCCGACTTTTACAGCGCGACCGCCAAGGACACTGTTATCGGGAAGGAGGTTCCGCGGATCACCAAGCTGCGGAAGGCCAAGCAACTCGACCACTACATGCTGTTCGCCAACCGGCGCCTTGCTGGGAACGCCAACGAGACAATCGTCCAGCACATCGCAAAGACGTGCGACCTGCCGGCAGGATCAGTCTATCTGTGTGGCCTTGAGCAGCTTGAGCTCTATCTCAAGCAGTTCTCGGATGTCCCGGCGATCGCGGATCTCGATCCAATCGACTCGCCGCTAATCGTCTCACCCGATGAGCTGGCGGTGGTCGTCGAAGCGATCGCAAGCCATGAGGCTGATCTATCGGCTGTGCTCGACACGCCGCCCAGCGACCGAACCTCCTACGAGGAGAAGAACAAGCTCAACAGCATGACCGCTGATTATGCGAAGGAATTGCGCAAGCGGTATCTGAAGGATACCGCCCAGATCCGAGCGTTCCTCGCGGCACCGGAAAACCTTGAGATCCTGAAAGCGTATGAGGCGACAGCCGAGGAATTCCAGCTCAAGATCATCTCCAAGCGGAAGGATTTCCAAAATTTCGACGAGGTCATGGAATATCTGCTGGACTTGCTTTTCAAGCGCGATCCAATCCTGAATCAGCGGAAGCACAAGCGGCTGACACGCGCCGTGCTGTTCTACATGTACTGGAATTGCGACATCGGGGAGGTCGCCGATGCTGCGGCCTAGCAAACATGCTCATCCCGATCGAACGGTGGTCAACGTCGCGTTGGTGCTGCTCGCACGCCTGCGCTCGCAGCGCCTGTGCGACTATAGCGCATTGCTCGCCTATGCACGGAAGGCCGTCACCGGCGGCGACGTGCTGTTCCTGCCATCGCTCAATTTCCTCTTCCTGCTAGGATTGATCGAATATCATCCCAAGACGGATTCCGTTGAATATGTAGGCCAGAATGAAGCCGTCTAAGCTTTATTCCAACCGGCCCGCGGCGTTCACCGCGGTGGAGTTCGAGCCCGAGCTCAACGTCGTGCTGGCGGAAATCCGGCTGCCCGAGAACCGTGACCGCGACACCCATAATCTGGGCAAGACGACGCTTGGTCGGTTGATCGATTTCGGATTTCTCGCGGGGCGCGATCCGAAATTCTTCCTGTTCAAACATCTCGACCGTTTCGAGGATTTCGTCTTCTTCCTCGAGATCGAGCTGCTTGACGGCGGGTATGTAACGGTTCGGCGTAGCGTTGCCGAGGCGACAAAGATCGCGTTCAAGAAGCATGTTGCCCGTCACCAAGACTTCTCCACGCTGCCCGACATCGAATGGGACCACGTCGATGTGCCGTTCGAGCGGGCGAAGGATTTGCTCGACAGCCTGCTGGACTGGCGCGCGCTGAACCCTTGGCACTACCGCAAGGGCCTCGGTTATTTTCTCCGCTCGCAGGCCGATTTCGGCGACGTCTTCCAGTTGCGGAAGTTCGCCAACTCGCACGCCGACTGGAAGCCGTTCCTCGCGCACATCCTCGGGTTCGATGCTGAATTGATCACGCAGCATTATGCCAAGGAGGACGAGCTCAAGGAAAAGGAGCTCAAAGTCGGCACGATTCGGCAGGAATTGGGTGGCGAGATCGAGGACGCTGGCAAGGTCGACGGACTTCTCCTGTTGAAGCGGCAGGAGGTCGACAAGAAGCAGGCACTGCTCGATGCCTTCGATTTCCGAAACGAGGACAAGGTTGAGACCAAACAACTCGTCGACCAGGTGGACGAGCGGATCGCAGCCCTTAACCAACGTCGCTATTCGCTGACGCAAAACCGCAAGAAGGTCATCACGTCCCTGGAAGAGGATCAAATTCTCTTCAACCCCGAGGATGCGAGCGCGCTATTCCGCGAAGCCGGGGTACTGTTCGACGGTCAGATCAAGCGCGATTTCCAGCAGCTTATCGCCTTCAACAAGGCGATCACCGACGAAAGGCGCGGCTATCTTGCCGAGGAGCGCGCCGAGATCGAGGCAGAGCTCAAGACGGTCAATGCCGATCTCAATACTCTGGGCAAGAAGCGGTCGGAGATGCTCGCCTTTCTCAGCAGCACAGACTCTTTCTCGAAGTATAAGCGGCTATCAACCGAGCTGATCACACTTCGAGCCGACATCGAAGGCCTCGAGCGCCAGCGGGAGTTCGTCCACCGGCTTCAGCAGCTCAGGACCGATATCCGTACCCTGGGCGAGGAAAAGACCCGTCTCCAGTCGGCGATAGAGTTGGATGTCGAGGCGAAGAACGCCGACGACCAAAGCTTGTTCTCGCGGATTCGGCTCTTCTTTAACGAGATCGTCGAGGACGTGATCGATCAGAAGGCGCTGCTCAGCGTCGTCGTCAACCAACTTGGCCATCTCGATTTCCGGGCGGAGCTGCTCGACGACGCCGGCATCGCGACCAGCGCCGACCGCGGGTTCAGCTACAAGAAGCTGCTGTGCATCGCGTTCGATCTGGCATTGCTGCGGGCTCACCTCGACGACGCCTTCCCGCGTTTTGCCTTCCATGACGGCGTCTTCGAATCGCTCGACGACCGGAAGAAGGAAAATCTGCTGGCGGTGATTCGGCGCTATACCGAGCTCGGCTTGCAGTCGATCATCTCTCTGATCGATTCCGATCTTCCGCCGCGCGACGACGATGATCCCGTATTCATGCCCGCAGAAACCGTTGTTCGGCTGCACGACGAAGGCGACAATGGCCGACTGTTTAAGATGAAGTCGTGGTGACCTTCGCTTAAACTGGTGACAGCGCGACAGGCCGCAATCGTGCACTGACCCATTTTTTTCTTCCCCGCTTCCCGTTTTTCTCTCCATCTCCGCAATGTGGGGAGAGGAGACGATCTGCGACATGTCGGACGGGTTTGAAACGCTATCGATCGAGGAGGTAGCCCGGCTGTTGAGCCGGTTGCGCCAAGCCGATCATCTGCGTCTCGCCGCGCTCGCGCAAGCCTGGATCAGCGGTTGTCCGCGCCGCGAGGCGGCCGAGCTTCTCAACGAAGCGCTTGCGCGCGTCCTATCGGGCGCCCGCCCATGGCCCGCCGACGTCGCGCTGTCCGCGTTTCTGTCACAGGTGATGCGCAGCATCGCCAGCCAGTGGCGCCATGAGGACCAACGCGAACCGCTTCTCGAGGATGCCGATATCGTTCGCGACGAGAACGTAATCACCTTGAATCACGATTTTGCCGACCTGCGCGACCGCATGCGCAAGGCGCTCGACGACGATCCGGATGGCCTCGGCATCTTCGAACACATCCTCGCGCAAACCAGTCGCAAAGACGTGCGCGCCGAACTCGGCATCGACGAGACGCAATATGACACGGCCCGACGCCGAATGATCCGTACCTTGCACGACCAATTCAACCCTGGATGGACACTATGACGACGCCCCGCGACCCCGACCAGCTTCTCGCCCTGATCGCCGAAGGCATCCTCGAGGCGAGCGATGACGAGATCGTCACCGCCGCCCAAGCGCACGGCGTCGACGTGACGGCGCTTGAGCGCAAGGTCCGTGAGATCATCTCGACCCGCGTGGCTTCGGTTCAGGCGGCCCCGCAACCGAATTTCGCGATCGGCGCTACCGTCGCGCTCCGGTCCGATCCTTCACGGATCGGCGTAATCACCGGCATCACGCCCAGCAATCGCGAAACCCGACTCAGCGTCTTCATCGATGGTCGGCTCGAAACTTGGTATCTCAGCCAGGTCGTCGCAGCGGATCTCGCGCCGGGGGCGGTGCATGCAACGCTCGACGAGTTCAGCGCGCGGCTCACTGCGCTGCAATTGTCCGAACCCAGCATCGCCAACCTTTATTCGCTGCAGGCTGGGCGCATTGACTTCATCCCCTACCAGTTTCGGCCGGTGCTGAAGTTCGTGCGAGCTGATCGCCCGCGCATGCTGGTCGCCGATGAGGTCGGCGTCGGCAAGACGATTGAAGCCGGTCTGCTGCTACGCGAATTGCAGGCGCGCCGCCCGCTGCGATCAGTCCTTATCGTCTGCTCGAAGGCACTCGTCGTGGAAGAGAAGTGGCACCGCGAAATGCGCCGCTTCGACGAGGAATTTGTGACGCTGGCCAGCGACGACCTGCGCTACTGTCTCGACCAGACCGATATCGAAGGCGAATGGCCCGACCGCTTCTCGCGCGCCATCCTGCCCTTCTCGCTGGTCAACGATAATCTGCTGCAGGGCTTCGGCCAGCGCGGCGGCGGGCGCGGTCCGGGTCTCAGCACGCTCGATACGCCGCCGCGATTCGATCTGTTGATCGTCGACGAAGCCCATAATGCTCGCAACAGCGACACCAGCCTGCATCAAGGGTTGCGGCTGCTCGCCGACAATGCCGAAGCGGTGGTGCTGATTACCGCCACGCCGGTGCAACTGGGCACAGGAGATCTCTTCTCCCTGCTCAATCTCCTCCGCCCCGATCTCGTTATCGACCGGCCGACATTCGAGCGCATGGCCGAACCGAACGAGGCGATCAACGCAGCGATCGCGGCCATCCGCGGCGCTTCAGATGGCTGGCAGGCCGCTGCACGAGGCCACTTTCTGGAAGCCGCCGCCACCGACTGGGGTCGCGCCATGCTCGCGCCTTCGCCGGAGTTTCGCAATCTGCTGGCCGCGACCGCAGCGGCGGAGACCGACGATGATCGCGTCCGGCTGATCCGCCCGGCAGAAGGCCTGCACAGCTTTGCGTCGATGATCAGCCGCACGCGGCGCCGCGACATCGGCAACTTCACGAGCCGCAAGGCACGGACGATCGAGGTGCCCTTCACGCCCGAGCAACGCGCCATCCACGATGACCTCTTGTCCCTTCAGCGAGCAATCTACCTGCGGACCCACGGTGCCGGGCCGCTGGGCTTCCTGATGACCACGATCCGACGCCAGGCTTCGAGTTCGCTTCATGGCCTCCTGCCATTCCTGGATTCGATCCTGTCGCGGCGGCTGACCGACCTCGAGATGGTCGAGATCGGCGGCGATCCGCTTGAGACCGAGACGGCAGTCGACGCGATCCGGGGCGAAATCGCCGCGATCGTCGAGCGCGCGGGGGCGCTGCCGGCGGACGATCCCAAACTCACCCGCCTCATCGAGATCATCAGCCAGAAGGCCGAGATGCCAAATCGCCGGCTTCTGCTGTTCAGTTCGTTCCGGCACACGCTGGCCTATCTCGAAACAGCGCTGCGCGCGAATGGCGTTCGTGTCGGACTCATCCATGGCGGCGTCGCAGATGAGGATCGTCGTTCCTTGCGCAAGGCGTTCGCGCTGCCGCCCGAGGATCCTCACGCGATCGACGTGCTGCTGTCCTCGGAAGTCGGCTCGGAAGGTCTTGATTTCCAGTTCTGCGATGCGCTGGTCAACTATGACATCCCCTGGAACCCGATGCGCATCGAGCAGCGGATCGGTCGCATCGACCGCTATGGGCAGGCTAGCCAGACGGTTGCGATCTACAATTTCGTGACGCCGGGCACGGTCGACTTCGACATCTTCAACCGCTGCCTTCTGCGGATCGGTGTGTTCGAACGCGCGATCGGCGGCGGTGAGGCGATCCTGGGCGAGATCGCCGGCGCGCTCCAGGCGGTGGCGGATGATTTCACGCTGACCGACGAGGAACGCGGCGCCCGGCTCCAGCAGCTGGCCGACAACGAAATCCGCCAGGTCATCGAAGCCGATGCGCTCGAGGAGCGCGAGGCCGAGCTGTTCGGCGTGCGCATCGAGCGCAACCGGATCGACGACGAGATCGCGCAGGCGTCAAGCCAATGGCTGGAGCCGGGCGCGCTCGAGCGGCTGGTCGGACTGCATCTCGAGCGCGAACTCGAAGTCGGCCGCAACCCGATCAGCGGCCAAGGGCCGGTCAAGAGCCTGCGGCTCTCCGCCGACGCACGGCGACGGCTGGTTCCGGCCCGTGGGCGCGGGACGCGCCTCAATCTGGCCGAACGGGAATGGGAAAGCTGGCTGCGCGGAGACCAGCAGACCCTGGCGCTGACGTTCGATCGGGACACCGCCAACGCCGATCGCAGCCTGGCCTTCATCACGCCGGTTCATCCCCTGACCCAAGCTGCCGCCCGGTCGTTTGCCCGCGACGAAGAGATTCAGGTTACCTTGAAGGTCACCGACCCGACGCTTCCGCCCGGTGATCACCCGTTTGCCATCTACCAGTGGCAGATGCGGGGCCTGCGCGAGGATGCCATGCTGGTGTCGGTCGTCGAAGACCCGATCGTCAGCGCGGCGTTCACAGACGTCTTCGCCACGGCCAGGGATACCAGCGATGTCGGCTTGCCGGGTGCTGCCGTGATCGAAGGATTGGAAGGCTGGCACCATGAACTTTGGACCAGCCGTCGCGCCGCCCATATCGCCGAGGCCGGCGAGATCGCGCGTTTCCGCCGCGACAGCCTTGAAGCCAGCCACAACGCCCGGATCGCCATTCTAGAAGAGCAATTGCGGCTGGTCTCCGAGGATCGCATCCGCCGTATGCGCCTCGGCCAGCTTGCGCGCGCTAGCGCCGATCACCGCGAAGCGCTCGACAATCTCGCAGCGGCCGAACGCCGCGCCGACATCCTCCCCCGCCGCGTGGCGGCCGGCATCCTTCGCGTGGAGCATTGATCATGGAAGTGCCCTTCGACGTCTGGCTCGACGCTCTTCGCGCCAAGCGACAACGCTGGGTCGACGCCAGTCACGAGAATAATTTCGACCGCGGCATCTGGAACGCGACCGTCGAGAAATATGCCGATCCAAGCCACTTCATCTTCGAACTTCTGCAGAATGCCGAAGATGCAGGCGCGACCTGGGTGCGCTTCTCGCTCGATCCCGATCGCATCCAGTTCGAGCATGACGGCCGTCCGTTCGATCGTGATGATATCGAAGGCATCACCGGAATCGGTAACACGACGAAGCTCGACGATAGCCACAAAATCGGGTGCTTCGGCATCGGCTTCAAATCCGTCTATGTGATCACCGAAAGGCCTGAGGTGCACTCGCATACCGAGGGCACACCGCTCGCGTTCGCTATCGAGAACCTCGTGGTGCCGCGCCTTGTCGCCTCCGAGCATCGCGACCCGACGACGCGGATCGTCCTGCCGCTCAGGCCGGACAAGGCCGAGATCACGCTCGAACGTGCGCGCGACGGACTCGCCGCGTCCGGGCCGCGGTCCTTGCTGTTCCTTCAGAATATCAAGCGGCTGGAATGGGTCGATGGCGATCGTACAGGTCGCGCCGACGTGACCGACAATTCCGACGGCATCCGCTCGATCCGATCAGTGCTTCCCGATGGCACGTCGCATCGTGAGCGCTTCCTCATCCTGTCGCGATCCGTCGAGCAACACGAGCAGCGCAAGCAATATGAGGTGAAAGCCGCGCTCCGCATGAACGATGGCGGCGAGCTCGTCGCTGAGGAAGCGCCGACCAGGCTGATGGTCTTCTTCGAGACCCAGGAGATCACCGGCCTGCATTTCCTGATCCACGGGCCTTTCCAGCTCACCGACAATCGCGCGAACATCAAGCTCGACGATGCGTGGAATGCCGAGCTGATCGAAACGCTCGGCAACCTAGTCGCCGATACGCTTCCCGATCTGCGCGATCGGGGGATGCTGAAACGCGGGGTGATGGAGCTTCTCCCCAATACCGGCGATGAGCTGCCGGCGATCTTCGCGCCGATCCGTTCGATCATCGCGAAGCGTTTCACCGCCGAACCGCTGATCCCGTCGCATGCTGGCTCATACGTGACCGCTGGCAACGCGGTCCGCGGGCCGGCCGAATTGCGCGAACTTCTCGGCGACGAGGGATTGGATCGCTTCGGCGGTAAAGCGAGCCGAAGCTGGATCGTCACCGGCCTGCGCAACAGCCGGACCGAGTCTTTCCTCACCATGCTCAAGATCGAGGAATGGAGCTATTCGGAGTTTTTCAGCGCGGCTCAGCGAGCGTTCGCCAACACCAAGCTCTGGTATCAGTCAGAGGTTGACGCGCGCAAGGCAGCGCTCGGCTGGTTCGACGGTCTCCCGGATGATGGCACGCAGCGCTTGTACTTGGCGCTGGACACGGCTTTCAAAACGCAAAAGCGTTCCGCCTCGGTCGGCAATCTCTTCTTTGTTCGCCTCGAAGATGGAAGACGAGCCACCCCAGGTGCTGCCGTGCTCGCACCCGCCGATAGCGCGCTCGACCCCGAGGCTGGCCAGTGCGATCTCTATCTCGTCAAAAGTAGTCTGATTCGCTCGGGTCGAGGACGAGGCAAAGACGTCGAGCAGTTCCTGCGCCGGGTCGGGGTCAAGGACGTCGACGAAAAAGCCTATCTGCAGGCGATCGTCCGCACCCAATATTCCGGCGACGGCCCTCGGCCCAACCGCGAACGGCACCTACAGCATATGCGCAGATTCATCCGCTGGTGGAAGGACCACAACGATGCCAGCCTGTTTGCGGGCAAGGCGATCGTACGAGCTGGGCCAAATGCTGACTATCACGACGCCGACGCGGTCTATTTCAGCGCGCCCTACCTCCAGTCCGCCCTGGATAAGGTCTATGATGGTACCGTCGAGGGCCGTGATCGCGTCGCGCTCTGGGACGGCTATGATAAGCTCAAGCGGAAGGATCTGGTCGACTTCCTGACCGAATGCGGCGTGGAGGACGGGCTCTCGGTGGTCTATACGAAGATCCCCTATACCCATCCGTATCACAGCGAGCTGAAACATGGCTTCGGGTCGGCACGGCACATGGGCACCGGCACCGATGTCGACTATAAGATCAACGCGATCGACGCCCTGCTCGAACGCAGCGACCCCGCGATCTCCCGTCTGATTTGGGATGCCGTGAGAGCGCACCAGCCCTCGATCATGTTCGCCAGCTACTCCCCGAGCCAGTCCCGCTCCGCGGTCCAACGGCCATCGACCCTCGCGATCGCGCTACGCGACACCGCCTGGATTCCCGCCAAGGACGGCACCTTGCGCCAACCCCGCACTATCACGTCCGCCGAGCTTGGAGCAGGGTACAGCGTCGGCGGAAATGACGCCTGGCTACAGGCGATCGGTTTCGGCGAGGAACAGCGCAAACGCAGCGACCAGCATAAGGCGCGCATCAAGGCCGGCGAGCTGATCGGCCTCAATGCCGACCTCGTGGAAAAACTTGACGGTTTGCCGGCCGATGTGCTGGCGGCGCTTAACGAGGACATCGCGCGCAAGCTCGACGCCCGCGCCTATGAACAGGTAGAGTTTCCCGAGCGCGAAGCGCGCGACCCCGACCGACGCGCCGCACGCCTGGCCGCGCGGGCCCAGCATGCGCCGGCGAAGACCTATGAGGTAAGGGAACGCAGCGTCCGCACGAGCAACAACGAGAGCCGAGCGACTGCGCGCAGTTATCTCGAAGATCATTATACGACGCCGCTCGGCGATATGATCTGCCAAGGGTGCCAGAAGAAGATGCCGTTCGCACTCCCCGACGGATCACCCTATTTCGAAGCCTCGGAACTGCTCAACGGCATGACGACAGAGCACGCCGAAACTCATCTCGCGATGTGTCCGGTCTGCGCAGCAAAATGGCGCCACGCCAACCCCATGAGCGATCCCGAACTCCGCAGCCTGATCGCGGCTGCAACGTCGCCCGAAATCGACATTATCCTGGCTGGTGAACCAGTCCGGCTTCGTTTCACCCAGCTCCACCTCGACGACATTCGCACCGTCAGCGGGATTGGCCCACCCGATTGAGGCAGGTCAGCTGCGTAGGCCAACAAAGGATGTGCGCGGCCGCCCACGCCGCCGCGCGGTAGAAGCATTGGCTGCGCTAACCTTATGTCGATCGATCAGCGCCTCGATGCTGCGCATGGTGATCAAGGTCGCGCGCCCAAGCTTCACCACATCGATCTCCCCGTCGGTGATCAGTTCGTAGAGTTTGGTGCGACCGATGCCGAGCAGTTCGGCAGCGCGAGGCACACGGACGGTGATTCGTTCGATCGACCGCACGCTGACGGAAGATTCAGACGTCCGAGTCGCCTTGATGGGTGGCCGGGTCATTTCGGTGCCGACCGCCTCCGCGCAAAAGCACGGTCGCTTTCCAAGAACGTTGCGAGCATCGCCGGAATCAGTTCGGCGACAGGCTCTTCTACGCCATAGGCCTTCGCGTATTCCGCAGCATATGCCTGCAATGCTGCCTGCAAATCAGGCGTGATCGTGATCGTGAGCTTGACCGGTGTCCGGTCGGGCAATTTGCCAAGCTTGAGGTCGGGCATCTCAGCCTGCCTTCCCGCGCCACGGCGCAAGTATGAGATCGCGGGTCACCAGTACGCGCACAGGCGCGCCGGGGCGGATCGTGATCGTCGGTTGGATGTCGAGATTCCGCTGCGTAATCTGGTCGCCAGCACGCGCCGTATTTGTCTGCGCGGACTGGCGGATGGCCTGCACGAGGTCATTCTCGCCACTGATCGTCACCTCGGAACCGACTCCCAGTAACGTTGCGATCGCGACACCCTTGAGCAGCGTCCAAGTATGGAAATCCACCTTGTCGGAGAGACCGGCATAGCCGCCGGCGTCGGTCGCCGGCATGTTATCGAGCCGCACCGCGCTGCCATCGGGCAGGATCAATCGCTGCCAGATGACCAGTGCCCGACGCTGCCCGAACGCGACGACGCTATCATATTTGCCGATCAGGCGGGCACCCTGCGGCACGAGCAAGATATTCCCTGTGACCGTATCGAACACGTTCTGCGTCACCTGTGCGGTGACCATGCCCGGCAGGTCGGAATTGAGCCCGGTGATGAGGCTCGCCGCGATGACGCTTCCGGCGAGCAGGCTGTTGGGCGATACGGGCGCGACCAGCCCACCCGAGTTGAGATCGCCGCCTGAGTCGCGGGTCGAGGCGAACTGTTCTTTGCGGGTGCCGGTCGGGGGCAAACCTGCGGCTGGCGCCTCGGGCGAAGCAATGGCGCCATCGGCTGCTGTCGGCGCCACCGCACCCCGGCTGGTCGTAGTCTGCGCCATCAGCCCGGACTCTCTCGCGGCCTTGAGGTCTGCAAGCCGCTGCTGCCGTGCGGCTTCAGTGGTATTCACCCGCGCGGGCGCGTCCGTCGCTTCTGCCTGTTGCTGGGCGCGCAGGATCGGGCGACCGAGATCGCCCGGCAATGGCGGGCCGAGCCGGGGCGCATCACCATAGCTGGTCGGCAATCCCGACAGCGCATCCGAAACCGGCTTCGCCATTGGCTGAGACAGCTCGCTTTCCTGGGCGACCTGGCGGAACACCTGTGGCTTCAACGCCATCCAGGCGATGCCCATCAAGCTGGCCGAGCCAAGCGCCGCCACGCCGATGATGACGCCGCGACGGAAGCGGATCGCTCGTGCAGGTCGCGAGCGGATGCTCAGCGTTTCGGGATCGAGCTTTGCCGGACGGGTCTGGGGCGCCGCGATCGGCGGGTCGGTGGCGAGCCTGTCGGTCATGCGCCCCTCCGCTTCGCCGGGCGCGAAACACGGTCGATGCGAACGATCTGTTGTTTCTTCAAACCGAGCCGCAATTCGGCGGCGTCGAAGATGCGGTCGACGATGTAGAAACGATCACGCAGCCGATAGTTGACCAACTCCGCCTTGCCGTCCGCACCGACGAGGAACAGCGGTGGTGCCTCACCGTTGGCGAGCGACGCGGGAAACTCGACATAGGTCTTCGCTCCATCGTCAAACACGCGCAGCGGACGCCACGCGGGGCGGTCGCCGCTGATTGCGTAGTTGAAATGCATCTGCTCGATCGCAAGACCTGTCGCCACCGGCGCGACGGCCTGGGCGGCTTCCGTCTTCCGCCGTAGTGCCAGCAACTCGTCTTGCGGATAGGTCCACCGCATCGAAGACAGGGCCGTCGCCGAGGTACTGACCAACCGAATATGGTAGGCGCGCCTGTCGGTCGTGATGACGATGTTGGTGAGCAGGCCTGCCGAGAACGGCTTCACCAGCACATGCGTCTGCTTGCCTTCACCGGCACCGCTGGTCGTATCGCCGATCACCCAGCGAGCGGTATCGCCGCTTGCAACCGCGACGAGGTTCTCGCCGGGCTGGAGCATGATGTCGGTGACCAACCCGGGCGCGGCATAGACCTGGAAGATCGTGCCCTCGCTGAACGGATAGACCTGCGCCCCGCTGACGAACCCGGTCGGCGCCGGCTCGATCGTGGCGTTGCGTGTCGCCGAGCGGACGGCCTTGAGCGATGACACAGGGCGCTCCTGCGCGAGCGCAGGGCACGCGAGGAGCATTCCGGCGACCGCCGGCAGAATGATGGCCTTCATGGGTTCTTCTCCTGCGAATTGGACGGGCTTGGTGCGTCCGACTGGCTGCTCAGCGTGGGATCGAGCGGCGACCCGAGCGGAAGGTTCGGCTCTGGTTGCGGTGCCGGCTTGGTTGCCGCCGGCGGAGGCGAAACGGTGTCGAGTTCGCGGCTCCAGTCGATCGCATCGACGTAGATGCCGAGCGGGTTCTTGCGCAGCACATCGGCTGAAGCCGGCGGGCGCGTGACGGTCGTGAGGATGGCGGTCCAGCGGCTGGTCCCAGCCTGCGATCCGCGTTCGAAAGCCGTCTCCGTCCACTTAACCTGGAACGACTTGTCCGACGCTCGCACGACGCTAGTGACCTGCACCGACACCGTGCGCTCGCCGACATTGGCGAAGGGCGATGCCGATCGGGCATATTCGCCGAGGAACTGCGCGCCGCGCTTGGTGGCGAAGTCGTAAGCTTCCAGCCAATCTCGCCGCATCAGCACCGGATCGAGCGACACCGATCGGATATTGGTGATGAAGTGCGACAGGTGCCACGCGACCTGCGGATCGGTTGGCTGATAGGCGACATCGGCCGCCTGCACCGCGCGCGCCTCGCCGAGCCGGTCAACCTCCACGACGTAGGGTGTCACCCGACTTTGCAGCGATTGCCATGCGAGACCAGCGGACGTCCCCGCTGTCAGGACCAGGCATCCGAACGCCATCAGCCGCCAGTTGCGCGCCTGCACCCGGGCCGAGCCGATCCGCTCATCCCAGAGTTGCCCCGCGCGCTGGTATGGGATTTCCGGGGGTGGCGTGCGCCCGTAGCGCTGCGCACTTCGCTTGAAGAACATGGCTCAATCGTTCCTTTCCTTGATATCGGGAGTGGCGGAGGCACCGCCACGGTCGCCTTGCTGGAGAGCTTGGATCGCGACCTGGCGGTGGTGCCGGCTGGTCTGCTGCTCGCGCATCGCGCGCGCCCAGGCGGGCGTGCCGCTCGTCTCCCCGCCGCCGCCCGGTCCACCCGACGACGACGGAGAGTTCTGGTTGAGTGCATTCCACGCCGCTTGCCGCCCGCCGGCTGCGGCTTCGCTCAAACCAAGCGCGCTACTCACGCGCGACCGCGCGGCATTTCCCGCAGCGCGCGCCACGCCACCGAAACCGGCGCCCACCGAGGGCGTGGCCGCGGTTTCCTTACCGAGGCTGTAGGCCGTCGATGCCGCCGAACCCATCGCAGTGCCGGAGCGAACCGCACCCAGCGCTGCGCCGCCGAGCGCGCGCGCTCCGCCGACGGCAGCGCCGCCTGCGAGCATCGTCACACCGGCCGCGCCAAGCGTTGTGCCGAGTGCCGCTCCGGCGCCGAGTTGCGGTGCGCCGGAGACGAGCCCGGATGCGATCGACGGACCGAAGATGCCGAGCCCGAACAGCGACAGGCTGGCGAGCACAAGGCTCATGGCCTGACCGATATCGGGTTCCTGCCCCTGGAGCGCGTCGGTGAACTCGGTGAAGAAGTTGGAGCCGATCCCGACGATCACGGCGAGCACCATCACCTTGATGCCGGAGCTGACCACGTTGCCGAGCACGCGCTCAGCAAGGAAGCTGGTGCGGTTCCACAGGGCGAACGGCACGAGGATGAAGCCGGCGAGGCTGGTGAGTTTGAACTCGAGGATGCAGACGAACATCTGCACCGCGAGGACGAAGAAGGCGACGATCACCAGCGCCCACGCGAACAGTAGCACCATGATCGTCAGGAAATTGTCGAAGAAGGTCGTGAACCCGACCATATCGCTGGCCTGTTCGAGCAGCGGCCACGCCGCCGAGAAGCCTGTGCCGGCCAAACGACCGGGCTTGAGGAGATCGGCGGCCGTCATGGCTCCGCCGCCTGCCGTCAGGCCGGCCTGCGCGAACGAGCGAAATATGATGTCGGCGAGCGTCGAGAAGCTGTTCAGGATGAACGCGAACGCGCCGATATAGAGGATCTTGCGGAGGAAACGTCCGATGACATTGTCCTCGCCGCCCATCGCCCAGAACAGACCGGCGAGCGTGATGTCGATGCCGATCAGCGTCGAGGTCAGGAAGCCGACGTCCGGCCCGAGCAGCCCGAATCCGCTGTCGATGTAGGTGATGAACGCCTGCAGGAAGCGGTCGATGACATTGAGGTCGTTCAAGGGCGGATCTTCCTGCTGGAACGTGAAGATGTCGCGGGGCGCAGCGGGGGAGCGGGCTGCGCCCCGCGACGGCGATCGGCGGCATTGAGGGGCGCACCGCCGACCGCTTTTCCGGATCGGCTCGGGACCGCGAGGGGCTATCGCGGCGTGTAGGCCGATCCGGAGCCGAGGAACTTCTTGGTCGCCGCGCGGGCTTCCGCCGCCTGCGTCGCGCGGCGCGCCTGTTCGACCGCCTCGCTACGGAACTGCGCCGCCATCATATGCTGGAGCTGGAACTGTTGCTTGGCGGTGAGCGCGAGAAGCTGGTTGGTCGCTTGGCTGACTTGGAGCGAGCCTTCCGCGCCCTGACTGCGCGCGACGATATCGGCGAGCGCCTGGGTGTCGGACTGGATGTTCTCGACGACCTGCGCTTGCACGGTCATGGTCTGGCGGAACGCGCCCATGCTGGCGTCGAGGCGCGCGCGGGCATCACGAACGCGAGCATCGGTGCGCAGGACCGACGAGAAGTCCTGCGGAAACAGGTTGGCGAATTTGTCGTCGAGCTGGGAGACCTTGAAGTCGATCGCCTGTGCCCGACCCATCAACCGATCGATCTCGGCAAGCTTCTGCTTCAAGGCATCGAGCTGCGGGAAGTCGATGCGGGTCAGGTTCTTGCCCATGTTGACCAGCATCTGCGCCTCGTTCTGCAGCTGCTGGATCTGCTGGTTGACGCTTTGCAAGGTGCGCGCGGCCGTCAGGATATTCTGCGCATAGTTGCTGGGATCGAACACGATCCCGCCGAACTGCGCGTGGGCCGGCGTCGCCGTCATCGTCATCACGCCCATGCCGAGCGAACCGCACGCGCCGAGGCCGAGCGCGGCCGCGATCAATTGCTGTCTGGTGGGGATGCGCATCATTCTTCTCCTTCTTGGGGGGCTTGGGGGTCTGGAGGACCGGGAAAATCGGCGGCGAGATCGGCCGCCCAGTCGAGGCCGGCATCACGCAGGAAGGCCTCGGCGAAGCGGTCGCGGCCGTGCTCGGCGATCGCCGCATCGATGCGGGCCTGCGCGGCCGGGTCCGACGAACCGCACAGCGCCAGAGCGATGGGGCCAAGGCCCAGCTCGAACAGCCGATTGCCGCGCGCGGACTGGAGGTAATAATGGCGCTTTGGCGTAGCCCGCGCGATCAGCTCGATCTGCCGGTCGTTCAGACCGAAACGCGCATAGATATCGTGCCCCTGCGGCTCGATCGCGCGATCGTTGGGCAGCAGGATGCGCTGCGGACAGCTCTCGATGATGGCCGGTGCGATCGCCGAGCCGGCGATGTCGGCTAGGCTTTGCGTTGCGAACAGCACCGCGACATTCTTCTTGCGTAGCACCTTCAGCCATTCGCGGATGCGCGCGGCGAACAGCGGGTGGTCGAGAAAAATCCAGGCTTCGTCGAGGATGAGCAGGGTCGGCCGCCCGTCGAACCGCTCTTCCAGCCGGTGGAAGAGATAAGTCAGCACAGGCGCTACCGCGCCGGTCTGGCCCATCAACGCTTCGGTCTCGAAGCACTGGACATCGGCGAGCGCGAGTTGCTGTTCGGCGGCATCGAGCAGCCGGCCGTGCGGTCCTTCGAGCGTGTAGGGCTGTAGCGCCACGCGCAGAGCGTTCGATTGGAGCAGCAGCGCGAGCCCGGTCATGGTCCTTTCCTCGCGCGGTGCCGATGCGAGGCTGCCGAGCGCGGTCCACACCGCATCCTTGACCTCGGGGGTGACGGTCACGCCTTCGTGCGCAAGCAGCGCGGCGACCCAGTCCGATGCCCAGCTCCGCTCGGCGGCCTGGTCGATGTTCGCTAGCGGCTGGAACGCGAGGCTAGCGCCATCGGTGTCAGCGTCGCCGAGCGCATGGTGTGCGCCGCCCATCGCCAGGACCGCGGCGCGGGCCGAGTTGCCCTTGTCGAAGATATAGACCTGCGCGCCCGGGTAGCGGCGGAACTGGAGCGCGATCAGACTCAGCAGCACCGACTTGCCGGCGCCGGTTGGTCCCACGACCATCATGTGCCCGACATCGCCGACATGGGTGGAGAGCCGGAACGGCGTCGAGCCGGCGGTCTTCGCGACCAGCAGCGGCGAGCCGTCGAGATGGCCGTTGCGCGCTGGCCCCGCCCATACCGACGACAGCGGCATCAAATGCGCGAGGTTGAGCGTATGCACCAGCGGTTGCCGGACATTGGCATAGACATGGCCCGGCAGCGACGAGAGCCAGGCCTCGACCGCGTTGACCGTCTCGCGCTTGGCTGTGAAGCCGAGGCCGTTGACGATGCGTTCGACCGCGCGGACCTTGTCTTCGACCGCCGCCCGACTGCGATCCGTCACCGTGATTGTCGCGGTCAGATAGCCGAATGCGACATGATCGCCGCCGAGTACCTGCAGCGCTTGGTCGGCATCGACCACCTTGTTGTCGGCATCGCTGTCGAGCAGTTGCGCCGGCGAATTGTAGAGCACCTCACGCAGCAGCGCGGTCACCGACTTGCGCTTGTTGAACCACTGGCGCCGAAGCGAGGTCAGTGTCTTGGTCGCCAGCGTCTTGTCGAGCGCGATGAAGCGCGTGACCCAGCGGTAGCCGAAATCCTGGTGATTGAGCGCGTCGAGGATGCCCGGCCGGCTGAGGCTCGGGAAGCCGAGCACGGTTAGCGTGCGGACATGCAGCTCGCCGAGCTTCGGCTCCAGCCCGCCGACCAGCGGCGTATCGGCCAAGATGCCGTCGAGATACATCGGCGTCTCGGGCGCGGTGACGGGATGGCGGCGATCGGAGATCGTGCCGTGGAGGAAGGTCAGCGTCTCGCTGTCGCCCAGCGGGCGGACATCGGCCATGAAGCCGGACAGCAGGTCGAGCACGCGGTCGGTCTCGGCGACGAAGCTCTCCAGCGCACCGCGCCAGTCGCGTTCCCGGTCACCGTCCGGACGGTCGACGAGGCTGCGGCCCGCGCGATCGGTCGTGTCGGCCGGCGGCAGCCAGGTCAGGGTCAGGTGATAGCGGCTCTCGAAATGCGCGCCTTCGGCCTCGAACGCGGCCTGCCGCTCGCTATCGACCAGCCAGCTTGCAGCGTCGGGAAAGTCGCTGTCGGGATAGGCCATTGCCTCGCGCCTTTCGGCGTCGAAGAACAGCGCCCAGCCGCTGCCGAACCGCTTGAGCGCATTGTTCGCCCGCGCGCAGGCGCCGACCAGCTCGGCTTCGGTCGCTGATTCGAGATCGGGACCGCGGAACGCCAGCACCCGCAGGAAGCTGCCGTCCTTGTTGAGCACCACGCCGGGCGCGACCAGCGCCGCCCAGGGCAAATGATCGGCGAGGCGTTCGGCGGACGGCCGATATTCGCGCAGGCTCAGCATGCGAAATATCCCTTTTGGCAAATGTGACGGAGGAGGACCGGCGCGAAGCTGGGATCACGGCGAGCGGCCATCACGGCGATGCTGTGGCCGACCGCCCAGAGCAGCACCCCGGCCACCCATTGCTGAAGGCCGAGCCCGACAGCGGCGGCCAGCGTTCCATTGACGATCGCCAATCCACGCGGCGCACCGCCGAGCAGCAGCGGCGAACCGAGCGACCCGTGGATCGGCACTTCGAAGCCGTCGATATGCTGGCCGCCACTGATCACGAGATCAGCGCCCCGCCGCCGAAGCTGAAGAAGGACAGGAAGAAGCTCGACGCGGCGAACGCTATCGACAGGCCGAACACGATCTGGATCAGGCGCCGAAACCCGCCGGCGGTCTCGCCGAATGCGAGGGTCAGGCCGGTCACGATGATGATGATCACGGCCACGATCTTGGCCACCGGACCTTGCACGGACTCCAGTACCTGCTGGAGCGGCTGCTCCCACGGCATGCCAGAGCCGGCCGCTTGGACTTGCGTAGCGAAGGTGAGCGCGAGGCCGATGGTGGCACCTGCAAGCAGGTGTCGGTTGATCGGCAGGCGATTGAGGGTGCGCATCATGGGTCAGATCTCCTTGAGGTTGGGCTTGATGAGGTCGGCGAGCGCGTAGGCGCCGGTGTCCGGGTCGAGCCCGGCGACGCGCGCGATGGTCGAGACACGGCGGTCGACGCCGCGCCCGGAAATGAAGACGACGATGTCGATGGCCTCGGCGATCAGCTGGCGCGGCACGGTGACCACCGCCTCCTGCACGAGCTGTTCGATGCGGTAGAGCGCCGCGATCGCGCTGTTGGCATGAACCGTGGCGATCCCGCCAGGATGGCCGGTGTTCCACGCCTTCAGCATGTCGAGCGCTTCGGGACCGCGGACCTCGCCGACCACGATGCGATCGGGGCGAAGGCGCATGGTGGAGCGTACCAGCTCGGTCATCGACACATGTGGCGGGCGGGTGCGCAGCGCCACCGTGTCAGGCAGGGGACATTGCAGCTCGCGTGTGTCCTCGATCAGGATGACGCGGCTGTCGACCCAGGCCATCTCGGCCAGCAGCGCGTTGGCGAGCGTGGTCTTGCCCGAGCTGGTTCCGCCGGCGACGAGGATATTATAGCGTTGGGTGACCGCCGCGCGCAGAGCGTCGGCCTGCGTCTCCGACATCAACCCATCGGCGATATAGTCATCCAGTGTATGGAGCCTCGTGGCCGGCTTGCGGATCGAAAAGCACGGCGCAGCCGAGACCGGCGGCAGCACGCCTTCGAACCGCTCACCGGCACGACCTTCGATATGCGGCGGCAGCTCCGCGGAGATGATCGGATGTTCGGCGTGGACTTCGGCACGCGCGTGGCTCGCCACCAGCCGGATGATCCGCTCGACCTGTTCGGGCTCGATATGGATCTCGGTATCGGTGCGGCCTTCGCCGAGGCGGTCGAGCCGCAGCGCGCCGTCGGGATTGACCATGATCTCGATGACCAGCGGATCGCGCATAGCTGCGGCGATGTCGGTCCCGAGCGCCGTGATCAGCATGCGACGACGGCGTTCGGCGGACAAGCTGGCGGTCATTCGCCATCCTCCGGCTTCGAGGAGGGTGTGGGCGCGCCGAGCGTGCGCCGCCCCGTCGATACCTGCCGACCGACCTGCGTCACGAAGGCTTCGAAGCGCTTGGCGCCGAGCGCCCGGCCGGCCTGGTCGTTTTCGGCAAGCGGTGTCTGGATCGCGAGTTCGAACCGGATGAACAGCGCCAGTGTCTCGAGAACGACATAGGTATCGCGATCGACCCGGCCGATCGCCTGGGTCAGCCGGTCGAGCCGGATCGCGAACCGATCCTCCAGTTCCGATGCGCCCCGACGGTTGAGCCAGGCAGTGACGGCATCGACGAGGATCGCCGATTTGCTGGCGCCGGGCTTCGCGGCGAGCGCTTCGAGCCGCTCGGACAGCGGCTTGGACAGGAACAGCTGGTGGCGGACCTTTTCCATCGGTCAGAACCCCAGCTGCAGATCGTCGGGACGACCCGAGGCGGCATCGAGGCCATAGACCGTGCGGGCAGTTGCGAGTTGCTGGACGCGGTCCATTGCCCGGCGCTCGGCCGCCTGGTCGCCGTCATCCTCGCCGAGCCCGAGCGGGTCGGCGATGTCCGGTTCGAGCACGATTGTCGGCTCGATCTCATGAGCGGGATGACGGGCCTGTTCGAGGCCGCCAGCGTCGGCACCCTCTCCGTTATCGGCGCGACCGACGAGGCGCATATCGGCGCCGCGCACCTGACCGGCCCAGTCGTCGGAGCGCGCAGCCGGTAAGTCCCGATAGCCTGCGGAATCCAGCTCGGGCGCGGGCAGGACGCGCGCAGCGTAGCGCCGGTCCTCATAGTAGCGCAGCTTCTTCGCGCGGATCGGCGGGTGACCCGAGATCAGCACCAGTTCGTCCGTGGGCGCGAGCTGCATCACCTCGCCTGGCGTCAGCAGAGCGCGGGCGGTCTCTTGGCGGCTCACCATGACATGCGCGAGCCAAGGCGCGAGCCGATGCCCGGCATAATTGCGCATCGCGCGCTGCTCGGTCGCGGTGCCGAGTGCATCCGAGATCCGCTTGGCGGTTCGCTCGTCGTTCGTCGCGAACGCAATGCGGACATGGCAATTGTCGAGGATGGCGTTGTGCTCGCCATACGCCTTCTCGATCTGGTTGAGGCTCTGCGCGATCAGGAAAGCGCGCACGCCATAACCGGCGAGAAAGGCGAGGCTCGTCTCGAAGAAGTCGAGGCGGCCGAGCGCCGGGAACTCGTCTAGCATCATCAGGAGGCGGTGCCGGCCCTCAGCGGCTTCGCCGTCCTTGCCGGTGCCGTGCAGTTCTTCGGTCAACCGGCGGCCGATCTGGTTGAGGATCAGGCGAACCAGCGGCTTGGTGCGGCTGATGTCGGACGGCGGCACAACGAGATAGAGCGAGACCGGATGCGCCGCTTCGACGAGATCGACGATGCGCCAGTCGGACGCGGCGGTTACGGCCGCGACGGTGGGATCGCGGTAGAGGCCCAGGAACGACATCGCCGTCGACAGCACGCCCGAGCGTTCATTCTCACTCTTGTTGAGAAGTTCGCGGGCGGCAGAAGCGACGACCGGGTGGACCAGCGGGGCGTCGTCGGTGCCGAGATGATTGGTCGCCATCATTCGGCGCAGCGTCGCGACGAAACTCCTCTGCGGATCGCTCAGGAAGGTCGCGACGCGGGCGAGCGTCTTCTCTTCCTCGGCGTAGAGGACATGGAGGATCGCACCGACCAGCAGCGAATGGCTCGTCTTCTCCCAGTGGTTACGGCGTTCCAAAGCGCCTTCCGGGTCGACGAGTATGTCGGCGATGTTTTGGACGTCGCGGACTTCGTTCACGCCGCGCCGCACTTCGAGCAGTGGGTTGTAGCGTGCCGAACGGGCATCGGTCGGGTTGAACAGCAGGCAGTGCGAGAAGCGCGCGCGCCAGCCGGCGGTCAGCTGCCAGTTCTCGCCCTTGATGTCGTGAACGACGGTCGAGCCGGTCCAGCTGAGCAGGGTCGGCACAACAAGGCCGACGCCCTTGCCAGACCGCGTCGGCGCGAAGGCCATGACATGTTCGGGACCGTCGTGGCGGAGATCGTCGCCGCCGATCCGGCCGAGCGCGACGCCTTGGCTGTCGAGCAGCTTGGCGGCCCTGATATCACGATGTTTAGCCCAGCGTGCCGAGCCATAGGTGGTGAGATTGTTCGACTGGCGCGCCCGCCACAGCGATCCGAAGATCGCGGCGCCACAGCCGACGAACCCGCCCGCCGCGGCGATCGCGCCGGCTTCGTCAAAGATGATCGGCGCATAGGCGTCGAACGAGAACCACCACGGGAAGATCGACCACGGGCGATAGATCGGCCGACCGAACGCCACGAACCACGGGGGGCCGAGTTCGGGCTGATAGGCCAGTTGCGCCGCCGCCCACTGCGTCGCGATCCAGATGCTCGCAACGATGATCGCGAGTACCACGAGGATCTGTCCGATAAGAAGTTTTGTTGGTGTCATTCTAGTCTCCGCCTCCGCTCGACTTCATGGTGCGTCGGCTGGCGTCATTATTTGCGAAGAGCCATGTCTTTTTTAGATGCTAGCTGGTGCCAGTATGGGCCCACTTAGTGCCACTCGAACATAGGCACGCAGTTTACAGATGCCTGCGCGCGGTAGAACCTTTGGCGACCGAGGCGGAGCGGATGCACCGGGAACGACAAGAAGATCAGCGCCAGATCCTCGACCTGGAACTCCAGCAAGCGCGCTACGAGGACAATTTAGCCGAGCGTCGCTACGCTGCCTGTGATTCTGACATTCGACTGATCGCCGCGCAGCTGGAGAAAAACTGGAAAATCGCGCTGCAACGCTTCCGCAAGTTGCAGGCGCGCCGGCCCACGGAAAATCTAGCGACCATCGAGGTCCATCCGGGCGCGTTCGCCAACATGGCGGAGAACCTGTCAGCGGCCTGGAACGCTTCTGACGTGACGATGCATGCCCGCCAACAAATGCTGCGCGCGTTAATCGCCGACATCATCGTGGACGTCGACGATGAGGTGCGTGACGTCGTGCTCACAATCCATTGGCGAGGCGGCCAGCACTCGAAACTCCGTGTTCGCAAGCAGCAAGCTGGTGAGCAGGCAATCGTCGAGCGGCAGCAGAGTGTGCCGCCTGAACGCGACAACCATCGCCTCCTCGACTTCGGTCATAGTTGTCGAATGAGAGGCCTCCGGCCCGGTCTTCAGATCCTCGACCGTCGCCCGCTTGCGCCACTTCACCACCGTCTTGGGATTGATGCCCAGCTCCCGGCTCAGCGTCGCGAGCGAAGTCTGCGATCGCTGTATTGCTGCTCGGACGGCGTGCGTGGTCGTGGCGCTCCCGTGACGTACCTGTCCCATAGTGCTTCCTTCCATTCCAATGAAAGGATCACATCATCAAACCGTGGGATCAAACACCTAGCAGCAGTTTGTCATAGATCGGCAGTACCACGCGCTGAGAAAGCCAAAGATGACTCGACGCCGAAATCCACCAAATTACGCAGAAATGATCTGGGTGCCCGTTAGCTAGGTAACTCGAAACTTCACTTTTTATAGCGCTTAGCAGATGATCAACATCGGCTGTTCGACAATAGCTCGGAACGCAGCCATGAACTGCGCCGCGACCGCGCCGTCGATCGCGCGGTGATCGAAGCTGGTGGTGGCTGCCATGATGGTGGCCAAGCCCAACTGGCCATCGACCTTCCACGGCTGTTCCACGCCCGCGCCGATACCCAGAATCAGCGCCTGCGGCGGGTTGATGACCGGGAACATCTCGTCGATGCCGAACATGCCGAGATTGGAGATGGAGGCGGTGCCGCCCTGATACTCCTCGGGCGCCAGCTTGCCGTCGCGGGCCTTGGCCGCCAGCGCCTTGCTGGCGGTGGCGATCGCCGAGACCGAAAGGGCGCCGGCATCCTTGATGATCGGCGTGATCAGGCCGCCGTCGATGGCGACCGCCATCGAGATGTCCACGCGGGAGAAGCGGTACAGCTCTTCGCCGCCGAACTGGACGTTTGCGTCGGGCACCTCGATCAGCGCCAGCGCCATTGCCTTGATCAGCAGGTCGTTGACGCTGAGCTTGACGCCGCGCGCCGCGAGGCCCGCGTTCAGCTCGCCGCGCAGCTTGAGCAGCGGATCGAGGTTGCAGCGCGCGGTCAGGTAGAAATGCGGCACCGTCTGCTTCGATTCCGTCAGGCGCCGCGCGATCGTGCGGCGCATGGAACTGAGCTTTTCGGTCACGACCGGAACGCCGGCGGGCGGTGGCGCGATCACGGCGGCGGGAGCGGATGCCGCAACCGTGACGACAGGCGCGGGCGCGGCCGGCGCCACCAGCGGGCCGACGCCCAGATCCGCCCGGACGATCCGGCCATTGGGGCCGGTGCCGGTGATGCCGGCCAGGCTAATGCCCTTCGCTTCCGCGATACGCTGGGCCAGCGGGCTGACGCGGACCTTGTCGGCCGGCGACAGGCGCGCGCGCGGTGCCGAAACATCGGGCGCGTGTTGCGGCGTGATGAGCGGGGCGGGGGCTGGCGCCCGGGCCGGCGGGGCGTCGGCGACGGGTTCCGCCACCTTCGCGACTTCGGGTTCGGCGGCGGCCGGGACGATCGCGGCCGCCGCCTCGCCCTCTTCGGCCAGCGTCGCGATCACCGTGCCGACCGGGACGTCCGCCGTGCCCTCGGCCATTACCAAGCTGGCGATCCGGCCTTCGTCGATCGCTTCGAATTCCATAGTCGCCTTGTCGGTCTCGATCTCGGCAATCATGTCGCCGGGCTTCACCAGATCGCCCTCGGCCACCAGCCACTTGGCCAGCGTGCCCTTTTCCATCGTCGGCGAAAGCGCCGGCATCTTCAGTTCGATTGCCATGTCAGTGTCCCATGAAAAGTTCGGCCGCGGCTTCGACGATGGCGTCGCTGTCCAGACGATAGGTGCAATAGAGGTCGGGCAGGCTGCCGGTCTGGCCGAAACGGTCGGTGCCCAGCGGGCTGACGCGCATGCCTCTAACCCCGCCCAGCCAGGACAGGGCGCCAGGTGATCCGTCGAGCACGGTTACCAGCCCGGCGCCGGGGGCCAGCGCGGACAGCA
This sequence comes from Sphingobium phenoxybenzoativorans, assembly GCF_018286635.1. Lineage (NCBI taxonomy): Bacteria > Pseudomonadati > Pseudomonadota > Alphaproteobacteria > Sphingomonadales > Sphingobiaceae > Sphingobium > Sphingobium phenoxybenzoativorans. Next base: position 4,391,907 of record NZ_CP073910.1, read on the forward strand.
GCGTATCGGCATGGCAGGGCTGGGGCGATCCGTCGGTCCAGCGCGCAGCGCGGCGCGCCGACCAGTCGCGATGCAGCAGGTCGGGCGAAGTGACGTTGAGCAGGCCCAACCCCGGAACATCCTCCGCCAGTTGTTCCCATGCCGCCAGCGCCTCGGGCGCGACCACGCCGGTGAAGACGATCGCCAGTTCGGCGCCCCGCGCCGGCGCGCGCAGCCAGTAGCCGCCCTTGAGCGCTTCGGCCTTCCAGTCGTCATTCTCGCGCCTGACCTGCGCAATGGCGCGGGTCGACAGCCGCAGATAGACCGATCCGCCGTCGGGCTGCTGCATATGGTCGAAGGCGAAGGCCATCATCGCCGTCGCCTCATCGGCATAGGCCGGTTCGAAATAGGTGAGGCCCGGCTGGCCCATGCCGATCAGCGGCGTGTTGATCGACTGGTGCGCGCCGCCCTCCGCCGCCAGCGTCAGGCCGGACGGCGTGCCGACCAGCAGGAAGCGGGCATTCTGATAACATCCATAGTTGAGCGCATCGAGCCCGCGCGAGATGAACGGATCGTAGACCGTGCCCACGGGCAGCAGCCGCGTCCCGAAATGCGGCGCCGCCAGCCCTAGCGATGCCAGCATGATGAAGAAATTATTCTCCGCGATGCCCAGTTCGATGTGCTGGCCGGCCGCATGCTGCGACCATTTCTGCGCCGAAGGGATCTTCGCCTTGTGGAACACGTCCGCCAGTTCCTGCCGCCGGAACAGGCCGCGCTGGTTGACGAAGGCGCCCAGGTTCGTCGTCTGGGTGACGTCCGGCGCGGTGGTGACGATCCGGTCGGCCAGCGGCTCGCCCGACTTGGCAAGGTCCAGCAGGATGCGGCCGAAGGCGGCCTGGGTCGACTGTTCGGCGCCATCGGGCGCGCACAGATTAGCGGGCACCGGAACCAGTTCCGCCTCCGGCTCTGCCAGCTTGCGCGCGATCGGGCTGGCATCGACGAACGCCTGCAACTGGGTCGCGGCATTGTCGCCCAGGCCGCCCCAGCGCTCCCACTCCTGTCCCTCCGGCACGCCAAGGCTGGCGCGGAACTGCTCCATCTGGGCCGGGTTCATCATGCCCGAATGATTGTCCTTGTGGCCGGCCAGCGGCAGGCCGAACCCCTTGACCGTATAGGCGATGAACAAGGTCGGCCGGTCGTCATCCGCGCCGTCGAACGCCTCGACCAGGGACTCGATGCAATGGCCGCCCAGATTGGTCATCAGCGCGGCCAGCGCGTCGTCGTCATAGCTGTCGATCAGCTTCGCGACGTTGGGCTTGTCGCCCAGATCGGCCATCAGCCGTTCGCGCCAGGCCCCGCCGCCCTGATAGGTCAGCGCGGCATAGTCCGCGTTCGGGCAGCTATCGATCCATTGTTCGATCGCCTTGCCACCCGGACGCTTGAACGCCGCCTGCTGCAGCTTGCCGAACTTAAGCGTGACGACGCGCCAGCCGCAGGTTTCGAAAATGTCGTCGAAGCGCCGGAACATGCGATCGGCCGTCGTCGCGTCGAGCGACTGGCGGTTGTAATCGACGATCCACCAGCAGTTGCGCAGGTCGTGCTTATAGCCTTCAATCAGGCATTCGTAGATATTGCCCTCGTCCAGTTCCGCGTCGCCCATCAAAGCGATCATGCGGCCGGCATTTTCCTCCTTCACCTGGCCATGGGCGATCAGATAGTCCTGCACCAGGCTGGAAAAGGCAGTGACGGCAACGCCGAGGCCAACCGAGCCGGTGGAGAAGTCGACCGGGATCGCGTCCTTGGTGCGGCTGGGATAGCTCTGCACGCCGCCCAGCCCCCGGAAACGCTGCATTCGGTCGAGCGACTGCTGCCCCAACAGATAGTGGATGGCGTGGAGGACCGGTCCGGCATGGGGTTTGACCGCAACCTTGTCCTGCGGCCGCAGCGCATGGAAATAGAGCGCGGCCATGATCGCCGTCATCGATGCGCAACTCGCCTGATGGCCGCCCACCTTCATATTTTCGGTCTTGGGACGGAGATGGTTGGCGTTGTGGACCATCCAGGACGAGAGCCAGCGCAGGCGCGTGTCGAGCTGCTCTAGCGCGGTGATGAGCGATGGGCGGTCTTGGACGATTGTGTCTGCCATTGGGTTTCCTACTGGGCCAGTTCGCTGAGCTTAGAACAGAAGGGTAGGGAGAGTCCTTGCTAATATACGCGCCGATACGTATGCTAATGGCATATTATGTCTTTGTAATTCGGAATTGGGGTGGAAAGTGCCGGAAATACCGTTGGATGCCGTCGACCGGAAAATGCTGGTTGAATTGCAATTGGACGGTCGAATGACCAATTCGCAATTGTCGGATAAGATCGGTCTGTCCCCGAGTCCCTGCCTTCGGCGGTTGAAGCAGCTCGAGGCGGACGGAGTGATCACGCGCTACGTGGCGCTGGTCGACCCGGATCAACTGGGGTTGGGTGTCACCGCCTTCGTCCGTGTCCGGCTGGACCAGCAGGATGACCGTCATCTCACCATCTTCGAGGAAGCGGTTGCTCAGTTCCCGGAGGTCATGGAATGTTATCTGATGAGTGGAGATGCCGATTATCAATTGCGACTAATAGTGGAGAACCTAAAGGCGTTCGAGAATTTTCTACGCCACAAGCTCACCCGAATAGAGGGTGTCTCGCAGTTGACGACCAGCTTTGCGCTTCGCCCAGTAGTATATAAGACGGCACTACCTATATGATCTTCTGACCGCAGCCTTCAGGCTGACAATAAAAATGATTGATCGGCAAAGTCCGATGTGCCGCTACGAGTGGTTTCATGTCGCTTTCTGAGGCCGCTCTGTGACTAGAATCAAGCGGCGCGACTTTAACCAAATCCGGACACGCCTGAGACTTGAGTGAAATGATCCTCAAAATATTTTTAGCAACCTGACTGAGGTGCGCCCGCCCCAGTCAGAGTATAACAACACAACAAATCAACATGATGAAGCCGCTTCGAAATTCACCCGCAGCAAGCAGCTGAGCAATTAGAAATCTCCCAGCCGGCTAAGTTGATTGTCCCAGAAATAGTTTTGATCGCTAGCGGACGCTAAAGTCAATATGACCGACCGTTCCATCAAAAATATCGAAGGCTGCCAGTACGCTTGGCCGCAAATTTGTTCGCGCCTCAGAGTCCATCATCGTCTCCAAGTCTTCTTTCGATTTACACTCGACGAGAACCTGACAGTATAGATTTGGCGTATCTGCTTCAAAACTTTCGGGCCACATAGCGCGAACCGAAGCAACGCCCGGGAACAAGCGCATAGCTGGCACGATTTCATTTTCGATCGCTCCAGCCAACTTGGCCTCCTCCCCCGGTTTCGGTCTGCCAAGCCAATATGCTGATCGAATATGCATGATGCTACTCCCCGTATCGATGATTTGCGTATAATGCCGTTGCAGTTGACTGATTCATATAGATCGATAGCCCGCCATTTTCGGACCAATTCGCTTACGCCACTCTTTGTAAGGCTCAAAATCCTTCTGGCTTTTACAAAAGGCCTCGGTCTCCGAGTAAATTTCGTCGTCGCTGAGCGACAAATCTAACGGAACAAGAAACGGCTGTGGAAAATACCACTCCGTGTCTACAAAGAATTCAAGGTTGTTTCCCTCAGGATCATGCGCGTAAATACTCCACGCGACGCCATGATTCGCCGGCATGACATTGCCGTGTCCCGCCTCCATAAGTCGTTCATACATATCGCGGAGATCGGAGATCGACGCCATCTTGAATGAGATTTGATTGATGCTAGGCCCGAATTGCTCGTTGCATTCATTTTTGGGTAACTGAGCGGGCCTTCCGGTGGTCAAGACAATTTGATGATGATCATTCGGATCGCGGGAGAGGAATATTAGCGACATTGGCGACTTCATGCCGCTTTCGATCAGTCCGCGGTCGGTAACAGTGAAGCCGAGAACGTTGGTATAGAAGTTCTCCATGGCCCCAATATCCCGGACGCTCAGGCCCATATGGCTGAATTGGAGGTTGGCAGGTGATCTTGTTTTAGTCACTTGGTCGGTCAACATGAGCCTCTCTCCCGATTTACCAATGTCGGCGGTTTTCGCGCCACTGCAGGCTTTCTAAAATATCATAATGCACCTTTAAGTCCAGTATGAAAATATTGAAAGCTGCGGCGTTATCGCGATTACGCAGTCCACGAAGTTTCCAGCAGAATGCCCCAAATTTCTCGTTGAATGTGAGAAACTGGCCTCAATCAGACTAGAAATCGCGCAGGTCTCTCAGCGGCACGGCAGTATCCGAAAGATGTGCAGGATTTAGCACCGCGCCGGACACGACATGCGCTTTGCCCTGAACATAATCCTTGACCATGTTGACGCAATCAAGTGCGATCACCGCTTTTTCGCGCAGATATATGACCGAGAAGCTTCGAGAGGCGGGATCGCCGCGCAAAATGGCCTGGTCGTGGCCGGTCGAAAGACCAACGGTCTGAAGCTTTAAATCATATTGATTGGACCAGAACCACGGTACGGCGTGATAGGCCACGTCTTTACCCAAGATATGGTCGACCGCAACCTTGGCCTGATCGTGCGCGTTTTGGACCGACTCCAACCGGATTCGCGCACCTCGCGCAAATTCGTTTTCATGTGCCGCGCAATCACCCACAGCGTAGACGTCGGGCAGACTGGTACGGCAATAACGATCGACATTAACGCCGTTGACACCCGCGGCCCCCGCGGCGATCAGTGGTCCCGTCGCCGGGACGATGCCGATGCCGACGACCACCATGTCGGTGGCAATGCGTTCGCCATCCTTCATCAGCACAGCCGTGGCCTTGCCATCAGTCACTTCGATGCAGTCCATCGCGGTTCCGGTGCGCAGATCGACTCCATGGGCTCGATGTTCGGCTTCGTAAAAGCGTGACAGATCCTCGCCCGCGACACGCGCGAGCACGCGGTCAAGCGCTTCCAGCAGAACGACCTTCTTGCCGAACTTCCTGAGCACCGCTGCGGCCTCAAGCCCGATATAGCCGCCACCGATTACCGTCACGTGTTTGATAGTATCGATCTTCGCCATCATGGCGTCGACATCGTCGCGGCGGCGCACGGCATGCACATTGGGCGCGTCCGCGCCATTGCATGTCAGCATCCGCGGGCTGCCGCCGGCGCACCAGATCAGCTTACCATAGCCGATCTCATCGCGCTCGATCGTGACGCGTCTTTTGGCAGGATCAACGGCAGTCACGAGGCAGCCGATTAGCATCTCGATATTGCGGTCGCCCCAGAAAGCGACAGGGCGTATCAGGATGCGATCGAAGCTCTTCTCGCCTGCAAAATATTCCTTGGAAAGCGGCGGACGCTCGTAAGGCGGGTACTTCTCGTCCCCGACCATGCCAACGGAACCTTCGAAGCCCTGCTGCCGAAGCCAGATCGCCGCCTGCGCTCCGGCGTGCCCGGCCCCAACAATAAGAACGTCAAATCGCCTCATAGTTTTTCTCGAGCGTTATCATATGGCGAGCCTATGCAGCCTGAACGTGGCTGTAGACGTCGCTTTAGACCGTCGCAGCTCACTCAACTCTGTTCTCAATCGTGCCGACCCCTTCAATCTCGCATCGAACCACATCACCCGGCTGGAGAAATTGTTGGGGGGACATGGCCACCCCGACGCCGGACGGTGTACCGGTCGCGAGAAGGTCGCCTGGATACAAAGTGAAAGCAGAAGAAAGATATGCGATTTGTTCCCATATGTTGGCAATCATGTCCCGCGTATTTGCTTCTTGGCGTGTCGCGCCATTCACCAAACATCGCAGTTGCAGCGCGTGGGGATCAGCGATTTCGTCTGCAGTCACGATCCATGGGCCTATCGGGCCATGAGTGTCGAAGGACTTGCCGATTGTAATCGTCGGAGAATGAAACTGAAAGTCCCGAGCCGATACGTCGTTAGCAACAAAATAGCCAAAAACGTAATCGCGCGCTCTTTCCACGCTAACGTTTTTCGCCACTGCCCCGATGACGACCCCTAGTTCAACCTCATAGTCAAGCTGTACCGTATTGCCACGAAGAACCGGATCGAATGGGCCTGATATGCAACTCGTCTGCTTATTAAACCAAGTTTGCTTATTTGGCTTATTTAAGCCCAGATTAGCGGCTTCCGCAGCATGGTCGGCATAATTAAGTCCAATCCCGAGATACTTGCCTGGACGCACTATCGGAGACAGCAATCGAACATCGTGCAGCTGGATCGATGCTTCGCGCTGGTCCAGATTAGCGAGAATCAAATTGCGGTGATCATTATCAAGAGCGATCAGATCATCTAACGTCCGAACATCGTCGACTTGCAATGGCGCGATACGATGATCTTTGACAGCGCCGATCCCCACTGACCCCTGCGTTTCAAAGCGACATAACTTCAAGATCATCCTCCCACCTGCGGGCGCGCGGCATCAACGTTCGCGTGGTGTGTCCATCCCGCGCACCATTCCCTTACACCTTAGTTCATAATGCTCTATTGAGTCCACTATGAAATTGCGCCGTTTCCTTCGGCGTTTCGCTTAGGTTGCCAGAGGTGGGGACAGGCGCGATAATGGCCTCATGTCCGAGCGCCATGAAGAGAAGCTAGATCACCGCATTTTGGTCGCAAGCCGCCGTCGCGCGGCCATGCGATCGCGTATCCTGCGTGCAATCATGGAGATTAGTGCCGCGCAGCCCATTTCAGCGCCATCAGTGGACGATGTGATCCGCGTCGCAGGAATTTCCAAGGGCGGGTTTTACCGCTATTTCTCGTCAACTAGCGAGGCATTGGCGATGATCGGTCATGAACTCGCCGAGGAGCTGGCTTCGTTGATCGAGCCGGCGTACGATGTTCTCACGGATCCGTTGCAGCGAGCTTGTGTGGGAACCGTTTTGGTTCTCAAGCGGGCCGCAGGCGACCCAATTTGGGCCGAATACATGCTGCGCGCTGACTTGCCGAGAGACAACTCAAGCTTCTTAAACTTCATGCATCGGGATTTATCCGCCGGTATCAGATCGGGCCAGTTTCGCTTTGATAATGCCGACCTCGCGAGCGAACTCGTGATGGGGATCAATCAAGTGCTAATGCGGGGTATTTCCACGCGTGCGTCCAGAGATCAGGATGACTATATTGACTTTGGCGTGACTTTTCTCCTCCGCTCTTTAGGCGTGGAGCAAATTGCAATCGACGAGGTGCTTCTTTGGAGCAAAAGCTATTTTGCGGGATTGCCGAACAATGAACGTTGGTGGGACGTTCCCCTTGCCGAGCGAGCCGAACGGCTATCTGGCGTAGCACGCGCCACTGGCGGAGGGGGGACTGTCAGGATTTCCGTGTGTGGGCGGGCATAATGGGCAAGAAGGAGTCCCACTATGTCCCGACGCAAGGAGCCGGTAATTCCGGCTGATTTACTGGATCAACTTCTGGCTGGCGGCGATGCCACGGCAGCCCTTCAGCAGGGTGGCCTTCTGGATTCGCTGAAGAAGGCGCTGGCCGAACGCGCCCTCAATGCTGAGATGGATCATCATCTTGGGCACGGCGACCAGGCCGGCAACAACCGTAATGGCTATGGCCGCAAGACGGTGGTCACGGACACCGGCAAGATCGAGATCGAGGTACCCCGCGATCGGCAGGGCAGCTTTGATCCGCAACTGATCGCCAAGTACCAGCGCCGGTTCCCCGGCTTCGACGACAAGATCGTGTCGATGTACGCGCGCGGCATGAGCACGCGGGAGATCACCGGGCATCTGCGCGAGCTATACGGCATCGACGTTTCGCCGGACCTCATATCGACCGTCACCGACGCCGTGCTCGAGGAGGTCGCCGCCTGGCAGGCCCGCCCGCTCGATCCGGCCTATCCGCTGGTTTTCTTCGACGCCATTCGGGTCAAGATCCGCGATGAGGGCATGGTCCGCAACAAGGCGATCCACATCGCGCTGGGTGTGCTGGCCGATGGCACCAAGGTCGTTCTGGGCCTGTGGATCGAGCAGAACGAAGGCGCCAAATTCTGGCTGCGCGTCATGAACGAGCTGAAGAACCGTGGCGTCGAGGACATCATGCTGGCCGTTGTCGATGGCCTCAAGGGCTTCCCTGACGCAATCACCGCCGTGTTCCCAGAAGCCGTGGTCCAAACGTGCATCGTCCATCTGCTGCGCAACTCAATGGACTTCGTCTCCTGGAAGGACCGCAAGCCGCTGGCCACGGCACTGAAGGGCATTTACCGCGCCGTCGACGCCAAGGCCGCCGAGGAAGCACTCACGGCCTTCGAGGACAGCGAATGGGGGCGGCGCTACCCTGCAATCGGCCAGAGCTGGCGGCGGGCGTGGAGTGAAGTTATTCCCTTCTTCGCCTTCCCCGACGAGGTCCGCAGGATCGTCTACACCACGAATGCCATTGAGGCCCTGAATGCCCAGCTCCGGCGGGCGGTCAGAGCCAGAGGACACTTTCCCAACGACGAGGCCGCGACCAAGTTGCTCTATCTGATCTTGAACAGATCCGAGAAAGAGTGGAAAATGCCGCCGCGTGAGTGGTCCATGGCCAAGGCCCAGTTCGCCGTCCTGTTCGGCGAACGCTTCATCAAGGCCATGGCGGCGTAATGTTTAACCGCCCGCCCACACACGGAAATCCTGACAGTCCCGCGGAGGGCCGACATCCAAACTGCCTCGTCGCTCTTAACTAAGGAGCAATAAGTTTGGCTCGCGACATAATCTGATGAAAAAGGCCTACACTAGCTTCGATAATGCCGTTCTCGCTCAAATGACCATTTCGGATCCAAAACAAAATCAGTTCACTCACCATCGCGAGCCAGGCGCGGCCGAGGCAGAGGTCCACGTCGGACGGCGGAAGATCCGAGAAAAAGCTCAATACCAATTTGACCCCGTTCATCCTGGACTCTTCCAGCAATGTCAGGATCTTCTCCGGTGTTCCGCCCCGATGGTAGAATATATACGCGCCTTTGCGCGCCTCCATGGAATGCAGGTGAGTCGTCACAAAAGCGCGCAGCCGCTGTTCCGGTGAGCCCTCTGCCGTGGCGGCCTCCCGGTCGGCATGAACCTTGGCGAAGGATGCCTTGAACACCTCGACATAGAAGTTCAGTTTTGTCCCGAAGTGGTGAAAAAGTAGGCCATGTGCGACGCCCGCGGCCGAAGCGATTTCACTAGCACTGACGTCGTCTATCGTTCGGTCCGAAAATAGCGTTTCCCCAGCGCTAACCAGTCGGTCACGAGCGCTTCCCTCTACTTTTGATCGCTTTCTGGTTGCCACTACGAATTCCTAGTGTGGGATCTCAACGATCCGCGCTATTGCGCGAAATGGAACGGCTTGCCAAGGTTGGCCATTCCCGCGCTCTGCCAAATTAGAATGTTAAAAGAGACAAGGCGATCAAGATCGTCAGAGCGTGACTCGTTTGCCCAAGCGAAGGTCAGTCGATGGCACCCTCTGCGGCAAGCGAAACGCTTTCAACCTTAGCGCGTTTCTCCAGTTCGCGACGAACTAATGCCGACCCCTGATCTCCCTTGGTAAAATTTCGCAAAGGGGCGCCAAGGCGCTCAATATTCCGCTGCGCCGCTTCTATCATAGGCTTATCCTCGGTTTCGAACGCGCGGCCCACGGTTTCGACAATGCGCGCTGTCAAATCCTTGTTTTGCCGATCAAAATCGCGGCCGAAGAGCCAAAAATAATGCGTGGAGCGTTCCGTCTCAGGAACAAGGATATGAGCCGAGGGCATGTGTAGGCCCGCTTCCCTGGGATCGCCCGGCGCCATGATGCCAAGGTCCAGCAAAAGGTTGGTTGCCGGTTCCCACTTCATGTCGAGATATTTGTCCACACGTTCAGTGCGGGTCCATGCTTGGCGATGCAACGCACTTGGAGGGAGATCGGGCCAAACGGTGTTGACGGATATCGAAGTGTCGTCTCTCTTGACGGTTACCTGCTGGACCTCGGCGGCGCCGGGTTGACCAACGGTGTCGGCATGGATGTAGGCAGCGTGGGCAAGATCCATTAGGTTGTCGATTACCAACCGATAATCCGCTTCGATATGCAAGTAACCACGCCCAACGGCAAATTGCTCGGGCAAATTGAACCAGGTGTAATCCGGGATCAATGATTGGTCGGCTGCCTCTGCGCTTCCCATCCATACCCAAACGATACCGTACTTGTCTGCCACGGGATACGACCTCGCCCTCAGCCGATCCGGCGACCCTTTTACATGCGGATTTTTCCGGCAAACGCCGAGCCTGTCAATTTCGATCCCGTGATAAGGGCAAACAATATTCGCCCCATTGATCGTGCCAAGGCTAAGAGGAACGGCGCGGTGAGGGCAAACGTCCTCTAAGGCGCCCAAGACCCCATCACTGCCCCTGAACACCACAACCGGTTGGCTGAGGATTGTGATCGAAACCGGCTTTTCGAGAAGAGCGTCGGACCAAGCGGCCATATACCAGGCGTTTCGCACAAACATCATGAGACTCTCCTTCCTTATATTGTGAACCCAAAGGCTCCGATTGGGACACGGCCTTCATTGTGCAAACTGACCGCTAATCAATGCTAGCCGGGAATATGCCGCAAAATTAGCTCATTTTCAACTCAGAACCAACGAAGCAGAGTGGAGGTCTGGGTCGGGTTACGGTTTATATTGACTCGTAGTCAGTTTGAGCTTACTCCCACACCTGCTCCGGGTAATCGCGCCAATCGAGGCGAGCTCGGCAGCGCGAGGAAGCGGCGGAGGAGCTGATGAAGGTCGGATTCATTGGGTTGGGCAAGCAAGGTAAGTACCTTGCCGCCAACATCGCCAGAAGTGGCTTCGAGCTGACTGTCTTTGATCTAAATGCGAAGGCTGTCGGAGAGCTCGTGAGCCTTGGTGCCAAGGCGGCCAGATCGCCCGGCGATCTCGCCGCCCTGTCGGACGCGATCCTCATATGCGTGCGCGACGATGGTCAGCTACATAGCGTGCTAAATGACAGTGATGGAGTCGTTGGGTCGCTTAGGCGCGGCAGCACCGTTGTAATACACAGCACGGTGTCGCCATCCACGATTGCCGCTCAGGCGGAGCGCATTCATCAAAAAGGTTGCCAGTTAATCGACGCGCCGGTCAGTGGTGGCGAAAAGGGAGCAATAGGCAGGACCATGTCGTATATGGTCGGCGGCAGCTCCGAAACCCTTGAGCGATGCCGGCCGATCTTTGAGGCCTCGGGCACGAAGATCACCCATACGGGACCGCTCGGCACAGCGACCCAGGCCAAGCTGGTCCATCAAATCGTAATCAGCGGCAATATGTTGGCCGCTTACGAAGGTGTCCGTGTCGGACTGGCGGCCGGCCTGTCAAAAGAAACGATTATCAAAGTTCTGAGCGAAGGCGTGGCGCAAAGCAAAATCGCCGATAACTGGTTTGATCTTTCGCTGCGACCCCATTCGATCCCTGTTTTCTACAAGGATCTCGAACTTTGTCTCGACTTTGCGCACGAGCTTGGAATTCCGGTTCCTGGCGCAGCCTTGGCGCAGCAACTCATTGAAGAAATCGTTCCTTAGGAGGCGAACATGATAGACGAAAAAGTGGACTCTGACTTCGACACAGCAGACTTCGGGAGGCCAGGTATTTTTCGATCGCTCGTGGATGTGAAGCAGGGTGAGATTAATCGACGGATTTACTCCTCCCCGGAAGTCTACAAAATCGAGCAGCAGCGGATTTTCTCGCGTGCCTGGCTTTATGTCGGCCATGAGAGTCAAGTTCCCAACCCCGGCGATTTCATCTTGTCTAAGATGGGCGAAGAGTCGGTGATCGTAGCGCGTGGCAATGACCACAAAGTGTCAGTGATGCTAAACAGCTGCCGGCACCGCGGGATGAAAGTCTGTCGTTATGACGAGGGTAACACAAAGCGCTTTTATTGTCCTTACCATGCCTGGACCTACGGTCTGGACGGTCGCCTGATTGGCGTCCAAGACTATCGGGAAACATATGTCCCTCCTTTTGACCGCGGGGAATGGGGTCTCGTAAGGGCCCGCACGGCTTCGATCCGCGGCGCGATCTGGGCGACTTGGGACGATGGCGCACCGGATTTCGATGTCTACCTTGGAGAGGCCAAAGATGTAATGGAATCGGCCTTCCGACCAGTCGACGGAGGCGATGGAGAAATCGAAGTTCTGGGTGGCGTCCAGCGTTGGCGCGTAAACTGTAACTGGAAGATCATTGCTGAAAACGGATCCGGCGATGTCCTTCACGCGATCAGCCATGCAAGCGTTGATATGGCCGGAATTAATCCGTCTGAAGGTGAAGGCCGTCGCGATGATGCGGGGCAGTTCGTCCTGAGCACGCATCCTGAGGGGCACGGCTTCATTTACACCAAATGGCCCGTCGGCAAGGAGCGTGTCGAATTTCGCCGTGATCCGGTCGTATCGGCGTGGTTCACGGAGAAGTGGAGATTGCGCAACGAACGTCTGGGCTCGAATGCCGGCGTGTGGCCACTACTCGGTACGATATTTCCGAACATGAGCTTTCACTGCCAGCAGCCAAGATCCATCCTCGTGTCACATCCTATCGGTCCGGAGCAGACCGAAATGTGGCGTGTTTACTTTGTCGAAAAAGATGCACCAGAAGAAGTTAAACAGTTCCTGAAGCGCTATTATTTGAGCTATTCCGGCCCAGCCGGCATGACCGAGCAAGATGATATGGAAAACTGGCAATATGCTACCAATGGTTCATTGGGTACCATCGCGCGCCGCTATCCTTTTCATTACAAGGCAGGAATGGGTCAAGAAGGCAGGGATGATCAGATCGCCGGCACGGTGACGGAACATCCGATCGGCAGTGAGCAGAACCCACGCTCCCTGTACAGCAAATGGGCAGAGCTCATGGACTCCTCGGACTGGGACGAACTTCTCGACAGGAGGAAGGCCGGTGAGTGACACCATGACACAAAACGACATCGAAAGAGTGAGCTCAGTGAAAAACCTCGATTACCTATATCTTATGCGGGAGATTGAGGACTTTCTCTATCTCGAAGCGGACGTTCTGGATGCCCGTGACTGGGAACGCTGGCTTACTTTCTTCGACGACAATCTTCGTTATTGGATGCCCATCCGCAAGAATCTCGCTTTCGCCAATCGGGAGCGAGATGCGACGGATGATCGCGAGATATCTTGGTTCGACAACGACAAGGATCTCCTTGAGCGCCGCGTTCGTCAATTGCTGACCGGAATACATTGGGCTGAAGAACCGGTGTCGCGGGTTTCGCATGTCGTCACCAATATCCGGTTGGACAGCCCTGTCCAAGAAATCCGTGAAGGCGATGTCGTGGACGTGAGATCACACTTTATCGTCTATCGGAACCGTTTAGAGACGGAAACAGATATTTTGTTTGGCCGACGCGAAGATAAAATAAAACGCGTTTCCGGAGAATTAAAAATTACATCAAGGCGAGTTCTTCTAGACCAGCATACTTTGACGGCTAAGAACCTAGCGTTCCCGTTGTTCTAGGTAGATAGACATATATTTCACTAAACTTAAGATTAACAGTTACAGAAAATGTAAGGGGAGATCTTGAAATGGCTATTTCGAAGCATTTTTTATATGCATGTACCGCTCTAACCCTCCTTCCAGCCGTGCCGGTTGAGGCGCAAGTGACCCAACCCGCGGATGGGGCTCAAAGCGTTGCGGCGCCATCCACAGACAATATCGGCTCTGGATCGGACACTGGGCTTCAAGACATCGTTGTCACAGCGCAGAAGCGTGCCGAAAATCTGCAACGCGTGCCGATAGCCGTTACTGCAGCTTCGGGACCGGAGCTGACTGCACGCGGCATCACAAGCTCGATGCAGCTAAACACGGTGGCCCCGGGTTTAAATATCCGCACGACCGCTGGCGCCTTCCAGCCGTCAATTCGCGGCGTCGGCACATCGAGCAACTTCGTTGAAAATCCGGTCGCCTTGTACATCGATGGAGTCTACCTCCCTAACCAGCGGGAGGGCATGCGGGAACTTAACGATGTCTCTCAGATCGCGGTTCTAAAAGGTCCTCAAGGGACGTTGTTTGGACGGAACGCGACGGGTGGCGTCATTCAAATCACGACAGCTGCGCCAAGTGAAACCTTCTCTGCGAAGGCAAAGGCCGAAATTGACAACTACGGCACAGTTCGGACCAGCGCTTATGCTACGGGAGGCCTGACGCCCGGAGTTTCAGCAAGTCTAGGCATTGCTTATGCGACACAGGATGAGGGATGGGGTAAAAACCTCACAACTGGTAACGATACGTTTAAGCTGCGTCATGACTTCTCTGCTCGAGGTAAGATCAAATTCGAGTTGGGTGCCGACACCGAAGCAACTCTGATCGGTGACTACATGGACCGCAGTGAGCTGACCAATGCGTTTCAGCCGTACAACGGATCAACCTTGGCATTTCCGGGCGGTGTCGCTGTTAGCCTTCCCAGGCCCACAAGCGTGCATGACGGCTATGGTGTCGACTCTTATAATAACTTCAAAGGAGGGGGCGTCAGCCTCACGGCCGAGCATAATTTCTCCTTCGCCCAACTACTGTCGATTACGAGCTATCGCCAAAACAAGTACAGCTATCAGTTCGATAATTCCGCCGTCCCGGGTGCATTTTTCGTGGTGACATCACCAAAGACCCGAGCAAAGAGTTTCACGCAGGAAGTTCAGCTTATTTCGACAAAGAGCGGACCACTGACGTGGGTTCTGGGAGCATGTCTGTCGTCAGAACATTTGGCACAACTCGCGGCGTAGATCAGCGGAGTGTGGGCCTCGTCTTGGATTGATGTTTAGGCGGCGAGCTTGCGGTGTTGCAAGCGCCGATGTTCGAGTGTCTTTCGCTTGATCCTTTCTCTTCGTTTGATGATGGCAGCAGCCCTGCCGAAGTAGGCATCGGCGGGTGTGACGTTGTCGAGGCTCTCGTGGTAGCGCTGGTGGTTGTAATGCTCGACGAAGGCCTTGATCTGCTGTTCGAGATCGCCCGGCAGGAAGTAATTCTCCAACAGCACACGGTTTTTGAGCGTCTGATGCCAGCGCTCGATCTTGCCTTGGGTCTGTGGGTGGAAGGGTGCGCCGCGCACGTGGCTCATCTTGTTGGCGTCGATGTATTCGGCCAACTCGCTCGCGATGTAGCTGGGGCCATTGTCGCTGAGCAGGCGGGGCCTGTGCAGCACATTGGCGTGGTCGCAGCCTGAGGCTGCCAGTGCCATATCGAGCGTGTCAGTGACGTCCTCGGCTCGCATGGTGGTGCAGAGCTTCCATGCAATGATGTAGCGCGAGTAATCGTCGAGCACGGTCGAGAGATAGACCCAACCCCATCCTATGATCTTGAAGTAGGTAAAGTCGGTCTGCCACATCTCGTTGGGGCGGGAGGTTTGCGTGTGGAACGCATCTGCCGCCTTGATCACGGTGTAGGCCGGGCTGGTGATCAGATCGTGGGCCTTCAGGAGGCGGTAGACCGTAGCTTCGGACACGAAGTAGCGCTTCTCGTCGGTGAAGCGCACCGCCAGTTCTCGCGGGGACAGCTCGGTCTGTTCCAGCGCCATCTCGACGATCTGCTGCCGGACATCCTCGCCGATGCGGTTCCACACCCGGCTCGGCCCGGATGGTCGGTCTGCCAGCGCCTCGGGGCCACCTTCAAGGTAACGATCATACCAGCGGTAGAAGGTGCGCCGTGCCACGCCGAGCTGGTCCAGCGTGCGTTTGGCGGGCAGGTGCGACTGCTCGACGATCCGGATTATCTCCAGCTTCTCGGATGCAGGGTATCTCATTCGTCGTCTCCCCCATCCGCGATCATGCTTTTTTTGAGCAGACGGTTCTCCAGGGTGAGATCGGCCACACATTCCTTCAGATCACGGGCCTCACGGCGCAGGTCCTTCACCTCGTCCGTGGTCGCAGCACGCGCAGTGTCACCAGCCAGACGACGCTTGCCGGCCTCCATGAACTCCTTGGACCAGGTGTAATACAGGCTCTGTGCGATCCCTTCACGGCGGCACAGCTCGGCAATGGAGTCATCGCCGCGCAGGCCATCGAGCACGATCCTGATCTTGTCTTCAGCAGAGAAGTGCCGACGGGTCTTGCGGCGGATGTCCTTTACGACCTGCTCGGCAGGCTTTTTGGTGCTTGAGGATTTGGGCTTCATCTTCGTTCCTTCGTCACTACGACGAAGCCCAAATCCTCCTTAAATCACAACCTCAAATCTGTGCCATAGGTGCTGACGGGGGACAGCTCGCATCGAAGCGCCTGCGGCGCTCATACGTATATCGAACCCCGGCGGTCAGCGTTGTGTCGGGGACGAACTCCCAACTCGCCTGGGCGAAAGGGGCGACCGAGTCCGTGCGTTCCGTCGCCCGCGTGATCGAACTCGCCGTCGACGTTGCGGCCGGCGCCGTCACGCCCCCGAACTGGCGGAACACGGGGTCAGTCCCAAGGTCGTTATGGTAAAGGTAGCCGCCGAGTACCCATTTGAAGCGGCCATTGGTCGGAGACAGCAACTGCAGCTCTTGGGTGATGCTCTCCGATGGCGCGTCCGGAGACGCGGTGCGCAGGGCGACGATCGGAGTGGGCAGCGTCTGGAAGTCGTAGGTCGTTTGGCCGCGACGGTAGGACGTGATCGAAAGCAGCTTTGCGAATGTGACGTCCTGATCGACCGTCAGGCTGATTCCGCCTCCTTTGAAACCGGAAGTGTTGTCCAGCGCGGAATTGGTGTCGAAGACGCTGGTGACCTGAGCGCCCGGCTGGAGAAGGGGCCGGTTCTGATAGGGCACAAAGCTGTTCGTGAGAGCGAGGCGGTTCATGTAGTCCGCGATGAGCGTGAGCTTCGTCGTGTCACCGGGTTCGAACTGCAACTTGCCGCGCGCGGAGAAATCGTACTTGGTCCGGAAGGTGTCGTTGCCCGTCACCGTGTTCCGGCCCCATCCGTCGCCTTGGTGCCCGTAAGCGACGGATAGGCTCGCAGCGAGGTCCTTGCCCAAGCCGCCGGTGACGTAAACGCTCGCCCGCATCGTCGCGTAATTGTCGATCTCGGCCTTCGCAGTCCCCTGGAACTCGTGGCTCGGCGGCAACGTCGTGACCTGGATCACGCCCGCGTGTCATCGGTCGTGCAATTCTCCGCAAAAGTGGGCTTTGAAAATTCCCTAGTTGGTGGCCCCTTCATCTCATTCTGCCGGGGCTAGCCCCGGCAGAATGAGATGAGCCGACATTGTCCTCATCTCCTTTGCAGACACGGAGACGGGGCCGATGATCCGACTTGGAGAATTGATGATGATCCTCGAACTACATCGGCAGGGCGTATCGATATCCGCCATTGCCCGACGCACTGGTCGCGACCCCAAAACCATCCGAAAATATATCGAACGGGGCATCGAGGCCCCGGTTTACGGCCCTCGCATGCTGGGGCGACCGAACAAACTGGCACCCTATCTGGAATTTTTGCGTGAGCGAGTGACGGCCTTTCCCGATCTGACGGCGGCGCGTCTGACGCGGGAAATCCGTGAGCTGGGGTATATGGGCGCCTATACCGCGGTAAAGCGGTTCCTGGCAGCGATCCGGCCGGAAAACGGCCCTAAGCCCTTTGAGGTTCGGTTCGAGACGCCGCCTGGCGTGCAGGCACAGGTCGACTTTGCCCGGTTCGTCGTCGAATTTACCGATGAGCCCGGCGTCAGCCGGATCGTCTGGCTGTTCAGCCTGGTGCTGGGACATTCGCGCTTCCTGTTTGCGCGCTACGTCATGCATCAGGATCTCCAAAGCCTGTTGCGCTGTCATATGCAGGCCTTTGAAGCGCTCGGCGGCGTCCCGATCGAGATCCTCTACGATCGCATGAAAACCGCTGTGACCGGGGAAGACGATCAGGGCCACATCATCTACAATCGATCATTGCTGGCTCTGGCCGGGCATTATCGCTTCGTGCCGCGCGCCTGCCGTCCCTATCGGGCCAAGACCAAGGGAAAGGTCGAGCGGCCATTCAGCTATATCCGCAAAGACTTCTTCCTGGGCCGGAGCTTCCGCAATCTGGACGATCTCAATGTCCAGCTGATCGACTGGCTCGATACCGTCGCCAACGTCCGTGTCCACGGCACGACGCAGCGGATTATTGCTGAAGCCTTCGCCGCCGAGCAGCCTGAGTTGCAGCTGCTTCCGGCGGGCCGCTTTGACGCTGTTCTGAAGCTGGAGCGCCGCGTCAGCCACGATGGGATGGTCTCGGTCGGCGGCAATTACTACAGCGTTCCCGATCGCACCCGGCGCGTCGTCGAAATCCAGCAGTTGCCCGACAAGATCCGGATCGTAGACCTGGGCCAGGTCATTGCCGAGCACCCGGTTCTTGAGGGGCGCCGACAGTACAGGATCGATCCTACGCATCGGACAGGCGGCAGCGGCGCCAAGCGCCGTATCCATGGCAAAGAGGTAATCGCCATCGGTCGTATAGGCCAGCATGTCGCTGTGCGCTCCCTGGCCATCTATCAGGCGATCGGCAGCCAACTGGCGCGGGGAGAACGGCCATGAACCATGGGGGTGCCGCATCCCGCGTCGATAATATCCGCCGCAGCCTGGTCCATCTTAAAATGCCACGCGCCCTGGAGATGCTCGACGCCACCCTGCGCGGCATAGAGCAGGGCAAAATCGATGGCATCGAGGCCATCGACATATTGCTGAACGAAGAACTGTCGCTCCGGGAGAACCGCAGGATCAAGGCGGCCCTGCGCATGGCAAGGCTGCCGATCATCAAGACTCTGGACGGATATGACTTCTCCTTCCAGCCATCGCTCGACCGGAACCGCATCCTGGCGCTCGCTGGCCTGGACTTCATCAACCGGGCCGAGGTGGTGCATCTGTTGGGTCCTCCCGGTACCGGGAAAAGCCATATCGCCACTGCCCTTGCTGTCGAGGCCGTGAAGGCGGGCAAGAGCGTCTACTTCATCCCGCTCGCCGATCTGATCGCTTCACTGACCAAGGCGGAACGGGAGGGCACGCTGCGCGAGAGGATCCGCTTCCTATGCCGATCCTCCCTGCTCGTCGTAGATGAGATCGGGTATCTTCCCGTCACGCCCGGGGGCGGCAATCTCTTCTTCCAGCTCGTCAACGCCCGATATGAAAAGGGTGCCATGATCCTGACGTCCAACCGCGGCTTCGCCGAATGGGGTGATGTCTTTGGCGATCCGGTGGTGGCCACCGCGCTGCTCGACCGCCTTCTTCACCACGCTGTCGTCATCCAGATCGAGGGCTCCAGCTATCGCATGCGACAGCACGCCGACCTCCTGCCCGAGCATGCGCGCATGGCAACGTCCATCAACCCACCGCCCTTGCCGAAACGGCGCGGCCGCCCGCCAGCAAAGGAAAAGCCCGATCTCCATCACGGCTGATCACCGAAACAAACCCTCCCGCCAAACTAGGGAATTTTAGATGCCCACTTTTGCGGAATCTTCGGCGCCCGTTGACACCGCGGTGGCGTTCCGTCCGAACAACGTGCCTTGCGGCCCCTTCAGCACGGCGATCTGCGCGATGTCGTCTAACTGGCGGGTCCCTTCCCGCTGGTTTGGGAAGTAGACCCCGTCAATGTAGAGCGCAACCGGGTTCTCCACGACGTTGCTGGAGGTGCCAATGCCGCGAATGTATGGCTGGAACGCGCCGGCCGAGGACCGGATGTTGAGACCCGGAGACAAGGTGTTCAGCTGCATCGTGTCGGTGATCCCACGCGCCGCGAGCTGCACGCCCGAGGCGGTCGTCACGGCGATCGGTACTCGTTGGAGATTCTCGGCGCGACGCTGTGCGGTGACAACGATCTCCTCAAGGCCGGGCGCCTTGTCCGATGCAGCAGCGTCTGGGGGCGTCATGCCGATCGCGCCATTGTCCTGTGCGACCGCTGGACATGCGAATACGAACGCTGCAGCCGCCCCACCGAGATACCGTCCCCTCACTTCATCTCTCCCATTTATGGCGACTTGTCGGCAAGATGCCGCAACGCCTTAATCACATAAACACATGTGACACGGTGATTTGGAAGTCAAGCGGAAACGACCAATCCCGGTCGTACGCCCAATTCGGGAATTTGCGTCAGGGGTGACGGGGACGCGCGGTTCCGGTCATCGCTCTCCGCCGTCGCCGTAGGCCGCCATGGCCGTCAGCGAGTTCTGCTCGTCGGGATGGAAGAAGATACGGGCGTATTCCGTCGCGGGACCATTTCCCGCGAAACTCACTAGCGTCGTCACGAGGACCTTGTTCCATACATCGATGTTCAGAGCCTCGCTCACAATGGGCGGGGGCCGCATGACGCCGACGATGCGCTCGTCCCTCTCTGTCTGCAGGCCCGCCGCCTCCAGTAGCAGTGGCATCGACACCTTCGTCAAAGCTGCGGCGTCATGGAGACGGCCGACCTCTTCGCGCTGGTAATGAACCGTCACACTATGCGGACGCCCTGTCAGCAATCTGAGGCGCAAACACCGCCAAGTTGACGACCCTTCCCTGAGGCCGAGAGCCTGACAGGCTGCCCACGGCGCTATGCCTTCATCAAGCTGGAGTATCTTATAGTCGAATACGCCTCGATTGCCGGCAAGCGGAGTGACGCGCTGCGCTCCGACCTTGAACGTCGCCAGCGACCGACGACCTCTACCGCGATCTATCAGGCCATCGGCCGCAAGCCTCTGCAGCACCAAGCGCGACGTCGCCAAGCTGACGCCAAACATCTTGGCAAGCTCCGCCTCGCCAGGAAAATCCTCGTTACCTATGAATAAGCCATCCGTTATCTCGGCACGGACGATTTCGTACACCTGATAGTGCAGAGGTACGTCGTTTGCGAAGTGTGGGCGCCTGCCATTCATATGGAGAACTGTAGCTCAAGAACGCCGCTCGGTCATGCACGATCGCATGTTCGGCCAGGGGCGTATCGATACCGGCCTCGTCACGATATGCATCATCGTGCTGCCCGTACCAAGGGCGTGCCAGTTCGCTAGATTGAAACGGGCCGGCATGGTCGACTTAGGCCAAAGCGAAGGTGGCCTTCAGTAACGCGAATGCGCTCAGTACCGATCGATCCCGACCAAGTCCCGGGGCGAACCACCGATTCCGTCAGCAAGACGGCACAATCATATCGCTGTCACCTGTCTCCAAACCGTCCATCTTTAGGACGGTAATTTCGCTTGATGGTGAGCATGAGACGCTCAACGACCTCGTCGGAGGAGAAGCGGAATGATATGTCGCTATGACGCGATCTAAAGGATGATTTATCTCTCACCCGTCAGGTAAATGCATCCCCTCTGCCACGTTGTGGGACTAACTGTGGGACTGAAAAAGCACTACAAAATTTTTGTGCTTTAATTCAAACTGTTGCTGAGATTGAAGGCTCCCTCCCGCTCCGCCAGCAGGATTTTCCTGCCCATAAAGAATTACAGGGCCTCGGTCGCTCTATGAGCGCCTCAGAAATTCTTATCTCGCAAAGCTGGTCAAATCTTCACATGGCCCGGACTGACCACGGAGGGCGGCGCTGCCCCCTAGGAAGGGAACCATGCCTTGGTTCAAGCCGCACCCTGCCAGCCGCCGCCAAGCGCGCGGAAAGAGGCGACGGCGGCGCGCGCCGCTTCCGCTTGCGCCTGCACGCGGGCGTCGCGGGTGTCGAGCAAGCGCCGGTCGGCGTCGAGCACCTCGATCAAGCTGACGACACCGCCCTTGTAAGCCGCGAGCGATGCGCTCTGCGCGCGCGTCAGGGCGATTTCGCCGCGAGCGAGCGTCGCTTCCTGCGCCTCGCGCTGCACCAGAGCAGAGAAGGCGTTCTCGACATCTTCCGAAGCCCGCAGCACCGCCAGCCGGTAAGCCGCCAGCGCCTCAGCATTGGCGCCTTTCGCCGCCGCTATCTCGGCATCGACGCGGCCGAAATCGAATAAACGCCAGCGCAGTCCAAGCACGCCCTGCGCCTGGTTGGCGACGCCCGTGAACATGTTGCCAGCGACCGTCGTGGCGCTACCGATGAGGCCGCCAATCGAGAATTTGGGGAAATATTCGGAAACGGCGACGCCGATCCGGGCGTTGCTCGCCGCCAGTTTACGTTCGGCGATGATCAGGTCCGGCCGGCGACGCAACAGATCAGCAGGCGCGCCGGTCTCGCCGATCGCCGGCGCGTCCGGTATGGGCGTGACGGCGGCAAGCGTCTGGCGATAGGTTCCTGGCTGCGCGCCCAGCAATATGTCGAGCGCATTCATCGCCGCCTCCAGACCGATTCGCAGCACCGGCACGCTCGCTTCGACTTGGGTGAGCGCACCCTCGGCCTGACGCAGTTGCAGCTCGGCGGCGACGCCCTTGTCATATTGCAGGCGGACGGTGTCCACTAGACGCCGCTGAGTCGACACCTGCTGCTCTGCAACGGAAAGCCGGGCCTGGAGACCGCGAATGACTATATAGGTATCGGCAACCTGCGCCGCGACGGAAAGCCGGGCGGCAGCGACTCCGGCCTGTGATGCCTGATAATCCGCGCGCGCAGCTTCGCCGCCGCGCCGCAAGCCGCCGAACAGGTCGATTTCCCATGAAGCGCCCAGACTGGCGTCGTAAAGCTGTCCGTCGCGGTCGAAGCCGGGAGTTGCGCCCGGCATCCGGCCGGTTGGCGTTTCGAGCGACTGATGCGCGGTCGCGGCCGAAGCCGAAACGCTGGCCGATGGAAGTAAAGCGGCGTCGGCGGCGCGCAGCGAGGCCTTGGCCTGGCTGACGCGGGCAACGGCCTGCGCGATATCCAGATTCTGGTCGAGAGCCTTCATTACAAGATCGCTCAGCACCGGATCGCCAAATCCGGCCCACCAGCTATCGGTTGTTATGGGCGCGGCCTGCGAACGGGCGGCGACGGCTGGACTTCCCATATAAGCCGACGCGGATGCAATGGCCGGACGATGATAGTTCGGCCCAACGGCGCAACCCGCAAGACTGGAGGCGGACATGAGGAGGACAAGGGATCTTTGCAGGACGCGCATATGAGCCTCAGTGACGTGTTTGTGACCAATATACGTTTTAGTCACTTGTTGTCAACGCCAGTCTCGAATGTTATATGAGGGAAATGACAGACACTCTCACCGTCGCGGCCGGCCAGCGAGGCCCCGCGGAAACTGAAAAGCGCGACGCGATCATCGACGCCGCAAAGGAACATTTCAGCCGCTATGGCTATGGCAAGACAACCGTGTCCGATCTTGCGAAGGCGATCGGATTCTCCAAGGGCTATATCTACAAATTCTTCGAGTCGAAGCAGGCGATTGGGGAAGCGATCTGCACCGGATGCCTGGGCGTAATCATCGACGCCGTGGGAGTAGCTCTGACTGAATCCTCCACCCCAACTGAAAAATTCCGACGCCTTTTCAAGACAATTATTGAGCAAAGCGCCGAGCTTTTCTTCGACGACCGCAAGCTTTATGACATCGCTGCCGCATCCACTATGGAGAACTGGGCATCGTCGCGCGCCTATTGCGAGCGCGTTGAGGTCATCCT
Source organism: Sphingobium phenoxybenzoativorans (assembly GCF_018286635.1). Taxonomy (NCBI): domain Bacteria; kingdom Pseudomonadati; phylum Pseudomonadota; class Alphaproteobacteria; order Sphingomonadales; family Sphingobiaceae; genus Sphingobium; species Sphingobium phenoxybenzoativorans. The sequence goes on from NZ_CP073910.1 coordinate 4,415,323, forward strand.
TCAATCGATTATCCTGGAGGGCCGCGAGTCAGGCGAGTTCGAGCGCAAGACGCCGATTGACGAGGTCTGCCGCGGCATCTTGCTGGTGATGCAGCCCTTCATGAACCCGATGATGCTGCAGCATAATCTTGACCTGCTTCCCGAAGCTCCGAACGAAGTCACGAACCTCGTGCTGCGGAGCCTTGCGCCCTAGGCCAAATTTCCTTTTGTGACCAGTTGACAAATTAGTCACTCGATGCGACATGCCGCTCATCCTTGTCGGAGAACGTCCATGTCAACGCCCGCCATACTCATGCCCCTGCTTGCTGCCAGCGGCCTTGCCCTCGCCTTGTCGGCGTGCAGCAGCGCGGAAGCCGATCCGCGCACACAGCCGCCCCTGGTCCGCGTCGCGACCGCGGCCGCAGCCGGCGATGTGGACCGGGCGTTCACCGGCATCGTCTCCGCGCGGGTGCAGAGCGACCTCGGTTTCCGTGTCCCTGGCAAAATCGTCGCCCGGCTGGTCGATACCGGCCAGATGGTCCGCCGGGGCCAGCCCCTGATGCGGATCGATCGGACCGACCTCGCGCTCGCCACAGCCGCGCAGATGGGCGCGGTCGAGGCGGCCAAGGCCCGCGCGCTCCAGACCGCGGCCGACGAAAAGCGCTACCGTGACCTTGTTTCCGCCGGAGCGGTCTCCGCGTCCGCCTATGATCAGGCCAAGGCGGCGGCCGACGCGGCGCGCGCGCAGCTCAACGCCGCGAACGCGCAGGCCGGAGTCGCTCGCAACGAGGCAGGCTATGCGGTGCTGGTCGCTGACGCCGATGGCATCGTCGTGGAGACGTTGGCCGAGCCGGGACAGGTCGTCGCCGCCGGTCAAACAGTTGTCCGTCTGGCGCGCTCCGGCGCGCGCGAGGCGGTGATCGATCTGCCAGAGACGATCCGCCCCGCCATCGGCTCCGTTGCGCGCGCCGTGCCCTTCGGCAGCGACATGTCCGGCAATGCCCGGCTACGCCAGCTTTCCAACGCCGCCGATCCGCAGACGCGCACCTATGAAGCGCGCTACACATTGGAAGGTCCGGCTGCGCAAACGCCATTAGGGTCCACAGTGACCGTGGAGCTGGCCGAAAAGTCTGGCCAGGCCATGCGCCAGATCCCGCTCGCCGCAATCTATGATAATGGCGGTGGCCCCGGGGTCTGGGTGGTCAGCGGCAAGGAGCCGCGGGTGCGCTGGCAAGCGGTGAAGCTGGCCGCGCTTGGCGACGAAGCCGCGACGATCAGCGGCGGGCTCAATGCCGGCGACCGTTTCGTCGCGCTTGGCGCGCATATGCTCCATGAGGGGCAGACCGTCCGGCTCGCTTCCCAGCCGGGCCGCAGCAAGTGAGCGGGTTCAACCTCTCCGCGCTCGCCGTCCGCGAGCGCGCCGTCACCCTGTTCCTGATCGTCGCGGTATCGCTTGCGGGGCTTTACGCCTTTCTCAATCTCGGCCGCGCCGAGGACCCCAATTTCACGATCAAGGCCATGACCTTCGTATCGACCTGGCCGGGCGCGACGGCCCAGGAGATGCAGGATCAGGTCGCCGAACCGCTCGAAAAGCGGATGCAGGAACTCAAATGGTATGAACGGTCCGAAACCTTCACGCGACCGGGGCTGGCCTTCACCACGGTCACGCTGAAGGATTCGACGCCGCCAGCGGAGGTGCCGGAGGAGTTCTACCAGGCCCGGAAGAAGCTCGGCGACGAAGCCACGCGGCTGCCACGCGGCGTGCAGGGACCGTTCGTCAACGACGAATATGGCGATGTGACCTTCGCCCTCTATGCGCTGAAGGCAAAGGGCGAACCGCAGCGAGCGCTCGTGCGCGAAGCCGAACAGATCCGTCAGCGCCTTCTTCACGTTCCCGGCGTCAAGAAAGTGAACATCATTGGCGAACGGCCGGAACGCATTTTCGTCGAATTCTCCTATGCCCGCCTCGCCACCCTGGGCGTATCAGCGCGCGAGGTCTTCGCCGCGCTCGACAACCAGAACGCGGTCACCCCATCCGGCTCGATCGACACGAATGGGCCGGTCGTGCAAGTGCGCTTCGATGGCGCGATCAACGATCTGGAAAAGATCAGGGATACGCCGATCGTCGCCGGCGGCCGCACGCTCAAGCTATCCGACATCGCGGAGGTCCGTCGTGGTTACGAAGACCCCGCGACATTCCTGATCCGCAATCACGGCGAGCCCTCGCTGATCCTGGGCGTCGTGATGAAGGAGCGATATAACGGGCTTCAGCTTGGCGAGGCGCTGGAGAAGGAGGCTTCGGCGATCACGGCGGAAATGCCGCTCGGCCTCAGCTTTACCAAGATCACTGATCAGGCGGTAAATATCGAGGAAGCCTATGACGAATTCATGCTGAAGTTCTTCGTGGCTTTGGCGGTCGTCATTGCCGTGAGCCTGATCAGCCTGGGCTGGCGCACCGGTATCGTGGTCGCCATGGCCGTGCCGCTGACCCTGGCGGGCGTGTTCGTCATCATGCTCGCCTCCGGACGGGATTTCGACCGCATCACGCTGGGCGCCCTCATATTGTCCCTCGGCCTTCTGGTCGACGACGCCATCATCATCATCGAGACCATGGTGGTGAAGATGGAGGAAGGCCTGGACCGGATCGCGGCCGCCACCTATGCTTGGGGTCATACGGCTGCGCCGATGCTCGCCGGCACACTGGTAACGACCATCGGCCTGATGCCGGTCGGCTTCGCCAAGTCGAGCGCGGGCGAATATGCGGGCAATATCTTCTGGGTGGTCGGCTTCGCGCTGATCACATCATGGGTCGTGGCCGTGATCTTCACGCCCTATCTGGGCGTCAAGCTGCTACCCGACATCAAGCCGGTGTCCAGCGGGCACGGCGCAATCTACGACACGCCGCGCTATCGCCAGCTTCGTTCGGTGATCGGCTGGACCGTCGATAACCGGAAGAAAGTTGCCCTGTCCGTGCTTGCCGCGCTGCTGGTTGCGCTGTTCTTCATGGGTTTCGTCAAGCAGCAGTTCTTTCCGATCTCCGACCGGCCCGAAGTGTTTGTGGAAGTGCAGATGCCCGAAGGCAGCAGCATCGAGGCAACCAGCGCGGCGGCGGCCAAGGTCGAGGCGTGGCTGAAGAAACAGCCCGAGGCGAAGATCGTCACCACTTATGTCGGTCAGGGCGCGCCGCGCTTCTATCTCGCCATCTCTCCGGAATTGCCCGACCCCTCCTTCGCCAAGATCGTCATTCTGACGCCGGGGGAAAAAGAGCGGGAGGCGCTCAAGCGCCGCGTGCGTGAAGCCGCGGCGCAGGGACTCGTGCCCGAAGCCCGCATTCGGGCCACGCAGATCGTGTTCGGTCCCTATTCCCCCTTCCCCGTGGCATTCCGCGTGATGGGGCCGGATCAAGCGAAAGTGCGCGCCATTGCCGAGGAGGTGCGCGGTGTGATGCTCAGGAATACGTCAATGCGGCAGGTCAACACGGATTGGGGCGAGCGCGTGCCGACTGTCCATTTCGTGCTCAATCAAGACCGTTTGCGCGCGATCGGCCTAAGCTCGCACGACGCCGCCGAACAGCTCCAGTTTCTGCTGACGGGCGCCCCGGTGACTCAGGTGCGGGAAGATATACGCACGGTCGAAGTCGTGGCCCGCAGCGCCGGAAGCGACCGCCTCGATCCCGCCAGACTGCATGGCTTCACGCTAACCGGTGCGCAGGGACAGCATGTGCCGATCGATCAGATCGGCAAAGCCGAAATCCGGATGGAGGACCCGATCCTGCGCCGCCGCGACCGCTACACGACGATCACCGTGCGCGGCGACATAGGCGAAGGATTCCAGCCGCCGGACATCGCCGTGCAGGTCATCAGGGATATCAAGCCGATCGTCGACGCGCTGCCTGCAGGCTACAAGATCGAGACCGCCGCCGCTTTGGAAGAAGCGGGCAAGGCGAATGTCGCGCTGGCGGCGGTGTTCCCGATGATGATCGTGCTGATGATGGTGGTGATCATCTTCCAGGTCCGCTCGCTCTCGGCCATGGCCATGGTGCTCCTGACTGCGCCGCTGGCGCTGGTGGGCGTGGTGCCGACACTGCTGATCTTCAACCAGCCGTTCGGGTTCAACGCGATCCTGGCGCTCATTGCGCTGGCGGGGATCATCATGCGCAATACGCTGATCCTGGTCGGGCAAATCCACCAGAACCAGATGGACGGGCTGGACCCCTATCATGCGGTGGTCGAGGCCACGGTACAGCGGTCAAGGCCGGTGATCCTGACGGCGCTGGCGGCGGTGCTGGCCTTCATACCGCTGACCTTCTCCGTCTTCTGGGGTTCGCTGGCCTTCACCCTGATTGGCGGGACGATCGGCGGGACTGCGCTAACCCTCGTATTCCTGCCGGCGCTCTACGCGATCTGGTTCCGGATCAAACCGGTGGAAGACGGCCAGATGGACAATGCCCCGCGCCCGGCGACTTGGAAGCCAGCGCTGGACTGAATCGGGAACGCGGGGTTTAGGAGTGATTTACCCGTCTCATCGAGAAATTCATCTGGCCCACTTCCCCACCGGCGCATCCGCGCCTAACAGATGCGTGCATGTGGCAACTGTACCAATTCCCGCTTTGTCCCTTTTCTCGCAAGGTCCGGCTGCTGCTGGGCGAGAAGGGGGTGGCCTATGACCTTATCCGGGAATCGCCGTGGCAGATGCGGGATGAGTTTCTGGACCTCAACCCGGCCGGCACGACGCCCGTCATGGTCGATGAGGATACCAACGCGACCCTCATCGACAGCCAGGCGATATGCGAATATTTTGAGGAGACGGTAGAACGGTTTCCGCTGATATCCGGCACGGCCGCTGGCCGGGCGGAGATCCGCAGGCTCGTCGCATTCTTCGATCAAAGTTTTTACGGCGATATCGTCGCGCCGTTGCTGCACGAGCGGATGAAGAAGCGGTTGGTCGAACGCGCTCCCCCCGATGCCCGTATTCTACGCGAGGCCATGAAACGCGCCAATACGCACATGGACTATATGGACTATCTGCTCGACCATCGCAGTTGGATGGCTGGGGGGACAATGAGTCTGGCTGATATCGCGGCGGCGGCGCATGTATCCGTCGCAGATTATCTCGGCGGCATAGACTGGTCGAGCCATGAACCGGTGAAGCGCTGGTATGCGGGCTTCAAATCCCGCCCGTCCTTCCGTCCGCTCCTGTCAGAGCGGATGGAAGTCATCGCTCCACCCGCACATTATGAGAAGCCCGACTTTTAAAGGCGGCTATTCGGCGTCGGCCGCCATGTAGACGCGATTGCGGCCATGCTCCTTGGCAAGGTACAGCGCCCGGTCAGCCGCCTTCAGGGCGTCACGAGGATCGTCATAGGCGAACACATTGGCGACACCGGCGGAGAAAGTGACCTTCTCCATCCGCTGACCGGTCGAGCGATTGACCAAACTGCGTTGGGACAAGTCTTCGCGCGCGCCATCTACGATCGTGCAAACCTCCGCCGCCGTCTTGCCGCGAAAGAGCATGACGAATTCCTCGCCGCCATGCCGTGCCACATGGCATCTTTCGCACGATATGCCTGACAGCAGGTTGGCAACGAATTTCAAAACACGGTCGCCCGTATCATGGCCGTGGGTGTCATTGACCAGTTTGAAATGATCGATGTCGCAAAAAACAACGCTGAGCGCCTCTTGCGCCGCCTGTGCCTGCAGCGTTTCTTCTTTCATCCGCGCTTCGAAGGCCCGACGATTGGGTAAACCGGTCAAATGGTCATGCTCTGCCGCACGGCGCGCTGTCTCCAGGCTTTGCTGGAGCATCTGTGTCTGCTTCTGGCTGTCGCGCATCTGGGTTTCAACCTGACGGCTCTTTTCCACCATTGCGCGAGTCAGCCCGATCAGCTTGGCAAGGACCGGCTGGTCCTTTTCGGCTTCGGACATGTCCTTAACCTGTTCCTGCAGGGCTGCGCCATAATCCTTTGCTGAGCTGCGCGACTGATCCATCAGGTCAGTAAATTGCGACAGGTTGTCCTCAACCTTGTCCAGCATGTCAGCGAGAGACTCAGGAGTTACCTCATCCTTTTGCCGTTCGGCGATGAGACCCTCGATCCAGCCATTAGTAATCTTTCCGCGCGTCTGCAGTATGGCGCCGACGGCTTTCTCGATCCCGTGGTCTGCCCCGGTCAGATAATCGTGCACCAGCCCAAAATTAAGCGGTGTCAGATCGAGATCATGGGAAAAAAGGAAAGATCCTATGTCATTATAGAGCTGCTTCCGGCGCTCGATTTCGCGGCTGAACGGCCGCTTGGTCGCCTCCCGCTCCGATGTTTCGGCCACCGGATCTTCGTGCGTCGACAAGCGCCGCGCCCAGCGTGTGAGCCGATCGGTCAAGCCGTGCTGCGCTACAGATAATGTGGTCCCGTTTTCCATACCCATCAAAACGGATCGATTTCGTCACGATTTAGGTTAAGGCGGAAAAAATCATAAATGCGATCAGATGTCCGATGCGAGCAGCCAATCATGGAATATGCGGACTGCACGGTTCTGCAGAGCGCGCGGCCGACACACGAAGAAATAGTGATATGGACTTTTCACTGGAATCGTCAGCAATTGGGTTAAACGAGGGTCCTTAGCCTGCGTAAAATGGCTGGCATGCATCACCGCCACACCCAGTCCTTGGGCTGCGGCTTCAAGCATCAATGGCCCTGAATCATAATTGTCGATCGCTGCGGGCTGCAGATCAGGCATCCCGATCGCTTCCTTCCACGCGTCGAAGCTTCCAGACATTTCGCGATGCAAGAGGATGGTATGTCCGGCAAGCTGTTCTGGCCGCGTTATCGCATCCGCCCCCTCCGCCAGCGAACGCGCACCAATCAAATAGACCTCATCATGATCTAGTTCATGGGAATAGAGCGATGGATCAGCTTCCTTACCCAGCACAATGGCAGCGTCCAACCCTTCGCCGAGGCGTGCAATGGCATGTGGCGTGGTTTCAATGTCCAGATGAAGGCTGGGATGCAATTTGCGCAGTTCCGGTAACAGTGGGAACAATCTCTGGCTAGCAAACAGAGGTTGCACTGCCAAACGCAGCCGCATCTGGTTGCCGCCGCTCTGAATATCTTCCAGTGCCACTGACATCGCGTCCAACGCAGGTGCGATATCGTCCAGCAGCCGTTGCCCGTCTGCATTGATTTCCATCGCCTGATGCTTGCGATCGAACAAGGCTTTACCAAGAAAACGCTCGAGCGCCTGTACACGCCGACTCAGCGCTGGAGTCGATAGAGCAAGCTCCTCAGCAGCAGCTTTCACCGAGCCGAGACGTGCGACCTGCACGAAGGCCTCAAGGGCCGTAAGGGGCGGCAACCGTCGCATATGCTCTTATCCGGGCCAACACCTGTTGCAACGCAACATTTTGACATGCTGACCATGCAGCCAGCATATCCAGACATCCTCCGTCAAAGAAGCCAGAAAAGAGCGGATATTTCAAGATGCAATTTTTGCAACCGGCGCAAATCACTTCGCACTTGCAATAAATACGGTTGCAGCGCACATAGAGGAGGCCTTTCAGGCATCCTCTCCTATAAACTTTCACGGGCTGACCTTCGGGTCGGCCCTTTTTTTGTGCCAAAGCATATGTCCGGAATTTTCGGGACATAACGTACGGGGGTTCCACCAACCGATTGCGCAACCTATCTTCTCCATACAGGCGAAACGGCCTGGATATGATAGAGGATGCAATGGCCGACCAGGAAACAGCCGGACGCAGGATACAAGTTGCCAACGCCAGGCCAGAGGATGCCGGGCGCGGATTGGCGCGTTTGCCGCAGACTGTCATGGCAGAGCTTGGGGTTTCAGAGGGCGATGCCATCGAAATCGTCGGCAAGCGCTCAACGCCTGCGCGAGTCGTTCGCCCCTATAAGGAGGATGAGGGGCTGGATGTGCTGCGGCTAGATGGTCTCCAGCGCGCCAATGCCGGAGTCGGCTCTGGCGATTTCGTACAGATCAGCCGGATTGAGCCCCGCGCGGCACAACGGGTCGTCTTTGCCCCTGCTCAGCAGAATCTGCGCCTGCAGGGTAATCCCGAAGCATTGAAGCGGGTGTTCTTCGAACGCCCCCTGACTGCGGGCGATGTCGTCGCCACCGCGGGACAGCAGCAGGTAGACCGGGGTGATATGCCGGCCAACCTGCGGCAGATGCTCGCCGCCCCTGCCTACGCGCTGCAGGAAATCCGGCTCGCCGTTGTTTCGACCTCTCCTAAAGGCATTGTAACGATCGATGCCGATACAGAGGTCGAACTGCGCGCCGAATATGAAGAACCCAAGGAATCCCGCCGCGCGGACGTCACTTATGATGATGTCGGCGGCATGGCGGAGACCATCGACCAGTTGCGGGAGATGGTCGAGCTGCCGCTGCGCTATCCTGAACTGTTCCAGCGCCTTGGTGTCGATCCGCCCCGTGGCGTCCTGCTGCATGGCCCGCCGGGCACCGGCAAGACCCGCCTCGCCCGCGCGGTCGCCAACGAAAGCGATGCGGAATTTTTCCTGATCAACGGTCCGGAGATCATGGGGTCTGCCTATGGCGAATCGGAAAAGAAGCTGCGCGAGATTTTCGAAGAGGCCACGAAGGCTTCTCCGTCGATCCTGTTCATAGACGAAATCGATTCAATCGCACCCAAGCGCGGACAGGTGCAGGGCGAAACCGAGAAGCGCCTTGTCGCGCAACTGCTGACGCTGATGGACGGGTTGGAGGCAAGAACGAACCTTGTCGTCATCGCGGCCACCAATCGACCGGAAGCCATTGACGAAGCATTACGCCGTCCTGGCCGATTCGACCGCGAAATCATCGTCGGCGTACCTGATGAACGCGGGCGTCGTGAGATATTGGGTATTCACACGAGGGGCATGCCGTTGGGGGACAAGGTCGACTTGTCGGAACTGGCACGCACGACATACGGCTTTGTCGGCGCTGATCTTGCCGCCTTGACACGTGAGGCGGCGATTGAAGCAGTGCGACGCTTCATGCCTCGTCTCAATCTGGAAGACGGCACGATCCCGGCGGACGTGCTGGAAGAGCTCATGGTCACGCGCGAGGATTTCCTTGCCGCCATCAAGCGCGTGCAGCCGTCCGCGATGCGCGAGGTCATGGTGCAGGCACCCAACATTGGTTGGGATGATATTGGCGGCCTCGACGATGCGCAGATGCGCCTCAAGGAAGGCGTGGAACTACCGCTGAAAGACCCGGACGCTTTCCGGCGTATTGGCATCCGTCCGGCGAAGGGCTTTCTGCTGTACGGACCGCCTGGCACTGGCAAGACATTGCTCGCCAAAGCGGTGGCGCGAGAGGCGCAGGCGAATTTCATCGCCACCAAGTCAAGCGACCTTTTGTCCAAATGGTATGGCGAGAGCGAGCAGCAGATCGCACGGCTGTTCGCCCGTGCGCGACAGGTCGCCCCAACGGTGATCTTCATCGATGAGCTCGACAGCCTGGTTCCTGCGCGTGGGAACGGCATGGGCGAACCGCAGGTGACGGAACGGGTCGTGAACACCATCCTGGCAGAGATGGACGGGCTGGAGGAACTACAGTCAGTGGTGGTCATCGGTGCGACGAACCGGCCGACATTGGTCGATCCGGCGCTGCTCCGCCCCGGACGTTTCGACGAACTTATCTATGTCCCGGTGCCCGACAAGGAGGGCCGGCGACGCATCCTGAAGATCCACACAGGAAAAATGCCTCTAGCCGACGATGTTGACCTCGACAGCCTGGCGGAAAGGACCGAGCGCTTTACAGGAGCCGATTTAGAGGATCTTGTCCGCCGGGCGGGTCTTTTTGCCCTGCGCGAATCCTTGAAGGTCGAAAAGATCGATCAAGGGCATTTCGAGAAGGCCCTGCTGGAGACGCGTGCTTCAGTGACGCCGGAAACAGAAGCCGAATATGAGGCTATTCAGGCCAAATTGAAGCAATCGGTTTTCGAGGCGGCTTCCATCGGGTTTGTGTCGCCAGGGATGCTGACATCGCGTGGTCCCAAAGTGCCCTGAAACCCGCTGGATGATAACCTATGAACTGCCCAGCCCGTCGCTCCATTGGTGCGTTGCGGAAAAGCCGTCTTGCAACTTGACGACATTTTTGCGACGCCCAGCCTCACGTGACTCCGGGCAGGAACCGAATGGCGACCGTTGAACTGAAAAAACTGAGGAAAGCCAACCATCCGCTGGCCCGCGCTATCCGCAGTCTGACACCCATGTCGACTTTCTTCCGGGAGTTTGTAAAGCATCCCGCGATGATCGGATCGGTGATACCGTCATCCCCGGCGCTGGTTCGAGCAACACTCGCCCCAGTGGACTGGAGCAGCGCCCGTCTGTTCGTGGAATATGGTCCCGGCGTAGGCACCTTCACCCGGCCAGTTCTAGAAATGCTGCGGCCGGACGCGATGCTGCTCTCGATCGATACGAATCGGGATTTCGTGCGCTACTTGAATGCAGACATTGCCGATGTCCGCTTCCGCGCGGTGCATGGTTCGGCGGCTGATGTGCGAAAAATCATCGCGGAGCATGGCTTTACCGAGGCGGACTATATTCTGTCGGGATTGCCTTTCTCCACGCTGCCCAGCGGCGTCGGGGAACTCATCGCTGCCGAGACCGAGGCCGCTCTGCGGCCTGGCGGCGCATTCCTGGTTTATCAATATTCCAACTATATGCGCAAAATCCTCTATCCCTGTTTCGCGCGCGTCGAGCAGGGCTTTGAGTGGCTCAATATCCCGCCTTGCCGCATCTTCTGGTCCTATAAGGAAGAAGCTTTGGCTAAAGCCGCCTGAGACCTGCGCTCGAGCCATTAATCATCGGGGCGGCGGCGGAAATTCAACCGGCGCGTTACCGTATAGTCCAGGAAACCGACCAGGAAATAGCTGATCCACCCCTTGGCAAGGGTCAGAAATCCACTCCGCGCCGCCTGAACCTCCGGCGTGATATGCCGGCTGTCCGCAATCTGCCGCCCGACAAAGCCGCGCATCCGCTCCGCAAGGGCGGCATCCTCGATCCGCAGCATCAGCTCCAGATTCACGAAAAGGCTGCGCATGTCGAAATTGGCCGATCCGATGAAGAGGGCATCATCGATCACGATCAGCTTCATATGCAGCTTGCACGGCTGATATTCGTAGATTTGCGCGCCCCGTTTCAGCAAAGGGCCGTATAGCAGGCGGGCGGCGGCGACGGTTGCGCCATTGTCCGACTTAGCCGCCATCACAAGGCGGGCGTCCCCGCGCTTCGCAAGCCGCCAGAGACGGCGCAGCATGCCCTGCCCCGGCGAGAAATAGGCCTCTATCATGTCGAGCCGGCGGCCATGCTCCAGATCATGCTTGACCACCTTCGCCCATGGGCTGAGCCGCTGGGTCGGTCCTCCGATAAGCCAGCGGAAAGGATTGGCGGGATCATGATCGGTGACCGGATGCCACCGCCGCACCATCGCCCGCAACGTGCCGAATTTCTGCTTCCGTCCCGCCACCCAGCGCCAGAGCTGCCCATACCAGCGGACCATGGCCTCAACTTCCGGCCCCTCAAGCCACAGGCCGAGATCATGCCAGCAATCGTCCGGCGGAATACCGAAATAGGAATCCGCGACGTTGAAGCCACCCATGAGCAGACGCGCATCATCCGCAATCACCAGCTTCTGATGATTGCGGATAAGATAGCGGGTGGAGCGGCGCGCGCCAAACCAGGCGAAGCGGCCGCCCGCTTCAACAAAGCTGTCGAAAAATCCGCCTTTCGCGCCGCTGCCGCCAAAGGCGTCGACCATGAGCGAAACCTGCACGCCCCGCCGCACGGCGCGGATAAGCCGGGCCAGGACAAGCCGTCCACTCGCGTCACTGTCGAAGATGTAATAGCAGATTTTCAGGCTATGCTCGGCTCCGTCGATCAGCGCGATCAGCGTCTCGCGCAACGTGGGGCCGCTTTCCAGGATTGTTAGATGATTGCCGTTGATGGTGCAGGCGATATGGTCTCCATCCTGCCTGCGCGGTTCTTCTGCGGTCCTGCTCGCCATAGCTGCCATGGTGGCGGGTTTGTGCCAGACTGGCCAGAGCTTTCGCAAGCCCTGCAGGGAGCCTTTGCATTGACATGAGCGAGGCCCCCTGCTAGGCGCAAGCCCTTTCATCGCATAGTCCAATTCAGGAGGCCCGATGGCCCGCGTTACCGTCGAAGATTGTGTCGACAAGGTCACCAACCGTTTTGATCTCGTCCTGCTTGCCGCCCAGCGTGCGCGGGAGATTTCGGGCGGCGCCGAACTCACCATTGATCGTGATCGTGACAAAAACCCGGTTGTCGCCCTGCGCGAGATCGCGGATGAGACCATATTGCCGGACGACCTGCACGATGCGCTGGTTGGCACTCTGCAGAAGGTCCAGATCGACGACGACGATACGCCCGACGAGATCGGTTCGATCAGCCAGTCGGCAGAAGCACTGCGCCTGACCGCAGCAGCACCCCCGCGGAACCAGAATATCGGCGGGGACTATGACGGCTGAAACAGCCGCATAGACACAGTCTTTCAGGAGAGGACGGAGGACCCGGCGGCCGCGAGGCAGCCGGGTCTTTTCCAATGCCTCATCAGAACTTTTTAGACCATGCGGCGGCATTGGTGTTGCGGCGCCAGCGCGCTGCCTCATTCGGCCAGGCCAAAGTCTCGGCGATGCAAACATATTAAGATAATTTTGGCAGCGGCCTCTTGAACTGAGTTTCTAGATAGGGCAAATTTCTCCGGCAGGACGAGATTTGTCGGCAGTCGTCCTGCAGGATTTTCCTGCCAGGCATCATATGCATCCGTTCCTAGAAGGACGGGTGGCCGAACCGGTTTTAAAGAGAGCCGCCGACTTGGCGGACACTCGAACGGCGGCATCCCTCGCAAGCTTTCTCTCATTTTTTGAGATGTAATGCATGCTGGCTTGTCTGGAAAACGGCATGTCGCTCCCTACCAACACCATGCAGCGCCTCACATCAGAGGCAATCCCTGTACCAATTAGCGCTCAGGACCGCTTCCGTGGATGAAAGCGATCTGCCCTTGGCATTGCAGCCTCTCCCACCCGATTGCTGCAACGATACGCTCGAGCACATATATAAATTGGAAACACCCCGGCTCACCCGCCTATTTCGGCAACGCCTCGGGGGACCAGATGAAGCCCGAGATTTTGTGCAGGATCTATTCGTTCTGCTTATCGCCTATGGCAGAAACCATCACATCTCGGAACCTCGCGCACTCCTTAGTCGCCTTATCAGGAATAAATTCAGCGACCTATCGCGGAAGCGAAAGAGACGTTCCGATCTTTTTTCCATCTCATTTGAAGATCAACCCGACATTGGCTTGCCAGCAACACAAACCCACGCGATCGAAGCAGAAGATATGATGCGACAGTATCTTGGCGCGCTCGATGCGCTAGCGCCTAGAACTCGCGAAATCTTTCTCCTCCACCGTGTTCAAGAAAAAAGTTACAAAGAAATAGCTTCAGAGTTGGACATCAGCGTACGCACCGTTGAATGGCATATCGGGAAAGCACTGCTCCATATCACCCGAGCATTGGATCAGGAATGAGTGAGAAGAGAACGCCACCAGAAAGAACAAGCCAGGGTCAGTTGCTGGAAGAGGCGTCTATCTGGTTTGCTCGTATGCGTGGGCCGGATGCGGATCTATATCAGACCGAATTTGATGCGTGGCGCAAGCGAGGCGCAGTTCATATGGCGGCCTACAACCGCATTGCGGAAGTTTTTAACCTGGGGAAAAGGTTAGCGGACGAACCGTCATCCAATTTGGCTGATGATAAGCGCGCCTCTAATTTCTTAGCTCCGGCATCACTGCTCGTCGCAATCGTCGCTGCGGTGCTCGTCTGGTGGGGCTGGATTGCAATTATGCCAACTGATCCAAAGAGCTTGCCTAAGAATTCGGCCAAGCTAGCCAGTAATGGGGCAGTTGCGGGGGCAACGCTGGATAAACAATTCGCAACTCATCTCGGCGAAATCCGCACCTTCACGCTTTCCGATGGCTCAAAACTAACGCTGGACACCGACAGCCTTGTCACCACTGCATATGATAGCCACGCGCGGCGTTTGCGGCTTGAGCGCGGACGGGCCCGATTCGAAGTCTTCCATGAACATCGATCATTCGTTGTCCTTGCCGGTGCTGCAGCGGTGACTGCGCGGGGAACAATCTTCGATGTTTGGCTAAATAAGACTGACAATGTTATGGTTCATCTGTTGCGGGGCAAAGTAGATGTCTCAGCAAATACTATTCAGACCAAGGGTTTTCCTCACATATTGCAACTCAGACCAGGACAAAGTGCGACCGTCAGATCAGGCGGCCCGCATATGCTGGCAATGATGCAGACCGCCCATACTATCAGTGATTGGCCAACAGGGCTTGTAGATTTCAATGATACAAAGCTTCTGGACGTTGTTGAAATGGTGAACCACCATGGGTCGATAAAATTGGTGATTGGCGCACCTCACATAGCGAATCTCAAGGTTTCGGGTACATTCCGTATCAACGATCCGCTATTAGCAGCTCAGAGACTGGCAGAAATATTTGACCTGAAGTTGGATCGAAGCATCCCAGGAGAAATTCTTCTTTTGGATCTTTAGCATTCTCATATTATCCGTCATCTTAATAGCTGGCGCCATTACGGGTGGTTAACCAGAGAATATCATGCGCGCAAGGCGCCGATGCGACATCTAGGGAAGGATTTGATTAAGAGCGTTAAAGATGTGGATTGGATTTTACATCTCTTGGCCCCGTGCTCAATTGGGATGTCTAATAAAAAATTTTCGACACGACCCCGTATTCTGCGTTTCCAGACGCCTTTCTCCCCATCAGCGCTTCACGCGAGCAAAGGGGAACGACTATGAACTTGCAGCGATTCAAACAATGTATCCATATCTCGACGCTAGCGCTGACGGCGTTTTCCTCCATAGCCTATGCTGAAAAACCTGCAGATAGAAAAAATATATACGATATAGCCAATCAGGACTTAAGCTCAGCTCTTAGGCAAGTTGGAAAACAGTCAGGGCGAGAAATCATCGCTCCTTCGGAGGCGCTCGACGGCAAGATTGCCCCGACTTTACAGGGCACATTCAGCGCTGACGAAGCGATCAAATTTCTGCTCCGAGGAAGTGGCCTGGTAGCCGAATTTCGCGACGATATAGTGCTTATACGGGGGCGAGAGACACCGTCGGGCGAAGTAGCGTCACGCCAGACGGGAAATGACACCGCAATAATCGTCACCGGATCGCGTATCCGCGGCGCTTCGATTGCCTCGCCAGTTACAGTGCGAACGAGACGAGACATGCAAGAGGCCGGGCAATATAGTTTCGGCGACGTCATACGCTCTATCCCACAAAATTTTAACGGTGGCCAAGGTCCAACTATTGCGTCCGGGGCCGAGAATTTCGGGAGCTCAAATGTCAACTCCGGTACTGCGTTAAATCTCCGCGGACTCGGACAAGATGCCACCCTAACCCTCGTCAACGGCAAGCGCCTCGCTTATAATTCCATCCGGCAAGCCGTAGATATCACTGAAATTCCCATAGCGGCAGTGGAACGTCTAGAGATTGTCGCTGATGGCGCTTCTGCCCTGTATGGTTCTGATGCTGTCGGCGGCGTAGCGAATGTCATTCTGAGAAAGGATTATGACGGCCTCACCACCACCGCGCGCTTTGGCGCCGCGACTGAAGGTGGTTATGTTCAGAAGCAACTAACTGCCGTGGCTGGCCAAACTTGGGCCAACGGTGGTTTCATTATCACAGGCGACTTGGCAAATAGCGGCGCCATTCTGGCGCGGCAGAGAGCCTATACACAAGGCTTTGACGGCTCCTACACTCTATACCCTGACATGCAGTATCGCGGCGCTGTTTTGAGCGGACATCAGCAGATAAGCTCAAATATTACGGCCAATTTCGATGCTCTATATAGCGTCCGCCGATCAAACGACATGCAATATCCATTGAATCCAGAAACCAGCGCTACATTTTACGGCTACATCAACGATCAGCGGACGAGATCCTACACATTATCGCCAGGACTAGCCTTGACCATCGGCTCTGACTGGAAGGCTACTGTGAATGGTGTCTATGGGAATGAGCTTTCCAGCGGCTACAGCGAATTTTATTTGGATGGCGAGCAAAACTACGCTTCAATCTCGCGGTTCAAAAATTCCACGAAGGTTGTCGAGGTGGGAGCCGAGGGGCCGCTGATGACTTTGCCCGGCGGTGCTATCGGCCTTGCTGCAGGGGGCGGCTATCGACGACTAGATCTTGATCAACTTACCCAGACAGTGGGATTTGCGCCCACAATCTCTCTCGCCAGCCAAGACAGCTACGCAGTCTATGGCGAACTATTCGTACCGCTGGTGTCGCAGTCAATGGATATAGAGGGCTTTAATAGCCTCTCTTTCAGCGGCGCCGTGCGGCATGAAAAATATAACGGCCTAAAAACCGTCACGACGCCAAAAGCCGGTATCGTATATGCGCCCATCGACGGTATCGAACTCAAGGCAAGTTGGGGCAAGTCGTTCAAGACACCAGCCCTATTTCAACTGTTTCGCGACCAGCCAGCCGTGCTAGCTCCCATGAGCTTGCTTACCACAGGCTATCCCGCCTCCGCCAATTTTCTATACCTTTATGGCGGGAACCGGTCACTGAGGCCTGAGAAGGCAACTACTTGGACGACAACGGCAAAATGGTCTCCCAAATTCCTCGAAGGCAGCTATCTGGAGATCAGCTACTTTCATATTGCCTACCGCGATAGAGTTGCAGAGCCGTTCCGTTTATCCCAAGCCTTTCTGCCCGAATATGCCGAATATATTACTTATGCTCCCACCAACGCGGAAATGGATGCCGCAATCGCTCGGTCTGCAGCGGGTCTGATCAATTATTCCGATGCTGCCTTTGACCCTGCTCAAGTCGTGGCTCTTATCGATGATCGATATGTCAATGCGACATCACAAACCATCCAGGGCATTGATGGGTCTTTCCAGCTACACTTCGCACGAACCGACTATGGCTCTATCGATCTTACAGGCTCGGTGACATATCTCAGATCACGCCAGAAACTCGCTCCCGGACAGGATGCTGTTCCGCTCGCCGGCACAATCTATCGGCCACCTCACTGGCGCGCCAATATGGGCGCTGTATGGCGCAATGGCGACCTCGCTCTCGGTACATTCGTCAATTATATAGGAAGCGTCAAAGACAATATATCGACGCCAATTCTCAAAGTTGACGATCAAGCCACCGTCGATTTCAGTGCCACTTATGCTATTCCTAAAGACGGAACGGCGTTGGGAAATATAGAGGCCTCCCTCGCGATCTCAAATTTCCTTAATGATGCCCCAGCCCGTCTCCGGCCGTATTCTTTCGGAGTAGCTCCCTATGACTCAGTAAATCAATCTCCGCTTGGCCGAACAATCAGCCTCACAATTGCGAAGCATTGGTGATGCCTTTTCTTTGTCGCGCAGCGGCGCTTTTTGCGATGACCGTCGCTTCACTCTCCATCAGTGCCGCCGCCAGGGATTGTTCTGATATACAGTCCGATCAAAATCCGGCCGCAATGGTAAAAAAGACGATACAAGCGCAAGACCTCATCGAGCTACGCGACTTTGGAAGTCCGGATAACGGCTCAGGCACCGATAGCCCATTTTCCGTTTCACCCGATGGACGTTTTGCAGCACTGCAAATTAGGCGAGCGAGGACCGCTAGCAATGACTATTGCATTGCCTTGGTGGTGATAACTCTCAGCGGATCGCGACCAGCTGAATATTTGGACATTGGTGGCGACTGGATCCCTGAGGTCTATGATTATGAGGGTTTGGCACTTGCGCAGGTGGGGCTGCCACAGCCTGTCGTACCCCAATGGTCGCCTGACAGCAAATCCATCGCCTATCTACGCCGTGATCATGGCGTAACCCAAATTTGGCGGGCAGGCATCGGTGGGGACCGCGCCCACCAAATTACTTTTGGAAAAATCGACGTCCTAAGCTTTCGCTGGGCCGCCGATGGCAGGAGCCTCATCTTTAGCCGAAATGACGGGCTCGCACCGGTGCTTGCCGCGCGGGAAGAAGAAGGAAAAAGGGGGTATGTCTATGGAGACCGTTTTCTTCCTACTGACGATAGCAAACCCTTTATCGCGGCTCCAATAGCTCGGGGATATTATCGTGTCAGCTCGGATGGCATGACAATCATCGATGCAACAGACGGGGATCGTCAGCTGCTCAGCAGCGCCCAATCGGTAGAGGCTGGAGCACCTAATACGGCTTATATTTCAATTACAAACCAAGACCGTGATGTTGCCTGGCTAGCTCCGGTTAATTCAGATTTTATCCTTTCTCCTATGGCCCTCCATGTGAAACTCGCAGACGGGCGGGAGCTGGCGTGCGATTATCCGGAATGCCGATCTCGGCTCCTCAATATATGGTGGACGCAGGACGGTAAGGATGTGCTCTTCCTCCGTCGCGAAGGTCCTGCAGAAAGCCGCACCGGCCTATATCAGTGGCGCCCTGGCGATGGAGCGCCAAAGTCGCTCTTCCGCACCGAAGATTTGCTTATTGGATGTCAGAGTTGGCGTGCGACACTGTTATGCGCACATGAAGCTTCAACCCAGCCTCGGCGACTGATCTCCATCGAAATCAGTACGGGCAGGATGCTCTCGATCTTTGACCCAAACCCACAATTTTCATTGATCCAACTTGGTAAGGTCGAACGATTGGTTTGGAAGAACGCGGCAGGTGCCGAGATATTCGGTGATCTAGTTCTCCCCGCCGATCATAAGCCAGGACAACAGCACCCACTGATCATAGTGCAATATGAATCGCGCGGCTTCCTTCGGGGCGGGACCGGCGACGAATTCCCAATCCAGATGTTTGCTGACCGCGGATACGCCGTTCTAAGTTTCAATCGGCCCAGAGAGATCGCTTATGACCGATCATTTACCACCTATGCCGATTTCGAACGGTATAACGTCGCGAATTGGGCGGATAAACGGAATGTTCTCTCATCTCTCCTTTCTGGCATAGATCTCATTGCTCGACGAAATCTCGTGGATGAACGACATATTGGCATAACAGGGTTTAGCGATGGATCGTCAGGAACGCGCTTTGCGCTGATCAACAGCAACCGGTTCTCAGCTGCTGCTCTCGGGACCAACTGCGGTGACTATGTTTCGGCGCTAACGTTAGTAGGGCCAAAATCGGCTGATCATTCAGGTAGATACCAGTATCCGCCACTATCTGAGCCTGACTGGGATCGGACAAAACCCATGTCCCTCATCATGAACGCCAAGAAAATTACTGCACCCATTCTCATGCAACTCGCGGATCACGAATATATCTGTGCGATTGAGAGCTACACAGCGTTACGCGAACAAAGACGTCCAACCGAAATGTATGTTTTCCCGGACGAATATCATGTCAAATGGCAACCCGCACACCGGCTCGCTATTTACGAACGCAGCCTTGACTGGTTCGATTTCTGGCTCCTGGGTAAAGAACACAATAATCCTATTCGGGCTGCAGAATATGCGAGATGGCGTGACTTGCGCCGTCAAATGCCAGCAGCGGCTTTACCCGCTGCTGAGGGCGAGAGCGTTCCCCGGTCAGACCAGTGACGCGCCCAGCATTCAGCGTCAGCCAGCTCGAGCAGGCGTAAATTCTCGCCCGCTCGCACCGGCATGCTATCTTCAAGCCGCGCGAGAACCGATTTTTCATCAATAATGCCGTGGGATACCAGGAGGCTGTTTCGGAACAGAAGGCTTAGCCCTTCCCTATTCCTTTCAAAAAGCGCGCCAGCCAAGCCGTCCGGTCCCCCTTTCCAGGTCCGCGAAATGATTTCGGCCGGGAGCGCCTCTTGGAAGGACTCACGTATCATTATCCGGTCAACGCCCCCTCGGCACCACATCCACGTCGGAATGGCCAAACATAGTTCGACAACCGGCTGCGACATAAGCGGCGCGATATCGACAAGCGCTTCGTCACGCGCAAAACTATCAAGGCCGTTGAGCATTTCGGCGATCATGCCGACATGGGCGATCTTTCCGGGCAACTGCCCTCTTGGTGCCTCTATCCATGGGTGGTGCGGAACCACTGCCAATTGCGTTCGGCGATCTGTCGTCAAGAAGGACAGATCTGGAGAATAATATCGACGCCGATTGGGACTCAGGACCTTTAGTCCTGCATGTATGAGGCCCTCAATGACGGTGCAGCCCGTCATCGTGCAAATATCCGTAAGGGTTTCGCTTAGGCCAGCAGTAAGGCCATCGGATCGGATGCGGTCCACGATCGGGGACGCCGAAGTTAAATAACAAAATACACCGTCTCCACCGAAGCCTGTGAATATCGCAGGGCAATTTAGTTCGGTTGCAAGACGATGGCGTGCGCCATTCACGCCTTGCGCCAAGGCGCTTCCGCACGGCCGTGGCAGCATACGAGCGCTCGATATGTTGATATCTACGGCCTCCATGTCATACTGCAAATCAGTTAGCACACTTCCCAAGCATTTATTCATCACAGCATGCGCGTAAACGCGCTCGTCGCTAGCCGGCGTCCCGTCGTGGAGGTTGACTGTGTTCACATCGCTTCGCGTTCCTTTAAGGCATGCCGCAACGACCGAAGAATCAAGACCACCTGAAAGACTGAGCAGTAGCTTGCCAAGCTGATTGGCCCATGTTTCAACGCAATAGCGAACTACCTCTGCAAGCGCTTGTACAGGGGGCTGGCTGAGCTGCCTCGGGGTCGCTGTAAAGGTCCAAGGAGACCAGATATCCGTGACTGTTTCAGGATCTCCCAGCTGCCAAGCGCACCCACCCGGAAGTTCTTCCAGATAACGCAGTGCTGTTCTCGGCGACCGCAACGTCCGGAAGCGCAGTTGGGCATCAACCATTTGAAAATCGACGGCGGGTACCAGATGTCCCATAGACACCAAAATATCCGGGTCTGATCCGAAGATAGCGCCCCAGGGTGTCAGCAATTTATAACATGGCAGATTACCCAGCGGGCTGCAAAGAACCTCTAATCGTCCTCCACATGAATCATCCAAGAACGCGACATAGGCGCCCCAGCATGATCGGAGCAGGCCAGGAAAGCCCTTTTGCGTATAGACTTTCGTAAACCACTGCGCTTCTTCTCGCGCAGGCTTGGCGAAATGCGGCTTGGCGAAAATGTCAACGGCGGCGTAAAAGTCGTCCATTGGGCGGAGCAAAACCAGGCCACTTGATCCGGGTGTTGGCGAGCGCCGGGAGGGCGTAGCCCGAGCGGGGGTCGCCAACACCCGGATTGCCGTTTCTGTCAGGGGTTGGGACGTGCTTTGCGTGCCTGGCTCTGGGCCAGGCGATAGCTCTCGCCGTTCATCTCGAGGATGCTGACGTGGTGGGTGAGCCGGTCGAGGAGCGCGCCTGTCAGGCGCTCGGAACCGAACGTCTCGGTCCATTCGTCGAACGGCAGGTTGCTGGTGATCAGCGTCGAGCCGCGTTCGTAGCGCTGTGAGATCAGCTCGAACAGCAGTTCCGCGCCGGTTTTGGAGAGGGGCACGAACCCCAGCTCATCGATGATGAGAAGCTTATAGCCGGTCATCTGCTTGTGTAAGCGCAGTAGGCGGCGTTCGTCGCGTGCCTCCATCATCTCGCTGACCAGCGCGGAAGCAGTGATGAACCCGACCGTCAGGCCCTTCTGGCAGGCCGCCAGGCCAAGACCGATCGCGACATGGGTCTTGCCGGTCCCCGACGGGCCAAGGGCGATGACGTTCTCGCGACGGGTAATCCAGTCACAACGCGCCAGTTCGAGCACCTGCATCTTGTTGAGCTTCGGAATGGCGGCAAAGTCGAAGCTGTCGAGGCTCTTGGCGGCCGGGAACCGCGCGGCCTTGATCCGGCGCTCGACCATCCGGCGTTCCCGGTCGATCAGTTCCAGTTCGACAAGCCGAGCAAGGTAGCGGACATGATCTACGCCCTCTGCTGCGCATTGCCGGGCCAGCTTGTCATGCTCGCGCAGGAAGGTTGGCAGCTTGAGCGCCTTGAGGTGGCTGGCGAGCAGCAGTTCGGGAGCTTGGCTGCTCATGCCGCTGCTCCGCCGGTCAACAGCCGCATGTACGAGCGCGCCGATGTTGTCTCCACTCTGGCCCTGGGCAGGTAGGGATAGATCGCCATGTCCAGTCGGGGCGGGCGGCGCTCCACCCGGCATAACAGGAGATGCTTCACCGCATCGAAGCCGATCGCGCCCATATCAAGGGCCTGCTTCACCGCGCCATGCAGATCGGCCAGAGCGAAGCTCTCCAGCAGGCGCAGTACCTGCACATATTCGCGCCGGCCATGCTTGCCCATGCGCGTCTCCATCAGCCGGCGCAGCGTTGTAAATACCTCGGGCAGGTCCCAGCCCTGCAATGGTGCGGCCTGATCGAGGGCATTGATCTTCTGTTCGATCAGGGGAAGGTAATGGATCGGATCGAAGATCACATCCTCGCGCTCGTAGCTGCGCACATGGCGGGCAATGATCTCGCCCCGGCAACCGATCACCACCTCGTCGACATAGCCCCTGATCCACACCTCCTGGTGGCCGAAGCGCACCGGCACCGAGTAATCGTTGGTCCGGTAACGCACCAGCGCCTGCGATGAGACCTGGCCGCTGGTCTGGTCACAGGCCTCGAAGGGGGAAGCCGGCAGTTCCTGCATCGCCGCCAGATCGCGCCGCAGCCTCTCGCCAATCGTCTCACTCTCGCCCCGCAGCCGGTCGTTCTGCCGTTTGCGGCATTGCTCCTCGAGCCACAGGTTGAACGCCTCCCATGTCGGGAACCGGGGGATCGGCACCATGAAGTTGCGCCGGCAATAGCCGACAAGACCTTCAACGCCGCCCTTATCGTTACCCTTGCCGGGGCGGCCGTAACGATCACGGATCAGGTAGTGCGACAGGAAGGCGCTGAACAGCCTCGCGCGCAGCCGCGTCCCGTCAGGCAGGATCTTCGAGACCAGGCAGCGGTCGTTGTCGTAGACGATCGACAGCGGCACCGCGCCGAAGAACGCAAAGGCGTGGACATGGCCGTCCATCCAGGCCTCGGCAACGGCAGCCGGATAGGCGCGTACGTAGCAGGCGTCGCTGTGCGGCAGATCGAGCACGAAGAAGTGCGCCTTCTGCTCCACCCCGCCGATCTCGACCAGAGCTTCTCCAAAATCTGCCTGCCCATGGCCGGGTGCGTGTGCCAGCGGCACGAACATCTCCCGGCTGCGCTGATCCCGATCCCGGATGTAATCCTTGATGATCGTGTAGCCTCCGGTGAAGCCATGCTCTTCGCGAAGGCGATCGAACACACGCTTCGCCGTATGGCGCT
The DNA here is from genome assembly GCF_018286635.1 of Sphingobium phenoxybenzoativorans. Classification (NCBI taxonomy): domain Bacteria; kingdom Pseudomonadati; phylum Pseudomonadota; class Alphaproteobacteria; order Sphingomonadales; family Sphingobiaceae; genus Sphingobium; species Sphingobium phenoxybenzoativorans. The sequence goes on from NZ_CP073910.1 coordinate 4,438,625, forward strand.
GCTTGCGCGGGACCGACCGGTCCCCATCCAGCCAGCCGTCGATGATCGGTATGAACGCTTCCAGCTTCGGTCGCCGCACCGGGGCGCTGCGACGGTAACCGGGCGGCTCGGAATACGACAGCATCTTGCGGACCGTGTCGCGCGATATGTTGAAATGCTTCGCTGCCGCCCGGGCGCTCATGCCGCCCGCGCAGGCAAGACGAACCTTCAGGTAAAGTTCCACGGTGTAAATCCCTCATCCCTCCTCGCCAGCATCGCGAAAAGGGAAAAAGTGGACGACTTTTACGCCGCCCGCAGCAGCACTTCGCCGCCGCTACCGTGGTCTAATTTTGCACCGCCGTTCTCACTTGGCGAAATGCGGCTTGGCGAAAATATCACCAATGACAATGCCGTTGTTTGTGAGGATCGCCGGTGCGCATTCAATGTTGCCAAAGACCATAAGTCTTGAAGAGCAAAAGAGGAGATGTAGCGTCTCAGGAGCTTGTCTATAGGCCTCGATCATCGCGGCATCCTGACGATCGCGAAAAGCGTATGCGATGAAACGCGCGGCCATTAGATTATCAGGATCGGCGTGAACTGCCGTGTATAAGCGGCTGAATCGCAAAATACTCGCTCTCCGCTTTGCACCCAACAATGCGCACTGAAAGGATTCATGCGCACACCAAAAATCAGCAGCGGCAAGTGTCGCGCTGCTAAGAGAGAACGGAACAGTGCGATAGCTTGGGGAAGGCACCGATCATTCGCGGAAAAAAGGAGATGCGTCGCCTCGAAAGCGGAGGCAGCTTGCGCTTCCGCTTCTGGCGCGTAGATTTCTCCTTGAAACCGGATTTCTTCCTTAAGTCTTTTCAGGGCTTTAACAGTCTGATCCAACCCATGCAGCCGCAATGATGCGCTCGCACTCATACGTTGTAGAAGCGCTTTCAAAACTGGCCGAGAAAAACTGGAGACCTTACTGGCACGAACCGTTGACATCGCTGGTATCACGAAAGGCGGCGTGAGAGGGGAGGCAACTATGTCCTGCGTCAGGATCCCCACATTCAGCAAATTATTCAGCTGATTGTGATCTTCTTGGTTCAATTCTTTCCGCTCAACGAGCTTTGAAAAAGCGGCCTGTAGCGGCGGTTTTAGGCATAGATAATGGTTGCGGGTCAAATCGAGAAAAATCGCGTGGCTGCCTGCGCAGCAATAGGCAAATCCTTCACCAAGTCTGTACATCTGGAAGCCTCCGCAAGGGTGAAGCGCACCGCGATGACGGCGCGCTTCACAATGTTTTAATCGCGGGAAAGCCCCATCGCCTGTTTGCGACCCTGATTATTATCGTCTGCAGTTAGACTTGAGCCATTGCCCTTTGTCAGGCTCGTAACCGAGCCTAGCGGAATGAGCACATCACTCGCGATTTTCTTGGTACGTGTCATGATATTTCTCCTTTCGACCGCAGAAATGGCGGCCAAAAAAAGATAAAATGACAATCTTATATATTGGAGCTTATAATGAATTATATTTCTAAATTATATTATAATCATCACCAATCATCCCCTGATTTTCAAGCAGTGCGATTTCTGCTTTCTCCCAGATGTGCCAATACGCCATAATATTGATGTTTTTTCGGGTTTCGGCGATAAGAATGATACTGATGCCAAGGACAACTGAAGCCGGTATCCGATCAGGACATATCATTACGATAGCGTAGACCGGTCATATCCGCCAATTCGGTATGCAATAGTTTGACATGTACATCCGTATGGGTGAACAGCTTGGTAACTCAAATAGGAGAGGTGCAATGGCCGATACCGATCAACCCACGTTTACCAATCTGGTCGTCCAATTGTTGAGCGCCTATGTATCGAACAATAGTGTCGCTAGTGAGGACTTGGCAGGACTTATCCTGTCCACCCGGAGAGCGTTAGCGCAAGACACCTCGATTGAGCCAGGCACATCAGCTGCGGCAGGTTACACACCGGCAGTGACCGTGCAGGAGAGCCTCGCGTCCCAAGATTGCATCATCAGCATGATCGATGGAAAATCATACAAGACCTTGAAGCGGCATCTGGGAACACATGGACTAACGCCTCAGGACTATCGGGAACGCTACAATCTTCCTGCCGATTATCCACTCGTGGCGTCCAACTATTCTAAAAAGCGCCGCGCTGTCGCCGCACGCATGGGCCTGGGTCGGAACCGAGCCAAGATTCAATTGGAACCGGTGGAGGCGCCGACGGCACCAGTGGCGAAGCCCGCTTCTACCGCACGAAGAAAGACAACCACTGCGAAGGTCGCCAAAGCACCGGTCAAATCCCGCGAGACAAACACATCAGAACCCGCCACATCGGCAGCTGCCAGCGCCTCACCAACTGCGAGAAAGCCAAAGCTAAAGCTAAACCTGGACAAGGCCGATCCAGCAAAACCGGCAAAGGAAGCTATCACAACGTCAGCCAAGGCTGGACGCAGAAAGAGGGAAACCAGCGCTTCCAATACCGCCACAGAGGTCAAGACAAAGAGAGCGAGAAAACAAAAGATTGTCCACCCTACTGCCCCATCCGTGAATCCAATTGTCAAGAAGCATTAGCCGCTCGTCCCGCGACTAAAAAAGCCGCTAAGTCATTCGATACATGTTGGCCGCTAGCATGTCTTCGGCCAACAGTTCCTCTGTCTGAAAAGCCTTTTCCTCGAATACCCCACGCAAATATAGGCGATCTACGGTACTACACCATGTCGTCGGGGCAATTGCGCCATTGGAGACATTACCTGATTACGCCCCTGGCGGATCGCACAATTACCGACGCCTCTGGAAAAGGGAGGGGTTGATCAATCTTTCTATGGTCGTTCGCTCACACTCTTCTCATGCGTTGCGTGAAATTCGGAATCCGGGCTCCAGTCTGGCCAAATCCGGCTCTCTGCAAGGGCGCGCCCAGTATTGTAGAGTAGGATCAGGTCGGGCTTAACCGCACTCATATCCCAATCCGCGCTCCATTCATCCGCAGGCTGGTGATAGCGGTCTTTTGTATAAGCATCGGACAATGCTTTGCCTCGATCCTTTCCGCCAATCCGCAAATCGCGGCCTGGTCCAAAGGAGATAGCAGGCACCCCCTGTTTCGCCATCGGGAAATGATCCGAACGATAAAAGCTACCTGCTTCTGTCCTAGGATCTGGAGTGTAAGCACGATTGAGTTTCGCACCCTGCTCCACAAGCAAATCAAGCAGGCCCAGTTTGGCGACGCCCGAAATGGTGAAGTCTTTCGCCTCACTTTGGCCGATCGTGCCATCCATGTTGATGACTCCTGCGGTCGTACCCAGCGGATAGATTGGATTAGCAGCATAATATTCGGATCCAAGCAGGCCCTTTTCTTCGGCGGTCACAGCAAGAAATACAAGAGAACATTCAGTAGGTGGGGCTTTTGCAAATGCGCGAGCCAATTCTAGCAGGGTGGCAACGCCAGAAGCATTGTCCCGCGCGCCGTTATAGATTCGATCACCCTTTTCATCGGGCTGGCCGACGCCGAGATGGTCCCAGTGGGCGGAATAGATGATCGTTTCCTCAGGATGTATTTTACCCTCGAGGCGGCCAACCACATTCTTGGATATAATCGATTCTGCTTTTACCTCGTAATTGGCGGTCAGCGTTGAATTAAGAGGGATGGGCCTAAATGCCTTATTGCGCGCAGCAGCCTTCATCGTATCAAAGTCCATGCCCGCCGCCTTGAACAGATCTAAGGCCAGGCTGCGCTGGATCCATGCCTCCATCGGCGTGTGCACTGCGCTTGGATCGACACGAACAATATCAAACATGGTGTTGATGTTACTGTTCTTGACCGTAGTCCAACCGTAGGATGCGGGCGCATATTCGTGAATAACCAGTACTCCGGCTGCGCCCCGCCGCGCAGCTTCTTCATATTTGTAAATCCAGCGACCATAATAGGTCATGATCTTACCGCCGAAATCTCCGTCGCCTCCCTCGAAATCAGGATCGTTGACTAATACGACCATGATTTGCCCTTGAGGTCGACGCCTTTGAAATCATCCCATTCGCGCTCCGGCGCATGAACGCCATAGCCGACAAAAATCAAGGGAGCGGCAGCAATCTCTACAGTTGGCTGGCCGGTCATTGCGGCACGAACGGCAATATCCTCGCCTTGAGTCAGTGTGCGCGGCACGCCGCCGATGTTGAGTGATAGCTTCGGCGCTCCGATAATTTCAGATTTCAGCAGTGGTACATCCTGAGTCCAACTGCGGCTATTCCCTTCCAACGGTCCGTAGCCCAGCGGCCTTCATCCTAGATATGATGTAGGCGACCGTCTTTGTTTCAGCAGCGGTGGCAGGGCTCCGGCCTTCATAGGCATCGCTCGACAAGATTTTGACATCCTTGCTGACTCTAGCGACATCAAAAGCCGGCACGGTCTGCGCAATGCCTACACCAGGCGCCAATAGAATAGCCGCAAAAGCGGCAATGGGAGATTTGAACATGGGTAGCCTTCCCGATGAATATCACAAGCAGATCGGGCTGAGAACGCTTCTAAGACAATTGGTGGCCTAGCCTTAACGTAACCCCAGATATTTATGTCCCTGAAGTGTCAATCGCCAGCGTGGCCGTTCCATAACGAAATCCACTGCCGCCTGCGTATTGGCAACCCTATTGGAGTCGTCGAGTGGCTGCACAAGCCAATTGTCGAACTGCCATGTTTCCATGTCGGCTACATCGCTCCCTGGCTGGGGCCAAACGAGTTTGAGTTCATCGCCGGATCGTTGCACAACGGCGCTCCCCGCTTTCGGGCTGATGCAGATCCAATCAACTCCTGGATGTACTGGCAGGGTTCCGTTGCTTTCGATTGCGATCTCAAAGCCCAGCATATGCAGTGCGTCGATCAAGGCGTCATCAATCTGGAGCATCGGTTCTCCGCCGGTGAGAACGGTGTAGCGATCGCGCGCGCCCTCGCCCCATTTTTCCGCAACGGCACATGCTAGCGCTGCCGCGTCGATAAACTTGCCTCCCCCGTCGCCATCGGTGCCCACAAAATCGGTATCGCAAAACTGACAGACGGCCGTCATGCGATCCTTTTCACGGCCGCTCCAGAGATTGCAGCCGGCAAAACGGATGAACACAGCGCGTCGGCCTGCCCTAACGCCTTCGCCCTGTAGGGTCAGAAACATCTCTTTGACTGCATATGTCATTGGTCCGCGCTCATGGATTCGTCGCGTAGCGAGTGGGATCAGGCAATCCCGCCTCAGCAAATCCTTTCGACCGCAGACGACAGCTATCGCACAGTCCGCAATGCTCACCAGCGGGTGTGGGATCATAGCATGACCAGCTAAGACCAGGATCGATTCCAAGTCGATAAGCTTCGCGGACAATATCTGCTTTCGACATATGCTGCAGCGGTGCGTTGATATGCGGTGATCTTCCCTCAATCCCCGCTTTGGTAGCGAGTGAAGCCAAATTCTGAAACGCAGCAATAAATTCAGGCCGGCAATCGGGGTACCCCGAATAGTCAAGGGCATTCACCCCAATGAAGATGTCCGAAGCACCCGATGTCTCGGCCAGACCGAGGGTTAAAGCGAGGAAAATGGTGTTGCGTGCTGGAACATATGTAATTGGAATATCCGAGCCCACGCCTGCTTTCGGGACGGCAATATCAGCCGTGAGCGCCGAACCGCCAAAAGCGGTAAGATCGAGGGGTAAAACAATATGAGAAATTGCGTTGACCGCCTTCGCGATCGCGGTTGCAGCTCGGATTTCCACGCGATGGCGCTGATTGTAGTCGATTGTTAATGCAAAAAGCCGATATCCTGCCTCGCGCGCAATCGCAGCTGCCACCATCGAATCAAGCCCGCCCGAAAGGAGCACAACAGCAAATTTAGGGTCTGATTTCATAATTTCGGGCTAACGCCCGGACCATCCAAGTGCAAGGGCACCTAGCGAAACCAATCCCAAAAACGCTCGCTTCCGTGAATGCGAAGCTGGATATGCGCATTTCAACCGACACCAGGGTGCAACCATCGGAATTGTGTCGGATTGGGAACGAACTTATGCTGCGGCTGCTTTGTACCATAACAATCTCGTGTTAATTGGAAGATTATGGGTTATTTTCGAATCACCAAGAAAACGACGCAAATTAGCGACGGTCATCGCATTTACGCGATTGGCGATGTTCATGGCTGCTTCGACCTCTTAGCTGAGCTTTTTAAGCGGATCGAGGAAGATTCGAAAAAGCGAAATACCGCCAAAACCAAGATTATCATATTGGGCGATTTCATCGACCGTGGGCCCAAGTCTGCGGAGGTGTGCGATCTATTGTACAGCCTTCGGGACTATGAGGGCATCATTTGCCTCAAAGGCAATCATGAGGAAGCCATGCTCGAATCGCTTAGCGGCGATCTCCGGGCACTCCGTTTCTGGCTGGAATTCGGTGGCTGTGCGACGCTGGAGAGTTGGGGATTAGATCCTATTCTAATTAGATCGGCAAGCCTGGGCGAAAATCAGCATGAACTCATTGCCGCCATGCACGATGTGATTCCTGCCGGAATGATCGAATGGCTGTCGAAACTTCCTTTGACCCATCGTGATGGAGACTATTTCTTTGTTCATGCCGGTATCCGGCCTGGGGTCTCACTGAACGCGCAGAAAGCGGAGGATCTTTTGTGGATTCGGGAGCCTTTCCTGAGCAGCCTGCGCCGTCATGAAGCCGTAATCGTCCACGGACACAGTGAAACGACGCTGGCTACTTTTTCTGCAAACCGCATCGGTATTGATACGGCTGCTTATCGGACCGGGTGCCTCACAGCATTGGGTCTCGAGAGCGATCAACAATGGAAAATTGAAACGAGCGAGTTGCCTCTTGCCATTGATGCGTTACCGATTGGATCACCTGCCAAGCATGCGGTAGCTTGAACGCTGGCCGTGAGCTTTGTGCGCTCATTTTAGAGACAATCCGGATATAGTGCGTCAGATTATAAACAGATGCGGATAAAAACCGACCTGCTGTGGGTTTCCGTTTTGGCGCTGCGCACTTCGATCCGGCTGATAGCCAAGTTAATCTTGGCCTATTGTCCGGATTTTGCGGCAATATGTCGATGCCCATTAATCAAAAAATAACCAAAATTATTTAGCTGGATCATATGTACGCAGCATTCGATCCATCGTTCAAATCCCGGGCCACGCCCGCAGATATTGAGCTCAACTCCATCGACAGCGCCCGGGCCACCGTGCTTAGGATCATAGGCGCCGACATACTCGCAGCGAAGCCGAAAGTCATCGCTGCTCCCCGCGGCAGCAAGCGAAAAGCTGCCCATCTCTCGTCCGACATGATCCGCATCGAAGGCCGCGACGATGATCTGAAACTGGTACACAGTCTCTAGCACGTTTTTCATCGCCAGCCAGATTCTGCAGCCTCCACGAATGCGATCTCAGTCTAGTCATCTGGAACTGAAGTAAGCCTCATTGTATGCTGTGCTCTCGGATGGGGAGCGCAGCATGGCAAACGCGGGTGGTCGACCGACGGCGCCTCTGGTTTTGGAGGCCGAGGAACGAGAATATCTGGAGCGTCAGGTCCGTCGGCGGCGGATAGCGCGCTCGATGTCAGAGCGATGTCGCATCATCCTGCGCTGCGCCGACGGGATCCGAAGCAAGGTCGTTGCTGCCGAGCTTGGCGTGCACGAACACACGGTTGGAAAATGGCGTCGGCGCTTCCTCAAGGACCGTATTGAAGGGCTGCTGGACGAGGCCCGACCCGGCAGGCCATGTCATCGGTCGTGCAATTCTCCGCAAAAGTGGGCTTTGAAAATTCCCTAGTTGGTGGCCCCTTCATCTCATTCTGCCGGGGCTAGCCCCGGCAGAATGAGATGAGCCGACATTGTCCTCATCTCCTTTGCAGACGCGGAGACGGGGCCGATGATCCGACTTGGAGAATTGATGATGATCCTCGAACTACATCGGCAGGGTGTATCGATATCCGCCATTGCCCGACGCACTGGTCGCGATCCCAAGACCATCCGAAAATATATCGAACGGGGCATCGAGGCCCCGGTTTACGGCCCTCGCATGCTGGGTCGACCGAACAAACTGGCACCCTATCTGGAATTTTTGCGTGAGCGAGTGACGGCCTTTCCCGATCTGACTGCGGCGCGCCTGACGCGGGAAATCCGTGAGCTGGGATATATGGGCGCCTATACCGCGGTAAAGCGGTTCCTGGCAGCGATCCGGCCGGAAAACGGGCCTAAGCCCTTTGAGGTTCGGTTCGAGACGCCGCCTGGCGTGCAGGCACAGGTCGACTTTGCCCGGTTCGTCGTCGAATTTACCGATGAGCCCGGCGTCAGCCGGATCGTCTGGCTGTTCAGCCTGGTGCTGGGACATTCGCGCTTCCTGTTTGCGCGCTACGTCATGCATCAGGATCTCCAAAGCCTGTTGCGCTGTCATATGCAGGCCTTTGAAGCGCTCGGCGGCGTCCCGATCGAGATCCTCTACGATCGCATGAAAACCGCTGTGACCGGGGAAGATGATCAGGGCCACATCATCTACAATCGATCATTGCTGGCTCTGGCCGGGCATTATCGCTTCGTGCCGCGCGCCTGCCGTCCCTATCGGGCCAAGACCAAGGGAAAGGTCGAGCGGCCATTCAGCTATATCCGCAAGGACTTCTTCCTGGGCCGGAGCTTCCGCAATCTGGACGATCTCAATGTCCAGCTGATCGACTGGCTCGATACCGTCGCCAACGTCCGTGTCCACGGCACGACGCAGCGGATTATTGCTGAAGCCTTCGCCGCCGAGCAGCCTGAGTTGCAGCTGCTCCCGGCGGGCCGCTTTGACGCTGTTCTGAAGCTGGAGCGCCGCGTCAGCCACGATGGGATGGTCTCGGTCGGCGGCAATTACTACAGCGTTCCCGATCGCACCCGGCGCGTCGTCGAAATCCAGCAGTTGCCCGACAAGATCCGGATCGTAGACCTGGGCCAGGTCATTGCCGAGCACCCGGTTCTTGGGGGCGCCGGCAGTACAGGATCGATCCTGCGCACCGGACAGGCAGCAGCGGCGCCAAGCGCCGTATCCATGGCAAAGAGGTAATCGCCATCGGTCGTGTAGGCGAGCATGTCACCGTGCGCTCCCTGGCCATCTATCAAGCGATCGGCAGCCAACTGGCGCGGGGAGAACGGCCATGAACCATGGGGGTGCCGCATCCCGCGTCGATAATATCCGCCGCAGCCTGGTCCATCTCAAAATGCCACGCGCCCTGGAGATGCTCGACGCCACCCTGCGCGGCATAGAGCAGGGCAAAATCGATGGCATCGAGGCCATCGACATATTGCTGAACGAAGAACTGTCGCTCCGGGAGAACCGCAGGATCAAGGCAGCCCTGCGCATGGCAAGGCTGCCGATCATCAAGACGCTGGACGGATATGACTTCTCCTTCCAGCCATCGCTCGACCGGAACCGCATCCTGGCGCTCGCTGGCCTGGACTTCATCAACCGGGCCGAGGTGGTGCATCTGCTGGGCCCGCCCGGTACCGGGAAAAGCCATATCGCCACGGCCCTTGCCGTCGAGGCCGTGAAGGCGGGCAAGAGCGTCTACTTCATCCCGCTCGCCGATCTGATCGCTTCACTGACCAAGGCTGAACGCGAGGGCACGTTGCGCGAGAAGATCCGCTTCCTATGCCGATCCTCCCTGCTCGTCGTCGACGAGATCGGGTATCTTCCCGTCACGCCCGGCGGCGGCAATCTCTTCTTCCAGCTCGTCAACGCCCGATACGAAAAGGGTGCCATGATCCTGACATCCAACCGCGGCTTCGCCGAATGGGGTGATGTCTTTGGCGATCCGGTGGTGGCCACCGCGCTGCTCGACCGCCTTCTTCACCACGCTGTGGTCGTCCAGATCGAGGGCTCCAGCTATCGCATGCGACAGCACGCCGACCTGCTGCCCGAGCATGCGCGCATGGCACCGTCCATCAACCCACCGCCCTTGCCGAAACGGCGCGGCCGCCCGCCAGCAAAGGAAAAGCCCGATCTCCATCACGGCTGATCACCGACACCAACCCTCCCGCCAAACTAGGGAATTTTAGATGCCCACTTTTGCGGAATCTTCGGTGCCCGTTGACAGGATCGCAAAGAACGGCGCCAATCCCAAGGCAATCGTCATTTGTAAGCTTTGGGCTCTAACCGGGTGTCGCCGCAATGAAATTGCCGGCTTGAAATGGTCGGAAGTCGACTTCGAAAACGGCGTTTTCCGGTTCGAGGACACTAAGACGGGGAAGTCGATACGTCCACTTCCGTGGAGTGCGCGCCTGTTGCTGAACAAGGTCCAGCAGAGCCCCGAAAGCGATTATGTCTTTCCCGCTGAAGACGGCGAGGGCTTCTTCCAGGGCACCACCAAAATATGGCCGGACGTCAAGAAGCTGTCGGGACTGGATGACATCACGCCACACACATTGCGACACACAATCGGTTCTCTGGCCGTATCACATGGCGAGAATTTGGTGATGACCGGGTCACTGCTCGGCCATGCTAATGCTCGCTCAACAGCGATCTATGCGCATGTTCAGCTGGAGCCAATGCGACGAGCCTCCGAACGGGTAGCCAAGCGCGTGGCTGCGGCCATCAGCGGACAATTTGTTCCGGTTAGCGCGCCTGAGATGATAGCTGCCAATGATATGTAACAGAGCCCTAGGCATCAGGATGATCGCCTCGATCAGCGAACGGACGAGCGCAGCGCTTTCTGCATTGCGCGACGGATCGGTAAGCCCTCACGCAGGTCAAGACCTTTTGTCGGTAGAGTTGCAGAAGGGCCTGATGGATCAGTACCGGCGGCGGCGGGGCGGCTTGGCTGATAACGCTCTCGAGTTCGGTCTGCCGCGCTTCGAGGCGCTGAAGTTCTGCCCGCAAGCGCGCGGGCCGATCCGCCTTCGCTGATCGCATCGACTAGCTTGCCGATCTTAAGCTCCATCCGGGCGAGCTCGCTTTTCATACCGCCGATTTCAGAGGCAGCTGGCAGTGCGCATCGTAGTTAAGCGATGGGATCGCCTCCCGAATGACACTGCCAGCAACGACCAGACCGATTGTAAGCGGTTAGAAGTTGTACCGCGCCCTCACGCCATAAGTTCGCGGCGCCCCTGGAATGTGACCGTCGTTTCCGCCCGCGTTTGAAGCGCTGACAAAATAGTATTTGCTCCCCAGATTGCGCCCGAAAACCTGCAAACTGAACTGAGAGTCCGTCGGCAGCCAGGTCAACGACGCATTGATAAGGTGATATGATTTTTGCTGTAACCTGTTGTCTGATTCCCACGCAAATTTGGATTTATACCCGTCGCTCGCGCTGAATTCGAATCCGCCCAGCGGCGTCTCGACATGGTAGGTCAAACCAAGCGAAAACGAGAACTTCGGCGCCTGCGGCAGTCGGTACCCAGACAAATTACAAGTTGCACTTGCAGTACCACCCAGCACCGCCCCACCGATCGGGCGAGGGGTCGTACATATACCCGCGGGGAACCGCGTGTACTGCGCATCAAGGATCTCGAACCCTCCAGTGAAGGTCAGTCCGCGCGTCGGCACAATTACAAAGTCAACGTCGATGCCCTTGATGTGAGCCGCTGCAGCGTTGAAGAGGATCGTGCCGCCCGGAGGCGCTGGCGGCGCCGTCGTGCGTAGCTGGATATCTTTGTAATCATAATAAAATGCTGAAGCGTTCAAACGCAGCGCGCGCCCGAAAAGCTCGGATTTCAGTCCCAGTTCATACGCGTCCAAGACTTCTGGGCGCGATGCAGGGTTAGTAAAACCTGTTGGGTTATAACCGCCCGATTTGAAGCCTCGGTTGAGCGAGGCATACGCGTGAATGTCGTCGGTGATGTCCTGCGCCAGCACAGCTTTGTAGGTCAGCTTGTTGAAGGTGACGCTAGTATCGATCGTATTCGGCGTCGACAGTACCGTACCCGGCGGTACAGACGGCGAGTTCGGGAACCCCGGCAGCGGCCTGGACGTCCCATCAAGCGTCTTGTGATCGCTCGTATATCGAATGCCCAAGGTGAGGTGCGTTGATTCCGTGAGATCGTAGGTGCCTTCTGCATAGGCAGAGTAGGACTTTGTGTCTTGAAAACCATTTGTTTGAGTAGGAACTGGCGTTGTGCAGGCGGTACCAACACAAGTTCCATAAACCTGCGTCTGGATCATGGTCTTGTCGCTGTAATAGAAGAGGCCAGTGATCCAGCGGAAAGGACCCTCGGCATTCGACGTCAGCTGAAGTTCCTGACTAAAGGTTTTGGCAGTCTGAAACAAGCCGAGATTGATGGCCCCCTGCCCCGCGGCAGGTTGGCCCAGAACAGGGCTTTGAGTCTGGAGGCTGGGGGACCGGTTGTTGATGTACCCCGTAACGGTCGTCAAAGTAGCAAGGTCAAACCGGTGCTCGCCCTTAAGGGACAAATTATACTGCCGCTGCCGCGTAAATGGCGTCAGGCGGGTGTTGATCAGATACTCGCCCCTATAAACGGAGCCATCGGTGCCTACAGATCCCGGGTACATTGCGACCGCGTTGCTTTGGTCCGTTTTCACCCTGTCGTAAAAGCCGCGTAGCGTGATCTTGGTTTCGGGGCCGGGCTTCCACTGCAGCTTCCCCTGAAAGCCAATGTCCTTGAACCGGAACGCCTCTTGCCCGGTAAAAAGATTGCGTCCCCAGCCGTCTCCCTGGTTGATGTAAAGGGCCGCGAAATTGACCGCGACTGTGTCAGTCAACGGAGTTGAGCCGTAGAAATTCGCCTGCACCGTGTCATAATTTGCATAACTCGCCGACATGTCGATTGCCGCGACGTCGCCAGGCTCTTTGGTAATAACGTGTATGAGGCCGCCGGTCGTGTTGCGGCCATACAATGTCCCTTGTGGCCCTTTGAGAACCTCGATCCGTTCGACGTTGTTGAACGAAAATGACGATGCTGCTGAATTCGGCAGGTAGAGGCCGTCGATATAGGTGGCGATGGGAGCCTAAGTACTGTAGCCGGCGCTCGTTGTACCTACACCACGCAGGAAGGCATTGGTGCCGACCAAAGTGCGCGTGAAGCCAAGCCCAGGTGTAAGCTGAGGCAGGTCAACGACGTTCACCACGCCTTGGCTTTTCAGTGTCTCGCCGCTGAAGGCGGCAATGCTGATTGGAACCTCTTGCTGATTTTCAGCGCGCCGGTTTGCAGTAACGACGATTTCATCGACGCCGTCTGGTGTCGATAAAATGGGCGGCGCTTCAACTGAGCGCGGCGTCTCCTGGGCCTCTGCGTGTGCACTATTGCACATCAAAACCGTTGAAAGCAAGAGGCCGGCCGAGCCCCTCAATGCAGCTTTGGTTACCATATCCATCCCCCTTTTCGGTCGGTGCGCGAGTACGGAATTATGCCCGACTGCTCGCGGAGCGCCTCGCACTCAGTTCCGCCGTTTCATGTTCAAGCTGTGCGTCCGTAACGGACCCCACCACTCATAAAAAATATATTTATCGAGTCAATACATTTTTAAATTGGCCGTTCCAACAATGGTGATATGCGCCGCTGTGGTCCGACAAGTGGGAGGTACACGCCCCTATCCATTTCGTGAAACCTACCTAAAAAGCTCCAAAAAGGGCTCTGTACAATCTGAGACCACACTGGCTCAAAGAGAGTTTGGTTCACTAGTATGCGGAGTGGCATAAGCGAGTTCACGCCCTACAAATTATATATATTGAGAAAAAAAATATAATGTGCCAACGCAGTGATGTTAGGCGGAGAAGTGGAAATCTTTCCGCATGGAGGGGTACATATGAAATTGGTACGATTTGAGCGTGGGGGAGCGGCGCAGCTCGGTGTCGTCGATGGCAGCGACGTGGTGCCACTCGAGAAACTTAAAGATGAATTTCCTACCATGTTGTCTCTGATTGCGGAGGGCGATGCCGCACTGGCGAAGGCACGTGTATGCGCACAGGAAACGGACGACCGCGTACCGCTCAACTCTGCCAGATTGCTTGCTCCGGTCGAGAGGCCAGGAAAGTTTCTCGCCATCGGGATGAATTTCCGCAAACATGCTGAAGAAGGTGCGGCTTTAGGTTTTGAAAAGCCAAAGCAGCAGTTTGTCAATCGGCGCGCAAACGGGGACCGGGATCGGCGTTCAATAGGGGACCGGGGTTTGATGCGCGCTTACGCCGTGCCGGAATGGCGGAGGGCGTAGCCCGGAGGCGTTCCGGCACGGCGTAAATCGTCTTCTTTCCCAAGCAGGCGGGGTTCAGCTGCGGTTTTTGAAGCGCCAGCTGTCGTTGCCGGTCTCGATGATGTCGCAGTGGTGCGTAAGGCGGTCGAGCAGTGCCGTGGTCATCTTGGCGTCGCCGAACACGGTGGGCCATTCGCCGAAGGCAAGGTTGGTGGTGACGATGATCGAGGTGCGCTCATAAAGGCGGCTGACGAGGTGGAACAGCAACTGGCCACCGGTTCGGGCGAAGGGAAGATAGCCCAGCTCATCGAGGATCAACAGGTCGAGCCGGGAGAGATGTTCGGCTAGTTTGCCGGTCCGGCCCTGGTGGGTCTCCAGTTCGAGCAGGTTCACCAAGTCGGTGGTGTTGTAGAACCGGACGCGGGCGCCGCTACGGATGCAGTTGCGGGCGATGGCGATGCTGAGATGGGTCTTTCCCGATCCCGTACCGCCGACCAGCACGACGTTGCGCTGGCTGGCGAGGAAGTCGCCGGCGGCAAGGTCGCGAACCAGCCCTTCGTTGATCGGCGTGCCGGTAAACTCGAAGCCGTCCAACTCTCGGGCGAGCGGCAGCTTGGAGGCCGTCATCTGGTACTTGATGGAACGGGCGTGCTTCTCCGCAACTTCGGCCTTCAGCAGGTCGCCGACGACGTGCTGGACGGGATGCTGGCGCTTGAGGGCATCGGCGATGACCTCGTCATAGGCATGACGCATGCCGGCAAGCTTCAACTCGGCCATCAGGCCGATAATCTCATGGCGCTCCATCATCATGCGGCCCTCCGCACGGGCAGTAGCCGATCATATCGGCCCGCATCGGCGACGGGCTCGATCTTGAGTTGTAGATGCTCGGGTGTGGCGATGCTGGGCTCCATCGGCGCCGATCGGGACCGGGCCAGGATATTGAGCACGACATCGGCGCTCGTGACTCCCTGGGCCAACGCTTCGGAGGCAGCCGCTTCCAGCGCATCGAGGCCATCGACCGTAGCTGCAGTCAGAATCTTGACCATCTGCCGGTCGCCATCATCGCTGCCCTTCAGCTTGCCGCGAAGACGTTCCAGCGCTGGTGGCAAGGCCAGTTGCTTGAACGGCGCCCCGTTCCTCAGCGCCCCCGGCTTCTTCGCCAGAACCGGCACGTAATGCCAGGGATCATAGACGGTCTGCTCGCGACCGAAGCGGCGATCGTGCTCGGCAACGATATCGTCGCCCTGACGGATGACGATGCGGTCGGCATAGCCGTGGACCTCAACGGGACGCCCGAGGGCGCGGGCTGCCACCGAGTACTTGTTGTAGTCGAACCGCACGAGCAACGTCTTGGATACCGACGCCGCGACAGCGTGGAAGCCGTCGAACGGGGCGTTCGGCATGCGCATCAGCGCGAGCTTCTCGTCCTCGAACACATCAGCGATGGTGCGGTCCCGAAGCTCAGGATGCCGATGGGCGTTGGCGTGTTCCAGGCAACGATCGAGCAGCCAGGCGTTCAGCTCCGCGTAGCTGGCGAAGCGCAGCCGGGGCGTGAAGAATCGTTCGCGCACAACGCCAACCTGGTTCTCAACCTGCCCCTTCTCCCACCCCGCCGCCGGCGTGCATGCGGTCGGCTCGACCAGGTAATGGTTGCACATCTGCAGGAAGCGGCGGTTGAACTTGCGCTCCTTACCCAGGAAGACCGCATCCACCGCGGTGGTCATGTTGTCGTAAATCCCGCGCGTGCAGACACCGCCGAAGAAAGCGAACGCTCGGGCATGGGCGTCGAACACCATCTCCTGCGTCTCGCGGGGATAGGCTCGCACGAAGAACATCCGGCTATGGCACAGCCGCATATGGGCGACCTTCACCGTCGTCGTCACACCCGCCAGCACCACGACCTCGTGGCTCCAGTCGAACTGGCAAGCCTCGCCGGGCTCGAAGCTCAGCGGCACGAACGCGGTCGCCGTCCGGCCCACTTCCTCGCGCTGCCAGCGGCGGGCATGGCGGCGAACCGTATCGTAGCCGCCCTCATATCCTTGCGCCCGCAGCGCCTCGAACAACCGGATCAGCGTCAGCCGTTCGCGCCGCGGCTTGCGCTCGTTCTCCGCCAGTAACCGCTCGAGCTCGGCAATGTGGGCACCGAGCTTGGGCATCGGCTGAACCGCCCGATCGTAGCTGAACTTGCAGTCCTCGGCCTCGATCGCCTTCCTGACCGTCTTCCTCGAAACATGCAGCCGCCGCGCAATCTCTCGCACCGACTGCCGCTGTACGAAATACGCACGCCTGATCCGTCCAATCGTCTCCACCGTCGTCATCCTCCGCCTCGTCGCCTGCCTCAATCGCGAGCGACAATAGATGACCCGGGGGTGGTCCCCGATTAGGCGCCGATCACCGAGTCAGGTGGGCACCACTTGCACGCCGAAACACAAGCAGTTCTGGTTCAACAAGCAGACCACCTGCTTATCGGGGCCATATGACGACATAGATCCCGGCGTAACCGAACAGCTTGATTACGAGGTGGAATTAGGTGTCGTCATTGGCCGGACGGCTAAGCGCGTGAGCGAGGCCGACGCCCGGAATCACGTATTCGGCTATACCGTCGTGAATGATGTGACCGCCAGGGATTGGCAGTTCCACTCTCCAAGTTTTACCATAGGGAAATCGTTCGATACTCACGGTCCTATCGGTCCGTGGATTGTTACGGCCGATGAGATCGCCGAACCGCACAAGCTATTTTTGCGTTGCCTCGTAAACGGTGAACTGCGGCAAAATAGCGATACGAGTCAGCTAATTTATAATATCTGGCAGCAAATCGCGTACCTCTCGACCGCTTTCACGTTGGAGCCGGGTGACCTTATCGCCACCGGCACTCCTGAGGGCGTCGGTATCGCACGTACTCCCCCCGTGTTTCTCAAACCCGGCGACGTCGTTCGTTGCGAAGTAGAGCAGATCGGCTTCATCGAAAACATAGTCGCCGAGCCAACAATCTAAAAATTGGGGAGGCAGGGTCATGCCGGTTCTCGGTCCGCTATCATTCACCCTTGAAGTGCCTTCCCTTGATGAGGGGGTCCGGTTTTACACAGACGCCGGTCTCCAGGTCGTTAGGGAAACAAAAATTGCGAAATTTCGCTGTGGCTCCCAGCAGCGAGATTCAATTGTCCTGATCGAAAGCGGCAGGCGAAAAACATTTCACCACCTTGCGCTCCGCGCGTCTGAACTGGACGTGATAGCTGCCCATGTACCAGCCGCAGGCGGTAAGGTCATCCCGTCGCCCGCTGGATTTGAAGAGCGGGGGCTTTGGGTCGAAGACCCATTTGGCATTGTTTATAACCTTGTCGACTTGCCGGCGGACAACGAAGCAGAAGCTCGCTCGCCTTTTGCGATCAACGCTCCGGGCCGAATAGTTCGCACGCGTCGTCCGGCGGTTCTGCCGGCCCACACATATGCGCCAGTTCGACCAGAGAAGCTTGGTCACGTTGTCCTGTTCACGCCTGACGTGATGACAAGCGTTCGCTTCGTGGTCGAGGCCCTCGGCATGGGACTTGCCGACCATGCTCAGGATTTTGTCGCTTTTACCTGCGCAGTTAAAAATAGCGATCACCATGTAGTGGCGTTCGCTAAGTCTCCTGGCATCGGATTTCATCACGCAAGCTTTCAGTTGCACGATCCCGACGAAGTTGGCCGCGGCGGTAACGAACTCCTCTCAAAAGCCGGGCGCGGAGGCTGGGGCTTTGGCCGTCACACGGTGGGATCGAACTACTTTTATTACGTGCAGGATCCTTGGGGCAGCTGGATCGAATACTATTCCGACATGGATTATATCGACGATCATGCGCAATGGACGCCAACAAATTATGGACCATCCGACGGCATGGCCAACTGGGCGCCACAAGTGCCCGACGACTTCATCCGCAACTACGAAGTCGAAAGTGAGTCCGCGTGAGGGATGCTCGGACCGATGTGTTGGTAGTTGGCGCAGGACCGGTTGGCCTCGCTCTTGCCATCGAATTGGGTAGCCGCGGCGTCCGCGTCACCCTGATTGAGCGCAACGATCGTGGCGGGAGTGCGCCCCGCGCCAAGACGACCAACGTGAGGACGCGGACACATTTACGTCGCTGGGGGATAGCTGACAAGCTCGCAGCAGCGTCGCCCTTCGGTGTAGACTATCCTAACAACATGGTGTTTGTCACTAGGCTGGCCGGTCCCGAGCTTGCCCGCTTTACCGACGCGTTCAATGCCGCGCCAGCTCGAGATAATCGCTACCCGGAACACGCCCAATGGGTCCCGCAATACACGCTAGAACGAGTGATGCTCGAACATGCGCGGACGCTGCCGGGCGTAGATATTCTGTTTGGGGTGACGCTGACGGAGTCGGAACAGGACAACAATCGCGTGCTTTCACGTGTTGTGGATATCGATGGTCGCGAGCGCGAGATTGTTTCCGAATATCTGGTGGGAGCCGATGGCGCGCGTAGTCGGGTCCGCGAGCTAATTGGCGCCAGGATGGTTGGCCGAGCTGGCCTCTCTCACCACTACAATATTATATTTCGCGCGCCCGGTTGGGCGGGAGCGCATCGACACGGCCCTGCCGCAATATATTGGCAGATCGGCACAGATGGCCTCAGTGTGATCGGCCCAATGGACCAGGGAGACCTTTGGTATTTCATGCCGGGGGGCGCAAAGCCTGGCGACAGCCTTTCGAAGGAGGAAGCGGCCGCCTTGATCCGGCAGCGCTGCGGCATAGATCTGCCTGTTGAAGTTCTGAGTGCTGATAATTGGACTGCGAACGAATTGCTCGCAGACCGCTATCGCGCTGGCCGTATTTTTCTAGCGGGCGATGCATGTCACCTCCACCCCCCTGCGGGTGGTTACGGCATGAATATGGGGGTCGGCGATAGTGTAGACCTTGGGTGGAAGCTCGCAGCGACACTCAACGGTTGGGGTGGCCCCGCGTTGCTGAACAGTTATGAGATTGAGCGACGGCAGGTCCACCAGGTCGTCATTGACGAAGCGATGGCCAACTACGCAATCTTTGTTGAGCCGCCACCTGTGGAGATCGAGGATGACACGGCTGCAGGCGAGGCAGCTCGCACAAAATTGGGTGCCGCCATCCAGGCCTCAAAGGGGCGTGAATTCGCAACACTGGGAACTGTTCTGGGTCTTTGCTACCAGTCGCCCTTGATTGCCAAAGAGAGCGAACCCTGCCCAGAGCACATTAGCGAAGTATACAAACCCTCCGGCCACTCAGGCTGTCTCGCACCACATGCGTGGCTAGATGACGGAAGCTCCCTATACGATTTGTTCGGGCCAGACTTCACGCTTTTGGTCGCTGCCGGTGCTAATCGGTGTGAAGTCGGCAAGGCTTTTGAAAACGCAAAGGCGCTCGGCATTCCTCTAAAAATTTTGGATGTTCCGTCCATAAGCATCGCCGAACTCTATGGTGCGTCGCTTGTCTTGATCCGCCCCGATCAGCATGTCGCCTGGAGAGGTAATCATTGGGAGGATGCACTGGCGCCGGCGGCTGGTCACGAACTGGCACTCGCATGACGAACATAAAAGCCCCGTTCGAAAATGCACCGATGAGCCGGGCGCAATTGATCATCATTGCTTTGACAATCACGCTTTCTGGGCTCGACGGATACGATGTGCTCTCGGTGACGTTCGCAGCGCCCGCCATCGCTCAGGATTGGGGGGTCGGTAGGACGGCATTAGGCATCGTTCTATCTGCCGGATTGGCAGGGATGGCGGCCGGATCTTTTATAATCGCGCCTCTGGCCGACGTGTTCGGCCGCAAGCTTATGGTGCTCATCGCTTTGTGCCTGATGGCCACCGGCATGCTTCTGTGCACATACGCAACGTCTGTTGAGGCGTTAGTCGCGTGGCGCGTTATTACCGGGCTAGGCATCGGCACTTGCGTCGCCGTGATTAATCCAATTGCAGCTGAATTCTCCAACAGGCGGAGACGGCCCCTGGCCATCGCGCTAACTGCGGTCGGCTATCCGTTGGGCGGATTGGTGGGAGCGCTGCTCGCTACCTATCTTCTTCGGCAGCATGGTTGGCCGTCCGTCTTTTTCTCCGGCTTCCTTGCAGCTGTCGCACTTCTCCCTCTCGTCGCATGGCAGATGCCCGAGTCGGTCAGCTATCTATTTGCATGTCGCGGCAAGAACCGCCTCGAGCGGATTAATGCAGTGCTCCGGAGGTGCGAGCAGCCTTTGATTGAACGGCTTCCCGAGCGAGCCCTGACTCACCGCAGTTACGCGGCTGTATTTTCATCTGGGCAGCTTTCAAGGACGCTGTGGATAACGGCCGTCAACGGACTCATGGTCGCGACGGTCTACTACATCATGAGCTGGATGCCGCAAATGATAGCTGATGCCGGCTTTCCTCCCTCGACAGCAAGCCTTGTAGCGTCAGTTTCGAGCTTTATGGGCGTAGTCGGTGGGCTCTTGTTCGGATGGCTTGCACAGCGTGGTGGGCTGCGGAGGCTTACCGCCGGCGGCCTGATCGCCCTCGGCCTTGCGACTATAAACTTCGGCGCAACCCCGCCCTCGGTCGTGTTACTCGTTATAGCGGCGGGCATCTGCGGCTTTTGCATCTTCGCTTGCGCCTCGGGCGTCTACATCACGCTCGCCAGTAGTTTCACCGACGAGGCACGGGCAGCCGGAAGCGGTTTTGTGATCGGGGTGGGGCGGGTCGTCAGTGCAATCGCTCCGTCCCTAGCCGGCCTTCTATTCGCCGGCGGCTTTAGTCGGATGCAGGTCTGTCTGTTTTACGGCGCTCTGTCGGTCGTTGGGGGCATCGTCTGTCTGTTCGGCTGGCAGCGGTTCAGCGGCGTCGCCTCGCGATAGGCATCTGCGCTTGAGAGTTCACTCGCGACAATAGATGGAAAAATCCCGCCGGTTATGCGAGGGCGCAATTATAGATTCGAGGTGAAAAAGTATATTATGGAGCGTGCTATCCGCGTCGAGGACAGTGGACCGCAGATTTCGCGGAGCCAGGCGAGTGACGCTTACGAGGCAATTCGCGGCGGCATCGTTTCAGGACGTCATGCCCCAGATAAAAAATTGAAGATTCAGGATCTAGCGAATGAACTCGCCGTGAGCCCTGGCGCAGTCCGTGAAGCCTTATCTCGGCTTGTTCCAGAGCAACTGGTCGTATCTCGTGATCAACGAGGTTTTTCGGTCGCCCCACTTTCGATCGGTGATCTCGAGGATTTGACAGACCTGCGCTGTGAGATCGAGACGATATGTCTCCGGCGATCGGTCGCATATGGCGATGTAAACTGGGAAGTCGGGATCCTGGCTTCTGCGCATCGCCTGCGCGTCACCCAACTAATGAAAGGTGAAGGGGAACTTCTCGTCAATCCCAGCTGGGTAAAGGCTCATGCGACGTTTCACACCGCGCTTGTTGCGGGATGCGGAAGTCGCCGGCTTATCGCTTTACACGCTCAGCTTTATGAACAATCGGAGCGTTATCGCGGTCTTGCCGCTCATTACGAAACCGGACGCGACATTGATCACGAACACCAAAGAATCGTGGATATGGCACTGGCACGCGATTCTGAGGGGCTGGTGGATGCAACGCTTTCGCACATGCGCGCGACAACTCGGTCGATCGTTCAGGCAGTGAAGGCAAAGGATTCAACTGTAGGTCCGGCCTGACGCCAAGCTTCGGCAGCGCTGCGCGGCACGCTACTTATACGTCGTCGACCTTTGTCTCCACCTGTACGAGGACGTTTTTGCGGCCCCCGGTTTATGGGCGGCCAGCGACTGTGCTGCTCCCTCGATCGACACTTCGCCCCTCTCGACTTGCGCAAGCATCGCCCTCGAGGGCTTATCGCGTAGCGCGAGGACATGTCGTTTGGTGTTTGCTGCTGCCGCTTCGGCAACAAGTCGACGAACTCGCTCGCTTCGTCGCGCACGGTGCTCGGTCGATGTCGGCGGCGACAACTCCAAAACAGTTTCCAATAGCTCAGCGACGCCTTTGCCCGAGCTGGCGACAGTCTGAAGTACCGGTACGTTCTGCCGGTTCTCACGGCGCAGAGCGAGCATGCTTCTTAGCTGCCGAACCGTCCGTGCAGCTAAAGGCAGATCTGCTTTGTTCACAACGAGAATGCTGGCAATTTCTAGAATCCCGGCTTTGATCGCCTGGATGTCGTCGCCAAGACCAGGAGCGTTAACCACAATTTTGATATCGGCGACCTCGGCGACCTCGACTTCCGATTGCCCCGCTCCAACGGTCTCGATTACAACAACATCGCGACCGGAAACGTCGAGAACGTCGACTATGGCCTGAATACTCTTGTTGAGGCCGCCACTGTGACCACGAGAGGCGATGGAGCGGATGAAGACTCCCGGGTCCTCTGTATGCCGCCCCATCCTTATGCGATCTCCTAGAACCGCGCCGCCAGAAAAAGGACTGGAAGGATCGACAGCCGCCACCGCCACGGTTCGGCCACTCTGCCGCAGCTCGGTGATGAAGGCGTCAATCAGGGTCGATTTGCCAGCACCGGGCGGACCAGTAAATCCAATGGTGAGCGCAGTGCCGGTCAGAGGCAGCAGAACCCGGTGCAGGTCCGCTGCCGCTGTTCCACCCATTTCCATGATCGTAATCGCGCGGGCGATAGCCCTTGTATCGCCGGCTCTGATTTTCTCGAGCATCCCCTGCATGTCGCAACCCTCACGTCTTCAAGCAATGACCAGCGGGTGACCGAAGCCAAGCTCTCGTCGGAGACATGCAATCACTTCGCCATGCGTCACCCCGACGTCGACCGCCTCGACGACTTTTTCAAAGGTGTTTTGATCGGTGCTATTGGCAGCGCGAGCCAGAGCATCTAGCGCTTGTGAAACTTGATGTTGACTGCGCTCTTGCTTGAACGCCTTGAACTGTTCGATGTGGCGATTCATGGCATCTGGGTCAGGACGCTCAGTCGGAGGTGCTGCTAGATATTCATCAGCCTGATAACAATTTACGCCGACGATTTTGCGTTGACCGGAATCAATCTGCTCCTGGAATGCCAAGGCCGATTCACCGATCATTGTCTGCACCAGGCCAGATTCTGCGGCGTTATACATCCCTCCTACCGCGTCTATCCTTGAGATGACCTTTTCGATCTGCTCTTCCATGTCGTCCGTCAGACGCTCCACATAATAAGAGCCTCCCAAGGGATCGATAACGTCACAAAGCCGCGCTTCTTCGCGGAGGATATTCTGCGTAGCGACTGCAACCCGTGCGGTTTCCTCGCTCGGGCACGCGATGGCCTCGTCGTACGCATCGGTATGCAGCGATTGCAGGCCGCTCAAAATTCCCGCGATCGCCTGAACCGAGACTCGCGCAATATTGTTGAGAGGCTGCTGCTGCGTGAGATCGACACCCGAAGTCTGACCATGAAACTTGAACCGCCAGCTAGCAGGATCCCTGGCTCCCAGTCGATCGCGTGCAACTCTCGCCCAAATCCTTCGGGCAGCCCGAAACTTTGCGACCTCTTCGAAGAACGAAATAGATATATCAAAAAAGAAAGTGAAGCGGCGTAATACGTCATCGATATCCATCCCGCGATGAACACAGTCCTCCGCGTACTGAATTGCTGTCGACAACGTGAAACCCATAGTTTCTGCTGGAGTCGCCCCAGCTTGTTGCATGTGCTGACCCACCACTGACATCGGGTTCCAGTTGGGTACATGACGACGACAGAATTCGATATGGTCGAGCAGCACGCGCCGCGATCCTGGAAGGGACAGCCGATAGAACTGGTGGTTGGCGATAAAATGAGAAAGGTAGTCGCTCTGGTTGGACGTCCCTGTCACCTTGCTCCATGCGATACCGCGCCGACGGGCGACGCCGAGCGTGAAGGCAAGCAGGGTGAACGGTGATGGGTCATTCATCGCGGTTGAAATCTGGTCGATGGGGACGCCGTCGAGCGCTCGATCCATATGATCGGTGGTATTGATCACCGTTCCACAGGTGCCGAGCAGAACCGGTTCTACCTCGTCACAGTCGATGCCGCGAAAGCCAGAGCAGCAGGGCAGGAGGCTTATCGCCGAAGATCCGGCATCCAAGATGCTGCGAACGCGCTTGTTGTAATCTTCAGGTGTTCCCAGACCGATGAGTTGTCGCTGCGTCCAAGTCCTTCCGCGATGCATCGTGGGATAAATCCCTCGCGTAAGAGGGAACTGCCCTGGGTAGCCAAGATCTGCAAGATAGCGATCGCCCGACCAGTCACTTGGAGTGTAGAGTGGCTTTATCTCGATCCCCGATCGGTTGCGAATAGGCGCCTCGTCGCCAATCTGGCGCGAATAGTCCGTATGCCACTGCTCCTGCGGCTGCTTTTTTGGCTCAGATTGCAGCTCGGTGAGCGTCATCACCTTGTCTCCGAATATATGTGGGATCGATCAAGGCGCGATTGCTCGCCCGCCATTGTGACATATTCGACAATTTCGTCGCGCGCGGAGCCCGGCCCGAAAATGCGGCTAACGCCTGCGGTGAGCAGCGCTTCCTTCTCTTCGTCCGGCACAATCCCGCCTAAGACAACGCGAACATAGACGAGCCCGGCCTCGCGCAGAGCGCCCATCAATTTCGGAACAATGAGGTGGTCCGTTGCCAGGGAGCTTATCCCTATGACGTCCACATCTTCCTCGGTGGCTAGTTTGACGACGCCGGAGATGGCTTGCCACGGCGGGGTGTAGATCACCTCCATTCCGGCATCGCGAAGATAGGCCGCAACAATGCGGCTGCCTCGGTCATGACCATCAAGGCCAATTTTTGACACAAGAACGCGGAGCGGCCGCGTATCAATATTAGCCATAAGTGATTATCCGCGAGCAGTTAATTGTTTGAGGGTTTCTCAGCGCCGAAAATTGCGACGAACTCATCGACAATCTTGTCCAGTCCCTGTCGCGAAGGGCGGTACCATATCGGTGTCGCGTTCAGCGCGCCTAGGAGTAGGATGCGGTGCAGGGTGGGGGAGCGATCTTTGGGAAGATCGAGCCGTTCGACGACAGCATGGAAGCGTTTCTCGTAACGATCGCGATGTGCCCGTAATTCGGCGGCGGCTTCAGGCACGTCGTCCGGAAGGACGCGCACAATGACACGTGCAAAAGCGCTCGCATCCAGTATCGAGGTGAGATGCGCCCGAATAGCACGCCGAAAGCGTGCGGCCGGATCCGTTTCGTAACTGAGCGCGGCTTCGAGATTGCCGATGATGCGATCAACGCCCTCAGCGTACACGGCGACGAGCAGCGCCTGTTTGTTGGGCACATGGAAGTATACGGCGGCCGGCGTGACGCCGGCCGCCTCGGCCACGTCCCGAAGACTTGTGTCGTGATAGCCGCGGTCAGCGAAGCGTACAGCGGCCGAATCCAACAAGGTGGGCCACCGATTGGCCTGGAGCTTTGCAGCAGTCGCCGCCATATCGAACCTCATAGCTATCTAAACGCTCATTTAGCTAACTCCGCAGAATGTGCAAGTGGTAGTTCGTCGCGCCCTACCGCGTTCGTCAAAACCGGACCGTATGATGAAGGTATAGTGCTGATTTATGCTATATCCTGCGCCGGCGAAAG
Organism: Sphingobium phenoxybenzoativorans; assembly: GCF_018286635.1. Classification (NCBI taxonomy): domain Bacteria; kingdom Pseudomonadati; phylum Pseudomonadota; class Alphaproteobacteria; order Sphingomonadales; family Sphingobiaceae; genus Sphingobium; species Sphingobium phenoxybenzoativorans. The sequence continues at coordinate 4,464,314 of NZ_CP073910.1, forward strand.
CCCTACCTTGACGCCGACTTTTCGCAGAGCTAAGTGATCGTTAAGTTAGCTTGGTGGTGTGCTGGCGAGCGCGCAAGCCGAATCGAGGGGCAAACTTAGTCGCATGCGGAATCGGATGGCTGCCAAATGAGGCAGGCCTGCCAACAAGGAGCGCTCAATGACCGAAATTATACTGGCTCGGGGCGTGCGCACTCCGTTTGGAGACTTCGGCAAGTCGCTGCGTGACACCTCTTTAACGGAACTCGGTGTGCATGCAGCGAGGGCGGCAATAGACCGGGCAGGACTGAACCCGGGAAAGATCGATCATCTCGTGTTCGGTAATGTGCTGCCCGTCGACGGCGATGGCCATTTTATATCGCGTCGGGTTGCTCTTGGTGCGGGGCTTGCTGTTGAATCGAGTGCTCTTGGTGTTAATCGCGCCTGTGCGTCTGGATCAGAAGCCATTGCGGCTGCTGCGCGATTGATATTGGCAGGCGATTCCGCGATCGGCCTCGCCGCAGGCGGAGAGAATTTCAGCCGGGCTCCCTACGTGCTTCGTTCATCCCGCTGGGCGACGAAGCGAGGCCCCCTTTTGCTCGAGGATGGCTTAGACAGTGTCTATCGCTGCGCCTTTAGCGGCGCATATATGGGCGAGACCGCGGAACTTCTTGCCGAGCGTTTTGGGTATCAACGCAGTGAGATGGATGAGTGGGCTCTTCGCAGCCAGATCCGCGCCCGTCACGCAATCGAGAACGGCTTTCTCGCGAAGCAGATTGTGCCCATCACCGTCAAGGAGAAGGGCGAGGATCGCTTGTTTGCGGTAGACGAATATGTTCGCCTTGATACGTCTCGTGAGCGTCTCGCTAAATTGCGGTCAGCGTTCCGGAAAGATGGAAAAGTCACGGCGGGAAACGCGAGCGGCGTAACGGACGGCGCTGCTGCCATAGTGGTCGCGGATCGCCGGGCGGCAGAGAAATCAGGCATTGAGCCAGCGGCGCGATTGGTTGCCGTGGCAACGGCTGGAGTACCTCCGGAGATCATGGGTGCTGGCCCGGTTCCTGCAATCACGAAGCTTCTGGAACGGCAGGGGCTGCAAGTCGACGACATCGATTATTGGGAAATCAACGAGGCGTTTGCTGCCGTCAATATTCACGTTGAGCGACAGCTTGGAGTGTCGCCTGAGAAGACCAATTTGTATGGGGGCGGCATGTCAATTGGTCATCCCCCAGGCGCAACCGGGATTCGGATGACCCTCACAGCAATCGATCATCTCGCTGAGACTGGCGGACGCTTCGCCATCGTCAGCATGTGTGTGGGAGGCGGTCAGGGAATGGCGTCCCTGATCGAGCGCATCTGATGAGTATCGCCCAAGATCGCGGCGCCAATACGCGCGCAGAACCCCGCAGCGTATATGATTTGTTCGTAACTGCGGCGAGAATATCTGGCGGTTGCTCCTTCCTCTGTGTCCCTAAATGCTCCGAGAGGAGCTATCTGCCGGATGGCGCGGAATACTCCTATTCATTCGCCATGACCGAGGTCACAAAGATCGCCACGTCCCTGCGAGAAGCAGGATACGGTCCAGGGCATCGCGTCGCGCTCGTTCTCGGTAATCGTCCGGAATATTTTTGGCATTTCCTTGCGCTCAATTCCCTGGGTGCCTGCGCAGTGCCGCTTAATCCCGATTACTTGGCTCACGAATTTTCGTACGCGCTGCGCCAAGCGGATGTGTGTCTTGTCATAGTCGCTGGAGAGTCTACGTGCACCGTTCGCGCTGCCAACACCGGATGTTCATCGCCAATTCCATTAATCGATCTGGACGAGGAAGGGGGGCAGTTCCCGCCCGCACCGCCCTGTGGACCTGACGAGGCTTTCGTTTCGGACAGGATAGCGCTGATCATTTACACTTCGGGCACGACCAGCCGTCCGAAAGGATGCTTGATAAGTAACTGGTCGTGCCTGGAGGCCGGGCGGAGCTACGTCGGCATTGGCGGACTGCTAACTCTGGCACCGGAACGAGAACGGCTTTACGTTCCTCTCCCTACCTTTCACATGAACGCTACCGTCCTGGCTTTCAACGCAATGCTTTTGCAACGTGGTTGCCTGATCAGCACGGACCGATTTCGCGCAAGTACATGGTGGCAGGAAGTCAGAGATAGTCAGGCAACCGGCGTTCACTATCTGGGACTCATTCCACCAGTTCTTTTAAAAGCACCGCCGAGCGCCAGCGAGGGTGCGCCCACAGTTAAGTTTGGGCTTGGCGCGGGTGTCGACCCGAGTCTGCACGAAGCATTTGAAAAGCGCTTCGGTTTTCCACTCGTGGAAGTGTGGGGAATGACCGAAACGTCGCGCATAATCGCGAATGCTCATGAACCGCGCTATCTCGATACTCGAGCCTTCGGACGGCCCGTAGCGCCTTGGGAGGTGCTTGTCGCCGACGAGTATGGAAACCCGGCGAATGTGGACGAGGCAGGTGAAATGCTGGTCCGTTGCGCAGGGTCAGACCCGCGCGACGGCTTCTTTTCCGGCTACGTCAATGACGACGAGGCAACAGAGTTGGCTTGGGCAGGAGGGTGGTTTCACACTGGAGACATCGTACGGCGGGGGCCGGACGGTATGCTTTACTTTGTCGAGCGAAGAAAAAACATCATTCGTCGGAGTGGCGAAAACATAGCCGCCGCGGAAGTCGAGGAAGCAATAATCGATCACCCAAGCGTCGCGGGAGTCGTAGTGCTGGCCGTTGCGGACGATCTTCGGGGGGAGGAAGTGTTGGCGTGCGTTATCGCTGCACCCGGCGTGCCTGCGGACGAAAACACAGCCGACATCATCATTGAGATATGTCGTGGGCGCCTCGCTTCCCACAAGCTGCCAGGCTGGATCCAGTTCATCAGCCAGATTCCGCTAACGGCTACACAAAAGGTGCGCAAAGATGAGCTTTTGGTGAACTTCAATCCCGAAGCAGTAAACGTGCACGACAAGCGCCACTTGAAGAGTAAGCGTAAAAGCAACGCTATTAGGGCGGTGCTCCGATGAGCGGCGACAGCGATTATGTCCTGCGCGTCGTCGTGCCAACCATCGACGACTATGAGCATTTTCTGAAGAAGGTGGTCGTTCATCTGCTCGGTCTCGCCTCGGTCAATTCGAGCTTCGCGCTGAAAAGCGTCAAAGTGCCACCGACTTGCCGATTTGATCGATTATGCAGAGCTATCCTCTTATCGATCTGGGCGGCTGCCTATGCGCTTGGCGGGTGGCCGGCCAGCGACCTCGGCCACGACGGCGCGCTGTATGCGTAGGGTCGTAATGCTGCATGCGCAGCAGTCCCACCGGGCGTGTGCTGTCTAAGGCAATTCGAAGCATCTTCGTCACACAGCGATCAATGGCACATCCACCTGTGGAATATATTAAACTACACTGCTGAAACGACTTTTCGATCTTCGTCGGACACGCGAGACCCGCCCGCAGCTTCGATGGCTTCGGTCGATCAGATCTTTGTCCGACGACGCTGGAGGCAGCGATGAGCCTCCACCGCCTCGTCGAGGACTATAGCAGGCGCTGCCGGGACTGCGCGACCCCGGCCGAGCTTTTCGCGCTGACCGAAGCGGCCGCCCGCGAAATCAAGTTTCCGCGCCTCGCCATGGTCCATGGGCTCTCGTTTCGCCGCCCCGATCGCCGTCTCATCCGCCTCGACAATTTCGGCGAGTGGGCCGACATCTTCGTCGAGCGCAAATATTATCGCGACGATCCCGCGCTGCTCGCCTGCCAGCGGACCAACACGGCGTTCGCCTGGACCGAAATGCCGCGATTGTTGCACCTCACACACCGTCAACATCTGATCCTCGGCGAAGCCCAGCGCCACGGCCTCTCGACCGGGTTCACCCTGCCGATCGGCGTGATGGGCGAGCCGCACGGCTGCTGCTCGTTCGCCCGCGACGGCACCGAGCTGCCATCGCGCTGGTATTGTCGCGCCGCCGCGCTGATCGGCGCCGACGCCTTTCGCGAGGCGCGGCGACTGCACGGTTATCCGGCCCGCGCCAAACAGCTTCCCCAGTTGAGCGACCGCAAGTTCGATTGCCTTGAGCTACTCGCGATCGGCAAGACCGATCCCGAAATCGCGATCATCCTCGGGCTCCAGGACTCGACGGTGCGCAGCTACATGGCCCAGTTGCGGCTGGATTTCGACGTCTACAGCCGGACCCAGCTCACCGCCGAGGCATTGCGATTCGGTCTCGTTAGCTACGGCGACGCAATACCATAATCCTGAGGATACCGCGCCCGGCGCGGCGCTGCTCCCTTGGTGCGATCACCAACCGGGAGCGCATCATGATCAGGATCACCCAGGATTTCTCACTGGCCGACACGTTGGCGGCCGGGATGTTCGAGGACCGTAAACGCCTGTTCGTCGACACGCTGTGCTGGGATCTGCCCGTCAGCGACGATTGCTATGAAATCGACGCGTTCGACGGTCCCGCCGCCACCTATCTCGTCGACCATGACGAGCGGGGCGATCATCTCGGATCGCTGCGGCTACTGCCAAGCTCGAGGCCACACATCCTCGGTTCGCTTTTCCCGGCGCTGTGTCGCGACGGCGTGCCGATCGGCGACGACACCTGGGAAATAACCCGTCTGTGCCTGCCGACCCGGCTCGGCGCGGCCGGCCGCCTCGCGGTCCGCAACCGGTTGATCTCGGCGATGGTCGATCATGCGCTCAGCGCCGGCATCTCCGCGCTGACCGCCGTCGTCGCGTGGGATTTCCTCGAGCAGGTCCGGCGCATGGGCTGGCGCTGCACCGCGCTTGGCGAGCCGACGATCATCGGCGGGGCGCGGCTGGGTGCCTTTCGCATCGATCTCGATGCTGACACGGCCCTCCGGCTCGCCGCGACCGGCATCTATGTCCCCGACACTACGCCCCCGCCGTCCGCGCGCGCGGCGGCCTGAGGTCGGTCATGGCCCAGGATGCCGCGCTCCTCACCGCCCGGCTGTTCGCCGACGGCTATTGCATCGTCCCCATTGCGGTGACGCAGGAGGCCATCGCCGCGCTCGATCGCGATGTTTCCTCGCGCTTCGCCGCAACCCCTTTCTGCGAAGGCGATTTCTATGGCGCGCGCACCAAACGCTTCGGCGCGCTGCTGCGACGCTCGTCGCATGTCGCCGCCTTGGTCCGGCACCGCCTGATCCTCGACATCGTCGAGGCGGCGCTCTCGCCCTATTGCCAGCGGGTCGCCCTCAACCTGACCCAGGCGGTCGAACTGCATCCGGGCGCACTCGCCCAGATCCCCCACCGAGACGAGGATCTTTACGGCGGACCCAAGGGCGAGATCGAATATCAGGTCAATGTCCTCTGGCCGCTGACGCCGTTCACCGCCGCAAATGGCGCGACCCGGGTCTGGCCCGGCAGCCACCGGATCGGCGCGCCGGCCGATCCCGGCGGAGACCCCGGAATTGCTGTTATAATGCCACCGGGATCGGCGCTCGTCTGGCTCGGCTCGACCTTGCACGGCGGCGGCGCCAACCTGACCGACACCGTCAGGCGCGCGGTGATCGTCGGCTACACGCTTGGCTGGCTGCGCTCCTTCGAGAATCAATATCTCGTCTATCCGCCCGACATCGCGCGCACCTTCGATCCCGATCTTGCCGCGCTCGTCGGCTATGCGCAGCATCTCCCCAATCTCGGCAATGTCGAAGGGCAATGTCCGTCAATCCTGCTGCGCGACCCCAGTCTCGACAATCTCGCCGCGATCGATGCGCTCAGGCCCGACCAGGCCGCGGCGCTGCGCGACTATGTCGCGACCCAGGAAGCCGCGCGCGCCGGACTGATCGGCGGCTGAGGCGGGAGCGTAGCGGTGGACGCCGGTCGGCCGTTGGTCGACTGGCGCACCACCGCGCCCTATGCCGGTCTCGCCGCGTGCGGCCGACATGGCTTCGCCTGGGAATGGCTGCGGCGGTCGCCGGCCTATCGCGCGGCGGTGACACGCGGGAGTCTGTGTCCGGAGCGGGCATCGTTCTTTGGACTGCATCGTCTCGAACCCGTCGGCCAGAGCGCGCTCGACGCGCGACCAGTCTGGCGTGGCGAGGCCGATCCGCATGTCCTGACCGCGATCGCCGCCCCGGCGCGCGATCCGCGTGACGCCTTCGATGTTTCAGCGTTCAGATCGCTGGACTCGTGCGTCGTCACCGGCGATGGCTCCGAACATTGGCTGTGGTCCGACGGCATCCGTCAGATCCGCCTGGACATCGTGGGACAGTCGCTTGTGAATGGCCCCGTGCGGCTCGATTATCGCATCGCCGGCGTGCGGTCTGCAGAGCCGCTGGCCGCGACCCTCGCGCGACTCCTCGCGCTGCATCGTACCGGGCGGCTCGTGCGCTCGCTGTTTGCGCCCGAGCCTCGCGCCGCCCGCTGGGCACTGGTGCTGCGCACCCACGACGCCCTGGCCGCCGGTGCCACCCAGCGCCATGTCGCCGAGGCATTGTTCGGCCTGCACGACGTCGATCATTGGCGGGTCGCCGCTTCGGCCGATCGGGACCGGGTCAGGCGGCTGGTGACGGCGGCGCGGACCGCCGCGCGGACCGACCCGCGTCATTGGCTCGACGGCAGCTTTCCGTGAGATACCGGTCGAGGCCGACCTTATTGTTCGAGTTTGGCGGCGGTGTCGGGATGAAACATCTCGAAGATCGCGACTCCGAACACCGTCGCAAGCTTCTCGACCTGATCGACCGATATCGAGAAATGCGCATTTTCGATCAGGCTGACGTAAGAACGATCGATCTCGGCCGCGCCGGCAAGATCCTCCTGGGTCATGCCCTTGGCGACGCGCAGCGCGCGGACATTTCTTGCTATCAGACGGCGCGCGTCGCTCTTCATGCGCGCCTACGGACTGCGTCGAGTGGGTCGACTCCATAGAATATATTCAACAAGCCTGAATTGAGTATATTCAACAGTAATGAATTTGTGTCGAGCGGCGGCGAACGGCGATGCCGCCCCGCTTGCATCCTCGACAGCTTCTCGGCGCCTCGCGCCTACGGCGCGACCGCGCTCTACTCCGCTGGGCTTCGCTCACGCTCGCCCAGCTCCGCCGGTCCTTGGCGGAACCGGCCTTCGGTGACGATCGCATGGCGCGGTCCGGAGCCGATCGGCTCCGGCTATGGACGCCGCGCGGGACCGCGCGGCGGCGTCGTTCGAGGCCTCTCCCGGTGGACGCGGGAGTGGGCGGCGCTCCCGGCTAGGCCCGCCGCGACCGGCGGCAACCCCTCCCTCTGTCGGGGTGCTCCATTGCATTGCGCCCTCTGATCCACCCCGTCGCGCGGGCGCGACGGGGACCCCGGGAGGTGCCGCCGCCCGCTCCAACGGGCCTTTCTGGTCGCTCGGTGCCGCCCACCCCCACGTCCGGGGGAGGCCATGTGGTTTTTGGGTGGCAGCAGGAGGCTTTCCGATGCGCCCATCTTCCCGCCGCAGTGCCCGCCGCGAACGCGGTGACGATCAACCCCGCGCCGACCGCGCCAATCTTTATGACGAGGTGACCAGCCGGATCGTCGCCGAACTGGAGGCGGGCCGCGTGCCTTGGGTCCAGCCTTGGGGCCGCAGCAGCGGGACTGGCCCCGGCCTGCCGCGCAACGCGCTGACCGCGCGGAACTACAGCGGCGTCAATGTCCTGATCCTGTGGGGAGCGGTGATCGAGCATGGCTATCCCTCGCAAAGCTGGCTGACCTTCAAGCAGGCGCGCGACGCCGGCGGATGCGTGATCAAGGGCGAGCGCGGCACGACCGTGGTCTATGCCGATCGGTTCACCCCCGAGGCCGAAAAGGAACGCGCCCGCCAGACCGGGGATGAAGCCAAGGCGGTCCCGTTCCTCAAGCGCTTCACCGTGTTCAACGTCGCGCAGTGCGAAGGTCTGCGCGAGGGGCTGGCGTCCGATCCCGCACCGCTTCCCGAGCGCGAGATCCTCCCCGTCGCGGAAAGCCTGATCGCGGCGAGCGGCGTCGATTTCCGCATCGGCGGCGACAAGGCGTTTTATGTGCCGAGCCTCGATTTCGTGCAGGTGCCGCCGCAGCCCGCCTTCTTCGAACAGATCAATTATTATCGGACCTGTCTGCACGAACTCACCCATAATGCCGCGATCCGGATTATGCCGCATGGCGTCTGTTGGAGGCTGGTTTTCCGGGCATCGGCCATGCGGCGGTTCGGCATAATCAGAGGCCTTCCAAGAACGCGAGGAGCTTGTCGTCGGGGCGGAACCGGCCTGACGGGGTGGCTGGAGGGGCGACGCGAGCGAGCGCCTTTTCCTTCATCCGCATGTCGGCGTGGATGTAGATCTGGGTGGTCTCGACATTCTCGTGACCAAGCCAGAGCGCGATCACCGCTGGATCGACGCCGTGGTGGAGCAGGTCCATTGCCGTGCTGTGGCGAAGCGTATGCGGTGTGACCCGCTTGGTGCCGATGCTCGGGCACGTGCGCGATGCCGTGAGGCAGTGCTTGCGGACCAGATGCTCGAGAGCGTCGCGGCTCAGTCGTTCTCCCCGGATCGACGGGAACAGCGGTCTGTTCTCATCCTTGTCGTTGCCTATCCACGCCCCCAGCAGCCTGGCCGTCTCGCGGCGAAGCGGGGTCGCACGCTCCTTCCGGCCCTTGCCCATGCAGCGGATGTGCGCGCCGTTCCCGAGCACAACATCACCGAGCGTGAGGCCGACCAGTTCGGATGCCCGCAGGCCGGTCTGGATCGCGAGCAGGAGCAGCGCATGATCGCGCCGCCCCGCCCATGTTGTGCGGTCCGGCGCTGCGAGCAACGCCGCCATCTCGTCGGCGTCGAGGAACGTCACCGTGCGCTTCACATAGCGCTTGTTGGGCATGGCGAGGATGCGCTGGCATTGCAGCAGCCAGGTCGGATCGCTCATCGCGACGTAGCGGAAGAACGATCGGATCGCGGCAAGCCGTGTGTTGCGGCTGCGCGCGCTGTTACCTCTCGCTGTCTCGGTATGGGCGAGGAAGTCGGCGACCAGATCGGCGTCGATATCCTCGACGGTGAGCTTGACCGGCGGCTTCCCGCATCGAGCGCCTGCGTACCGCAACAGCAGGCGGAACGTGTCGCGATAGCCCGCGACGGTGTGTGGGCTCGCTTCCATTTGGACGCACAACCGATCGGTGAAGAAGCGCTGGATCAGCGCGGGCAAGGCGGCGGCGCTCATTGCACAGCCTCCCGGCCATCGGCGGTGGCCCGCGCCATCGCCAGATCGAGCAGTTCCGGAACCGCTTCCAGATACCAGTACGTGTTGGAGGGTGTCAACGGGCACCGAAGATTCCGCAAAAGTGGGCATCTAAAATTCCCTAGTTTGGCGGGAGGGTTGGTGTCGGTGATCAGCCGTGATGGAGATCGGGCTTTTCCTTTGCTGGCGGGCGGCCGCGCCGTTTCGGCAAGGGCGGTGGGTTGATGGACGGTGCCATGCGCGCATGCTCGGGCAGCAGGTCGGCGTGCTGTCGCATGCGATAGCTGGAGCCCTCGATCTGGACGACCACAGCGTGGTGAAGAAGGCGGTCGAGCAGCGCGGTGGCCACCACCGGATCGCCAAAGACATCACCCCATTCGGCGAAGCCGCGGTTGGATGTCAGGATCATGGCACCCTTTTCGTATCGGGCGTTGACGAGCTGGAAGAAGAGATTGCCGCCGCCGGGCGTGACGGGAAGATACCCGATCTCGTCGACGACGAGCAGGGAGGATCGGCATAGGAAGCGGATCTTCTCGCGCAACGTGCCCTCGCGTTCAGCCTTGGTCAGTGAAGCGATCAGATCGGCGAGCGGGATGAAGTAGACGCTCTTGCCCGCCTTCACGGCCTCGACGGCAAGGGCCGTGGCGATATGGCTTTTCCCGGTACCGGGCGGGCCCAGCAGATGCACCACCTCGGCCCGGTTGATGAAGTCCAGGCCAGCGAGCGCCAGGATGCGGTTCCGGTCGAGCGATGGCTGGAAGGAGAAGTCATATCCGTCCAGCGTCTTGATGATCGGCAGCCTTGCCATGCGCAGGGCTGCCTTGATCCTGCGGTTCTCCCGGAGCGACAGTTCTTCGTTCAGCAATATGTCGATGGCCTCGATGCCATCGATTTTGCCCTGCTCTATGCCGCGCAGGGTGGCGTCGAGCATCTCCAGGGCGCGTGGCATTTTGAGATGGACCAGGCTGCGGCGGATATTATCGACGCGGGATGCGGCACCCCCATGGTTCATGGCCGTTCTCCCCGCGCCAGTTGGCTGCCGATCGCTTGATAGATGGCCAGGGAGCGCACGGTGACATGCTCGCCTACACGACCGATGGCGATTACCTCTTTGCCATGGATACGGCGCTTGGCGCCGCTGCTGCCTGTCCGGTGCGCAGGATCGATCCTGTACTGCCGGCGCCCCTCAAGAACCGGGTGCTCGGCAATGACCTGGCCCAGGTCTACGATCCGGATCTTGTCGGGCAACTGCTGGATTTCGACGACGCGCCGGGTGCGATCGGGAACGCTGTAGTAATTGCCGCCGACCGAGACCATCCCATCGTGGCTGACGCGGCGCTCCAGCTTCAGAACAGCGTCAAAGCGGCCCGCCGGGAGCAGCTGCAACTCAGGCTGCTCGGCGGCGAAGGCTTCAGCAATAATCCGCTGCGTCGTGCCGTGGACACGGACGTTGGCGACGGTATCGAGCCAGTCGATCAGCTGGACATTGAGATCGTCCAGATTGCGGAAGCTCCGGCCCAGGAAGAAGTCCTTGCGGATATAGCTGAATGGCCGCTCGACCTTTCCCTTGGTCTTGGCCCGATAGGGACGGCAGGCGCGCGGCACGAAGCGATAATGCCCGGCCAGAGCCAGCAATGATCGATTGTAGATGATGTGGCCCTGATCATCTTCCCCGGTCACAGCGGTTTTCATGCGATCGTAGAGGATCTCGATCGGGACGCCGCCGAGCGCTTCAAAGGCCTGCATATGACAGCGCAACAGGCTTTGGAGATCCTGATGCATGACGTAGCGCGCAAACAGGAAGCGCGAATGTCCCAGCACCAGGCTGAACAGCCAGACGATCCGGCTGACGCCGGGCTCATCGGTAAATTCGACGACGAACCGGGCAAAGTCGACCTGTGCCTGCACGCCAGGCGGCGTCTCGAACCGAACCTCAAAGGGCTTAGGCCCGTTTTCCGGCCGGATCGCTGCCAGGAACCGCTTTACCGCGGTATAGGCGCCCATATATCCCAGCTCACGGATTTCCCGCGTCAGGCGCGCCGCAGTCAGATCGGGAAAGGCCGTCACTCGCTCACGCAAAAATTCCAGATAGGGTGCCAGTTTGTTCGGTCGACCCAGCATGCGAGGGCCGTAAACCGGGGCCTCGATGCCCCGTTCGATATATTTTCGGATGGTCTTGGGATCGCGACCAGTGCGTCGGGCAATGGCGGATATCGATACACCCTGCCGATGTAGTTCGAGGATCATCATCAATTCTCCAAGTCGGATCATCGGCCCCGTCTCCGCGTCTGCAAAGGAGATGAGGACAATGTCGGCTCATCTCATTCTGCCGGGGCTAGCCCCGGCAGAATGAGATGAAGGGGCCACCAACTAGGGAATTTTCAAAGCCCACTTTTGCGGAGAATTGCACGACCGATGACAGGAGGGATCGCTATGGCCCAGATAGGTCGTGAGCCGGATCATTTCGCGCGCCGGGTCTTTGCCGGTGCGATACCAGTCGATCATCGTCCTCACCGCGAAGCTGTGGCGAAGATCATGGATGCGCGGTCCTCTGCCATGCTTGCAGTATGGCTGAGGAGTCCGGAGCCCGATCTGCTGGCACGCGTGCGCGAAGTTGTATCGGGCGGCACAGTCGGTGAGGCGGGTGGCTTTGTCGGTGACGAACATCGGCGTAACCGGATGGCCGATCAGCCGGTCACGCTCGACACGATAGTCGATCATCCGGGTGACGACGCTCGGGTCGAGTGGCAGCAGCCGCTCTTTGCCGAGCTTACCCTGTCGAACGCGCAGCACGCCATGATTGATCTCGAGGTCTTCACCATCGAGTGCCAGCGCCTCGCTGATTCTCAGGCCCGTGACGGCGATGAGTCCGAACAACGTCGAGCAGGTCAGTCCGCGCAGACCATAAATGGACGGCAGCATCTTGGCCGCCATGATGATCGCTCCGATCTCGGCATCGCTGTAGATGTGCGGTCGAGACCGTGCGATGGCGCTCGGCAGCAGACCTCGCGGCAGTACTTCATGTGCCGGATCGAAGCTGCTCAACCACTGCGCGAACAGACGGACAGCGCTGAGCCTCGCCCCTCGAGTCGAGGTCTGGGCCTCCGCCAGCGTGGCATGCCAGCGCAGGAACAGCGGCGTGTCGATATAAGCGGCACCCTCGCCGTCAGCGAACCGGGTAAAGCGGCGGAGGATGCGCTCGCTGGTGCCAAGATCGTAGCCGAGGCCGCGCCGGACGCTCAGATAGCGGTCGAGCTGGTCGGTGAGGCTCATAGCGTGCCTCCCGCAACCGGCCAGGGCTGCGCGATCGACCGCAGCCCGTCGATGTCGAGCCGCGCATATATCATCGTCGATGACCGCGATCGGTGTCGCAACATGTCGCCCACCTCGTCGAGCGATGCACCCGTGTTCACCAGTTGGGTGGCAAGGCTATGACGCAGCAGGTGCGATCCCACATAAGGCGTCACCGGCTTTTGGCCGGTCGCTTTCAAGGCATCTTTGAGGATGGCGTTGACGATCGTCCCATCCTTGAACGGCCGATGTGGCGCGCGATGCGCGACGAACAGCGTGCGACAGGTCGCCGGTCCTCGCTCCTCACGAAGATACCGGCTCAGCGCGTCGCCGACCTCCGCGGTGAGCGGCAGACGGTCGTGCAGCTTGCCCTTGCCGCGCACCATCAGTTCGCCCGCGCGCCAGTCGATATCGTCGAGTTGGATCGCGACGACCTCGGCCGCACGCAGCCCGAGCCGGGCCATAACCAACAGCATCGCATAATCCCGCGCACCATGCCGGTGATTGTCGCGAACGGACGCAAGCACGGCCTCGACACCATCGGGCGACAAGTGGCGCGGCAGTCGTGCAGCCCAGCGTTTCGCCGTTTTTGGAACGCTCAGCGCCAGATTGGTCGCGGTCGCGCCGCACGCGAACAGGTATTGAAGGAAGATACGGACGTGGGTCGCCACCGTCTTGTCGCGACGCGCGCTGGCCAGCACATGCTCCATGAAGCCGATTACATCGGCGGGGCACAGGCGCCCCGGATCGGGCAATGCCTTGCCAAACCGATAGTCGAGAAAGCGGCGCGCAAAACCCACCGAGTGCGGGATACTGCGCGGACTGAGGCCGCGCTGTTTGATGAGATAGGTCTCGAAGTCCGCCAGCAAAGTCGCACGCGCGATCTCATTGTCTGTCAGCGGCACCGGCTGCGCCACGCCGATATCGACCAAGTGCTGGACGAACCGGCGCGCGATGGTGTCGAGGCGTATTGTATTCTTCCGCTCCCTTGGAAGGTCGCGCGTCAGCGGCTCGACGCAGTCGAGCGTTACGGACGGGGGTGCGATACCCGCTTCGTCCAGAACCGCGCCGAACTTCCTCGCCAGACACCGATAAGCGATGATCGTCCGAGCTTTGTAGTTCTCTGCGGCATAGGTCTGCTCGAACGCCGCCAGATACGGCTCAACGCAGGTTTTCAGATTTTCGGACATGATCTTCGTGCTCCATGTTGTCGGAGCGACGAAGATTATGCCGAATGGCCCGCACGTAATCATGCCGCCAGCCGCGCTAATTCAGCGACATGCGGCATAATCCGGATCGCGGCATTATGGCCCAGCTCATGAAGGACCGTGCGGTAATAATCGATAGGGGCGCCGAACAGTTGCCGCCGCGGCACATGAATCCGGTCCTCGCCGGGGGCATAATAGGCAAGGCTCCCGCCAATGCGGATATCCGCCCCGCTTGCCTTGATCAGCGTCTCGGCATGGGGGACGATGATGGCAGGGTCAGCGCCTGTATCTTCGCCATAGAGATCTTCGGGCAGATCGACGCACTGGTCGATGTTGAAGACGGTGAAGCGCTTGAGGAAGGGGATGTGCCTGGGACCGCCATCGGCCCCGACCTCCGCCTGGCCGTCCGCGCCTTTGGGCACGAAGGTGTCGGCATAGCAGATGCCAACACCGCTCTCGCCCTTCCGGACGCTGCCGCCCAGCGCCATGGCCTGACGATAGGTCAGCCACTTCTGTGTCGCATAGCCTGATCCGAACAGCGCGTTCCACAGGATGAGGATATTGATCCCGCTATAGGGCCGTCCGGTCACTGCGTTCCTGGGCAGTCCAAAAGCGGCATCGTCGGTCTGCCAGGGCTGTACCCAGGGGAGGCATCCTTCTTCCAGCTGGGCAATGATGGTGGCGGTCACTTCGTCGTGGAGGCTCGCTCTGGAGCCACGTGGCTGCTTGTCCATGTCCTTACGGTCTAACCTTCCTGCCTTTCACAGCACCGGCCCGCCGGAGGGGCGGGGGTGGGCGGCAAGGAGAGCGATGAGCGGACACAGCGCATGAGGCGGGGGGCACCTGTGGCCGGAACGCATGTGGAGGACCCTGAGCGCAGCGAGGGGTTGCGCCCCGTCGCGATGGGTCCAGAGGCGAGCGACGCCCACCTCCCGGCCCTCAGGTGGCCGCGATCCCCAAACGCCGCGCAAAGCGCGACCGCCAGCGCCAGGCCGTCAGGCCTGCGCCACCGTCAGTGATCGTCACGGGCAGCGACGAGACCCGCCAGGCGGGGCTCGGCCGACCAAAGGGAGGTAGAGCGCGGCCGGCCCCGCAGGGGACGGGACGGCGACCCATCTGAGAGGAATATCTTTGCCCAGAAATCGTGGATTTGCCTGTAATCGGGCAATTGGCGCATTTGACAGACGAAACTGCCGTATTTCTGTCCGTTTTGGGCGCTTGCGATGAGATTTGGCACGCGTGGTTCTACCTATGGCGGCAATCCGCTGGCGGGGCCGGAAATCCGGACCGAAAATCTATTAGCGGCAAGCCGGTTATCGAACACATCCTGCAATATAAGGATTTGCAACCACCGCCCTTCCCACCCTATTGGGTGTCGAACATGGTTAATATGATATCATCAGCGCATGGAAGGGTCTGACATGGAGAAAGTAAAGACTGCCACCGAGACCGACATTGGCTGGAGACAGTTTGCCACCCATATCTTCGATCTTTCGCGTTGGCCGCTCGTGGTCCTGGTCATCGGAATTTTTCTGAGAGCACCCATTGGGCGGCTACTTGATGCCATCTCCCTCGCCCTGCGCGGCCAAGGCTGACGAACAGACATGCCGGACTTGCCGGATTTCAGGCACGCGCGAACATCAGCGTCACACCGCGGCGCGCTCCTGAGCGGGATCTGCTCCCGCCAGCATCCGGAAGCGACGCATCACGCCCGAAGAGCCATCGATCTTCAGGCGTGATGCGGCAGAAGCTCCGGCAGGGCAGTCGCCCCAATCAGCTTTTGCGTTGAAACACCCGCACATAATCGACGTCCATCGTCTGCGGGAACGTCTTCTGCGGGCTCTTGCCGTTGATGGCGAGATTCAGGAGATAGTAGAAAGGCGTCGAGAAATAGTCGGCATCAGCGGCAAGACGTCCTACCTCGCGGCCGTCAAAATACATCACAAGCGCAGGCTTGCCGTCCAATGTTGAGAGGCCCCGGAGGTCTATGCCATACGTATGCCAGCCCCCATCGGCAATCTCATCCATCCCGGTGTAGTCGCCATAGCTTCCGCTCGCGGTACCGTTTTTCCAGCGATGGACACCATGGTGATGACCGCGCGCATCGCCTTCCCCATAATATTCTATACCATCGACTTCCAGGTGGCCGCGGTTACCCGGAGCATCCGGCGACAGCAGCCAGAATGCTCCCCATGTCCCCCAGGATTTAGGAAATCGGATACGCGCTTCCCAGAAACATCCGGTGCAGATAAATCCTTGCGTGCCTGACAGAATGGTCGCGCCGTTATACGCCTGTGCAGAACTCAAGGATTGTACAAGGCCGCTGCGCATGACAGCACCGTCCTGATAGGCGGTTATCGACAGCACGCCATCATTTATTGAATAAGCCCTGCCTCCGGCAGCGTCAAATTTCGACGCTCCAAAATCCGCCCGGTTTTTGGCCCATAAGGTAGGTCCTTGCAGACTGAGTTGCGTTGCAAATGTTTCGCAGTGGATCAGCTCGGCGCCGTCCAGATTCTGCGACTTTCCTCGATAACGCTCATCCCACCCCTTGCTTCCCGGACGCGGAGCAAGGCTATCAGAGACTTGCCCGGGCCACACTGCACCTGGTTGATAGGTGCATGGATCTTGTCCGGCCGCAGGAACCGCGCTGTTGCCGCCTTGCCCGTTCGAGCCTGCTGGAATGTTGACCGGCGTTCCCACACTAGCCGATGGCAGTTGCACGTCACCCTGCCCCCTGTTCACGGGAGTCGCGCCGGCCGCATCGCCTGCTTCCGCGTTTTCCGGAATTGTGACGGTGGCGGCTGAAGTCTGCGTTGGGATCTGCGTGGCTCCACCGGCAGCATCCCCGCCACCACAGGCACACAACATGGCCAATCCACTGATTGC
This sequence comes from Sphingobium phenoxybenzoativorans, assembly GCF_018286635.1. NCBI lineage: Bacteria > Pseudomonadati > Pseudomonadota > Alphaproteobacteria > Sphingomonadales > Sphingobiaceae > Sphingobium > Sphingobium phenoxybenzoativorans. The sequence continues at coordinate 4,480,873 of NZ_CP073910.1, forward strand.
GACTAGAATTTTTGATTTTTGCATGCCCGCTTTATGAGGCAGCGAGCTTAAAAGACCGTTATTGAGGCGAAGCCCACAAAGGTCTGACATTCACCACATCTGACAGTGTCAAAAGGCAGCGTCCGACGCCACCGTCTAATCAATACGTTTCCGACATCATCGGCACAAAACCAGACGCCGCCCAGGCAACTGAGAGAATATGGGGAGCGTAGGTCCTGTCATCTGAACAGAACCGCTACCCTCATTTTTATCGTTATTTTCCAGTTTACCATGCTCCGGAACGGACCGTTCTCATCTGTCACAAGCGAACATGACCGATGGGACTGTTTTACCCCTGCAATAGCCGCAGCACTGGTGCAACTCATCCTGAAGAATCACTTCGGAATAGAAGTGATCGCGCAAGGTGTAATTAACTGAGATACTTTCCATAAATTCAATGAACGCAGCCTATTCCTTTTCAAATCTCGGGGACGCATTCGTCTTTGTGGCGACAGCGACTGAGATTTGGCCTGTCATAAACCGGGGGGTTTAGGTGGTATCTCGATTATTTGCGTACGCAGCTGCGCTTGGAGCAGCTATATTCCCGCTGACAACAACAGCCGGGTCTTGGGTTGAAACATTAAAAGGTCGGGCGCTGGATGTCTGGGGTGTGCCTGTACATCAGCAGGAATTTAATACCAACTCGCCTCTTTCACTTGAGGGCATGACCCTATGGGCCAAGCAACGCGCTGATTACGGTCTGAGCAAATTCTCGAAATCCTCGGATACAGCCGCCTATGTGCAGGAGGGCGGATATCTCAAGCTTCGGGCTTATAAGGATAATCTTGGTGTCATTCGTAGCGGCCATGTTCAGTCTGTCACGATTAATCAATCAGGATCCGGCTATCCCATAAATCCTGGAATCAATGGTTACACATGTACCGGATGCTACTGGGAAGCGCGGGTAAGATTTCCAAACGACGCATATGGAACATGGGGAGGATTCTGGCTGCTATCCCCGGACAACCCGGCAAAACGGGGCCATCTCGAAGTGGATGTCATCGAATATTATGGTTTTGGAGATCGCCGCGGCCATCACCATGCCTGGCATCGCTGGGAGACCGCCGCAAATGGCGGGCATAAGGCGAACAGCAACTACATCGGAATAGATGCCTTGGGCGATCGCAACTGGCATACCTATGGTGCCGACCTGCGCGGGAAAGCCACTGTCGACGGCAAACCAGCAATCGTATTGTTTTTCGATGGCAAAGAGATATCGCGATATCCGGTCGATCAGGATTTTTTCACAACGCCATTTTATTATAATTTTACTCTGGCGGTTAATCCCAATGACAAAAAATGGACCTTGCCGCAGGCGATGTTGATCGACTGGGTCCGGGTTTACAAATAAACACTGCTAATAGCCGGTTCAGACGACATTGTGAGTAACCGGCTACCAACGGCCAAATATGATTACCGACTATCTCAGCCCCACAGGCTGACTAGCTAATAGAGCCAGCGGCTCCACTCCGCAAAGGGCCGCCAGTTTCCATTGACTGGCTCCAAAGCGTATAGCGTTCCCCAATGCTCGGCCTGTACGGCGACAAATGCGATCTCGGAATTGCGCACGGGATTGCTGATCCGAAATCTTGGTACGCATGACGCATTAACACGGTTCAGTGGCCACCAGCGCGCTGAAGACCCTGCCGGCAGCCAGGCAGATCGGATGTCCACTGATCTTTCGGCAGGCGAAAGGGACTGGGAAAGCCGGAGAGCGGCGCCATTGAGCATCATCTGATCGAGGCCAGGTAAAGCATTCTCTTTTGTCCTGGGCTCGGCCAGACGAACGTCCCTGCCTTCAGCCTTCATCTGAGAAAAAGAGTTGATTACCTTGGCTGGCTGCGGCCAGAGTCCTTGAGGCAGATACCAGTATAATTGCTGACGCGAAGCGCGTGGAGCACGGGCCATCTCCCTGAATATGGCCAAGGAATGCTGGGACGTGGCATCATCAACACAGATATTGCGCTTGTCCGAAGTCAATAAGGTGAGCACAGCTCCCACTATTTTTTCATCAGTCGTCATCTCACGCGTGGAGGGGCCGCAGTTTACCAGTGCAGTGAGCGCTGCAGCAGTCAAAACCCAATATCTGAATGAACGACTGCCCCCGGTTCGACTCGGCCCATATTGGTAAATCATGCCGTGCCCCGCTCTACCACTATCGTCCATTAACCACTTCTTTTAAGATATTGCATCCTTCTTCGCAAATCTTTATGATTCAAGCAATTAAGCCGCAACAGCGCCGGAAAACCGAATGCTCTCTGCCCTCAAAAGACTCTTCAAGCAGCATAATCTGCAAAATGACGGGTTTAGAAATGAGCTGACATTCGAAAGCGAACAGCGGCGGCGGTTTGTCATCGCCTCGACCTTGGCTGTTTTAACAATCCTGTCGACTGCGCTGATCAACAACGAGCGTGCTTTATTCCTGCCTGTAGACAAGGGTCAGACGGCAACAGCGTTTGCGGCATTTACCTATAAAACCTACGGCAAACCGAAAGTGCCTTCGCAACCGCCTGTTGCTTTTGGCGTTCGGGTGCCGCCCCCGGGCACACCGGATCAGCCGCCTGTTGCTTTTGGTGTTCGTGTTCCAAACCCACCAGGTTTCCCTGCGCCGCCGACTTATCCGATGGGAGGGCTGGATCCAGTAACTCCGACAGGATTCAGCCCATTGGAGCCGACAGGACTTGGCCCCTTCGATCCCGGAGGGCTTTCACCTTTTCCGCCGAACGGATCTCAGAATCCGCCATTCAACCCAGGAATTGGCGGCCCGAGCCCGGGTATCGGGAATGTTTTTCCGGATCCTGCCAGTCCGGTCCCTGAGCCGGAAACCTGGGCAATGATTATCCTGGGTTTGGGATGCGTCGGAATAGCGCTATGGAGGAAACGCAGGCAGGAAGCATTGATGCCGAACTGATCGGTGATCAGCGCATTCTGATATGATCACCTTCAATGGTGACTGATCCAAGCTGTACCAGCGCATTCTGACCGAGCAGCGAAACTCCAAGGCCGGTTTTTACCACCGCCGCCTTGAGATTCTGGACATCTCTGCCCGCAATCTTGACGTGATCAAGCGTCGTCCAGGCCATGTCAGTGTTGCCGCCGACAGTCTGTACGCTTGAATTATAGTGCTTGTCGTTAAGGTTGAGGCCGATTGCTCTCGCATCGGCTCCGGTAAGCACGACAACGCTGGCCCCTGTGTCGACAAGAAATCGCAGCGGCTGTCCGTTAACATGCGCAGTAACGTAAAACAGCCCGTCAGATTCACGCAGAGCTTTTAGTTCAGAAGGAACAGCTGGAATTTGAGGATTCACAGTTTTTACAAGTGCAGCATTGGCTGTGGGAACAGCTATTGCCTCTGGCGTCAGAAAATCCCTGTTCACCCTTGCCGCAAGCAGCGCGCTTGCGGACAATAACCCGAAAGCGACCAACCCGATTACTGATTTTTGCGTTGTGATCATTGCGGCTATATCGCAGCCGCGTTTCAATTTTTTCTTCGACTATTCGCTTAACGCGGGATTTACTAGAATTTTACGACCCAAGTCTAACTGGGCGCCGCTTTTGTTGAGCCAGTTTGGCCCAAGTGCGGTGAACATGATGGCGCTGGAGCAACGCCGCCATCAACAGCATAAGTGCAATGACCAGCAACTGAACCGCGGCGATATAATAGGGCAGCTTCATCGTCAGCTCGGAACTGAACAAGACATAATAGGGATTCTCGACCGTGTAGCCCGCATAACGGTAAAGCCTGACAATTGAGCCGGGCAGACCGTTGGCAAGGAGCACCCCATTACGCGTCGTCACCGGCCGCGCGATATCAGATGGGAAAACCTCTGATGGCTCAAGTTCCACGAACAGTTTTATCGTGCCATCCTTGGCAATGGGGGAAATTGCCGGAGCAAAGCGCGCGCCATGACGCTTGAACAACAGATTCTGGGCAAAAGCTGAGGTCCGGGAATATACTACATAGCCGCTGACCGTCGCAGCCCCGGATTTGATCACCTGCTCGCTTGTCGCACCTGCGACGATATGTTGGGAAGGATCAGCGAAACGGGGCAATGTCCAGCTGAACATCCAGGTCACCATCGCAGCGGCGGCAAAAAGCGCCGACAATGTGAAAAGTATTTTTTGAAATAGCCTGTTGCCGGCCATTATAGGCCTGACACCGGACGGATGTCGATCACGCAACCCTACTCTGCTGAGCAGAAATAAGGCAGGGCCGGCAAAGAGCGCGAGAAGAAGACTAAGAGTCAGTATCGGCCAATAATGCCCAAGCTGATCAAATTGCCACTCCGCCAGCAATGCATAAAGATTGCGATATGAAATAACTTCCCAGGCGAAATAACATGCGACAATGCATATCCACAGGCCGCAAATCATTCGAATGATGGATGTCTGACGCTGTCTACGCCTTTGGTCACTCGGCAGCTCCAACCTCAACCCGGCCGGTGACGGTTTCATAGATAGCGCACCCCTTTTCTCGTTGCCCCAGCCTTTTGCCCCAGTATATGGTTAACGTCACTAATTTTTCATCGAAAATTTTGGTAGCGTCAGGAAGGCCTTCATTTTGTATAGAATGTCAGCCAGTCCCGGTGACGTTGTGACAGACAATCATTCATATAGAATGGGCAGCCGCAACCTGTTCGGAAAACAGTACGAAGGCGGAATAATATCAGTTGTACGAAATTACTGGTTTCTCATTGCTGCTGTCTGCCTGTTCACTCTGCCGGCCATATATTCGATGGCCTATGGCACATGGTTACGTGATCAGAGCATCCAAACACCTTTTATTCTCGCCAGCGCTTTCTGGCTTATAGCGCGCGATGCAAAAGGCCTGACGCGCAGCAACCCGCGGGTGACAACCTTTCTGATGATCCTTACGCCGTCCCTTGTGGCGTATGTTTTTTCCATGGTCACAGGCCTCATCTGGCTTACATGGTTGGCGACCTACACCGCGCTCATTGCCGTAGTTTATGGGTATGTGGGCGCTTCACCTCTGCAGCGACTCTGGTTTCCGCTTTCCTATTTGATCTTTGTAATCCCGCCACCCGACGTCGTGACATCCCCCCTTACGCAGTCGCTCAAGCTGTGGATAGCAAGCGCCACCCTGACCTCCTTATCGTTATCTGGGTTTGAGGTGGCTGGAAGCGGCACCATGCTCTATATCGATCAATATGAGGTGCAATTGGCCGACGCGTGCGCTGGCCTGAATTCCCTCTTTAGCCTTCTCGCTATCGGATCTTTCTATATCTACGCGGCACACAGGGCAGACTGGCGCTATTGCGCCCTTCTGGCATTACTCATCATTCCAATCGCAATCGGCGCGAACATGGTGCGTGTGGCCATACTTTTGTTGCTGACGCATTATTTTGGCGACGGCGTGGCACAGGGGCCTGCTCATGAAATAGCAGGTCTGACAATGTTTGTGGCAGCATTTATTGCAATGATTGGCGTGGATGCGCTTCTGACACCCTTCAGACGAGCGCTACGCTCGTGATGAGATCGCTCCCTCAATCAGTACTGCCTTATATGCCTGATCGCCGGCAATTCCTGACAGGCAGCGCCTTGATAGCTGCGTCAGGGGCAGCATTCATCTTTCAACCGCGTAAAGACCAAACGGCTCTATCGAGATCGGCCATAGATGGTTCGGTCCCGAGGAAGATTGGGTTTTATCGCCAAACCGATGCGCGCTCTCTGATTTCCGTTCCGGAAAATGAATTGAGCAGGAAACTGTATGACCAGGTGCTGACCAGGCTTTACATGGCCGATGGCCTTTTCCCGATTATGTTGGTGATAGCATATAGCGGTGCGCAGGATGGAGATCTCTCCATTCATCGCCCGGAAATATGCTATGCATCTGCCGGATATGCATTGAGCCCGACGCAAATACTGCCGCTTTCTGGATTGGAGCGACCTGAAGCGGCCTGCTTCCTTTCGGCGACAAGATGGGGAAAAACTGAAAAAATCTACTATTGGTCCAGAATAGGAGATGCGTTTCCTACGAATATGCGTGACGAGAAACTGGATATTTTGAGGGCCAATATGAAAGGAGAGAAGCCCGCTGGTATACTTGTCCGTATGTCCGTTCTTTCAACGGAGTCTCTGGAAGCCCAACGCCAGCTCATCCTGTTCAATCGCGCACTGCTCTCAAATTTGCCTACTACAGGGAAAGCTCTTTTGCTCGGCATGAATGCGGCATGAGAGCCAGGTCATTTTTCATTTCGCTTCTCCTATTCGCAAACGCCTGCACACCCCCCGCCCCATCGGGACAGGTTGTCGCGAGGGTGAATGGCGAGGAAATAACCAAACGGGACCTTGTATTGGAATTGCGGTCGACGCCTGGTCTTCGGCCGCAGGATCTCGAACTGCACCAGCAAGCGCTCCTCGATCAGATTATAAATCGGAAACTGCTGGCGCAGCGGGCAACCGCTGAAGGGCTTAGGAAAGATCCGGATTATCTCGCCACACTCCGGCTCATGCGGGAGCAGCTGCTTGCTGATCGATATTCCAGAAATGTCACGCCATCTCCTCAAACCACGCGAAGGCAACTGAAAGCCTACATTCAGGCCAATCCGCACAGATTTGCCTCCCGGCGCCTTTATGTGCTCCAGCAGATCGAGATGCCAGCAGATGCATATCCGTCAGCATCGACCGGTATCAAGGTACCGCTTTCGGAACTTGAGAAGTTGACGGCTTCTCTTGGCCCGGACCAGGTAATCAGATCAGATATTGCGGCGGACACTAAAAACATGACTCCCGCCGAAGCAGCCATGTTGGCAAGCCTCCCTGCCAGCGCGGCTGGCGTAGTCACCAGCGGAGATCGACTGCGATTGGTGCATGTCCGCTCATTCGAGGAAGCGCCGATCACCGGAAACGCGGCTGCTGCTGAGGCGCAAATCGCGATCCAGACAGAACAACTTGCGACAAGTGTACGATCAAAGGTCAATTCCTTGCGATCCTCCGCAAAGATTGAATATCAACCCTCCTACAGCCCACAGCTGTGAGCAGCGCGCAAAGACGCAGACCGGCCGCACGTTAACCTTACCACAACGACATCGTTGTCATGACGAAACAAATCTTGCTGCACCGACGTTGACTCAGCCGTAATTTTTCAAAATTAACCATATTTCTTAATATTTAAGCTGAATTTTTGTTTCGATAGGGGACGAAATAGCCACTGCCAGCAACGTTCTGTCGCAATTCGGGATATTCATAAAACGCTGCCTTCCATATCGAATATTTCGATAACATATTGTTTTATCAACATCTTTTCCACGTCGCACATTCAATATCCAGACAATAGGTCCAGTTCGGCCGAAAGATCGCCTCGCAAATAGGTCCCGAAGCATTGCGATATCCTCGCACCTGCGGTAAGGATTTGTTCGAAATATAAGGAACCCAGGCTTCAGACGGATGTTTTTGAGGTCAGAACGAGACAGGGGATTTATGATTAAGACGCTCGCACTTGGCATATCCGTTCTGGCGCTTTCGGTTTCCGCGCCCGCGTTTGCAGCTACCTATGATTTGGGACTGTTGACTAACGGCACACCTACAGCAAAAGCTGCTGCCACCGCACCAGGCGCTGTTAATGACATCATCAAGTTTGAGCTCGGCGGAACCACTGATCTTGGTACTTATTTGAATCAGTTCAATGGCTCGCTCTTCGGCAAGTCGTATAACATTACTGGCCTCTCCGCGACATTCTACTCTGGTGGTGGCACCCTTATTGGCGCCGTTGGCGACACTGTTAGCGCGACATTCGCTAATCTGGCTGCCGGCAATTATTATGCCACGGTTACCGGCAACGCAGTCGGTACCGGCGGCGGTTCCTACACGCTGACCCTTCTCGGCTCGGGTAGTGCTGCGCCCGTTCCTGGGCCTGCTGGCGTCCTTGTGGTCGGTGCTGGCCTTGCGGCACTTCTTGGTCGCCGCCGTCGCAAGAAGGCGGTAGAAGCGGCCTAATAGCCCTACTTATACTGATTTAGAGTTTAAAAGGCCGTCCACCGTTACAGCTTTGCTGGCGGTGGACGGTTTTTTGTTGATTGGGAGAGGATGGGATATGGGTAAGTTGATCAGGTCGCGCGCTATGCAGTCGGGCTGCATCATAGCCGCCTGCTTCCTTGCGAGCTGTGGCTCAAAAAAAGTGCCTGATCAGACTATCGTGACCGGTGACAACTTCGAGATCACGCTAACTGAACTCGATCAAATTCTCCGAGCCGCTCCCCCAGTGCAAAAAGAGCAGGTTGCTCCCGCCCGGCGCGCGATCCTGGATACACTGATTAGCCAAAAACTACTCGCAGAGGCTGGCGAAGAAGCTGGACTGGATAAACAGGTCCAGGTTGTTCAGGCCATCGAAGCGGCCAAGCGGTCAATTCTCGCGCAGGCCTATGCTCGTAAACTGGTCGGAGAGGATGATGCTCCGTCAGAGGCCGCAATTCGCAAATATTATGACGACCATCCCGAAAAATTCTCGCGTCGTCTGAAGCTGAATATAGTAGAATATTCTGTTCCGCAGGGTTTCCCTAATATCAACGAATATGCTGCCCTTCTGGATAAAGAAGGCTTTGACGCCTTGTCCACAAAAATGGCCGCGGATTCTCCTGATACCAAGCAACTTGCATCGTCGCGGCTGAGCAGTGAATTACCCCCAACAGCGGCAAAGATCCTATCCTCCCTCAAGCCAGGTTCAGACATATCCTATGCTACACCTGGACAGGTGCATCTCGGCCGCGTGCAAACTATCGAAATTGATCCACAATCGTTCGAAGAAGCCAAATTTGAGATATCCGAGGCAATCAAGAGCGAAAGACGAGAGCAAACAGTCGCAGCCGCGGTTCAGGAACTACGCAAAAGTCGGCACATCGAGATTGTGAACAAGGATTTGAAAGTCCAGGCGCGCTAGTTTTGAGGGCGGTCTCCAAAAGACTGCCCTTATGTGTCGCCCCACAGAAATGGTCTTAGCTCCAGCGCGCTGGCTGCGCTCAGGTTGACTACGAAATCCGCGATGATGGCGCTCGCTTGCCCAATCTCCATCTCTGGTGGACAGATTATCGAAGTCCGTACCATCACCCCATCGGGGAGAGCCATCCCCAGACTGTTCCTGAATATTGCCATTCTGACATCTCGCGCCGTTTCAGGCGTCGATTTGCCAATCCGCATCCAGTAACAGGCGACTTCCCTCCGTTCCTGCCTGGTGGCCAAGAAGCGGGTCAGCGTAAGCTGCTTGAAGCCCAGATCTACGACCTGAGGTTCCAGAGATTGAACCTGAAATCCTTGCGTCGAGTAACAGGATTCGGGCTGATGAAATCGCGTTTCCTGCTGGATCGCGTGCATGTAGCAGGCATTGAGCATTATGCGCTGCCGCACGGCATCCACATAGTCTCGCGCTACGATCAAGTCATAACGACGAAGCGCCTCTGCAAATGCGCCATCCACCACCACCGGATCGATCATGTCTTCCCGCGACGGCTCGAATTGCCAGTGATTGATGGCGAGCGGAATTCTCTCGAGCAGTTGGCCCCTTTTTGCCGGCATCTCACGCTTGTTCGCACCAATAAAAGCGGCTGCCCCAGACACGGCAGCGGCGGTGGTAGCAAATAGGCCTGCCGCAAGTATCTCGCGTCTTTTGATCACCGAACCAATCCTGCCCGCTCAAATATCCTGGACACGACCAGGAAAATGCCGATCGCAGCCACGACTTCAGCATAAGCAACCAAGTCATGAATTTGAGCTTCGGCAGAAGCGCCATACATCCCGGCCACAAGAATGAGCAGGCATATTCTGAGAAAGTTCACGCCCAATGCGACAATCGGCAACAGCAGAACGAACGCAATGCCCACCGCCAGCGATCGTGGAGGATAGAAATGTAAAAACAACAATCCTATCGCAGTCAGCGACACCATAGATTGCAAGCCGACACACGCTCCCGCAATGTTCACCTCCACAAAACCGATCGTGATTATGACACCAGTCGATGTGGCCGGGAAACCGAACAGGCTGATAAAATGCGCGGCTGCTGACGTCACTGCGAGCCGGAGAGGCACCAGGAATGAGTCCGCCAATGGACCAAGGACTGGTATGGTGAAGACAAGAAGGAGGTTTAGAAGAGCAAACTTCCTCGCCACCTTTGAACCATGGGAAGCGAGCGTAAGGCCAAAGACCATGAGCGGGAGCGAAATGCCCTGTAACTGAAAAAAGAATGTGGTGCGGCCCAGGAAATAGATAGTCAGAGCAATGCCTGTCGCTATCGCTCCCGCAATTAGCTCGGTGCGGCTGGCAGTCCCGGTAAGGTTCGTTCGCTCATGCCAGTACGCCCAAATGACGCAGATGAGCAACATTCCCGAATGACTGTCAGCCTCATTCCACCAAAAACGCTGACCAAAGTCGACGGCCATCGGGACATAAAGCGCCAGAAGACCGCCCACTACCAACAGCCGAGGCGCTATCACCGCCCAACTTGCCGGCGACAGCTTCATGCCGCCTAAAATCTCTCGATACTCTTTCACAATTGAGGTCACGATCGGAGCATGGTTCCGCCTACAACCTCAATACCCTCGTCATCGCAGGTATTCAGCATTTTGATCGTTGGGCGCGTTCTTGTCTGGCCTTGGCGCGTAACTGCCAATGCCCCGCCTGCTACCGATCCAACAATCTGAAAGTCATTGGAAACCGATGCTGCGGGAGTATCGATGAAGATAGCATCATATTCACGGCGTTTCTCTTCCATCAACGCAGTGAAAGTTGAACGCATGAAGCCGTCGTAGACGATCTCAAACAGCTCTCCAGCTGGCATGATCGACAAATTGTCGACCCCCTCAATCTTATACTGCGCCGCCAGCATTTCGGAGGTTTTTCCAAGTCCGAACATATTGTGAATATTCGGGTTGTGAAGGTCCGCGTCGATCAGCAATGTTCTTGCACCGGCATTAGCAAACACACATGCAAGATTGGCGGCGATGGTCGAACGCCCTTCATGCCTCTCAGCGCTAATGATCGAGAGCACCTTGTTATTCGGTTTACCCTTGAACCATCTCAGGGCAAGCGTTTTAGCAAGAAGAAGGATATCCTTGGACTGATCTGAATGCGGATCCTTTAAAAAAAACACGTCATCACTAACCTGCGCAGCTGCGGTGCGATGCCGGAATTCCTTATGACGTGCAAAAGCGCTACTCACATCTTCACGAGTTACAAAACCAAGCAATACCGCAGCCTGCCCGAAAAGCATCTTCCTTTCGGTGCTGAGCTGCGCAGCCTGCGCGGCCTCTTCACGCGTCAACTTACCATCCGCGACCAGCACTTCGCCAATGCGCATTTTGTTATTGTTGAACGATCCAGCTTTTTCTTCAATCATATATCAATCCTAGGAGCCAGGAAGCAGGCCCGCGATTGGGCGTGGAAGCTGCATCCTTTTGCCTCCGCCGTGACTAATGCTGCCGAGGTCGCGGATACCAAGCCAGCGTTCAAGATCCTCGCTTTGACGCAGACGCCTGTCCATCAGCTCGAGTAACACCGCAATGATGATGCCAAGTGTCAGGCCGCCGATAAGGCCGAGGACAATCGACAATGTACGACGGGGCGAAACCGGTTTGGCCGATGGAACTGCGCGGGACAGAATGGAGACATTCGTCTGAGCCGTATCCCCCAACACCTTGAGCTGTGCCTTTCGTGCTGCCATTTGGTCATAAAGCATTTTCAGATTGTTGACGTCTTGTTCCAGCACAGCGACCTCATTCTTCGCGGCGCGTGACTCGATAACGACACCTCTCTGCGCGGCGACGGCGCTGCGAAGCTGCGCAACCGTCGCACCAGCCTGTGCCGAAGACGCGGCAGTACTGCGGCGAATAATGCCTTCCTGCTTAGCGAGCTCTGTGCGCAGACCATTAATCTGATTGGTCAGCTGGAGATATGCCGGATGATTGGGACCATTCGCCTGCGCCATTTGCAACCGCTGACCCTCAAGTTGCGCGATCTGCGACTGCAACCCGGCGACCACGGGATTGGCCAGTGTATCAGGCAGAGACTGCCCCCCTGTCCGAGATTGTGCCATTGCATTTTGCGCCTGTACAACTGCCAGTTGAGACGACAACGCATCCAGCCTAACGGTATCTGCATCGCTCTCGCCCTTCGACGCTACGATGGCCAAGGATTTTTCCTTGGCTGCGAGCTTAGCCTGGGAGGCCTCGAGTTGCGCCGACAATGCCTGCATCTGCTTCGTGTAAGAATCGACAGTTTTTCTCGCCGGTTGATCCTGAAGCTGTAGCGTTACATCCGCATAAGCATCAGCGAACGCGTTGGCCATGCTCGCGGCGAACTCCGAGTCACTGCTCGAAAAGGATATCGAAATAACCCGTGAGTTCACTACGCCAGAGCCTACCTCCAGCTGGTATTGCAGATTATCCGCCAGATACTCCGCCACCGAGCCATCTTTGGGTGTCCAGCCATAGGCCTGCGCGAGGCCCGGCGATTGCGCTAGCCCCTTCTCATCGACCACCTGACGGGCGACGCGCTTGCTTTTGAGAATATCTTCCTGCGTAAGCAAATAGTCCGATGACAGCTGGTCCACTACCGACTGCTGGCCTACCGTCTCAGGAGCGCGAACATCCAGAACCACAGTAGCTGTGGACTGGAAAATCGGAACCGTCAGATAAAGATACAGTGCCGCAAGCAAAACGCCGAAAATTGCCAACCCCGTAATCAGGAGTCTTCGTGCGAGGAGCAATCGTAATATATTGGAAATCGTCACTCTATTCCCCGCTGCCACTGCGCACGCAATATGATTCAGCGCACAAGCCAACCATGATTCTCGTCCTGAACCCCGAAGGAAGCATAAAACAATTCTTGCTGCGGCGCACCATCATTCTCCGTCATCCAACCGATTCTGGCCATCGATTCGTCGCGTCATAACAAGGCGAAAAATGCCGAGCCATCAGACAGTTGAATATGAATATTCCGCTCGGATGAACGCATGCGGAACGACCATTGTCAATGGGCAGGATGAAGGACAGCGATACGAAATGTCTTAATTAAAGACTTCCGTGATTAATACCGACGCAGTCACTCCTGTCAGGAGGCAGAGACCTGCAACGAGCCATGTAGGCCGATATCTTATGGTGTAATATCTCCGCGCGAAATATTGAGTCGAAACTACAAAGAATATGCTTCCCAGCGCAGCGCCATAAGGCATAGCGGAAAGTCCACCTATCTTACCCAACACCACACTGATCACTATTGTTATTAAAGTTGTTATGGTCGTTATCGGTATTATCATAGATGACTTTTTAGCAACGAAAAAACCCACTCCGAATATGGAATAGAAAGACGTTAACCAACCAGTCATAAGCATGATAGGAATAAGATGATAGCTTGCCGAATATGTATTATTCTTATCGATAATGTTTGCTATATAGCTGTAAATTAATAGCATCGCGAAATAGGCACCAGTCGACAGCAGCATATATATAATTGCCATTTGCCCGGTAGAGCGATCTTTCCCCTGTCGTGCGGACTTGAAAAGAGCGGGGAGCCAAGCTTTCTGAACCGGCATCAAGGCTATTTTCAGAATATCTCCGATGCGACTGAGAAAAGTGTATATGCCTGCGGCCCCCATGCCGAACATGAATGCCACAATCCAGCGCCCCGACATCCCGTTAAGCTCACCCATTGATCGATGAACGACCAGCGGCAATGAATATTTGGTCAGCGGCCCGAGATATTGAACGCTCAATCCGTTGGATTTTCCAAGAGTGACGGCAGTGTAAACAAACAACGGCGCCCATCCGAGCAATTGGCACAGGCCTGAAATTGCAGGTTTGTCCAAGGGCAAGGGCGCAGAGATCAGAGACCACAATAGCAGACAATTTAAAACACTGGGTGTTGCTTCTAAAAATGCCTGAAGGCGAGCACGCTGTTGCATACGCAATATTTCGAGTTGCATATATACAAGCGCCCTTATAGCAAAGGCGACAATATAAAATTGAAAAGCAAGAAGGGAAGCACCAAGTCCTATTGAGGCATATAAGTTGCGAGGTATAATAAATACGATAATAGAAATTATTAGCGTATACATTATACAAAATGTATTGCCGCTTGCTATAATATTCCGAGATTCCTGCCCATTTGTTTCTTCTTGATCAGCAATATAGCGCGGCACCCCGATTCGCGGAATTCCCAAAGTAAGGACGTCGGTGATCAGGAAACCGACCAAGGTCATAGTGCCGACAAATCCCAGAGCCTCGACGGGCAGTTGCCTCACAAGGATCGCGAAAGCTACCACGTCCAGGCCTTTCAGCGCGACCTGACCCAATCCATAAACCATGATGTCATGGATGAACTTTGAATGCGATCGCACAGCCCTTTTGATCAGGTCGGGCCACTTGCGAATATTAATAGCCGACATAGGCTTAAATCCTCGCTTCCAAATCGACCGCTTGGCGTTGGCAGTGAAGCCCTGTCAATGCCTTCTGCGAAACACGCCTGTCCTTAAGGCCGAACTGGGGGACCGGACTTCATCGCGCCTCACTGAGAAGCAACATCTGCGTGCGAGCAAATTGCGTAAACGACATCATTCTTTTCAAACAACACCCACTGTCGGGCGCGACTAGCTAGCCTTAATCGAAAATGGACGCTAGTGGTGCGATGCAGCATTTGCAGCCAGGAGATTATTCCGCTTATGTCCGCTCCTCATATTGCGCTGCTTACGCGCATGACCACCCAGAATGCTGGCAATGAAGCGTTGTCTATCGAATTAATGCATTTTCTGGGGCGCCTTGTACCGACAGCCACGGTGCGTGCTCTTGATCGTTATCCCAGATACCTTGAGCAATTCAAAATGAGCGCAATGAAAGGCAATGACGCATTTGCAGCATTTGACGATATTGCGAAGCATCTGATCAGCCGGTTCAAACGCGATGGAGTCGCGCTCGCCCCTTTGGCGGAAGAAAGCCTGGTTCGCCTGGACCAGTCCGCACGCGAATTGCAAGGCCTTGCAAGAAGACTAAAACGGAAAATAGGCTTGCGCAGGAACCTTGCCCGCTTTCCGAAGATCGGTGGGCCGGCACTATCTTCCACTATAGGCACATTGGATTGGGCCGATCTCTTGGTCTGGAATCCTGCTGGTGAATTCCATCCGACGGGGAGCGTCGATGAAGTCTATCGACTGCTTTTGCTTGTGCGGATAGCGCAATTGCTTGGGACGAAAACTGCGATCGTCAATCATAGCCTCGAGATTAACGACCCCCGATTGGCAGACGTCGTTGCCGGCGTATACGCTGCCTCTGACTATGTCGGGGTACGCGACGCCACTTCTGTAAAGGTCGTCGCGGATCTAGGCATAAACCCATCCCGCATTTTTGAAGCTCCCGACCTCGTCTTTCTGGCAAGCCGTGATGCTTCCCAATCTCCAAGAGATCGAAATAACGTTGTCGGCTTTGCGATCAACGGACTGGAAGCGTCCAAAGACGACCGCGAATGGGATATACTATTTCGAGGCCTTAAATCCCACGCACTTGATTTTGTGTATCTGTCGAATGCAATGAACCACGATCTTGAACTGGCCACAAAGCTTGCGGCGAAATATGGTGGTACGGTAATAGATCGCCAGCCGACTTATCGTGAGCTCCGGCGTTTATTCGGCAACCTCTCAGTACTGGTGAGCAGCCGCCTGCACTCTTCTATCTTGTCGCTGGCCGAAGAGACTCCAGTGGTCAGCATTGAGCCTTCACTGTTCAAGCTTACGGCGATCTTTGAGCAAATGCGCTACCCGATTTCCACAGACAGCTTTAAGTCTGCAGGATGGGGAAAGCGCCTCTGTACAGAGATTCTCGGTGCTGTACGAGACCGGGACGACCTCGTTTCTACAGGTAATGTTGCGCTTCAAAGCCAATTGAAAGAGATCGAGGCTTCATACGCACCTCTTGCCAACCTTTTAAGATAACCGAAACTGCGTATTAAATCACAAAAACTGGTTAAGAAATATTCTGAAAGCGACTAACGCCTAGAGGTCTCAACATGAAGTTATATCGCCGCGATATTGATGGATTACGAGCGCTGGCGGTAATTCCTGTAGTAATGTTCCATACAGGTTTTTCGCTATTCTCTGGCGGCTTTATTGGAGTTGATGTATTTTTTGTAATATCCGGTTATCTTATAACCAAGACCTTGATTGATGATTTCGACGAAGGCCGATATAGTGTATCGGCATTTTACGAACGAAGAATTCGCCGGATTTTTCCAGCATTTTTTGTAATGATTTCAATAATTTCATTGCTAGCATATGCAATTATGCTTCCCGAAGATCTAAAGGATTTAGGGACTAGTATTTGGGGCGCATTCCTTTTTGTATCCAATATCACCTTCTGGATAGGAAGCGGTGATTATTTTGGTACAAAAAGTGAATTGCAACCGCTCCTTCATACGTGGTCCCTTGCCGTCGAAGAACAATTCTACATATTTTTCCCGATACTTCTTTTCATCGCCCTCAAGTTTTTAGACAGATATAGGGCTTATCTCTTCATCTTGCTGATGCTTGCCGTCTCGTTTGCGCTCAGCATATATTCCACGCGCGCTTACCCCGTTGCCAGTTTCTATCTGCTGCCAACTCGCGCCTGGGAGCTCTTAGCCGGATCTGCTTTGGCGACTAATCACATCAGGTCACTTAAAGATCGGCGCTTGATTGAGATCGAGGCCGCTATCGGAGCTATACTGATTCTAAGTGGGATATTTCTCTACACAGCAAAAACAGAGTTTCCTGGCCTAGGCGCCGTTCCTCCGGTTCTCGGCGCGTTTCTCATCATTCACGCTGGCGCCGCAGATAGCACTACCCATGTTGCGCGAATTTTTTCATTGCCATATGTCCGATTTATCGGACTGATAAGTTATTCGCTGTACCTGTGGCACTGGCCTGTTATCGTGTTCTGGCGTTATTATTATTTGGAAATTACCAGCGGTGATCGCTACCTTATACTTCTTTTGTCACTTCTCGCCGCGACCATCTCCTGGCGTTTTGTAGAGAGGCCCTTCAGGGCTCGGGGCAGTTTCCTGACCAGAACGCCTTTATTCGCTACAACTATCGCCCTGATCGCCTGCGGCTCATTGTTGGGCATCCTATTTAGCCAGCGCGGCCTGCCTCAACGTGTCCCCCTCAATGTCGCGACTATGGCTATGAAGTCGACTTACCATGGCCCTAGGAGAGATTGTGGATTTGCCTATGATCGGCGCCGTACTCTCAGTTCGCTTTGTGTCCTCGGCGCCACCAACACAAGTCCCAGCTTTCTACTGATAGGCGACAGCCATGCGGACGCCATCGCCGCAGCAACCTTCGAGGCGGCAGCGAAGATAGGGCAAGCAGGCTATCAGATCTCTGCCACAGGATATCGTCCGCTGCTTGGCTTCCGCAAAGTCGGAGAGGAGGCCAAATATGCCTATTTGAATGCCTTAGTGAAAAGAGCACTCACGGAGCGGCCAAGTATCAAGAAGATTATCATCTCTATATATTGGCACCAAGCGGTAGGTATCGATCAATATATTAACGACCAGGCCAAGGAGTTCGATGGCAGATATGCGGTCGCGCATGGCTTGGGCGAGCTAATCGCCAGTAATCCGGATCGCCGGTTTCTCCTCATTCTTTCTCCCGCAAATTCGCTGACTTTCGGAGGTAACGCCGCCGCCCGGGCGCATTGGTTTGGGCATCTGCCTTATGACCCTTCTATTCAGCGCGATATTTTCTCAAGAACCGAGGCAGAATATAATGGTATCGTCAGCGAATTAGTCAGACATTCGAACGTCCAGCGAATAAGCATCGCGAGCAAGCTATGTGATCCGTTGTATTGCTACGGGACTAAAAATGGCAATATCGCATATGCTGATGACAACCACATATCATTCCAGTTCTCGAAATCTATGGAGCCGGATATCGCCCATTTTCTTGAACAAAATCGATGATTGCAAGGGGTCCTTCATGCGGAACTCAAACAATATATCGGACGAAAAACTGAGTTTTCGTTTGGCAAAGTTGTTAATGTGAATACTTTAAAGCATCGGGAATGAAGCCATGATCATAGCTGCAGCGCTTGACCGAAACTACATGGAATTTGCCGCCGTGATGCTGAGTTCACTGGCATCGAACGGAGAAGTCGCCGATGCGAAAATCGTAATCTGCTCTGATGGTCTCACTAATGCCGATAAAGACGAGCTGATTGAGGCGGCAAAGGGCATGCATGTCAACTTCATTGATTTGGCGGGGGCCGTCCGCGACAAAGTCGCATCACTCAAAAGCACGACAAATTGGCCTACAACCGTTTATGCGTGCATCCTGCTCCCGGAGCTTGTGCCGGATACGGCCGAACGACTCTTGATCCTTGATTGTGACATTCTGATAAAAAGCAGCCTACGTGAACTGGCTAGTCTGCCGCTAGACACAGCGTTCGGAGCAGTACCAGTTGATAAAGATCCCGAATTTGTAGCGGAGATTAATGCCCGCATTGGCTCCCCCTCTGACGCGCGCTACTTCAATTCAGGGGTTTTACTAATAGATATTCCAAAATGGCGAAATCTAAACATTACAGAAAAGGCGCTGATGTGGGCGTCAGATAACCCTGATCGGATCAGTTATCCGGATCAGGATGCCCTCAATGCAGCGTGCAGAGGCGAATTTACGATACTCGAAAAAAAATGGAACTGTTACGGGAAACAGTGGAATACTGAAGATGCTGCAGTTTTGCATTTTGTTTATGATAAGCCAAACACAGACGATAGCAGGCATCCCTGCCGAGGACTATGGCTGGAACATAGAAATCAAACAAAATGGGCTAACAAACCTTTGCAATCAAAATTGGATCGGCGGATAAGAAAACTGCGAAAAAAAATTATGTCGATATTAACCTAAGAAATGATCTTACATCATTTTTTCATGAATACGAATGTGACAATCCTCGCTCATCACAAGAAGCAACATAAACACTTTCCAACTGACTGGCATCGACCCGCAGCTTCTGCGGGGTATCCAGCAAACATTTGAACGCCGCTTCTCGAAGGCGTTCTGTCCTGCTTCGAAAATATGTGTCATCGGAGTTGTCAGCTGTCTCGGCGAAGGCACTTCCCACAAACCGTCGAATTATTGAGCCGTGGCTTGGCCATGTGCGACGCCACGCTAGTCAGGCCAGACAAATTTTGTGGAGTGGAATTTCCTACAGAGTAAGCGGGGTCCCGATCCCACCTTGTGATCGTCTTCGGCAGCGCCGAGTCTTTGCGCCCTGATCGGGCAGCGGGCGTTCGTGCTATGACGATGTCATGTGATGATGCTGGCACTAGCGGTGTGCAGCGTTTCGAGGTTTTCACCGGGGCCGGCCGTCGTCGGGATTGGCCGGACGAAGTGAGGGCGTCGATTGTCGCTGAGAGCTATTCGGGTCGAGAGACGGTTTCTGCGGTAGCTCGGCGGCATGCGCTCAGTCCTTCGCAGCTGTTCACGTGGCGCCGGGAGTTGCGCAAGCAGATGGAAGAGCGCGGCGCGTCGCTTCCGTCAGTGACGGCATTCGTCCCTGCCGTGGTCGAAGCGGCTGAAGATGATAGGCCTGCCGCGCCGGCCCGCCGTTCGATCAAGCGCCGGCGATCGAAGGTCAGTGCAGTCGAGCTGGAGATCGATGGTGTCGCGGTGAAGATCAACCGCGGCGCCGATGCCGGCGTGATTGCGGCTGTGATCGAAGCACTCAAGGCCACCCGGTGATCGGGCCAGGCGCCGGTGCAAGGGTGATGGTGGCGACGCGTCCCGTGGATTTCCGCAAAGGCCCCGACGCGCTCGCCGCGCTGGTCGGCAAGGAGTACGGCGGCGATCCCTTTTCGGGTGTGATCTACGTGTTCCGGGCGAAGCGGGCTGACCGGGTCAAGCTGGTGTGGTGGGACGGCACCGGGCTCTGCCTCATGGCCAAGAAGCTCGAGCAGGGAGGCTTTCGCTGGCCGGGGATCCAGGACGGTGTGATGCGGCTGACGGCCGCTCAACTCGCCGCCTTGCTAGAGGGTCTGGACTGGCGCCGGGTGCACGGCGGGCGCCGTCCGATTGCGCCGCAGATTGCCGGTTGACGGGGCTTTCTTCGGCTGATTCACTACTGCCATGCTCATCGAAGCCGACCTTCCCGAGGACGTCGAAGCACTCCGTGCGTTCGCCCTGGAACAGGTCCGCTTGGTGGCAGCTGGAGACCCGCAAAAACCGGTAGCGTTTGGACGGCTATGGTGATTCATTGAAGGCGCGCGATCACGGAGTGAGCTATGGATCCCAAGTCTCTGTTCAGTTTGAGCGAACACCTTGATGCATTGAGCAAGGAAGGCGATCCGCTCGAGGTTTTGCAGGAGACAGTGGATTTCGAGTATTTCCGGGCGTGGCTGGTTGAAGGGCTTGGCTATGGCGATGGTAGCAAAGGCGGCCGCCCACCATTCGATCCGGTGATGATGTTCAAGGCGCTGATCCTGCAGGCGCAGCATAATCTGTCAGACGCTCGGATGGAATTCATGATCCGGGATCGGCTTAGTTGGCTGCGGTTTCTGGGGCTGTCGCTCGGGGATCGAACGCCGGACGAGAACACGATCCGGCATTTTCGCAATCGCCTGACCGAGACGGGAACGCTCAAGCGTGTGATGAAGGCCTTTGACTGGCAACTCCAGAAGAAGGGCTACATCCCGATGTCCGGGCAGATCGTGGATGCCTCGCTGGTGCCTGCGCCAAGACAGCGGAACACCGAGGGCGAACGCGAAGCGATCAAGTCGGGCAAGAGCGCCAGGGATATCTGGCCGGACGAACCGAACAAGGCAGCGCAGAAAGATACCGACGCCCGCTGGACTCTCAAAGTCGGCGGGAAGGTCCGGTATCGGGCGGATGGACGCCGCCCCCATGATCGCCCTGCCGGTCTTCGGCTACAAATCCCACATCAGCATCGACCGACGCTTCGGCTTCATCCGAGGCATGGCGGTGACTTCGGCGTCAGCAGCGGACGGGCGTCTTCTCCGGCAGGTCGTCAGCACGGACAATACCAGTTCCGAGGTCTGGGCTGACAGTGCCTATCGATCCAAGCGCAACGAGAAGTGGTTGTCGGATCAGATGCTCACGTCCCGAATTCATCGGCGCAAACCCATGGGCAAGCCGATGTCGAAGGCAACCGCACGGGCCAATGCCGTCAAATCCTCCATCCGTGCGCATGTTGAGCATGTCTTTGCGCATCAGAAGAACCGGTTCAACCTGTTTATCCGCACCATCGGCCTGGCCCGCGCTGAGGCGAAACTGACCCTTTGCAACCTGGCCTACAACTTCAATCGCCTGATCTTCCACGAGCGCCGAGAAACCGCAGGCTGACTCTGTCTGCAAGCCGGCAAAAACGGCGAAATCAACGCCAGGTATCTTGGAAATCGGTCCGAACGATGCCCTTGGTGCGCCGCGCAGCCTCGACGTCATCACGCCAGCCCGAAATTACCCGGTTTTTGCGGGTCTCCAGCTGAACGTGCCGCCGCCGCGGATTTGGCACTCGCGAAGGGCGAGGCCGATGCGGAGATCGAGCGGCTCCAGTCGATCATCGATGCGTTCATGCTGTCAACGGGCACCGAAGTATCCGTAAAAGTGGGCGCCTAAAATTCCCTGGTTCGATGGCGGTGGTATGGTCGGTGATCAGCCGTATGAGTGATCAGCATGGGCTTTCAGAGGCGGCCTGCCACGGCGTTTGGGCGTTGGCTGTGGGCCGACGGTGGTGATGGATCGCATATTTTCGGGGACGAGATCAGCGTGTTGACGCATGCGGTAGCTGGAGCCTTCGATCTGGATGACAACAGCATGATGAAGCAGGCGATCCAGGAGCGCGGTGGCGACGACAGGATCGCCGAAGACCTCGCCCCATTCGGCGAAGCCGCGGTTGGAGGTCAGGATCATGGCGCCTTTTTCGTAACGCGCATTTACGAGCTGGAAGAACAGATTCCCGCCTCCTGGTGTGACCGGAAGATAGCCGATCTCATCGACCACCAGCAGCGAACAGCGGCACAGGAACCGGATCTTCTCGCGTAACGCGCCTTCACGCTCCGCCTTTGCGAGGATTGCGACCAGATCAGCGAGTGGGATGAAGTAGACGCTTTTTCCGGCACGAACCGCCTCGACGGCAAGCGCGGTGGCAAGATGGCTCTTGCCCGTTCCTGGCGGTCCGAGCAGATGCACGACCTCGGCCCGGCTGATAAAGTCGAGCCCAGCCAGCGCCATGACCCGATTACGATCAAGCGAGGGCTGGAACGAGAAGTCGTAGCCGGCCAGGGTTTTGAGTGTAGGCAGGCGTGCCATGCGCAGTGCGGCTTTGATCCGGCGGTTTTCGCGTAGGCTGAGTTCCTCAGCAAGAAGATCGTCGATCGCTTCGATGCCGTCGATCTGCCCCTGTTCGATGCGGCGAAGCGTGGCGTCGAGCATTTCCAGCGCGCGGGGCATTTTGAGGCCGACGAGGCTTTTGCGGATATTGTCGACGCGCGACGATGCAGAGCTGTGTGTCATGTGCGGTCTCCCATGGCGAGCTGCGCACCCACAGCCTGGTAGAAGGCGAGCGAACGGGTCGGAACATGATCGCCAATGCGACCGATGGTAATTTCTGTCGGCATAGGCGCCTTGCGCTTGGCGTTGCCAGTGCGGTGGGCGCGATCAATGCGATATTGTTTTCGCCCCTCCAGCACGGGATGCTCGGCGATGATGTGCCCCAGATCCAGGATCCGGATCATGTCAGGCATCTGCTGGATCTCCAGCACCCGGCGTGCGCGATCAGGAACGCTGTAATAGTTGCCGCCGATCGATACGAACCCGTCATTGCTGACGCGTCGCTCAAGCTTGAGCACCGCGCCAAAGCGATGATCAGGGAGCCTCTGCAGCTCGGGCTGTTCTGCTGCAAAGGCTTCCGACACGATCTTCTGCGTCGTGCCGTGGACCCGGACATTAGCGACAGTATCGAGCCAGTCAGCCAGTTGTGCGTTCAGATCCTCCAGGCTGCGGAAGGTGCGCCCAAGGAAGAAGTCCTGCCGGATATAGCTGAAGGGCCGCTCGACCTTTCCTTTCGTTTTGGCGCGATAGGGCCGGCATGCCCGAGGCTGGAAGCGGTAATGCGCCGCCAGCGCGATGAGCGAACGGTTGTAGATGATGTGGCCGGCATCATCCTCCCCCAGGACAGCCGTCTTCATGCGATCGTAGAGGATCTCGATCGGTACGCCGCCCAAGGCTTCGAAGGCCTGGATGTGACAGCGCAGCAGCGTCTGGAGATCCTGATGCAGCACATAGCGGGCGAAGAGGTGCCGCGAGTGCCCCAGCACCAGGCTGAACAGCCATACGATCCGGCTCGGGCCTGGGTCATCGGTAAAATCGACAACGAAGCGCGCAAAGTCGACCTGTGCCTGAACGCCCGCCGGCGTCTCGAAGCGCACTTCATAGGGCTTGGGTCCATGGTCGGGCCGGATCGCGGCGAGATGGCGCTTCACCGCCGTATAGGCGCCGGTGTAGCCCATTTCACGGATCTCCCGCGTTAGCCGCGCTGCGCTCAGTTCAGGGAAGGCAGCCACCCTCTCGCCCAGGAACTTGATAAATGGCGCCAACTTTCCAGGGCGCCCTACAGCGCGCGGCTTATAGGCCGGCGCCTCGACACCACGCTCGATATATTTGCGGATCGTCTTGGGGTCGCGTCCAGTACGTCGGGATATGGCAGATATCGATACACCCTGCCGATACAGCTCCAGGATCATCATCAGTTCTCCAAGTCGGATCATCAGCCCCGCCTCCACGTCGCAATGGAGATGAGATCGATGTCGGCTCATCCCATTCTGCCGGGGCTAGCCCCGGCAGAATGGGATGAAGGGGCCACCAACTAGGGAATTTTCAAAGCCCACTTTTCAGGATTTTTGCACGCCCGATGACACATGCGTCACCGGTTCGGCGCGCGGTCCGAGCAACTGGATCCCGACCAGCTCCAGCTCGGCCTGGAAGATGTCGAGACGGCACTTGGCAAGGCCCGCGCTGCCCGTGAAGCAGCGATCGCCAAGGCCGGTGGGGAACGACCTCGTAGGGCCAACCGCGGCTCGCTGCCCGCACACCTGGAGCGGATCGAGCAGATCATCGACGTCAAGGATAAGGCATGCCCGTGCTGTGGCGGGGCGCTGCATCAGATCGGTGAGGACGTGGCCGAGCGCCTCGACGTGGTGCCCACCACGTTCCGCGTGCTGGTCACCCGCCGTCCGCGCTACGGCTGCCGCTCGTGCGAGAGCGCAGTCGTTCAGGCCCCGGCACCAGCGCGGATCGTCGAGGGCGGCATCCCCACCGAGGCGCTCATCGCGCAGGTGCTGGTCGCCAAGTACGCCGACCACCTCCCATTGTACCGCCAAGCTCAGATCTACGCCCGGCAGGGCATCCAACTTGATCGATCCACTTTGGCGGACTGGGTTGGGCGGGCAGCATGGTATCTGCGACCCTTGCGGGACCACATTCTCGAGCGATTGCGACGATCGGAGCGGCTGTTTGCCGACGAGACCACTGCACCAGTGCTCGATCCCGGACGCGGACGGACCAAGACCGGTCAGCTATGGGCTTACGCCCGTGACGACCGACCATGGGGCGGCGGCGATCCACCGATGGTCGCCTATGTCTATGCCGCTGACCGCAAGGGCGAGCGGGCGGAAGCCCATCTTGGAGAGTTCGCCGGCATCCTCCAGGTCGATGGCTATGGCGGCTACACCGCGCTCGCCAAGCGGCGGCAGCAGATTCAACTCGCCTTCTGTTGGTCGCACGTTCGCAGGAAGTTTTACGAGCTGGCGGACAAGTCGCCGGTAGCGACCGAAGTGCTGCGTCGGATCGCCACGCTATACGCGATCGAGGACGAGATTCGTGGCGCCTCGGCGGAACAGCGTCGCGCTGTGCGCGCCGAACGGGCCCGCGTCATCGCCGATGACCTGCACATTTATCTCGAGGCTCGCCTTCGCCAGGTCAGCGCCAAGAGCAAGCTCGCCGATGCCATCCGCTACGCGCTCACCCGCTGGAAGGGTCTATCGCTGTTCCTCGAGGACGGCCGTGTCGAACTGGACTCCAACACCGTCGAGCGATCGATCCGACCCTTGGCCCTCAATCGCAAGAACGCGCTCTTCGCAGGCTCTGACGAAGGCGGCGACAACTGGGCGGTGATCGCTACGCTGATCGAGAACTGCAAGATCTCGGATATCAACCCGCATGCTTGGATGACCGAGACCCTCACCAAACTAGCCGCGGGCCACCCAGCACACGCGGTCGGTGGTCTCATGCCTTGGACCGCCGTGACCTGAGCACAGCGCTTACCCTACAGAGCGATTTTTTCCGCGTATTGCACTGGGCGACCACGCCTGACAGTTACGCTTTGGTACCCGCGACTTGGCATACGATCCAAAGCTATAAGGCACAGCGAAAACGCCCCCTACGGCAGCGAAAGCCGGTGCTTTTAGAAGAAGCTGAGTTTCTGGCGGATGTGGCACAGTGCGCACGTCGGCATCGCGCTCGATGTTGGGAAGGACGAGAAATGCCGCATTCGCATAATCGTTCGTGCCGATCCGAAGTCGGCACGCCACCGCCAGAGAAAAACTTACTGCCAAGTCTGTCGGGATGTGACCTTGTGCACGATCATTGGATTTCGGCACAAAGATCTAGCAAGAGATCCCGATGCCCGAATCAGCCATGCTGACTCATCCTTGCAATACCCTCCAAGCCGACCGTTTCGTTGATCCGCCTGATGCAGTTGCGTAGAGCAATCTGTGAGTTGCCGGAAATGAGCGATATTCTGCATGTTGCGGCGCACAACTCCGTTAACGAGGCGATGCGTTTCTGTGTCATGATGGTCACTGGAGGTGACGATATGAACACTTTCAAATTTAATTCGAACGAAACTATCGGGTCAAAGCTTGATGCGTCTCGTGGAGTTGGTCAAGGATTTGATTTTCTTAGAATATTCTTGGCATCCATGGTCGTTTATATGCACGCATGGTCTGTGCTGGGTTTAAAGCCAGAGAAACTTCAGCCGACATGGTTTATGACCTACTGGGTGCTTGCGATTTTTTTCAGTCTAAGCGGATTCCTGATTACCGGCAGCGCGCTTCGACTGCGGCTTAAAGATTTCATCATCAATCGCAGCCTCAGAATTGTACCGGCGCTAGCCGTCGATATCTTCTTTGCCGCGCTGATAATGGGTCCCCTTATCACGGCTTATTCAATCAATATCTATGTTAGCCAGCCAGAATTTTTCACGTATTTCCTGAATATAACAGGCTACATTCATTACGATCTACCAGGCGTTTTTCTTGATCACCCGTCAAGCAAAGTCAATATCTCGCTCTGGACCGTCCCGTTCGAAATCTTATGCTATGTTCTCATTTCAATGCTCGTACTGAGCCGGACATTGCATATGGCATCCGTGTCGATCGTGTCCGCCATTTCGTTCATGGTAGGCGGCGTGGCAGTTAAGCTGTTAAAAATTCCGTCCAATGGCAATTTGGCGGAGCAGCTAATTTTTGAGCTGTTCTGTGGGCGCGGGTCTAAGCTGCTGGTGTGTTTCTTACTAGGCATCTCAATATTTCAACTGCGGCATAAGATCCCTTATGATCGTCGTTTATTTTTGGCTTGCCTGACGCTTTGCGCGGTCTTTGCGATATTCGTGAAGCCAGATTCACCATTAGCACGAGTGGTTGCGCTAAACTGGATCGCCTCATTCCCGCTAGTCTATATTATGGCGTTTTGGGGGGTTACAAAGCTACCCAAATTGCCTCTTTTTCATCGCGGGGATTACTCGTATGGCATCTATCTTTACGGCTTTCCGATCCAACAAATCGTTTATGGCCTGACTAAGAGCCTGATTCGAAAGTTCATCAAGCATAGCAGTATCTTGCGGTGCGGCGTGCGAGCATACGGATTGAGGCGATGTGCGCCCATGCCGTTGAGCTTTCGATGGTTTTCTCCCAGTCTTTGGCCAATCGCCTGCACCGGCCCAGCCATGCAAAGGTTCGTTCAACCACCCAGCGGCGTGGCAGAAGAACGAAGCCTTTGGCGGTATCGGAGCGCTTGATGATTTCGATGGTCCAGCTTCCGTGAGCCTTGAGCGCGTCCCTGAGCTTGTCTCCGGCGTAGCCGCCATCGGCGAACACATGGCGCAACCAGGGGAAACGGAAACGGACCGCTTTGAGCACATCGACTGCGCCATCACGGTCCTGGACATCGGCGGCGTGGACGAGGATGAAGATCAGAAATCCGCAGGTGTCGGTGAGGATGTGCCGCTTGCGGCCTCTGATTTTCTTGCCTGCGTCATAGCCCCAAACCCCGCCACTTTCCGTGGTTTTGACGCTTTGGCTGTCGATCACTCCGGCCGATGGCGAGGCCTCGCGCCCCTCGATTTCACGCAGGTTCATCACCAGCACGGTGTTGATCGTCTCGAACAATCCGGCGTTCCGCCAAGCGTAGAAATACCGCCGCACCGTCGAGACCGGCGGGAAGCATTTGGGCAGCATCCGCCACGCGCCGCCGCTCGATGCAATGTAGAGCAGCGCATTCAACACCTCGCGCATGTCCGTCGTGCGCCGCCGCCCGCCAGACTTCGCCGGCGGCACGAACGGCGCGGTGACCGACCACTCTCGGTCGGTCAAATCGCTTGGATATCGCAATCCATCACGGCTATGCTCGCGCCGAGCAATACCAGTCCATCCCATCGCTTCCTCCATCTTCTCGACAAAGACGGCTGAATCACAAGATGCTGGTATTGCTCAACAACTTTCGGATCGGGCTCTAAGAGCGTGGTCTCGCCCACGACACAGTTCCTCATGTCGATGCCCTTTATTATCGGTTTCGCAATGCTTTCGTGGCATCTCGTAGAAGAGCCGATCTTGCGTATGCGCAAAAAATTCTCATTCATTGCCAAGCAACGTCTGGCGGATGCTGGGGCCGAAACCACAATGTCCAGTGAACCCGCAACACCTCAGTCTTCTCGGGCCTGAACCGCATGGATCTTCGGAGAATTGGGCCCACCCCACAAGGCGCGTCTCATTGCAAACGTCCGTCTCCGCGAGAAACGGCTTACAACAAGGAAAGCCCAGAACTCAAGCTGCACCGTCTTCTGCTTGATACTGCCGGGTATACTCGAGACATCTATATGGCGAACACTGCGACCATTCCGAATGCCAGGCAGGGACAGCCGCGGACGAATCTAAGCAAATGCTGCGACAAGTCCGCAAAAGACATGCCTTCCACCATCTAAGGCTCTGCATATTATTGCGTACGCCAAGCCTAAACCTTATTATGTAACGCCGGTCAAAGAAAAGCATATACAGATGGTTCTTTGACCAGAAAATCTCGGTGTTCATATAACATCATTTCCAGACGGAAATTGAATCTACCATCATAGTTTGAGGAAACTCGAATTTTTCACTGCTACCTTTTTGAATTGCAAGCGTCAGTACATAATAAAATGGACGTGTGAAAAAATCAGGATCTGCCGGATAACGGCCGACTTCTTTTCGATCCATGTAAATTACAATTGCCGGGGTATCATCGATTTTCGCTATCCCCCTCAAATCAACGCCGTAAGTGTGCCAATCACCATCTTTGATGGCATCCATGCCCGTATAGTCTCCTCTATGCACATTTTTCTTACCGGGTTCATGCCAACGATGGATTGCATGATGATGACCTCTGGCGTCGGTCTTGCCATAATATTCAATGGCATCGATTTCCAAATGTCCTCTCGATTTTGGATCATCCAAACTAAGGAGCCAGAATGCTCCCCAGGTGCCAACCGCGTTGGGCCATTTTATACGAGCTTCCCAATAACCGCCGCTCATAACAAAAGAGTCTTTATTAAATGCGGTGCGCGCCCCCTTATTCGCTTGCTTATCAGACGCCGATTGCACACTGCCGGAACGTATCTTCCCCTGAGCTGTCTTGTAGGCGGTAATTTGAAGGGCGCCTTGCGCCACGTTATAAGCTGGCCCGTTTTTTTCATCAAAAACGCTCCCTCCATAATCCGTATGCTGCTTCAGATGTAATCTGTTGTCCTTGAGATCATCACGTTGGTTGAATTCGATGCGATGTACGGGCTCGCTCCGCAATTCCGGCAGGCTCATCCCTCGATATTGTTCCGTCCATGGCGGTTTAGCGGCCAGTGGGTGAGCGAAAAAAACACACATGAGAGTGAAGCCACATCTTCTCACTGCGCGCATGTTGTCAATCCTTCTCGCCATAGTAGTTCCAGCAATCCAATTAGTCACCTTAAGTCCTGTGATGGATTCTGCGCAAGGCGAGACACTTACCCTTCAACTTAACATAGAGCCTGCTGGGCGTGATCTGGTCAAAAATCTATTGAGCCTATCAGCCTGCAAAGTCATCTACAGAGCTCTCTAAATAGCTGTTGGGGGACATATTGGATATTTAAGCCTCGATAAGAAGTGCGCAAGCTCGCTTCGTACCGGACCGCTCGTTTCTCAGAGGGTCAGCATCACCGCACGAAGAGACGATACCATTCAACCCTATCGCCTCGCTGGGCGTGTTAGATTTCTACGCTTTCGAAGCAGACCAAAGGGGCGTTCACCCCGACTTAGCATGGTGGTTGAAGCTGGAAATGCAGCTGAGTCCTTGGCCAACCTATTCAACCGGTGAGCCGCCTCGCGGGGACTATGTACCGATCTGGGCAATCCGGCAGCGATCAAACCTACAGCTGCGATCAATACCATCATCGTGGTGTCCATCGCTTCCGAATAATTGTAGCAAATCATAAATATGTACAGATATAGAACACCTCTTACCATAGATGATGATCTGAACAATCCTCTATCATTAACAAAATTAAATATGAAAAATAAGCAAGATGCAAGATATAAAACTACGCCAAAAATGCCTACTAACCCATTCTCAACAGGAATCCTGTTGATTTCACCATGAACATTCATCGAACGTCCACTTGACTGTTTTAGATTACCATAGGTCTTCTGTGCCCATTCTCCATAGCCCGTCGCTCCCAGTCCAAATACAGGATTGCTTTTGAACAACAGGCGCGCGTTTCTGTTTACAAACTCACGAACAAGATCGCTCTGATCTCCTATTGAAGAGACAGAGAAAAAGTATCTTGTAGGAATTTCCTTTGTCGAATGAGAAAAACTGTTAATTTGTCGCGCGACGTAAGAGTCTTTTGATGAGGCTGCTAAAAAAATGGAAATAGCCAATACGGCTGTCAGCAATCCAACAAGCTTCGCTTGCCAAGGTGAATTCGATATTGCCCATATTGCTATAAATAAAAGGTAAGCCTTTCTCTCACCACTCATCAAAACACACGTTATTAAAGCGATTAGTGCGCATCCCCACAAAATTCTCGAATGCCCCTTTATTTTATCTTCAAATATAAAAAGTATAATTATGCAAAGAGATATATCAATCTTCGTATCATATAGATATTTCCACGTAAAAATTCTATTTGTACTCACATGAAAAAATATAATATGAATCATAATCGCAATGCATAGAATGGATAAATATTTAATAAATCTATATAATTTATCCTGATCTAATGAAAATATATGCCCAACCATCACAAAAGTACTGAGAATCACAATAAAAAATTGCAAAGTTCTATAAATGCCGGCTGATTGTGAAACGAACAAGGCTGTTACCGTCGCCAGTGCTACATATATAACACCCAGAACTGCAGGAAGGCGGCTATTTATCCAAGAAAATCCAATTTTGTGAATTCGTGATATGAGGAATGCCATCAGTAGAAGGCATAATGTCTGAGCCTTGTAAGCCAGTGTGGCTATCACCCCTAAGGTAGCAGCCTGTATAGCTAAACTTTCATATTCAGATATTATTGGCGCTGCGTTACGGATATATACCGCGGTCTTCCTTAAGCGCATGGGAGGGTAAGGCTGATGCTCGAAATCTCTACTCATGAGACAATTCTCTCTTGAATGTCAGGAATGACCATCATGTCTTTCGTAGCTGCAGAATAGAGTGTTGCACCGACGATAGCACGGTTTAGTATCCCAGTATCATTGAGCGGTTGTCGCCGCACTAATGGCCGAGATAGTCCTAGATGCTATTGCCTCAATGCCGAAATTATTTTCCGCATATGATCGAGAGGCTTCAGATAACTTTCCTCGGTCCTCCGCAGATAGATCCAATACCCTATTAATCGTCTCGATGAATGCAGCGGCACTAACATCTTTTACAATAAATCCGCTTTTTCCGTCCTCGACGACGTCGTCAACTCCACTGGCCGCTGCCACTACAGGAATACACCCACAAGACATAGCTTCAAGAAGTGAATTAGACTGACCCTCTCGCGTGGATGCTGATATGAAAAAATCACAGCCCAAAAGTCTCTCGGTCACATTTGACTGGAATCCTGTAAAATCAAAAGATTTACTCAAGCCCAAATGCGCAGCCTCATGAACAAGGCGTCCCATTTCTTCGCCATCGCCAACTATAACGAATCTTACTTCACGATGGCGCGCAACCTCAGAAGCCGCACTAAACAACAGGTCAATATTTTTATCTTTTATAATACGCCCAGTAAATATAAACTTATTTCCAATTTTTTGCATATTTGCGGAATGCACGTCGTGATAATTTGGAAGAATAGCCCCGTTAAAAAATTCAACAATTCGCTCACTTGCGACGCCAAGACCTTTTAAATCTTGAGTTATCTGTTTTCCGTTGGAAACAAATATATCAACTTGATTAAGCAAATAGCGCTTGATAATTTTCCCGTAGAAATAGCGCTTTTCATCCAGAGCGTGAAAATCTGAGGATTCTCCGCCTCCGCCGAGTTTTAACACCAAAGGCGAGCGCAATTGGCGAGAGAGTAAGGCAGCTGCCAACGCGTGCAACCGGGCGTGAAAAACATAAACGGGTACTCCCGCCCATTCCTCGCGCTTGAACATTTTGAGAAGCCGTCGAGTCCATCTCAAGGTCGACGGCATACGAAGACCGCCGTAATTTGGATAATGTGCGACCCTGACGCGCCTTACGGCACCAAATTCTGTTTCTTCGAATAATGGGGCATCTGGCGAGATCGTGGGAGCTGCTATGGTGACATGGACACCGAGGCGACCCAGCGCCTCCGCGAGTATCTTTGCCTGCCTTTCAGCGCCGCCATAGCTGTCAGGAAAATAGGCCGCTGTAACGAGAATTAGCCGGTCTATGGAAGCCGCCGGAGTAGAAGCTGACATGACTATGCGGCCATCTCTGATTCAGGTGACGCCAGCCTGGAAAGCTGCAAATCCTCAGGTACGGCAAATTCAGGAAATGTCTTGTCGACGCAGCTGCTCCACGAAAACAGCGCCAGCCTTTGATAGGCTTCAGCCGCTGCTTTCTCCCGCAAATTTCGATTGGCACATAATGACGCCAACGTCTGCGCCATTGTAGGGATATCGTCGGGCGCAAATACAAGATCGTTGTCAGGTCCAATCACTTCCGGGATGCCACCAACATTGGTCGTAATGGTAGGGCAATACTGGGCGGCAGCTTCCAGCAGAACCAAGCCAAACCCCTCAATCTTTGTAGCTATGGGCTGCGCGCACAGAATATGAACCATGGAACGATGATAGAGCAGCCGCACATCATCCTCGCTCAACCGCCCTGTAAGGATGATTACCACCCCCGCTTCGTCGGCAGCATTCTGAAGTGCTTCCGGATAGCCTTCATCATCGAACAGGCCGCCAATCACATAGGTCACTGGCTCCATCCCGTGATCTCGCTGGGCAGCGGCGATCACTGCTATGGCCTCCAATTGCCCTTTGCGCGATTCCACACGGCCGACCGTGCAAACAATCCTTTCATCATTGGCCAAGCGTTGCAGGTCGGGATGGTGGAATTCCGCAGATGGGGGCCTCCTACTATCTTCATTCACGCCAAGATAGCTTACCCGGTTACGCTCAGATTTGCCGAAGCGTTTTTCAAAAAGGTCGAGCGTAGCCCTGGAGTTGGCGAGCACCAGTTCCGCACGCCTGTAGAAAGGCGCCATAAGGTGGCCAAGAAGCGATCCACTGGCAAATTTCAATACCTCGCTGCCATGCAGCATGACACGGTAGGGCCTCCGACTGAAGAAAGCCCAGATCCCGACCAGAATAGTGGTACGGCTGTCTGCGGCCAGGACAATCGCATCCTGTTTCTGAGCAAGGATTTTGAATGCCTTAAGGGCACTGACCAAACCAATATGATTATGCTTGAAATATCGGAAAGTGCCGGCTGAATCCGCCTGCATCGGAAATCCATCATGCCGCGCAACGACTGCGCTGACATCCACTTGCCTTTTGCGCAGTTCATTCACGACCTGCCCGCAATATGTGGCAATGCCTCCCGGAAATGGTGGATATTCCACCGAAAGGACAACGGCAGACGCTCTTTTTTGCGTGTTGCTACTCTTCAAACTGCCGATAGCCATGCGACGCTTAGCTAAGCGTTGGCCAAAAAGCGTTTCGATGGTCCCATGAAAATAAGCCGCCCCTATCCACGAAGCCCACGCTCGAAAATTCCATATGTCGAGTTTGGTAGCCAATCGTAGATGTTGGACTGCCCCTTTTCGATCACCCAAGAGATATTTCTGATTGCCGAGCTTTCTCGCACGTTCAGCGAGCCGCTTCGGGACAAGAGGATAAAAGGCCGGCTCAGCCGCCGCATACTTCAACGCCACAAAAGCGTGATGCGCCATAAGATCCGCCCGCCCGCCTGTTATACTGGAAGCTCTGCCCCGCTTGTACATCAACGGTGCATTGACCAGCCCAAATTTGCAGACTTGTGCCATCCGCAGGAAAAAATCAGTGTCCTCAAACACCCTGATTTGACCATCAAAGCCACCTATCTCCTCAAAGCGGTCCCTGCGCACGACAATGGTTGACGGTATGATGGGAGGATCATTGAGAAAATAGGCCCGAGCCAGGCTACCTTC
The DNA here is from genome assembly GCF_018286635.1 of Sphingobium phenoxybenzoativorans. Classification (NCBI taxonomy): domain Bacteria; kingdom Pseudomonadati; phylum Pseudomonadota; class Alphaproteobacteria; order Sphingomonadales; family Sphingobiaceae; genus Sphingobium; species Sphingobium phenoxybenzoativorans. Next base: position 4,514,832 of record NZ_CP073910.1, read on the forward strand.
CGGTCCTCCGCTGTTCTTTGTGATATCCAGCACTCCGGCGACACGGGCCGCCGCGATATTGCCGTCCGGAAAGGCATAATAGTTGGAATAGACAAGGCCGATGCCTTCATCCTGTTCAAGCATCGCGACCTGCTGCCCGAGCTTGTCTGCTGTCCAGATGTCGTCACCATCAAGAATGGCCAGATATTTTGAACTGCAGCGTGCGGCAGCCAGGTTCCGATTAGCTGGAAGGCCCAAGCCGCCTCGACCGTAAATGATCTCGATACGCGGATCCCATGTTTGGATATCCTGCAAGACCTGTATGGTCTCCGCATCAGATCCATCATCCGCGATTACAATCTTGTCGATCAAGGACGCATGGGTCTGATCCAATACCGATCGGACGGTGTCTGGAATATATCGACCTTCATTGAAACAGGTAATTATGATCGAAACCGACATTTGTCCCCAATCAATTTCGTACTGAGCGACATGCCGCCTGCTACGCAGACCCTATGATCTGCTACGACAGCAACGTCGCTAAATTTCTCCCTGGTTCAGCAACAAGAAGCCTCAACCCTGGAGTGCGTCGATCGAGGGATCCGTCGCTGCGACGCCCTCCCGCCTCTCGACACGACTAAGCCTGCGCTTCACTGCCGGCCGCTCCAGTGCAACTGAATAGGAATCGTCAATCTGCCGATACATGGATTCAAACGTCCATTCATCTACGGCAGCTGCCTTTACCCCACCTGTGAGCCTTTCCAGCAGCACAGGATCCCTGACCAGACGAACGGCTTCCTCCGCGACAAGACCAGCATCATCGGTTGCGGCTATGATGCCATTGAAATCGGGGTCGACGATTTCGGCGATGCCTTCCAGCGGGCTGACAACGGCAGGAATGCCCCCGGCAAGATATTGCACAACCACCCGCGGCAACCCTTCGCGGAGAGAAGCAAGGACACCAACATCCGCCATCGCGACAAGGCATTCCGGATCTTTTCTATAACCGAGCAACTTGACCCGGTCACCGACCTCAAGCTCCTCGATCAAACGTGCAAGAGTGGCATGCATCGGACCTTCGCCGCCGAGGAGTAAGCGGATATTTTCACCTTTGACGGTGGCATTGGCGAATGCCGTGATGAATTGCGTGTGGCGCTTCCGTGCTTCCAGCGCCGCCATCATCAGGATCGTTGGCGGTTTTTGATCTCGATCAGACACACCTAATATGGCCTGCCAGTCGTCAGGCCATGCCGCTCCGCGAAATTTTTCGATCATCATTCCAGATCGCACCACCGAGTGCGTGGCGCGGCGGCCAACCATTGCCCGACGGTATGCCTCCCTAGTGCCACGGCTCACATGTATGAAATGATCTGTTATTGGTGCGACCGCATGCTCCGCACTCAAATAAATCAGCTTCTGCAAAAGGCCAGTATTGCTGAAAGGCAGAATATGCACACCATGAATGATCGCCGGCACGCCAGCTTTCTTGGCTGCAAGGCGCCCAACTATACCTGCCTTGCTTGTGTGGGTGTGCACAATATCAGGACGAACTGTTTCAAACATTTGCGCCATTTCGCGATAGGCCGCGTAGTCAGCCTTCGGTGAAAGCGCCCTAATCATCGATGGAACAAGATGGACCTGAATGTTGCCGCTGAGCCCCTTATAGAAAGCGATATCGGATTCAGAACCGGCAAATAAGTGGACCGTATGCCCGCTATTGGCTTGGTGCACGCAGCTCGCCCACACATTTTCTTCAGCTCCGCCACCCTTTGTCATACGGGTCTGGACGTGCGCGATCACGAGGGGCCGACCATGCAGGTCCATTCGTTGCTCCAAGCCTACCATCAAATGAGTTTCTACCACATTTTTCTCATACCTCAGCGCGGACTATTATCCCGCGCCGTCGGCGTGGTGAAAAACGCTAGGCGGCACTTGCCTCTGCACATTGCTGCACGACCTACCCCATTGACCATATCCAATTGATTCAATCCTTTGCCTTTTATGATGCGGTGCATCAAGGCCACAAGGTAAAAATGGCAGTAAGTTCCCGAAGCGCGATGAATCAAGGCAAGACGCCCTAAAAATATGTCTGCTGCGCAATGATCCCCGATTTCCTTGATATTGCTAATGCTTACATAGGTGCCCGGTCGCTCTGCACATTATAACATTCTTCTCACAGGCCGTCCCATATCGGCACGGGCAATCCAACACGCGCTTGCCTAATTCCGCTATAGACTCTTGTTGCACTGCGTCACACAACTGCCGCATTGATAGGCGAGAAACCAGATAATGAGCGAAGGTTCTTTGTCTGCAGACGCGAAAGCGGTCGAAAGGATTCAGTTTGGCAATGACAATTCTGGTCACGGGTGTTGCCGGTTTTATTGGTATGCATGTTGCGGACGCGCTGCTGAAGGCGGGTCGCGCCGTCATTGGCCTGGACAATATGAACGACTATTATACGGTCCGGCTGAAGCAGGATCGCATCGCCCGGTTGCAGGCGGAATACAATGGGCTGTTTTCATTCATGGAATGTGACTTTGCCGACAATGCGGCGTTGTTGGCGGCGGTTGAGGGGCATGCGATCGAGAGCATCATTCATCTGGGCGCCCAGGCCGGGGTGCGCTATTCGCTCGAAAATCCGCATGCCTATGTGCAGTCGAATCTGGTCGGGCACGTCAACATGCTGGAACTGTCCCGCCACCGGCAGGTGCGGCACATGGTCTATGCTTCGTCATCCTCGGTCTATGGCGGCAATGACAGCCTGCCGTTCCGGGTGGAGGATCGCGCCGATCATCCCGTCTCCCTCTACGCCGCGACCAAGAAAGCGGATGAGTTGATGAGCGAGACCTATGCGCATCTGTACCGCACGCCGCAGACGGGCCTTCGCTTCTTCACAGTCTATGGGCCATGGGGCCGACCCGACATGGCGATGTGGATCTTTACAAAAAAGATTCTCGCAGGCGACCCGATTCCCGTGTTCAACCATGGCAAGATGCAGCGGGACTTCACCTATATCGATGATATCGTTGCCGGAGTCATCGCAGCGCATGACAATCCGCCGCCCGATGATGGCGCGGAGAAGGCCGGAGGAAGCCGTTCACCCCACCGCGTCTACAATATTGGCAATCATAAGCCAGAGGAGCTGATGCGCCTCATCCAGATCCTCGAGGACGCTTGCGGCAAAAAAGCCGTCATAGACCTGCAGCCCATGCAGCCCGGGGATGTGCACGCAACCTACGCCGACATCAGCGCAATCTCCAACGATCTTGGCTTTCATCCAGCCACGGCCCTCGAGGTGGGCGCACCAAAGTTCGTTTCATGGTACAGACAATATACAAATGGATGACGGATTTTGGACCAACGAGCTATCGAAAGTCGCGTTGGAAATAAGGCAACTGATGATCCGGACTGCATAGCGTGACATGCGCGCAACATTTTGGAGATGAAGATATGTCGGTTCTGACAAGGCGGCTTGATCCATTGGCTATTGCCGCAGAACTTGATCAAAATGGTTTCGCTTGTATCGAGAACGCCATCGATCCCAAATGGATCGAGGAGGCGCAATCCTACGTCAATGGGCTCGTGTCCGAAAAAGGCCGTCGGTATTTTGCACTGACCTGGCCATCCCGAAACAAGGGAACGCCTCCTCATACATTAGGCGCCGACCCTGATATCCAGGCTCTGATGGGTGAGCTGGCGAGAATAGGCTGCCCTTCTGCCGCCACTGATGAAGAGATCTATACTGTTCTGCGCGTGGTCGCTGGCGCGTCCGGCGAAGGCAAATCACTCATCTATCATTACGACAAATATGTCATTACTGCGCTCGTTCCCGTCTTCATTCCGCCGGGACCGAAAAGAAAATCCGGCGAGCTGCTCATTTTCCCGAACAAGCGGCGATATCGTGCTTTTGCTTGGCTCAACATTTTGGAAAAAGCCATCGTTCAAAGCGGCTGGTACCGCCGCCGTGTGACAGACAAGCTACCGGCAGATGACAGCGAGCTCGACATCAAGATTCTGAAACCTGGAAACCTGTATTTCTTCTGGGGATATCGGACATATCATACCAATTTCCCTGTTTCCGAAGATGTAGTCCGGGCGACAATGCTGCTGCACCATGGTGATCCACATCCTTCCAGCCTGTTGCTAAAAGCATGGAAAGCCCATCAGATTAAAAAGGAAAGCCGCATCCTTGAAAGCGTCGATGCCTGATGAGCGATCAACTTCAAGGATGGGTTCGAAAACTGCCCAATGGCAGGAATATTTCTGCTCTTGGTTTTGGCTGTTCCTCCTTATGGGCGAAGCCGGACTATGACGAGAAGCGTGCCCAGGACGTTCTGGAAGCCTGCTACAGCAACGGGATAAACCATTTTGATACATCGCCCAGTTACGGCGTGGGTACAGGTGAGCGCCGTTTATCCGAATTCGTGGCACGTGTCGGCCGCGACAATCTAATTATCTCGACCAAAGTCGGTTCCAATCTTATTGACGGGAAAGTCATACGCGGATTTGATCGCGCACTGATGGAACGAAGCTTCCATGACAGCTTGAAAAGGCTTGGCCTTGAACGGGTAGATATCCTGTATTTACACGGCCCCGACAAACCGGATCTCACCGATGAACTTTATCGCTTTTTCGACGACTTGAAGACAAAGGGCCTTATAGATTACTCCGGCATGGAGAGTATAGACGCGGGTATTTTTGAAAAAATGGACAAGACGCCGCTCGATACAGCAATGATTCACTATAATATCAGTAACTATACTACAGAACAGACCATCAAGCGCCTAACCGATGCTGGAAAAATTATTGTTTCCGCGACTGTATTTGCTCAAAGTAAATTTGACCTGCGAACCTTTATTCCACGTGACAGAGGATCGTTATGGTATCTGCTTCGCATGACAAAAAATGATCCGCTATTCTGGATTAAGGGTCCGCTTCTTGCCCGGCGACTGCGAAAATTCGACCGCTCTCCTCATCAGGTCGCTGCGGGTTTTGTCACTGGGCATCCTGGTATCACCAGCGGGTTGTTTGGAACATCTTCGGCCGATCATGCAAGCGCAAATGCAAGGGCTGGACATCAGCCACTGACTACCAAGGAGCGTTTGATCATAATGGGAAAGTGAAACGCCCATAATAATATTCGGGTGTCGCCAGTGTCTCTCAAATCCAGATGACACTGCTGCTTTTTGGAACGATATAAAAAAAGGGCCGCCACCTATGTGACGGCCCTTTTTTTCAGTAAAAAATTTATTAAAGACGAGCAACCAAGCTAATGACACCCTGGAAACGATTAAACTCGGTCCCAAATAGCGGCAGATTACTTGTACGCTTCAGATAATTGACGTCGGCATTTATTTCGAAATGCCTGTTCGCCAAATAGCGGACACCGCCGCCCACGGAAGCTACTTTATCGGTACGACTAATGCTTTTATACGAAAAAGCATCATAACCTACATTACCCGAAAGGATGATGTAGCGTAGTAGCTCGTGATCCACTCTCAATCTGGCACCGGTGTTAAACATCGCTGTTACACCAGGATCACCATTTTCATTGATGTTGCGATGCGCTTCAAGCGTATAGGTCGTCAGGCCGCTGGCATAATATGTCAGCTCGCCATCAACGGCCAAACCACCAAAGTTCCGATATGTGGGGGAGTCGAAAGTACGCCGTGTGTAACCGCCTGATACAACACCCCGCAGCTTACCCGCGTCTACGCGTATACCAAGATAGCCTTCAGCCTGTCCGCCATCGCGGTTGACAACCCCAGCAGAAATAAACTGCCGGTTGTAGTTCACGTCCGTGTACCGGCCTTCCACGAAAGCACTGACCGCACCAGTCAGCGAACTCTCGACACGCCCCACTCCACGCAAAAGCGTCAAATCGCGGAAACCTTGGTCAGTCCGCAGACCTCCACCCAGTCGCGCGTCGCCATATTTCTGATCGCGGACATCGACACCAGCCGTTACCCGCAACCGCGCGCCGGCTGCTCGCACCCGGAGAAAACCTGTCAATTCATCGACCTTGATGGGCGAGCGCGCGGCTGTTGGGAAGCTGCCTGCTTCCTGACGTTCGTATGCCCGCTCGAACCCGCCGCCACCACTTACAGTGAAGACATTTCCAACAGGAATGGAGCCATTGGCAAGCGCACGCATTGCCGTTTCATTCGCCGATTTTTCATTGAAAAAGCGACGAAGATTCGCCGACAGAGTGGCTGAAAGATTTGCTTCCGTGGCAGCGCCGCCACGACGGCTCAACGTCAATGAGGGATTGATCGCTGCGTAGAAGTCATCCGCCTTGTTGAATGACCGCCCATAGACGTTACTGATATAACCAAGACCAGCGCCGACCTGAGGACTGAGGTTGAATGAACCGAGAGAAACACCAGGAGCCTCGAATTCAGGACGATATCGCTCAGATACGCCAACAAGCTCCGTAGGATAATCTGAAGGAAGCACCGGAATAGGCCGCTCTACCGCCTGCGCCATTGCTTGCCCTGCAAAGCTTGCTGAACCGGCAGCGGCAGCATAGCCGAGGGTCTGTACGATCTTCTTAACCACTATGGTTCCCCCACTCATAAACTCCTGAAACAGACCAATTTGCCTGCTCACTCACGCCACGATTTTTTTTCCGTCATGCACCAAGAGCTACAAAATGTATACCCATGAAGTGCCAATCTCCGTCCTGTCGCCGAAGGGTTAAAAAAACATTAACAGTAAATAGATTGGACTTACCGCGTGGAGAGCATGAAATTTGCGCTATTTCCGGCCTGGGATTCCCACTTCTTTGGTACTGGACAAGCCACTAGTCGCAATCATGGCGAATATTTCCTGTCGAGAATCGCTATGAAGAATATTTGACACTCTCGTTACAACCTTTGCGTCCCCGCTTCATTTCAAATCATTTCGCTGCGCATGAAAAGATCCAGCAGCGTCAGGTCGAAGCGATTTTCTGTCGTTTGGCCAAATGATCGTAAGGCCGAGCACCCGCCATACGGTCGACAAATTCCCGTGACTGCCTAACCTTCACCAGCCGCATCGACGCCGCCGACGCGGTATAGCGTGAAGCCTGCCGCTGATGCTTCGGCTGCGGGATAGATGTTGCGCAGATCGACGAGGATGGGCGCGGTCATGAGGCCGGCGATCTTCTTGAGGTCAAGTGCGCGGAAAACGTCCCATTCGGTAACCAGGACAAGCACATCGGCACCGGCTGCCGCGGCATAGGGATCAGAGACCATGGTGACCTTCGGCATGAGTGCGGCAGCCGCCTCCATGCCCTCAGGATCGTAGGCACAGATGTCCGCTCCGGCATCTTCCAGTGCCTGGACGATAGCCAGCGATGGCGCATCGCGCATGTCGTCGGTGTTGGGTTTGAAGGTCAGGCCCAGCATGGCGACCTTCCTGCCCCGGGCTTCACCGCCCAGCGCCCTGATCACCTTGCGGCCCATGGCACGCTTGCGGTTGTCATTGACCTGGGCGACCGCCTCCACGATCCGGATCGGTGAGTCATAATCCTGACCGGTCTTGATCAGGGCCAGCGTATCCTTCGGGAAGCACGAGCCGCCATAGCCGGGGCCTGCATGCAGGAATTTGGAGCCGATACGGTTGTCCAGGCCAATACCGCGGGCAACATCCTTCACTTCAGCGCCGACAGCCTCGCACAGATCAGCCATCTCGTTGATGAAGGTGATCTTGGTCGCAAGGAAGGCATTGGCCGCATATTTGATCAGTTCAGCGGTCCGGCGGCTGGTGAAGAGCAATGGCGCTTCATTGAGGTAAAGCGGGCGATAGATCTGCCGCATGACCGCCGTCGCCCTGGGATCATCCGTGCCCACGACAATCCGGTCGGGCCGCTTGAAGTCCTCGATCGCCGCGCCCTCGCGCAGAAACTCCGGGTTGGAAACCGCCGCCACCTCCAGATCAGGACGTGCCTCGCGCATGATCCGCTCCACCTCGTCGCCCGTGCCGACCGGCACGGTGGATTTGGTCACGATGACCGCAGGGCCATCCAGCGCTTCCGCAATCTCCTGCGCCGCTGCATAGACATAGGTGAGATCCGCATGGCCATCACCACGGCGCGAGGGCGTTCCCACCGCAATGAAAATCGCATCGGCGCCTTTCACGCCCTCGGCCAGATCGGTTGTGAAACCAAGCCGCCCGGCCGCCACATTGCCCGCCACCAGCCCATCAAGGCCCGGCTCATAGATCGGCATCTTGCCGCCGCGGATAGCAGCGATCTTGCTCTCGTCCTTGTCAACACAGGTCACCGTGTGACCAAAATCGGCAAAGCATGCACCCGAAACAAGCCCGACATAGCCGGTGCCAATCATCGTGATCTTCATGGAACTCCTTAGCGATTCTGATGACGTTCGCGCCCTGCCTAGCATAGCATTTCGCACTTGCGAAAACTTTCACCAGGCGTTCGCCCGCAACGTCAAGACACATGACCAGAAAAATTGAGCAATTTCAGAAGCGCGCGTCAGATCTTCCATCACAATGTCTCAGAATGGGGCAGCGCGGCGCGCATGAATTAAGCATGTGGAAAGCAGCGCCAGATATAGATTATGGTTCAAAGATACCAATTGGGCAAAAAATAGATGAGAATTCTTGTTACAGGGGGAGCCGGATTTCTTGGATCCCATATTTGCGAGACTCTTCTTGCCCAGTCACATGAGGTAATCTGCGTCGACAATTTCTTTACAGGCAGTCGCCGCAATGTTCATCATCTCCTCGCCCATCCGGATTTTGAGTTGATCCGTCACGATGTAACCCTTCCACTCTTCGTCGAAGTCGATGCAATTTACAATTTTGCTTGTCCGGCAAGTCCAATCCATTACCAGCATGACCCGGTTCAGACGACGAAGACTAGCGTCATAGGCGCTATCAACATGCTTGGTTTGGCGCGCCGTCTGAAAATCCCGATCATGCAGGCATCCACCTCAGAAGTGTATGGCGATCCGGAGATTCATCCCCAAGGCGAAGGGTATTGGGGACGGGTCAATCCCATCGGTCCGCGGTCTTGCTACGATGAAGGCAAGCGGTGTGCTGAAACCCTGTTTTTCGATTATCACAGGCAGCATGGCATCGCGATCAAGGTCGCGAGGATTTTCAACACCTATGGACCAAGAATGCGGCCGGATGACGGACGCGTGATCTCGAACTTCATCGTTCAGGCTCTCAGAAATGAGCCGATCACCCTTTATGGCGATGGGTCGCAAAGCCGGTCATTCTGTTACGTGGATGACCTTGTCGATGGCCTCATCAAATTGATGGGCAGTGCGCCCCTTCTCACCGGACCAGTCAATCTCGGCCGGGATGAGGAATTCACTGTCGCCGAGCTTGCTGCTCTGATTAAAGAGATCACAGGCACACGTTCAGCCATCCGCATGCTGCCTCTGCCTACCGACGATCCGCGTCAGCGCCGTCCTGATATTGGCCTGGCGCGGCGGGAGCTGAAGTGGGAACCATCCACATCGCTCAAATCGGGCCTTGAGAAGACAATCGCTTATTTCGAGGCGGCACTTTCCACACATAATGATGGAGAGCTCGCTGCCTAGTCTCAAAGATCGGCCTCAGGATGCGACATTAGCCCCGTTCACATGTTCTGGGGAACCGACAGCCGCGCCCGCCGCGGGCGAGCTGGTATCCGTCATAATCCCGGCCTATAACGCCGAGCGATCCATTCACGAGACCCTGCTGAGCGTTCGAAGCCAGACCCACGCAGATCTGGAAATCATAGTGGTGGATGATGGCTCTGCCGATACCACAGCTGACATTGTCGATGACCATATGGCGGAAGACTCCCGTATCCTTCTACTGCGGCAGTCAAATGCGGGGGTGGCCTCCGCGCGCAATCGGGGGATAGCGGCAGCACGAGGCCGTTACTTCGCCCCGATTGACGCTGACGATCTCTGGGCTCCGGACAAAATTAAACGGCAGCTCGAAGCCGCCAATGCGGCGAAGCACCGTGTCGGCCTCGTCTATAGCTGGTTTATGACAATAGATTCAGAAGATCGCGTCCTGGAATATGTCCACAAGGTAAATACAGAAGGGAACATGCTTCGCAGACTTTGCGAGGATAATTTTGTCGGCAACGGCAGTTCACCACTTATCCTGAGAAGCGCCGCGCTGGCCGTGGGCGGATATGATCCCAGCTTGCGTCGTCAAGGCGCTGAGGGATCAGAGGACTATAAGCTTTATCTGCAAATTGCCGAAGCCTATCCGTTTGCCTTGGTCCGGGATTATCTGACCGGCTATCGTATTCATGCCGCGGGCATGTCACAGAACATACAGCAGATGAACCGTTCGAGGGCCATCGTGACCGAAGAGCTGGCACGTCGCCAACCTGATTTGCGCTTCAGATTGCGTCAGGGGAATATGCGCGCGCACCGGACTCTGCTTGTCAGGCAACTCAAAGCTCGTGCGGCACGTTCAGCGATAGCCACATTTACCGAGATGTTCAGGACTGACCCTCTGTGCGCGGCAATGGAATGGTGCATTCTGGTTGGCCGAATCTTGCGAGCTCCCTTCATTGCCAAGGCGAGAAGGCTCTCACGTGGAACAGGTGAGAAATTTACGATTGGGCATCTTGAGCATTGCGCGTGCGGCGCTACGCATCGCTCTTGGGAGAGCAATTATTCAGCCTCGCGGCGTTGAAAATTCCGTCTTAACGAGCCTGAAAATCGCTGACATTCATGCTCCCCTGATAAAATGCAGGGGTTCTGACTGGCCCATCGCAAGGCGCGGAATCACCTGGTGACAAATGGTTAAGGAATAGCCAGCTATATAGCCCCCCATTAACATGATTGCTCAAAGACGTTGAATGAGGAGGCCGAAATGACAGCTATAAATTCTGTGCGTGGCCATATCGTCAGCTGGACCCTGTTTCTTGGTCTGGTAGGCTTCGGTTTGACAATTTTTGCCGCTGCCAAGCTTTCCGAACTGATCGGCTTCAGGGAAACCTTTTAAAAATTCGGCAGCGCATCCGCTGCCTGCGCTTTGCCTTGAGCGGTAGCAAGGATGATGGCTTTGTTCGCCGTCGCCGAAGACGCGATTGCCAAAGTCAATTCCGTGACATGCAAAAGCGCATCCCCTGAAAGAGCCGGCTCCCTGCCCGACGACAGGGCATTTGCGAGATCAGCTATTCCCAGGGCATAATCCATATCATGGCGTCTGATCTTTTGACGCCAGGTCACTCGTGGGCTGGCTGCCAATCTTTTTCCTCCCACTCCAAAAATCCAGCGCGCGACGGAATGACGTCTGATCCAGTCGTAGCTTTGAGCACGCATTGTGATGGAATTGTACCGTTGCAGGCGCATCGCACATTTAGAGTGCCAGATATTATCAAGGCTAAGGACACCCAGATCCCCGATGACTCTTACCGAATGGTCGGGGGGGGCGAGGATGCTGCAGCTCATCCGGGCAATCACTCCGGACTGAAAGGTGATCGACGCGATCGAGACATCCGGCGCCACGGCGTCGGCTGGAAGATCTGGATGCTTGTCAGGCACGGTGCATGCGGCAAATGCGGTAACAGATTCAGCCTGTCCAAATAATTTGGTCATCCAAGCAAGATGGTATCCGGCATGTTCCATGGTGCAACCGGTCTGAAACTCATCACGCCAGGGCCATGACATCCCGTTCGGGCTCTCCCAACTTCCCGGATCCATGAGATGAATTGGTCCATCGTCGAGCTCCGCGTAGACAAGCCTGGGCTGGCCGATGAGACCTTCCCTTATTGCTGAGCAGAAAGCCTGAAGCGACGGCGCGAGACTGATGCATGGTGCGCCGGAAAGTTGAACTCCCTGATGCTTGGCTATTCTGATCAGCTCCGCCGCATCTTCGATCGAAGTGGCGAGAGGTTTCTCACAATAGACGTTTTTACCGGCTTCCAGCGCTGCCTTTGTTGTAACAAAATGCTGGGACGGATTGGTAAGATTGACAACAATCTCGACTGACTTGTCGCCGAGCATCTCCTCCAGACTGCCATATTGCCGGCCACCATGGACGGAACAAAAATGCCGACATTTCACCTCATCACGATCATAGGATCCCGCGAGCCGCAGATTTTCATGAAGCTTGAGATTGAGAGCGTAGAAGTCCGCAACGAAGCCGCATCCGAGAAAGGCGATACCGACATTTTTACCATCGCCCGCAATCCGGTCGCCATCATGCCATGGCCCGGCACCCGAAAAACGGTCAACAAGGTCAAGAGCCGCCGATCGCAATCGATCGAGCCCGTTACCGATTTTACGGAAGCCAGTCATGAATTGCCGGCTCCGGCCGTGTGCTTTCCTTTCATGCCGGCAACCAGCCTGCAAGTCACGATCTGGCGCTTTCATTGACGGCAGCAGGCATTTTCGTAGCGCAGGCCGCGACGATCACCGGAAAGACCGGATCATATCCCGTCAATTTGTGCATATTGACCTCTTCGAGCGCTGCGCCATCGATGAAAGCCGAGGCCGCGTAGAAATTCCCATAGTTTGAGAATTGGGACGAGCCTGAGCCAAAAACCTCATCAACCAGCCGCTGCAGCGCGATCGGGCTCAGGGACCAATACCAGGTTGTCTGCCATTCATATTGATCCAGGGGCGTGATCCCGGGCGCGGTAAGGAGCAAAACTCCGCCCGGCTTCAATGCCCGCCGGATTTGGAGCAGAGCGGCCTTCATGTCGTAGATCAAGTGAATGGTCTGGGTGAGAATGATGCAGTCAAAGGCAGCATCTTCCAGCGTCAACGGATCAGAGATGTCACCGACTATGGTAGCAACCGGATTGCCGGGGTGCACATGGAGAACCTCCTGCTGTGAAACTGCCTCCACGCCAAAGCGCCGGGAATATGTGGCGTCACCGATCTCAAGTACCCGTCCGGCTATCCGATGCGCATGTGAACCGAGGAACAATTCTATATAGTGCCGGTCAATCGGGGTCCCGCGATCAAAGCCAAAATTTCTGCTGAGCGGCTCGCTCCTTGCGGCCCACCGCCATCGCGATCCCAAACGCCGCAATGCGTTCCGCACCGCCTTGCCGGCGCTGTATAATGGCGCGCGATTCCGGCTCGATTTCTCCACAACATTACTCCATAGCCATCAATCAGTCTTATGACCGATTGCGGAAATTGGCCATGATTCTTGAAGGAGCGGGAATATCATCGATTGGCAGCGGGAGCGAGGTCAGGGGTCCGGGGTCGCGATGCAGAAACCTACGCATATTATTCGTCCGACACAGCGCTGGTATGGGCTGGGTTTCAATGAACTGCTTCTTTATCGCGAACTGCTCCTGTTCTTTGCCTGGCGGGATGTAAAGGTCAGATATCAACAGACCGCGCTAGGCGTCATGTGGGTGATTATTCAGCCATTGCTTTACGGCCTTGCCTTCTCGCTGATTTTCGGACGCCTGCTGGGCCCCCAATCAAACAATATTCCCTATCCGTTGTTCTGCTTTGCCGGGCTTGTCATCTGGAATCTGTTCAGCACTGGCGTGTCATTGGCCTCCGCCAGCGTGGTGTCTCATGGCGAGCTTATCCAGAAGGTCTATTTTCCACGCCTCATACTACCGTTGTCGGCAGTTGCGATAGCATTGGTGGATTTCTCGATTAATCTCGGTGCCCTGTTTCTTCTTATGGCCTATTATGGCGTTGTGCCAACCATCCACCTCATCTTTGCCCCCATCTTGATCATAGTGGCAGCGGGCACGGCCCTCGGCTTTGGCGCATCCCTCGCGGCACTAAACGTCCAGTACCGCGATATCCGACATATCACGCCCTTTTTGATGCAAATATGGCTGCTGGCTACCCCTGTCGCCTATCCAGCCAGGCTGATATCTTCCGATTGGTCGATCCTTCTCGCCCTCAACCCTATGAGCGGGATCGTCGAAGGTTTCAGATGGGCCGTGCTCGGTACACATGCCCCGAATCTCCATGACGCAGCCTCCTCCTTCGCCATCAGCGGTTTGGCTTTGTTCGGCGGGATATTGCTTTTCAGGCGCCTGCAATATCGATTTGCAGATATTATTTGATGACACCGGTTGTCCAAGCAGAACATATCTCGAAGCTGTATCGCCTTGGGCAGAAAGGGCGCGGTTCGCTCCGGGAATCCGTAAGCTCCTGGAGCAGCAGACTTTTGGGCGCAGCGCAACATTCCGTCGAAACGGACTATTGGGCATTGCGGGATGTTTCGTTCAAGGTCGCCGCCGGCGAAGCGGTCGGCATCATAGGCAAAAATGGTGCTGGCAAGAGCACCCTTCTCAAGATCCTTTCACGTATTACTCCACCCACGTCCGGCACAGTGGCATTCCAGGGCAATATTGGATCCTTGCTCGAGGTTGGCACGGGATTTCATCCCGATCTTTCCGGCCGCGACAACGTCTTTCTGAATGGTATCATTCTGGGCATGTCCCGTCGCGACGTTGCCCGGCGCTTTGATGAAATCGTCGCTTTTGCGGAGATCGAGCAATTTATCGACACCCCGGTAAAACGCTATTCCAGTGGAATGTATCTGCGGCTCGCATTCGCCGTGGCAGCACATCTCGACAGCGATATCCTGCTTGTTGACGAGGTTCTTGCCGTCGGTGACGCTGCATTTCAGCGAAAATGTCTTTCCCGGATGGAGGAAGTGACATCCGACGGTAGAGCGATCCTGTTTGTCAGCCATAATCTCACCGCAATCCAGGCGCTCTGCAGCCGGACGATGTGGATCAATGACGGGCTGATCGCGCAGGATGGACCAACCAAGGATGTTCTTGGTACCTATCTGCGCACCACAATAGCGTCAGGACAGTCCCACTCGCCACATCATCGCGTATGGACCGAAGACGAGGCCCCCAGTTCCGGGCAAGTCTCTTTAGTCGAAGCGCGGCTATCACCTATCGATGGTGCGTCAGGCGAGCCGATCGACGTCGATACCGCATTCACAATCGAGCTGCTGTTGAACATACGCTCCGACAAAGTAGTCATCAATCCATCCATTTCGTTGATGAACGAGCAGGACATCATCGTCTTCGACTCCGGACCAACGGAGAGACCCGTCAGCTGGACTTTGGGTATGCATCATCTGCGCTGCGACATACCGGCACATCTCCTGAACGACGGCGTATATCGCATTGCGCTTCGTATCTATGAGGATGGAGATGCGACCTTATCAATACCCGAGCTTCTTCTGGTTGAGGTTCTCGACAGTCTTGAGAACCGGCATGGCTGGTACGGGAAATGGGACGGTGTCGTTCGGCCGGCGCTCATATGGCAGCGCAATGAGATAAGGTCCTTGCCTCATCGACTGCCTTGAAGGCGGCGAAGGAGCCCCCGGCGCATCCGGCGGGATCGGTATGCCAGTATTGCCGTCCAGTCACGAACCTTCAGCGCGGCATATTTGCCCGAAAGCGCGGCCCTGGCACGGCGCATCGCGCTTCTGCTACTTGCCCGGTACAGCGCATGGTCTCGAAGATAGGTCTCCGCCCAATCGAGAAATGCCGATCTGGCAGGATGTGGGCCCATCCTGTCATACTCACCTTCCCGCACGGAAATAGCCGACACCGAGCTGCCATGTTGCCGGTACTGGGCGGTTACGACAGCGTCGATCAATATTTTCTCTGAGGAAAAGACTTTAACCCAGAGGGTCTGGTCTTCATAGAGCCGGAACTGATCTTCGAAACCGCCACGATCGCACACAATGCTCTTGCGCATCATCACTGCACAAATGCAGGGCACATGTCCGTGGAGCAGCAGCACAATCTCGTCGAGCAGATAAGGCGCATCATATAGCGCTTCAGGTCCGACATTTTCGATCCAGTCCAGGGCAGGGTCATCGGGATACCACCAGTGCGTCGGCCCATAAACCATGGCAACATCCGGGAACGCATCAAGCTTCGCTGACTGATGTGCAAGCTTGTCCGGCAGAAAAATGTCATCAGCATCTAGGAATGCAACATATTCGCCCGCAGCTTGCTTAAGCGCAAAATTACGCGCGCCGGCAGCACCGCTTCTCCCATTTGGCGCGTTGGAAAACGAACGGATACGTGGGTCCGCAGCCGCGCGCGCGTCAGCGATCATCCGGCTGTCATCGATCGATCCATCATCGACGAGAAGCAGCTCCCAATCAGCAAAACTTTGCGCTTCCACACTGGCGATGGCGGCCCCAAGGTACAGGCTTGCATCGCGATAGGGCGTGATGACGGAGATGCGCGGAGAATTCATTCCGCGGCCCGCTTGCCCAGAAGGGTCCGGACTGACCGTCTGATGGCGGCGAACCTCAACAGTCTCCGCTTTCGCAAAATGCGCCTGCGGCGAATATCCGTCACCGGGAAATAATCGCGCAGATAGACGTCAAGTGCGCGCAAGTATCGCAAATGCGCTGAATGGTTTGCGCAAAAGTCATGTTCCAGCACAGTGGCTGAACCCTCATGTTGTCGATAGTCAGCCCAGTGGCTGCCGGACACATGGATCGTATGCAAAGCCATAAGCTTGGCAAAAACGAGCTGATCCTCGAACATCCCGCGAAACCGGTCATCGAAGCCGCCGACACCTATCAACGCATCCCGCCGTATCATCGCGTTGCAGGTCGTGGGTGTCTGAAATCTGTTGTCGATGAGATAAAGGAAAGGCCTGGCCGGAGGATAGGATTGATCGGCTATTATCCCCAGGTCGTAGAAATAATCCTTGCCGGTTGAATTCTCATTCCAGCTGAACCAGATTTTTGTTCGACCGTAGACCATCGCTGTTTCTGGCTCGGCTTCCAATATGGCGACCTGATCCTGAAGCTTGCGTGGCAACCAAAAATCGTCGGCGTCGAGAAAGGCGATCAGATCCCCACGCGCCTTGGCTATTCCCAGATTACGCGTGGCGCTCATCCCGTGATTGCCGCCATCGGCATGTCGGAGAAGTGTTATACGCGCATCGCCTGAGCAATAGGCGTCAACAATGTCCCGTGTGCCATCTGTCGAGCCGTCATCCACGACGAGCAATTCCCAGTCATCATAGGTCTGGGCCAATACACTCTCTATGGCTTCACGGATGAACCGCTCGCCGTTGAGTACGATGATGATCGCCGACACCTTGGGAATAGCGCGTGATACGATCATCAACCGGTTACTTTTTTGAACAACAAAGTCGCGGTAGCGAGAACAAGTTCAAATGGCGCCGTCCTCAGAAGCGAAAATCCCTGCCCTATTTTCCTTGAGACTGGCGTACGCCAAACCGCACGAAGCCAGCGCTCACAATAAAGTTTCTTCCACTGGCGGACACCCGCCCTCAGCGCATCATATTCCCCCGCATCCCTGGCCTCACTCCGCTGAAATCTAAGAACATTCAGCACCGACGTAAGCATCATGGCGGAATCGGCCGACATGTTTCCGCCATGATGCCAATATTCTGCCGTTACGGCTGAACCACAGGTCACAGGATACCGCCGGCTCAACCGCAAATACAGGTCGTAATCCTCGCAGGCTCTGAGCTCCTCCCGAAATCCCCCAATGGATTCCAGCGGTGTCCGGCGATACAGGACCGTTGCGTGCATTCCGATAAGATTTTCTCGCAGGAATGCGGCATAGGCCCAGCGAGGCGCGCTTCGAAAAATGGCTGGCCTAGCTTCCTCCACCGTAACAATATCATACGCCGCATAGCCAAATGCCGCATAGGGATCAGCATCCAGCAGTTCGAGACCATAGGAAATGGCCTGGGACCGCAATTGGTCGTCCGCATCAAGAAAGAGGATATGGTCGGCGGTCGATGCCCTAAGGCCGGTGTTGCGGGCGCACGCCAGCCCCTTATTATCCTGTCTGATTATCCTCACGTCCGGATACCGGGCAACAATCGCCGCGGGATCGTCCCTGGAACCATCATCAACGACAATGATCTCCCGGGGCATCCTGCTCTGGGCAAGCACACTGTCGATTGCGCTGGCCAGAAAATGGGCATGATTATAACTGGTTATGATGACAGCGACATCCACAGTCTTTTGCTTCATATCGGCAGCCCCCGGCGGGCGGGAATATTAAGCGAGGCGACCGAACGCCTCAACCCGTCTTCAAAGCTGACCGGCGGAGAATAGCCCAATATTTTCTCGGCCTTCGCGATGGGCAGTTGATAGCGGCAACTCTGCAACAGGGCTTGTTCATAGGCAGCTTCGGACCACGCATGATCACGGACTATTCGTTGCTTTATCTGCCGTATCCAGTTCGGGATCCTCCGCCCGGATAATGGTCCGGAATAGCGGGCCAGAACCTCTTCCGAGGACAAGTGTGGCAGCTGGTCGAAGTCTATCCCCAATGCTCTGGCGACAGGTTCCTGCAGATCCCGCCACCGCACGCTCGCTTTGTCATTGATGAGGAATGCCTGGCACGGAGCGAGTTTGGCATGCAACGCCTGCTCAATCGCGTGGACAAGATTGTCTATATAGACTGCGTTGCAAATACCCTGTCCACGATCAAAGACAGTGACGACGTCAGCGTACAGATCATCGGCAAAACCCTGCGTCCAGCGCGAGCCGGGGCCATAAACCACGGTCGGTCGCAATATCACCACCTCGACGTCACCGCCCCGGCGCATCGCGGCGAGGCATTCTTCCGCCCTGATCTTTGCCAGATTATAGGCAAATGGCTGTACATGCCTGAGCATCGAACTTTCGTCCGTGCCATAGTCAGGCGCTTGCCCGTGCACTACACCAGTACTGAGATAGATGATGCGCGACACACCCGCTTTTTCCGACGCGCTGTATATCGGTGCAACGATATCTTCGATCATGTCAGCACTTCCAGCGATTGACACGATCACGGCCTCGCAGCCCTGAAGTACCCGGGTTACCGACTGTTCATCCCGTGCGTCAGCCTCAACCATATGAGCGATTGCGCCTGTAGTGCGGCGGGTGACCGGAACAACGGCATAACCTCCATGCGCACGTAACAATGTCACGATGCGCTGCCCAATAAATCCGGCTGCTCCCAGAACCGCCAATTTCATAACGACCTGGCGCGCAATGTGCGAAAGCCGAGGCGCAGGGCACGTAACAGCGTCCCTGCCGAGCGCGACAGATGCAGGGCCGCAAGGGCATGTGCACGTGCCGCGGAAAGATCACCCGTGGCATAATAACGATGTCCCTTCTCCAGGGCGGAGCGGGCATAGGCCTCTCGCGCCGCCTTCCTGGTCTCGGCACGGCTTGCCGCGGGAAGAATGGGAGCCATCATGTCGATCGCACGCGCGGTGAAATGGAGTTCTCTCGCCGAGCGGCTGTTCCGATCCGTCGTCGAATCAGGCCTTTGACGATATTCAGCGAGGGGAGCCGGCTCATACCAGACGGGATAATGGGCGGCGATCCTCACCCACATCTCCCAGTCTTCCGCGCATTCGAGACGGCTATCGAAGGATCCAAGTGTTTCCCAGACCGATCTGCGCACCGCGATCGATGGTGTGGTGATGCGCTGTTCCGATGCCAGACAGGCGAGAGCGTCTGGTATCCGGCCAGCCCACGGCTGCTCCTGCCGCATAGTCTCGATCAGCTTCCCATCGCCGTCGATCAGCGACCATCGGCAGAACGCCGCGCCGATGTCCGGATCCTGATGAAACGCAGACGTCATCGCAGCATAGAAGCCGGGACGGACCCGATCATCGCCATGGAGCAGATGGACAATATTGCCTCGGGACCGACGGAGGCATTCAGTGAAATTCGCTATCTGTCCGACATTCGCCGCATGTTGATAAACGGACACCCTTCCCTGCCCTATCTTTTGCACAACCTCATGCACATTGTCCGTGGAGGCGTCGTCCACAACTTCGATCTGCATGGCTGACGTACCCATATCCTGCGCCAGAACAGATTCGAGCGTTTCCCCAAGATATTGTGCACAATTATAGCTGGGGATCATGATCGACCATAAAGGACGATCGCCACCTTCTGGCAGCGGGGCGATGCGGGAGCGGTATTGTTCGGTCACCGCCAGCCGGTCCCACAGCCTATCGCCCTGACCCAGCGCCTCGCCGGCGATATTCCAAAAGGTATCCCGCCAGTCCGGATAGCCAGTTTCAGACAATGCCAGGCTTCCTTGCGATCCCCCAGGCCGAAATAGCGCTCTGCCCACCCCAGAAAATAATCTCGGCTTCCGTTGCGCGCATGGAGCCTGCGATGTCCCTCAAATGCCTCGTCCATGGCACGATATGTCCGGCTGATCATATCAAGCTTGGCCCTGCCGGGAAGCGAGGTAAACATGCCACCTTCGTGCAGACGATATGCCGCAACAGGCTCGTCGATGAACAGCAGGTCCCCTGTTTCTGAGCTCAGGATATAAAGCGGCCAGTCAGTGATGGGGAACATCGCTTCGTACCAGCGCCCGAGACGGAACAGTGATGCGGTGCGGATCATACCCGCTGCTGTAGCGAAAGGATTGCCGCGCCAGATGTCGAAGCTGTTCGTCCGGTACGGTTGGGTGGCAGGTGTCCACCGCGTATCACTGGTCTCCATTCCGTCTCGAACGATGAGGGCATTGTGGAAACAGGCAGAGGCATCCAGATGATGGTCCAGCAGCCGGGCTTGACGCTCGAGCTTGTCCCTGACCAGCCAATGGTCGTCTCCGTCCAGCAAACACATATATCGTCCCCTCGCCGCCCGGATGCCGCGTGCGACGACCTCGTTGGACCGCAGATTGACCGGAGACAGGAAAAGCCTTATCCGCGGATCCCGGGAAGCCGCCTCCCGCACAATATCCGTCGTACGATCCGTGGAAGCATCCTCGCTGATGATGAGCTCAAATGTATATTCGGTGTGCTGTGTCAGCACAGTGTCTATGGCATGGGCCACAAAAGGCTCATGATTATAGGTACACAGGATGACGGAAATATCGGGTCCAGGATGTTCGGGCATGGCAGTTGTCACAGCTTGCTCATGGCACGGGAAAGCTTCACGGCAGTCCAGTTCTCCGTCCGGAGGCGGGGCAACCTGAACACGGAACTGTCCTTCCTGACACGCCCTTGCTCTGTGGTGACGGCGCAGACGAACCCTGACCTTGCCGCCAGGTCCACCGCCCTGTCATCCAGAAGGCCGTAAGGATAGGCGAAGCTCAGCGGCGCGGCTCCATTGCGCATGTTGCACCATGCGAAGCTTCCCTGGATTTCCGATGCCAGTTCCTGATCGGTCCGCGCCGTCAAGGCCGCGTGGGTGAGTGTATGCCCGCCAAATGCCATGCCGAGGCGGTGCGCCGCCGTTATTTCCGCTTCATCCATCAGGCGATGGCTGGCGCGAGGCTCACCGCTTATTCCGACCTGATCCCGGAGTTGCGCGATGACAGTACGCTGTGCCCCCGCCGCCAGCGGCAAAAGCTTCTCCCATATCGAAAGATAAGCTTTCTGCCGCGCGGTTGCCGCCGGTGAATCGGTGGGCCAGACACGGTCGCCCGGGTCACGAGGTCCCAACTGCACGACCTGCACCCCATTCCCGATATCCAGATCAAGCCTGTCAGAATGGCTCGAGAGGATGATCCGTTCAAGATCATCCCACCAGCATTCTTCCCCTCGCGTGATAAGTTCCGGACAAAGGAAGACGGTGGATGCAAGGTTGTAAGCAGCAAGGATGGGAGCAGCCATGGCGCCGTTGCAGGCATAGCCATCATCGAAGGTGATCGCCACAGCCCTGGCCGGGAGTCGGCCCTTTTGGAGCTCATGGGCAAAATCAGGCAGCGGTAGAACAAGGCGGTTACGGGAGAGCCACTCGGCCTGGCGACGGAACCGGTCGGGCGTGACGGCAAGACCCCAGGGATCGAAGCTCTCATCGGCAATGCGATGGTACATCAAAATCACCGGAACATTGATCCCGAGCGCCGCTCTCGCGCTTCTCAATGTTCGGGCAATGCGACGCCGGACCATAGAAACCCCAGAAACCGATCTTTCCGGAAGCCTGGACCGCCATAAGGAAGATCAATCAAAACTAACATCATATTGGCTGGAAGAGCCAGCCAATTTCACCCCGTGGGCTAGACGCTGCAGACAGCCTCATGGCCTCTGACAGCAAGGCACCTAACAGCAAAAGGCCTCGAAATTGGTAAACAGGCACATAGAATTCCGGAGGAAAGCTATGACCAAATTTAGGCGAACATTCCTTTGCGATCAATGAACCGGATGAAGCGGCCCTCAAACTTCGTCACAAATTGAGACGCTTACTTCACAGGGGCCTTCAACATTATTGGAAAATAAACGGGCTATCCCTAAGCCCGTCCATGCGGAAGATTTTTGGATAGTGATCTTCTCATTCCCGCGTCGATGAGAGTAACATGAAGAAGGTGCTGGTTACAGGCGGAGCCGGATATATAGGCTCCCACTGCTGCAAGGCTTTCAGCCGTGCCGGCTGGGATGTGGCCGCGCTCGACAATCTTTCACGCGGAAATCGCGCAGCTATCCGCTGGGGGCATTTATATGAAGGGGACGTCGCGGACACGCCCTTCGTCAAAAGCGTCCTGGAGGAATTTCAACCCGACATCGTCGCGCATTTCGCGGCCTTCGCCTATGTCGGCGAGTCTGTCGAACATCCCGAACTATATTATGCGAATAATGTCGGCGGGACCCTTTCGCTGCTGGAAGCCATGCGGGCAGAGGGGTGCTCACGGCTGATATTCTCAAGCACATGCGCGACTTATGGGGATCCAGTCTATCTGCCAATCGATGAAAAGCATCCGCAGCAGCCTGTAAATCCCTATGGCTGGTCGAAATTCACGGTTGAGCGCATGCTCGAGGACTATGCTGCGGCACATTCGTTCTCCTCTGTGATCTTGCGCTACTTCAATGCCGCGGGCTGCGATCCAGAGGGCGAAATCGGGGAGGATCATAGCCCGGAAACGCATGCGTTGCCTCTGCTTATCACAGCAGCTTTGGACTCCAATGCCGCGTTCTTTCTGAACGGCTGTGACTTCGACACTCCGGACGGCAGTGCAATACGCGATTTCATCCATGTGTCCGATCTCGCGAATGCCCATGTAGCTGCCGGAGAACGGCTTCTGGAGGCTTTGCCGCGGGCAGAGGCCTTCAATCTTGGTACTGGCTCGGGCATTTCCATCCTTGAGCTCGTGAAGGCAGTGGAAAAGGCCACGGGCCGCACCATCAGTCTTCAGCTACGCGAGCGGCGTACAGGCGATCCAGCAGTTCTGGTCGCAGCGGCGGATCGGGCCTGTAAAGACCTCAAATGGCAGCCACGCCAATCAGGTCTTTTCGAAATCATCGATACGGCACTTGCATGGCAACGAAACAAACAGGAATCATGAGATGGATTTTGCCGCTAAAATGCGCATCCCTTTCACGGGCTCCTTATCAATGATCATTAGCGAAGTCGGCCTGATCCCATCTGGCCTGGAATCCATATCGGGGGACATGGAGTGAGGGAATTCAGACATCTGTGGCGCAAGAATTACATATACAGGAAGAATCTCACCCCCAAGAAACTCTTCAATATTGCAAGAAGGGG
This sequence comes from Sphingobium phenoxybenzoativorans, assembly GCF_018286635.1. NCBI lineage: Bacteria > Pseudomonadati > Pseudomonadota > Alphaproteobacteria > Sphingomonadales > Sphingobiaceae > Sphingobium > Sphingobium phenoxybenzoativorans. The sequence goes on from NZ_CP073910.1 coordinate 4,538,235, forward strand.
TGCGGCATATCTTCTGAAGAACCCGAATATCGGAGGATATCCCATCCATTTGAAAGTGGATGTAGCCCCGTCATGCCAACTGTCCTGCCCGGTCTGCATTCACGGGTCCCTGAGCCGAGACCAGAAGAAGTCCCTGCCCGCCAGCATGACGATAGAAACATTCAGGACGCTGGTGGATCAGGTGAAGGGGCATAGCCATGTCATGTCGCTTTACAATCTTGGCGAACCGCTCATGAACAGGGATCTCGTCGAGATGATCCGATATGCAAGCGCGGCCAACATCAACACTTATGTCACCAGCAATTTCAGCTTTTCCCTGAGTGACGAGCGCTTGCGCGAATTGGCTACGTCAGGCCTGACCGCGATACTGGTCGCGGTCGATGGAATTTCGTCGGAGACATTCGGCAAGCACCGTATCCGCGGACGCTGGGATCTGGTGGACTCCAATCTCCGTCGGTTTGCGGCGCTTGCGGGCAAGTCAGGCCCGAGGCTTATCCTGCAATATATATGCTTTGATCATAATGAGCATGAATGGCCGAAGATCGAAAGTTTCTGCAAGGAGATGGGCATAGACGCCCCACTGGTCATCGATGGCGCAACCACGCCATGGGTCGAGGATTTCCAACCCCGCCATACAATGCCGCGAAAAGGCGGAAAACTTCCGCTTTGCGGCTGGCCTTACTTCTCGGCATTGGTCAGCCCCGACGGACTGCTTTTCGGATGCTGCCATTATCGCATGGAGGAAAATTATCTGGCGCTCGATAGACGGCGCGCGATGGGCGATATCCGCACATCCACTGTGAAAAACATATATCGGTCGGAACCCTACCGCCTGGCCAGATCGCTGGCCTCGAAACCGACAGCGCCCGAACAGAAAGGACATTTCTGTGAAAGCTGCCCGGTCCTCAATGACGGTCCGCATTTGCCGCGCGAGACGTTCAGCCCGGATAATTGACCGCGAAAACAGCGTCCTCACATTTTCAGGTTAAGGAGCTTTTCCGGGCGTGAGCTTTACTGCTCGCGCCACATCAACAGACGATGTGTAAAATTTATGACGAAACATCCCACCATGATGGAACCCAAGGAATCCTGCGGTGTTGCTGTGTAGTTAACGCTCTTAGTTAACGATGGCATCATGGAGAGATTGGAGATGTATCATCACAATGACCAGCTTCTCGCCCAGATTGCCGGTATAATGGCTGATGACGAGGCAAAAGTGCCTCGGGTCCAGACAACATGGCACAGCCAAAGTGCGGCGGTCGCAACGGGTGACAGAGAAGAACGAGACAGCAATATCGAACCCCATTCAATCTCAGCTATATGTAGTGAAGAAAAGCCGAGATACGCGCCATTGCGGTCTGCAAGTATGGCGTACTGACTTGATGATCGCCATAAAATAAACTGCGATCAAATTCTTCGTCCATCGATGATCGTCGGATCATCATCGGGATTATCTTCATAATCCGTAACGACCTTAGCTGGCAGGATACGCCTGCTGCGCCGCGTCTAGCGTGGATATCTCCGGGCGACCATCCACACTTGCCTGCAACTTCATTTATGGGCAGCCTGCATCACACTATACCGATCTCCCACGATATTCTTCCAGGACCACAGGCGATCGACGGCGTGCTTTACTTGGTTGGGCGAGTAAAGAGCCGACACGCTTCTCCTCTCATCAGGGTCGATGCGCAAATCAAAAATCTCCACTTTGCGGCTCGTAACTTCGTAGTCGACCTTCATCGTTCCCGATCGATATCCCATGAAGACGCTGGACCAAGGGACCGCAAAGAATGTGCGCTCTCTGATGATGGGGCCAAAAAGGCTCAGTCCGTGCCATGCGGCAGGAGCGCGCAAGCCCATAGCGTCCAGAATGGTGGGAGCGACATCGATCTGGCCGACCACGTCTTGTCGGACGGCGCCGGCAAACAGCCTCGGATTTATCAGGATAAGCGGTACTCTGATGAATTCGTCGTAAATATGATGGCCATGAACGGTTGCGCCATGTTGGCCGAAGCCCTCGCCATGATCTCCAAGAACGACGATGAGAGTATCGTCGAGGAAGCCACGCTCACGCAAACGGGATACCATATTTGCAATCAGTCGATCAGTCGCGCGAATGCCATCCTCGTATCTCGCCCGCATGTCCCGGATAGTGGAGGATGACTCCGCGTCGCTGCCGGCATGATAGGGATAATGGGTCCGGTTGGTCCACAAAAGCGCCACGAATGGATCGGAGCTCTTCCCGATCCAATGCATCATCGATGAGGCGGTACATTCGTCGCTGGTCGAGGCAAAATCGGCCGCGTGAACCAGGGAAGGATCTTTATGACTCTCTCCGGGATTGCACATCCTTCTATTCAATGCTGTCTCGATCTTTTCCACACCCTGGTACCGCAAAAATTCGGTGTAGCCGGCATAGTCCCAGCCCGCGGAGAAGAATGTCCCGGTACGAAAACCTCGCGATCCGAGTTCGCTCATTATCGTTGGTAGTGGCAGATCCGGCGCCATGTCTGGCATAGTCTCATAGGCCACCGGAGGATACATGCCTGAAAGGATAGCGAAGAGCGACATCGAGGAGCTGGGCGCGTGCGCATAGGCGTTCGGGAAGTATGCGCCGGAGCGAAGCAGGGCGGCCAGGTTAGGGGCGGTCTCCGGCCGGCCCAGAAGATCTAGATAATGACCACCGACAGACTCCATTACCACGACGATGACATTGCGCACAGTTTGCGCGCGCTGCGCCGCCGCGAGGGTAGTGATGGGCTTCTCGCGCGAGGGCATCGCGCTGAACGGGTCCACAGATCGCACGGCCATCGTCTCACTGGCCGATAGCGGATCGGGCGTGAACCAGGATTGGGCGAGACGTGCAAATGCGTTAGCGTGGCGACGCCCGTCCACGCCGGAGACGCCGGCAGGAAGCACCGAAATTGCGGCGAGCGCGGCGAGAGCAATCACACTGCATGCGACTGTTGCCATTTCACCGAAGCGCGAGTGGCGGATGACGATACCGGCCACGACTGAAACTGCAGAGAGGACGATCACGCCGCCGGCTATCAGCAAGAGGTCCTTAGGATCAGCGTATCCGATGATCGTGCCTAATGCGCGAGGATCCGCCAACCCGGCGAAACGCAGAAGACCTGCCGTCGCGGGCTCACCGAAAAGCGCCGTCACCCTGACATTGATCGCTGCCACGAGCACCACCGGGAACAGCCAAATTAAATGTATTGCGATCGCCCACCGACCAAGGGAGCGGACCAACAGAAACGCAGCCAACGTAAGCGCGGTTAGCACCAAGGCGTCCTGCTTCGCCGAATGGACTGTGGTCTTGGCGAGGTAAACATAATTCACGTCGATGGATGACCATTCGGTCCACTCGTTGTAGATTATCAATGCTCTGCACGCCAACAGGATCGCCAAAGCAGCCGCAGACTGCATTGCAAGTCGCACGATATTGATCTGGAATTCCCGATCTTCGAGCGCCTTTCGTAGGGGCCTGCCAATCGTTGCCAGCACGGTCATTGAACGAAACCCCATAACGAAACCCGCTTCTGCTTCATGCGGCATAGTACATACAGCTTAAGGAAATTTGCCGAATATCGGCAAGCGGACATATTCTGGCGAGCATTGGCGAACTCCAGTGCCAGCTTCCGGAACAATACATAAGGGCACGTGCTTAAGTCGACATGCCTGTCGTCGCATATCTAATAATGACTCACGAGGATCCGGAGCATCTGCGGCGGCTGGTGGATGCTCTGGAGACTGAGGAAAGCCTGTTTATAATCCACATCAATAAGATAGTGGATATAACGCCCTTCCACACCGCGGTTAGCCGTCCAAATCTCTACTTTGTCGAAAACAGGGTGAAATTATATTGGGGCGGTTGGAATTTTGTGCGCGTTTTTGTGGAGATGTTGAAGTTTGCGAAGGGTCTGGGTCTACCAATAGAGTATATGACTATCCTGAGCGGAAACTCCTTCCCAGTTCAGCCCGTCGCCAAGATACATTCGGCGCTGTCCGAGTTTGCGTATATCAATCTTGTCGACGTGCCATCACCCGGGAAACCGTTGAAGCGCTTTACCAGATATTATTGGCAAGGCAGTTATCGGAATCAGGGCACTTTGCGACGCCTGCGCGGAGCCCTTCTGCGTCGTATCTCCAAATTGACATGGCGAGACCCGAACCGGTATCTCGGCGACTGGAAGTTATATGGTGGTACAGCCTGGTGCACCTTGTCTGCAGAAGCCGTGGAAACAATACTTCGCTACGCTGACGACAGGAATCTGACGCGCTTTTTCAGGCATGCGGCTATTCCTGATGAAGCCTTTTTCCATACCATTTTGGGCAATGTGCACCGGGATCGCTGTGTGCCCGCCAATCTGTATCAGGATTGGTCCGATCCTGTGGAACGCCCCTGTCATATTCGACATGATCATCTGCCATATCTGTTATCAGACGGCGCAACGACCATCGGCTCATACGGCAAAGTACCCATTTACTTCGCGCGAAAATTCAGTAGCCGGAATGCGGATGTCGTATCTATTGTGGAGAAACACCTCCAAAAGCTCTAGACTGTGGTGACATTTTAGGGATTGAACTAACCCGCTGACGCGGGAGAAGTGCGGGTCTTGGCTGGAATGGCCTCCTGATGAGATGGTTTGGTTGCTTGACCAACCTTCAACCAGGAGACCATCCCATGACTGACGCCACAGCAGCGGTAAGCCCGCTGCGTCGTCGTATGATCGACGATATGAGCCTGCGCAACCTGTCGCCTGCAACGCAGCGATCCTACATTCACGCGGTCAAACGGTTCAGCCAGTATCACGGTCGTTCGCCGGATCGGCTTGGGCTGGAGGATGTCCGTGCATTTCAAGTCTATCTGGTGTCGCAAGGCGTTTCATGGGGCGCGCTCAACCAGACGGTCTGCGCGCTTCGTTTCTTTTATGGCGTGACGTTAGACCGAGCGGAGATCCCAGAGCGGATCGCTTATGCGCGCACACCGCGTAAGCTGCCGGCGATCCTGAGTGCCGATGAGGTGGTTCGCTTTCTCGAAGCGGTATCATCGCTGAAGGCGCGCGCTGCGCTGACGACGGCCTATGCCGCAGGCCTTCGTGCCTCGGAGGCGGTGAGTCTGAAGGTCGCGGATATCGACAGCGACCGGATGTTGATCCAGGTCCGCCATGGCAAGGGTGCCAAGGATCGCGCGGTCATGCTGTCGCCGCAGTTGCTGGGGGTTTTGCGGACTTACTGGCGACTGGCCCGTCCCGAAGAATGGCTGTTTCCCGGACGGGGCGACAAGCCGATTGATGTACAGGTCCTTCATGCAGCTTGCCGATCGGCGACCAAGGCCGCAGGCCTGATCAAGCGAGTCAGCGTGCATACGCTGCGCCACAGCTTTGCAACTCATCTACTCGAGAGCGGTACGGATATCCGGATTATCCAGGTTTTGCTGGGGCACGGCAACCTGTCGACGACGGCTCGCTACACCCATGTGGCGACAAGCACGATCGCAGGTACGCAGAGCCCGTTCGATCGCTTGACCCTTGAGGTGGTACCACCGGCCTGAGCTGCACGGTGCGCTCCAATCTGGAGGTGGCGGATATTTTCCGCCGCCATGGCCACGCTTATCGCGAAGCTCATGATGGTCATATCGGCCGCGTGGAACGCCGTGTCATGTCGGCGATCGAACTGTGCCGAACTGCTGCACTCGGTGGTCATGTCGAGACTTGCGAGGACTGCTCACATACCCGCGTCGCTTATAACTCCTGCCGTAATCGGCACTGCCCCAAGTGCCAGAGTGCAACGCGCGAACGGTGGCTTGCCGACCGCCAGGCCGATCTACTGCCGGTGCCATATTTCCATGTCGTGTTCACGGTGCCGGGCGAAGTCGCCGAGATCGCGTTCCATAACAAGGCTGTGGTTTATGCGATCCTGTTCGATGCCGTCGCGGCAACGCTCAAGACCATCTCTGCCGATCCCCGGCACCTTGGCGGCGAGATTGGGTTCCTGGCAATTCTGCACACTTGGGGTCAGGCGCTTACCCATCATCCGCATATTCATTGCCTTGTCCCTGGCGGCGCGCTTGCTTCGGATGGACGGTGGCTCGGTTGCAAGCCCAACTTCTTCCTGCCCATCCATGTTCTCTCACGCCTGTTCCGCCGACTGTTCCTCGAACGGCTTAAAGCGGCGTATATGGCCGGGCGGTTGCGCTTCTCCGGCAAGCTGGATGGGTTTGACGATGCCAAGACCTTCGCCACCGCAGTCCGCAGGCTGTGGCGCAAGAACTGGATCGTCTATGCCAAGCCTCCATTCGGATCGCCCGAACATGTCCTCGCCTATCTCGGTCGTTACACGCACCGAGTCGCGATTGCCAACAGCCGCCTAGTCAGCGTCGACGACACGAGCGTAACCTTCCGTTGGCGCGATTACCGTCATGGCAACGCATCCAGGCTAATGTCGCTCAGTCCATACGAGTTCATCCGCCGCTTCCTCATCCACAGCTTGCCGGATGGATTCCATCGCATCCGACACTATGGCTTTCTCGCCAATGGCTGCCGCCGCGTGCGTCTCGCCACGATCCGGAAGCTCTTGATCCTTACCGAACCGACCGTGCCGATCGCGGGCGAGGTCAGCAACACCACAGCGCGACTGCCACACTTTGACCCAACCCGGTGCCCTTGTTGTGGCGGCAATTTGCGCATTGCTGCCACGTTACCGCGCTTGCGTATCGGTGACCCGCAGCCCTGGCCCGATACATCATGATCACAAGAGATCGACAGAACATCAAACACAGCAGCGTTGCGGCAGCGGTGCCGACAAACGCCATGATCTCCTTTGTCCGGTATCTCACAAGCCAATCCGCCGGGCATATGCGTCGAGCTGAGGCCAGCTTATACTGCAGATCTGAGCGACGATCACCGCAACCTTTGCCGAGAATTAGGCGCTGCAACCACTGGCGCCAGGGCTTTGGACCATCCAAACCAAGACCGCAGCGTTCAGTGCTCTTCCACTAATCCCATAGGTTGCGCGCGCGTCAGCGGGTTAGCTCAATCCGGCTTCAATGAGGTCGCGCCGCTTCACGACGCCAGCGTTGCGCCTGCGCGACCTCACAGAAACCTCCAGATTCACGACGAGTTGGATTTCTGATTCAACGCTGGCTTTTGGAGGCTGGCGTGGAAGGTGAGGTTCTTCGAGACGAAAAGTGGGAGCGGCTGCGGGATTTCGTTCCGGGTGGTCGCAAGGGCAAGCGTGGTCCACGCAGCGACGGGCGATTGTTTCTCGATGCGTTGCTGTGGCTGGCGCGATCGGGCGGGCGCTGGCGTGATCTGCCGGAGCGTTTCGGCCCGTATCAGACAGCCAAGCGGCGCTATTATCGCTGGGTCGAGCAAGGCGTGATCGATCGGATATTCAAGGCTGTGTCGGACGATCCCGACATCGAGTGGCTGGCGATCGATGCGACCGTGATCCGCGCCCAGGCCCAGGCGGCAGGTGCCCGGGTAAAAAGGGGGGCGCTCAAGCCCAGGCTCTCGGGCGCTCCAGAGGCGGGTTCGGCACCAAGATCCACGCCGTGGGACTGTCAGGAATTTCGTGTGCGGCGAGGCATAATGGGCGACAAGGAGACCCAGTATGTCACGACGGAAAGAACCCTTGATACCGAACGACATTCTCGACCAGCTGCTGGCCGGCACTGACGCGGCGGCGGCGCTCAGCCAGGGCGGCCTGCTCGACGCCCTGAAGAAGGCATTTGCCGAACGGGCTCTCAACGCGGAGATGGATCACCATCTTGGCCAGGAGGATCAGGGGGCCAACAGCCGGAACGGCTATGGCCGCAAGACGGTGACGACCGACGGGGGACGGATCGAGATCGAGGTGCCGCGGGATCGGGCGGGCAGTTTCGATCCACAGCTGATCGCCAAATATCAGCGTCGCTTCCCCGGTTTCGACGACAAGATCATCTCGATGTACGCGCGCGGCATGAGCACGCGAGAGATTACCGGTCATCTGCGCGAGTTGTATGGGATCGACGCTTCGCCCGATCTGATCAGTACGATCACCGACGCGGTGCTGGAGGAAGTCGCAGCCTGGCAGCAACGGCCGCTGGACCCCGCCTATCCGCTGGTTTTCTTCGACGCGATCCGGGTCAAGATCCGCGATGAGGGCATGGTCCGCAACAAGGCCATCCATATCGCCCTGGGTGTCATGGCCGACGAGACCAAGGTGGTCCTGGGGCTATGGCTGGAACAGAATGAGGGCGCCAAGTTCTGGCTGCGCGTCATGAATGAACTGCGCAACCGCGGTGTCGAGGATATCATGCTGGCCGTCGTCGATGGCCTCAAGGGCTTCCCCGACGCCATCACCGCCGTCTTTCCCGAAGCCATGGTTCAAACCTGCATTGTCCATCTGCTGCGCAACTCGATGGATTTCGTGGCGTGGAAAGATCGCAAGGCGCTCGGAACCGCCCTGAAAGCCATCTACCGTGCCGTCGATGCCGCGGCCGCTGAGGAAGCGCTGACGGCCTTCGAGGCGAGCTTCTGGGGACAGCGCTATCCCGCCATCGGCCAGAGCTGGCGCCGGGCATGGCCCGAAGTCATCCCGTTTTTTGCCTTTCCCGACGAGGTCAGGCGGATCGTCTATACGACCAATTCGATCGAAGCCCTCAATTCCAAGCTCCGCCGCGCCGTTCGGGCACGGGGCCATTTCCCCAATGATGAGGCCGCCACCAAGCTCCTCTATCTGATCTTGAACCGATCCGAGAAAGAGTGGAAAATGCCACCGCGTGAGTGGAACATGGCGAAAGCGCAATTTGCCGCGCTCTTTGGCGAACGTTTCATCAGGGCCATGACGGCCTGATGATCAACCGCCTCGCCGCACACGAAATTCCTGACAGTCCCCACGCCGTAGTCGATGCGCTCGGCCTGCCGGTCCGCTTTATCCTCGGTCCTGGCCAGCAGAACGACATGGCGCCCGCCTGCGACCTCATCCGAGGCATCCCGGCCGGTAAGGTGCTGGCAGATCGCGCCTACGATGCCGACAGCTTGCACGACCTCATCTACCAACAAGGCGGCGAACCGGTCATCCCGCCTCGCCGCCATCGCAAATACCAGCACCGCTACGACCGCATCGCTTACAAACAGCGCTGGGGTATCGAGGGCTTCTTCGCCAAGCTCAAACAGTGGCGCCGCATCGCTACCCGATACGACAAACTCGCAACCAACTTCCTCGGCTTCGTCAAACTCGCCAGCATCATGCTCTGGGTCAAATCATTAAATCGTCACTACAGCCTAGTCAGTGAATTGACATGGCCGAGCAGTATGCTCTCGCTGACAAATATAGAGCTATAGGATTTGCTCAACCATTGCCCGTCCGGATTTCTGAAATCAGATCAACAGGCTTAAGACGAAAGTAATGCTCCGCTTCTATTACCGGAGCCGCATCTGGCAAGCGAGGCGGAGCTTTTTCATGCGCATATTGGTTACAGGCGGAGCTGGATTTCTCGGCTCTCACATTTGCGAAAAGCTGCTCGCCCGATCAGACGAGGTGATCTGCGTCGACAATTTCTTCACCGGAAGCCGCAGGAACGTCCATCACCTTCTGTCGAATCCCAATTTTGAACTGATCAGGCACGACGTGACGTTTCCGCTCTTTCTGGAAGCGGATCGCATATTCAACATGGCCTGCCCGGCCAGCCCCATCCATTACCAACATGATCCGGTCCAGACGACAAAGACAAGCGTACTGGGCGCCATAAACATGCTTGGCATGGCAAAGCGGCTCAAGATCCCGATCCTGCAGGCCTCCACTTCCGAGATCTATGGAGATCCTGAAGTTCATCCCCAGGATGAATCCTATTGGGGCAAGGTCAACCCCATCGGACCGCGCTCCTGTTATGATGAAGGCAAGCGTTGCGCCGAGACGCTGTTTTTCGACTATCATCGCCAGCATGGCATTGCGATCAAGGTAGCAAGGATTTTCAACACGTATGGACCACGGATGCGCCCGGACGACGGACGTGTGGTGTCGAACTTCATTGTGCAGGCCCTGCGTAACGAGCCCATCACATTATATGGTGATGGCTCGCAGAGCAGATCATTCTGTTATGTCGATGATCTCGTCGACGGTCTGATCCGTCTCATGGACAGCCCGGCTAATGTGACCGGTCCGCTCAACCTTGGCAGGGACGAGGAGTTTACAGTCGGGGAACTGGCGACGATCATCAAGGACATCACAGGCAGTCGATCCGACATCCATCTGCATCCGCTCCCGACGGATGACCCTCGCCAGCGCAGGCCCGATATTTCCGCAGCAAAGGCAACTCTGGGATGGGAGCCCAAGACACCACTGCGACTGGGCCTGGAGCGCACCATCGCCTATTTTGAGGCGATAATGAGAAATGAGGAAACCGGTAATCTGGCGGCTTGACGCGCTAATCGCCTGGATCTGTATAGTGCGCCAAGAATGAAAGATGGTTCTGTGAAGCAACCCAGGGTAGCCTTTGTCTGCCTACAAGACGCAGCGCGTCCGGAAATCATATCTGGTGGCCCCTATCGTATCCGGGAGGCATTTCGCGAGCTTGGTTGCGAGGTGGTGGATATGTTTCCCATCAAGCCCAGAATCGCTTGGGCTTTCCTGCCAAAGAAGATCGCCTTTCGATTGCTCGGTTTGTATTATCACTGGGAGTGGGAGCCGCTGTTTCAGCGTCAGGTCGCCAGATATATTGAACGCCGGCTTTCTGCCGTACGACCGGATCTCGTTTACGTAGTGCAACCACAGGCAGCTTCTGAGCTGAGAACAGACATTCCTGTCGTTGTTGGTCACGATCAGACCTTCATCGAACGGCTGAACTATTTTCCCTTTGAACAAAGACCGCCCTGCAATACCTATGTGGGACAGGCTATTCTCAAGGAGGGAGAAGTCTTCCGTAAAGCCAGTCTTATTGTCTATCCTTCGCACCGGTCGATAGACATGGTTCGATCAGCCTACAAGATAGATGACGCCCGGCTCGCCATGATCCCATGGGGCGGCAATCTCGCGGTCGATCCAACTGCCTCTGAGGTAGAGCAGATGATCATCGATCGTGGCTTCGGTCCCTTCACTCTTACATTTATGGGCGTAGACTGGCCAAGGAAGGGAGGCAATATCGTTCTTGAGGCGCACAGGTTGCTGAGAGAGCGAGGAATTGATGTTCGACTCAATATCATCGGTGTGCAGCCGCCCATCCCCTCGGACAGCGCGATCACGGTGATCCCATTTCTGAGTAAAAGGAAGCCGGCTGATATCGAGCGACTCTCGAACATTCTTAGCCGAACCCATCTGCTTTTCGTGCCTTCCCGGGTAGAGGCTTTCGGGCATGTGTTTGCAGAGGCTGCGGCTTTCGGTGTGCCGTCCGTCGCGCAGGATGTGGGCGGGGTCGCAACCATCATTGAAAATGGCGTCAGCGGCATCCTGCTGCCCGAGCATGCCGGCGCGGAGGCATTCGCGGACGCGGTTGGTGCGCTGTTTGCGCGGCAGGAGGATTATCGCGCCATGGCGAGAACTGCCCGCGGACGCTACGATTCCGATCTCAATTGGCGCGCTTATTGTTCTTCCATCTTATCCAGAGTGTTCGATCAGCTACCAGTCTGATTAAGGAGCAAACCGAAACGTCGGTCACTATGGGTGACAATGATTATCAGCGCCGCGACCTTTTCGAAGCGATCGACAGCGGCGATTTCCCCCAATGGGATCTCGGCATCCAGGTTTTCGACCAGGCATTTGCTGAGGCTTAGAGTTTGTCCTGATCAGATTGAAGCGTATCCGCTGTTTCTGAGGTAGTTTGCGCATTCGTGAGGGGGGAAGGCGTCGAGGAGATGCCCGATGCGCTGCCATGTTGCCTCGACGGTGCGCTCTGCCGCTTTTCGGAGCAGCAGCTTGAGCTTGGCGAAGACCTGCTCGATAGGATTGAGGTCGGGACTGTAGGGCGGGAGGAACAAGAGTTTTGCGCCCGCGCGGCGGATCGCCCTGCGCACGGCCTGTCCCCTGTGGCTGCCCAGATTGTCCATGATGACGATGTCGCCGGGCGACAGGGTGGGAAGGAGGAACTGCTCGACGTAGGCGAGGAAGAGCTGGCCGTTGATCGGTCCGTCGAGCACGCAGGGGGCGTCGATCCGATCGCAACGTAGCGCCGCCACGAAGGTCAGTGTCTTCCATTTGCCGAACGGGGCCTTGGCGACGAGCTTGTCGCCGCGCCGGCACCACCCCAGCAACGGGGTCATGTTGGTCTTCGCCCAGGTCTCGTCGATGAAGACCAGCCGCCGCGGATCAAGGCGACCCTGGTACTTCTTCCACTGCGCTCGCCGCCGCGCGATCTGCGGACGATCCTGCTCGCTGGCGAACAGTGTTTTTTTGAAGCTGTGGCTCCCGCGAAAGCCCAACGACCGGCTTTGCCACGGTGGATGCGGCGACGGGTCCTGAAGAAAGCGGCGAGAAGCTGCGGGTCCGTTCAGAGACCTTTGCCGACCATTACAGCCAGGCGCGGCTGTTCTACCGCTCGCAAACGGAAAGCGAGCAGGCGCATATCGCCTCGTCCTTCGTGTTCGAACTGTCGAAGGTCGGCCTGCTCAACCAAGTGCCGCCGCGCATGGTCGCCAACCTGCGCAACGTCGATGAGGATCTTGCTCGACGCGTCGCCGATGGGTTGGGCATAACACTGCCCAAAAAAGCACCTGCGGCCAGGGCGCCAATTGACATGGACCTGTCCGATGCGCTCTCGATCCACAAGAATATGAAGAATACGCTGGAAGGTCGCGCGGTGGGTATCCTTATCGCGGACGGTACCGATGCTGCCGAACTCGATGGCGTGATCGACGCGGTCACAAAGGCCAAGGGCAAGGCGGTGATCGTCGCACCCAAGGTCGGCGGCGCGAAGCTCAGCGACGGCTCGGTGCGCAAGGCCGATGGCCAGCTTGCCGGCTCGCCGAGCCAGATCTTCGATGCAGTTGCAATTGTCCTGTCGCAGGAAGGTTGTGAAGGGCTCGTAAAAGAAGGTGCTGCAGTCGAATTTGTGATGAACGCCTTCGGCCATCTCAAAGCGATCGGTGCGAGCGAGGCAGCAAAGCCGCTGCTCGACAAAGCAGGCGTAATGCCGGACGAGGGTGTGGCCGGGCTCGACAAGAAATTTGTAACAGCAGCAGCCCAGCGCTTCTATGCCCGGGAGTCCTTGCTTCGTACGCTCACTTGATCATGCGACGCCATTAGAGTTGAGCGGCGACCCGCGCGAAGGGAACTAGGCTGAAGGCTTGGACAGCAGGTTTAGGGCCTGCCCTTGGCCCAGGGGCATCTTATTGTATCTTTATGGGACAAAGTGTTTCTCCTGATCCAAATCAAGACAGCTTGTCCGAATTGCTGTCATTCTCCCTTTAGCCGCTCACCAGCCCCTCGGCCGAGCATATGGCTAGGCCCGGCAGGCACCCGCAAGCCTGCTGGGCCGACCTACGCCACTCTATATGAGGTGACGTGCAATGACAGAAGATATTGGATTGCTGGAGACGATTGGCGTCTCCATTCTTGTTACTTTCATTTATCCCACGATCTGGGCTTGGCAGCGGGCTGCCGATCTAGCCGAAGCGCTCGATTTCGAAGATCGCAGTTTGAACTGACCGTCGGTCGCGGCCACACTGCTCGGAACGGAACAAGCAGGCGCGAGTTGTCAGGCAAACGGCTTTGGAGAGAGCCATGCCCGCCCAAAAAGCTATCATAGCCTGCCATATGTCAGATCGTGATCTGATGGAGGCGTGGCTCCTCATTCCCACCGATGATGTCCTTTCGGCCTTCGATCATGAGGTCGCTGACGAAATCGGACGTCGCGCGATTAGCTCAGGCAATTATCCCCAGCCTCAAGATCAGGCGAGTCGCCGTCGCCTGTTTCGCTTTGAGTAATGGAAGATATCGGCTTCCTTAAGGCAACGCTACGCGAGATCATGAGTGCAGCCTGGTTTCCTTTTGCATGGGCGGGAAGGCTATTTCGTCTCCAGCGTTAGGGTAACCGCCTTGCGGAACCATTCGTCGCGATGAGCGGGGAGGAGGCCTGTGATCCGATATTCCACCCCTTCATGCCAATGGATATCGCCTTCCCGTGGCGGGATATGCTGCATCCACGTCATCGTCAAAACCAGTAGTTCACGGGATTCGCTTGCCAAAACATATCCTCCGGTGGCGCTGATAGGGTTCTGAATTGGACGGCTCAAGTGCATGGGCGCTTAGAATGTTCGCATGCTGGACAAACCAGCCTAAACGCTTCACCAATCCGCCCACGTTGACAGCTGCGGTATAAATACCTCCCAGAATCATTACTGAGACTATCAGCAGCAGCACACAAACCGAGGCAGCGAAAGTAGGAGTAGGCCTGATAACTGGCTGAGAAGCGAGAAAAGCAGTGGTGTCACTTTGTTCACGGTGCGACGGCATCGAATCCTCCACATGGAAGCATCACAGCTTGGATGGCAGAATATGACAACAGCATGTCATAACTATAAGGCGCCACAAAATAGCCCCGGCTTTAATCTGATATGGAGTACGATCCGCTTAGCACGCACATTTCAGTGCAGGATCACAAAAAAGAAGAATTCCCTCTGTTCCGCTCCTAGTAGAAGCGATCTTGCTACCACAGCCGCGACCGACGAGTGTATGCGCTGGGATACTGACGGTCACCAGTCGGGATCAATCGCAATGCCATTCAGATCATAATTTTGCCGCTGGCAAGGGCGAAAATTTTTGCCCTCTGGCGTTGCTCATGTTGCGGATCATCATAGGCCACGCATGAGGCAGCAACCAATGGCGCCTGATAAAGCGTCCTTTCATCGCGTAGCATGCCGAATATGCCCAACCTCCACTAAAAACTTCTGTGTTCACTCGAGGCCTTGGCAACATTGAATTCTGCTATATAAAAAGCAGCGCTATGGCAAAGTTAACCATGTTTTGGGCCATCGCCATTTATTTCGGGCTTGGGTTTATGCTGGCCATGATAATTCCGGTCGTCCGGCACTTCCAAGATAAACGAAGAAAGACCTATTGCACGGAATGTGGCGAGCCAATGCCTCCGCGAAGCATATATTTTTGCACCAAGTGCGCTTTGGTCATGAATGATGGCAAATCGCCCGACTTTCGATTTGCAAACGATCAAGTGAGGAAGCCGCGGGCAAAACCACTGGTGCGTTAACTCGACAACTGATCGTGATATTAAAGTCGGCGTTGCAACCCAACGATAGCCTCTTCTATTGAGGTCAAAGGGCCCGCCCGAAACCGGCCAGTTTCTGGTTCCATAAACCCTACGCCGATCTCCACTGCCCCACGTTCTGCATCCGCTCGATTAAGATACCAGACTCCATGTTTGTCTGGAATAGCATAGCGATAGCGGGATCTCTTCACTAACTTGCGCCTGTAGAGAATCGGAACCAATCATTACGGCTCATTTTAGAATCAAATTTGGCACGCGATGGCTAAGAGATTCGCATTCAACGTGGAACGACCGATCATGGCAAATGGCTTTATAAATCCAATCACAAGCATCTTTGAAGGGTCTTCGGGGCCAGATTTATGCTTAGATTTCAATATTCCAGATTTTGGAGACGACAGGGTAATAGCCAGCCCTCGCTTGCTAGATGCGATCAATCAATTTTACATGGATGACTTTACAGGAATTAATTCTGAGCAAGCTCATGCGATGATGTGCGCTTGGGATTATGCCATACTTGCGTCCAATCATTTCAATAGAGCGAGAAATTCTTACTCTAGGATATTTTATGCTAGGTTGATAGCATTATTCATCTTAGTAAATAATCGAGTGATGTTAAATGTCATTCAATGGGCAGGTGCCGAAAAGGATGATCGACATCCCATTGAGAATCTTGAACATTGGAAAGAGATCGAAAGCTTTTACTCTACAACCAAGTCCCAACTCTTAGCGGCAGGGATGACCTCAGGGATTGCGTAGCGGACATTAATATTACTAGATGCCTTAATGGGCCAGCGTCTCAAGGGTAGCCAAGTTGGGTGGCTGTCCCTCAGAATGATGGTGTTAGAAACGGATCCGAGCGATCGGCCCTAAGCATCATGAGAGGATCAGCCGTGGAGTATTATGCCGGAATCGATGCCTCTCTTGAAGAGAGCAGCATGCGCATTGTGGACGCGAAGGGTAAGATCGTTCGCGAGGTCAAGGTCACCAGCGAGCCCGAGGCGATGGTGCGGTATTTCGACGATCTGGAATTGGCGGTGCGTAGGATCGGACTGGTGGCAGGGCCGCTATCGCATTGGTTGCATGCTGGCTTGTTGCCGCGGGTCGGTACGTTGTCTTGTTGGAGACGCGACACGTAAAGGCGGCACTTTCGGCGATGATGGTGAAGACCGACCGGAAAGATGCACGCGGCATTGCCCAGTTGCTGCGGATGGGCTGATATCGGCCAGTTCATGCCAAATCGGTAGCATCGCAGGATACCCCGGTCGTACTCGTCGGGTTCAAGCTTCCGCGGGGTAAGCTGCTCGAAGTTGAGCTCAGCATTCGGGGGATACTACGCGGATATGGACTGAAGGTCGGCGAGGTCAGTCGCGGTTGGTTCAAGGCCCGTATCGAGGAACTAATCGTAGGACACGCCACTCTGGAGACGGTGATCGGCGCGATGCTGGCGGCCCGGGCAACGTTGGGGGGAGGAGTTCACCAGGCTCCACCGAGAGATGTAGAGGGTCGCGCGCCAACAAGATTTGTAACCGGTTGATGAGCACTCCGGCGGTCGGCGCATTGGTCGCCCTGACATATCGGTCGGCGATCGACGATCCGAGCCCCTTTGGAAAATCGAGTACGGTCGGCACCTACTTTGGGCTGACCCCCAAGAAATATCAGTCCGGCGAGACCGACCGGAATGGAGGTGTCAGCAAGGTCGCTGACACGATCGTCCGAACCGCGATCTTCGAAGCAGCGCATATCATGCTGACGAGAGCGACGCGGTTTTCCAGCCTGAAGCGCTGGGCGCTCGAAGTGACGAAACATCGCGTCATGAGGCGCGCCAAGGTTGCTCTGGCGCGCAAACTCGGCGTCGTGCTGCACCGCATGTGGATGGATGCTACCGAGTTTCGCTGGGACGCAACCGCCATGGCCGCATGAAGGAGGAAATACTGATCGAGGCGCGCCTGGCACGACACGCTTCTAATGACGTCCCGTTGCTGGGACGAGGGCTTGGCAAGATCGTGCGCAGTGCTGTGAATGCTTCGGCAAACCACGCTTCCTAGATTGATCTGCCGGTTCTAGATCTGATGGCATGGCGGGGCGGTCTTCGCGCTGACCACGGACAGAAGCATGGTCCTAGCGACGAGATAATCATTCAGAGGGACTTGACGAACAAAGGCACATACAGAAGCATCGCGCAACCGAGTGCTTTCCAATCAGCTGCCAGCATTCTAACGCTCGAGCACTTACCGAAGCCAATCCCATAATATTAAGAAAAAAGGCCCGACTTTCAAGGAAAGCCGGGCCATGAGAGGGAGCCCAACAAGGGGCCTTCCTCGGGTCGCAAGAACAGTTTTGCAAAAACCGGTTTAGTTTTGGTTATTGGCCCATCCAAATTGGGGGAAAAATTTCAGGCGAAAGGGATTAAAATCCCTGAACTGCCTCCTGCAAGTCTTTGACGAACATTGCATATTCCTCCTCGGTGCGGGCGCGATCATCAATCCGCAGCAAATAGCTGGGGTGGACGGTTACTCGCCCTTCCCCTCCATCCGCCAGCCTGTGCGGCTTCTCTCGCGAGGCGGATATCGTCACTGCTTTCCCCAACATGGCTCGCGCGCCCGTCGCGCCCAGGGCGATCGTCATCGCCGGACGCACCAGTTCGCGCTCTCTATCGTACCACCAGCGGCACGCCTCTATTTCTCCGGCATTCGGCTTGGCATGCAGCCGCCGCTTTCCACGCTGTTCGAATTTGAAATGTTTTACGGCATTGGTGACGTAGATTTTTGCGCGATCGATGCCCGCCTCCGCCAGCGCCTTGTCCAGCAACTGGCCGGCTGGCCCCACGAACGGGCGCCCGGCGATATCCTCCTGATCGCCCGGCTGTTCTCCCACCAGCATCACTTGCGCATCGACCGGTCCCTCGCCGAACACCGTCTGCGTAGCGCAGCGATGCAACGGGCAGCGCGTGCAGGACATAGCCTGCGCGCGCAAGGCGTCCCAGGCAACCTCGCCATTGCCGCCAACCTGTGATCTGGACAATTCCACCATGCTGCGCTCCCTTGCCTGTGCGCCCGCGACCAGGCCGGGGATCAACGCGGTTTCCGGCATATTTTTCCAGTAACGCTTCGGCATCTCCTTCAGCATCGCACCGATTTTCATCCGCGCCGGATTGAAGATCGATCCATAATAAGCGCGCCATATCTCCTCGACCGGATCATCATCGGGCGCATCGGCGCGCGCGCCGCCCGGCCCCTCGGACAGCATGCTGCCATCCCAATGGATCGATATATCCGGCGTCAGGATCGACCAGCGCATGGTGGCGAACCGCCGGACGAAGAAACCGGCATTGGCCCGGACGATATGGTGCTCCGGTTCGAACCAGGCGACGAAACGGCTCCCTTCATCCGTCTCCACTTCGCGAAAGCGTACAAAGGCGCGCATCTTGTGCATGTCGCGGCGCACCGCCTTCGCCATATCCTCCAGCCGCCTTACTGCCGGGTCCGCCCGATCCTCCAGCAAGGCCGGATTGTGCCGCAACCGGAGCAGCGCGCCATAAAGCAAGGCAAAGCGCTGAGGATCGCGATGACACACCACCGTCCTTGCGAGGTCCACGAAACTGCGCGGGACGGAAAAGGCGGCCGCCCTCTCTCCGGGAACAGCGGCCGCCGCTTCGGCGAACAGATCGTCCGTCTCCTGCCCGGCCCGCCAGATCGTCGCATGCGCGGGCACATCTGCCGATGCGAGGGCGCGTGCGGCGTCCCGCCATTCCTCGAAATCATCCTCCCGCTGCAGGTCGATCCGCCGCATCGCCCGGCCCATCAGGCAGCGAACAGTTCAAGCTGCTCGGCGCGCGGCGTCAGGAGCGATTCCAGATCGGCGCGATCCGTCAGCGCGGACGGCCGCCAGTCCTCCGTCAGTAAGAAGGGACGCACTTTTGCCAGCGACACGGTCAATCGACCGATGTCGGCCAGCCGCAAACGCCGCCAGCGCCGCGCCGCCAGGATCGCATCGACCGCCTTCACGCCAAGCCCCGGCACCCGCAGCAGCATGTCCCGCGGCGCGCGATTGACGTCCACCGGAAAACGGCCGCGAAATTTCAACGCCCAGGCCAGCTTCGGGTCGATATCCAGCCGCAACATGCCCGCGTCATTCGTCGCGTCGCGCACATCGCCCGGACTATAGCCGTAAAAGCGCATCAACCAGTCCGACTGATACAACCGGTGTTCGCGCATCAATGGGGGACGGCGCAGCGGCAGGATGGCGCTGGCGTCGGGGATGGGGCTGAAGGCGGAATAATAGACCCGCCGGAGATTGAACCGGCCATATAGGCGGTTTGCCGTCGTGATGATGTCGCCGTCATTGGCGCTGTCCGCGCCAACTATCATCTGTGTCGATTGCCCGGCGGGCGCAAAATCCGGTGCGGAGCGGAAGCGTTTCCGGGCGTCATGGCCATCCTCAATATCGCCTTTCATCGACTGCATTGCGCCCTCGATCCGGGTGGAGGATTTTTCCGGGGCAAGGCGCGACAGGCCCGATGCCGTGGGCAATTCGACATTGATGGAAATGCGATCGGCATGAAGACCCGCCTGCCGGATCAGGCCGGAATCAGCGTCGGGAATGGTCTTGAGATGGATATAGCCGCGAAACCCATGATCCTGACGCAGCGACCGCGCAACTGCCACTACCTGCTCCATCGTATAATCCGGATCACGGATGATCCCTGACGACAGAAACAGCCCTTCGATATAATTGCGGCGATAGAAATTAAGGGTGAGGTTGACGACCTCCTCCACCGTGAAGCGGGCGCGGCGGACATTCGAGCTGCGACGGTTGATGCAATAATGGCAATCAAAAGTGCAACTGTTGGTCAGCAATATCTTCAATAGCGAAATGCAGCGGCCATCAGGCGCATAGGAATGGCAAATGCCCATGCCTTCCGTCGATCCAATCCCTTTGCTTTGCCCGGCGGAATCGCGCTTCACCGTGCCGGACGATGCGCAGGATGCATCATATTTTGCCGCATCCGCCAGGATTTCGAGCTTCTGCAGAGTGTCGAGCTGCGCCATAAGTTCTTGTTATGTTCTGCGCGCCTCTTTGTCCACGGTGAATGGCTTGATCTGAAGCAAGGGAAATTAAGCCGGGTAGCGGCTCGTCAGCGGCAGGCGCCGATCCGCCGGCCTTCCATCGCAAAATCGAATGGCGCGCTGTCGGCAATACCCTGCGACTGGATCTGCACCAGCCGGGGGGTTTCAATACGCAGCGCGGTGCGGCCGCTTCCGGCGGCGGCGCAATCATAAGTGACGACCACCTGGGCCGCCGTGTCGGTTACGACAAACCGGCTGCAATTGCGGCCCGGATGGCGCAATTGCAGAAGCTGCCGCGCATCGGCAAGGCAGATATGCCTGATCTTCCCGCCTGGCTCCCGGCTCCGCAATTCCCAGTCGCCGGTTTCCAGAGTGCTGAGACCACCGATGACAGGCGCTTGCAGCGGAGCGGCCACAGCTCCGCCCGCTGTCATCATGATGGCTGCATAGACAAAAGGCTTGATCGCGATACGCACCGCTCAATATCCATCCTGCCGCCGGCCTGTTCTTCCAGGTCCTGCGAAACCGCGCCCTTCTTGATGAAGCCTGCATTAGGCTCCGATTACGGCAATTTCATAGCAGGAATGGCACGTTTCGCCTCAATTGCAAGATTTGTGACGCCGCCGTATCGGTTTGGAACGTATCGTTTCGGGCCAGATAAAGCCGAAGTCGGGCCAGTGATCCTGCCGATTGTCAGTGCTGAAAACTGAGCAGGGGAATGGGAAAAATGCGCGAACAGAAAGCGCAATCGACCTTTATGTCTCCATTCTCATCCGCCATCGCCTGCCGCTCATCTGCGGGGAAGCGGCTGATTACATCCCGGATATGATCGATATTGCAGCGGCACCCCTTGGTGATGGGTAACGGTTCGGTAACGCGGATTTCGCCCTCATCATGGAACAACCGCCACATTATGTCGGTGAGCGGCAAATCCCTGTCGCTCAGTTCCTCATCCTTGACGGTCTCCGCCAGCACCTGAACATGCTCCCATTCCGGGTGATCATGCCGGACATGGAGCCGCTCCCGGCCCACCTCGCCCTCCGGCAGATGCTGGAGCAGCACGCCTGCCGCCACGCAGCCCTGCGCATCATGTCGAGTAGCGATCTGGACGAAGCTGGGTATCTGCTCCGACTGGAAGAAATAATGTTCGGCCGCCTTGCCCAGAGAATGGCCTTCCAGCGGCACAATGCCCTGATAGCGCTCACCGGTCGCCGCCTGGTCGAAGGTGATGGCCAGATACCCCTTGCCGAACAGCCCGAACAGGCTGGGATCGGCGCCAAGCTCCGCCAGACGGTCCCCATCGAATTGGACATAACCGCGCACCTGCCCGCCGCGATAGTCGACGACGAGCAGGCTGACGACGCCATTTTCGGTCTGAGCCTGCATGGTCAACTGCCCATCCGCGTCCTTCAGCGTGCTACCCAGCAGGGCGGACAGCACTAGCGCCTCGGCGAGCAGGCGCTCTATCGGCGGCGGATAGCTGTGCGCGGCCAGAACCTCGTCCAGCACCGGACCAAGACGCACGATCCTGCCCCGCACATGCCGCGAGGGGATGGTGAAGCCCAGGGTTTGATCGAGGTCGGGGGCGGAACTCAAGGTATATCTTTCTCCCCTCCCTGAAAGGGAGGGGCCGGGGGTGGGTCCGCCGCATCAGCGGCGGCTGATCATAGCAAGGACAGGACGTTCGCTTCGCTCACGACCCACCCCTGCCCCTCCCTTTCAGGGAGGGGAGAGAGAAATATAAGGCCGCGCTACAGCTTTCCAAGCGCCCAGAGCAGAACCGACTTCTGCGCATGCAGACGATTCTCCGCCTCGTCCCAGATCAGCGACTGCGGCCCGTCGATCACCGCCTCCACCACTTCCTCGCCGCGATGCGCGGGCAGGCAGTGGAGGAATTTCGCGTTCGACTTCGCCAGCGCCATCAACTCCGGCGTCACCTGATAGGGCATCATCGCGGCGAGCTTGTTGTGCACATGCTCCTGCCCCATCGAAATCCAGGTGTCGGTGACGACGACGTCGGCGCCCGCGGCCACGGCCTGCGCGTCGCGCGATAGGGTGATTGTCGCGCCGCGCTTCTCGGCCTCCTCGCCAAAGCGCGGATCGGGTTCATAGCCCTGCGGCACGCCGTAACGGACGTTGAACTTCATGAGGCCCGCTGCCTCGATGATCGAATGCAGGACGTTATTGCCGTCGCCCAGCCACGCCCATTCGGAACCGGGCAGGGCAACGCCATGCTCGACAACGGTCAGCAGGTCCGCGACGATCTGGCACGGATGCGACAGGTCGGTCAGGCCATTGATGACCGGCACGGTTGCGTGCGCCGCCATCTCCTCGATCTTCGCATGATCGTCGGTGCGGATCATGATCGCGTCGACCATGCGGCTCAGCACGCGGGCGGTGTCGGCCAGCGTCTCGCCGCGGCCCAACTGCATCGACCCGCCATCCATGACGATCGACGTGCCGCCAAGCTGGCGGATCGCCATGTCGAAGGATACGCGGGTACGGGTCGAGCTTTTTTCGAAGATCATCGCCAGCGTGTGGCCGGCAAGCGGCGCATCGGCATCCGCCTTGCCTTTTGGCCAGCCAGCGCGCGCCGCCTTCCGGTCGATGGCGTCCGCGATCATCGCGGCGATAGCGTCGCCGCCGGCGTCGGACAGATTCAGGAAATGTCTTGTCATATGTTCGTCCCCCGAACATCGTGCTCCTGCAAAAGCAGGAGCCCAGGGCCAGATTACACGACAACGGCCCTGGGCTCCGGTTCAAGGCCGGAGCACAGAATGTAGATTAGGCCGCCTTTGCCGCGAAGTCCCGCGCGCCGGCGGACAGCTTCTCGATGCATTCGGCGATATGGCTGTCCTCGATGACCAGCGGCGGCAGGATGCGGACGACATTCTGTCCGGCCGATACCGTCAGCAGACCATGATTGTCGCGCAGATGGCCGACAAAGGCGCGCGCGTCGGCGCTGTCCTTCATCTTCAGCCCAAGCATCAGGCCCATGCCGCGCACATCCTCGAACAAGCCGTCATGGTTGGGAATAAGCTGCTCCAGCGCCGAACGCAGACGCGCGCCCTTCGCCTTCACACCCTCAAGGAAGCCATCGGCCAGCACTTCGTCCAGCACCGCGCTGCCGACCGCCATCGCCAGTGGATTGCCGCCATAGGTGGAGCCATGCGTGCCGAACACCATGCCCTTGGCCGCATTCTCCGTCGCCAGGCAAGCGCCCATCGGGAAGCCGCCGCCAATACCCTTGGCCACCGCCATGATGTCCGGCGTGATGCCATACTGTTCATGCGCGAAGAAGGTGCCGGTGCGCGCATAACCGCATTGCACTTCGTCCAGGATCAGCAGCAGGCCCTTCTCGTCGCACAGCTTGCGCAGGCCGGTCAGGAATTCCTTCGTGGCGGGCGTGACGCCGCCCTCACCCTGCACCGGCTCCAGCAGAAAGCCTGCGGTATTGTCATCGACCTGGGCGGCGGCAGCCTCCAGATCGTTGAACGGCACCACGGTAAAGCCGGGCAGCAGCGGTTCGAACCCGTCGCGCATCTTGGGCTGGCTGGTCGCGGAAATCGTGCCCAGCGTCCGGCCGTGGAAGGCGTTGTCGAAGCTGATGATCTTGTGCTTGTGCGGATTGCCGTCGGCATAATGGAAGCGGCGCGCGGTCTTGATCGCGCACTCGACGGCCTCCGCGCCGGAGTTGGTGAAGAACACCGTATCGGCGAACGTATTGTCCACCAGCCGTTGCGCAAACGCCTCGCCCTGCGGACTGCCATAGAGGTTCGACACATGCATCAACGTCGCCGCCTGGTCGGCGATCGCCTTCACCAGCGTCGGATGGCCATGGCCCAGCAGGTTGACCGCGATGCCGCTGGCGAAATCCAGATAGCGCTCGCCGCGCTCACCGATCAGGTAGCAACCCTCGCCTCGCACCGGACGCACATCGCACCGGGGGTAAACGGGCATGAGCGGCGTGATCGACATGATACCTTCCCTTCTGGAACTTGCGTTGTACGTCCAAACGCAAAAAGGCGGCCCCCGCCGGGCCGCCCTTTGCGAGCGCCGCCTATACCGGGTGCCGCGAACAAGCGCAACACCGGCCGGAAGGCGGCAGGGCATGCCGCCCGCCGCAACCGGGAAACGCCCTGCCCTCATCAAGACCCGCTAAACCGGCAGACCGCCGCACGAAAGGGGACGGGCGGCGCAATTTCGCCCTAAGTCCAAGTTATCACTGAATTTCTCACCCCCTCCAAAAATCCATTGGAGGCGTAGAAGGCTGCAGTTCACCCGCCCATGAAATTTTCCCGCATCTTCGCCTCCACCACGCACGACATGGCCATCGATCTTGGCACGGTAAATACGGTCATCCATGTCCGCGACCGTGGCATCGTCCTTAACGAGCCATCGGTAATCGCGCTGGAAACCAATAATGGCATTCGCCGCGTGAAAGTCGTCGGCAATGAAGCGAAACTGATGATGGGCAAGACGCCGAACAATATTCAGGCGATCCGCCCGTTGCGCGATGGCGTCATCGCCGACATCGACGTGGCCGAACAGATGATCAAGCATCTGATCGACAAGGCGCTGGGCGGCCCGGCCCGCCTGCCCCGGCGCTATGAGGTGGTGATCTGCGTCCCCTCCGGCTCCACGATGGTCGAACGCCGGGCGCTGCGCGATGCGGCCTCCAATGCCGGAGCATCGCGCGTTCAGTTGATCGAGGAACCGATGGCCGCCGCCATCGGCGCAGGATTGCCTGTCACTGAACCGGTCGGGGCGATGGTCGTCGACATCGGCGGCGGGACCACCGAAGTCGCCGTCCTGTCGCTGAGCGGGATCGCCTATAGCGGCTCCGTGCGCATCGGCGGCGACAAGCTGGATGACGCCATTTCGTCCCACATCCGCCGCATGCACAATATGTTGGTCGGAGAAATCACGGCCGAGCGAGTGAAGCATGTGATCGGTTCAGCGATCATGCCCGCCGATGGCGGAGCGACAATGATCGTCAAGGGCCGCGATCTGGTCAATGGAAGGCCAGCGGAAGTCACCGTGTCCGAAGCGGAAATCGCCAACGCTCTGGCGGAGCCGGTCTCGCAGATCATAGGCGCAGTCCGCTCGGCCCTGGAGGCGACAGCGCCGGAATTATCCGCCGACATCATTGAGGAAGGCATCACCCTGACCGGCGGCGGGGCGCTGCTTCGCGGCATAGATGTGGCCATATCCGACGCCACCGGCCTGCCGGTGACGGTGGCGAACGATGCCCTGATTTGCGTTGCGATGGGGGCGGGACAGGCGCTTGAGCTGCCCAGCTATGCTGCGGTCCTCGCCGCAGCATAATGCCGGTGGAACGGCGATATGGAATATCCTTTGCCACCTCTTGCCCAGAATCGCGGTCTAAGCGCTTTGATCGATTTGATAGTTATCAGTGATGAAGGGGGATCGTTTCACACTGTAATGATTTGAGCTTAATCTGGATGCAGAAGGACGTCAGAGAGGAGTTCGATCATGGACGCAAAAACGAGCGGCAGCCCACTTAATGATCCGTCGAAAGAACCAGCGGCACTGAGATCCCTTCTGGGCCGGACGAGCAGAGACTGGTGGCCCAACCAACTCTCGCTGGAAATCCTTCATCAGAATGGCCTCACAGGCAATCCGATGGGCGATGACTTCGATTATGCCAAAGAATTCAAATCTATAGACTATACGGCGCTGAAAAAGGATTTGACGGCGCTGATGACCGACAGCCAACCCTGGTGGCCGGCCGATTATGGACATTATGGTCCCTTCTTCATCCGCATGGCCTGGCATAGCGCGGGGACCTATCGCACCGGCGACGGGCGTGGCGGCGCTTCATCCGGCACTCAGCGCTTCGCCCCGCTCAATAGCTGGCCGGACAACGCCAATCTGGACAAGGCGCGCCGCCTGCTCTGGCCTATCAAGCAGAAATATGGCCGGAAACTGTCCTGGGCCGACCTTCTGATTCTGGCGGGCAATGTCGCCATCGAGTCGATGGGCGGTCCGGTATTCGGCTTCGGCGGCGGACGCGAAGACGTGTTCGAGCCGGAAAAGGACATCTACTGGGGCACTGAGGAGTTCTGGGTCGGCCAGGAAGGCAATGAGACCCGCATCCAGCCCGACAAGGACATGGCGCTCGAAAACCCGCTGGCCGCGATCCAGATGGGCCTCATCTACGTCAATCCCGAAGGACCGGGCGGCAATCCCGATCCGCTCCAGTCGGCCCGCGACATTCGCGAGACCTTCGCGCGCATGGCGATGAATGACGAGGAAACCGTTGCGTTGACGGCGGGCGGCCATACCTTCGGCAAATGCCACGGCGCCGGCGATGCATCCAAGGTTGGCGCGGAGCCGGAAGGCGCCGACATCGCGCAGCAGGGCCTGGGCTGGCAGAGCGGTCATGAAAGCGGCGTTGGCGATCATACGATCACCAGCGGGCTTGAGGGCGCATGGACGCCCACCCCGATCCGCTGGTCCCACAATTATTTCCGCATGCTGCTCGACTATGACTATGAGCTGGTGCGGAGTCCGGCGGGCGCGCAGCAGTGGCAGCCCGTCAATCAGAAGCCGGAGGATATGGCTCCGGGCGCACACAGCCCCAACCGCCGCCTGCCGACGATGATGACGACAGCCGACATGGCCTTCAAGATGGACCCGGAATACCGGAAAATCTCCGATCGCTTCTACAAGAACCCGGATCAGTTCGCCGATGCTTTTGCGCGGGCCTGGTTCAAACTGACCCATCGCGACATGGGGCCGAAGGTTCGCTATCTTGGTCCGGAAGTGCCGGCGGAGGACCTGATCTGGCAGGACCCGATTCCTGCGGGGCAGGCGCTGGGCGATGCCGATGTCGCAACCTTGAAAGGCAAGATCGCCGCATCGGGCCTCAGCGTTGGTCAGCTCGTAAAGACTGCATGGGCGTCCGCATCCACCTTTCGCGGATCGGACAAGCGTGGGGGCGCCAATGGCGCGCGCATTCGCCTGGCCCCGCAGAAGGACTGGGACGTCAACGAGCCAGCGGAGCTTGCCAAGGTGCTCAAGGTCTATGAGGGCATTAAGGCGGAGTCCGGCGGGAAGGTCAGCATAGCCGACCTGATCGTGCTTGGCGGTTCAGTGGGCGTCGAGAAGGCGGCGAAGGATGCCGGGCATGATGTCAGCGTGCCGTTCACATCCGGCCGGGCCGACGCAGACGATGCGCAGACCGATGCAGACAGCTTCGACCCGCTGGAACCCAAGGCTGACGGATTCCGCAATTACCTTTCGGTACGCTTCAATGTGCCGACGGAGGAATTGATGATCGACCGGGCTCAGCTCCTTGGCCTCAGCGCGCCGGAGATGACGGTGCTTGTCGGCGGGCTTCGCGTCCTTGGCGCCAATTATGAAGGCTCGCCGCATGGCGTGCTGACCGACCGGCCCGGCAAGCTGACCAACGACTTCTTCGTCAACCTGCTCGACATGGGTACGGCGTGGAAGGAAGTGGACGATCGCGGCGACGAGGTTTTCGTCGGCACCGACCGCGCAACGGACAAGGAGAAATGGACCGCCACCCGCACCGACCTGGTGTTCGGCTCCAACTCTCAGCTCCGCGCACTGTCGGAAGTCTATGCGGCAAGCGATGCGGGGGACAAATTCGTCACCGATTTCGTGGCCGCATGGACCAAGGTGATGAACGCCGACCGTTTTGATCGCGCCTGACCTGCGCGCCCGCTTCACCCAATAGAAAGGCGGACTTCCGGGGGGTTGCCGGAAGTCCGCCTGCCCGTATCATGCAGCGGGCATTATGTTGATCATTTCACCTTGGCCAGCGCGGCATTCATCCGCTTGGCTGCGAAGGGGGGGAGCTTGACGGCCTTCGCCGCGGCGACGTCGGCGGGCGTGACCTTCCCCACCTGGATCAGGGCGACCATGCCCATGGAATAGTGCGGCATGCATTTGATGCCGTAGAGACCCGCCTTCGTGACCGTGATCACCGCCTCCTTGTTCATTCCGCCCTTCATCGGCGTGACGCCCGCGGGCAGCATGGTCGGCATGGTTTCGGCATTATGGCTGGGATCAGTAGGCATGAAATGGATGACGTCGCCGGGCGCCGCCTTCACGAACGAGGGTTCAAAGACCATCGCGCCTTCCGCGCCCTGATTCTTCATATGCACCACAATATCCTTGGCCGACGCAGTGAACGGCGCGGCGGCGATCAGCACGGCCGCCAGAGCGGCGGGCAGCATGAGGTTCCTGGTGGGGGACGAGGACATGGTTTCTCCTAAAGCATTTTGGCATCGCCGATTGCCGCCATGCTTCGGCCGGGCAGCCTTCCGCCGCAATTGGTCTTTGGTCCTAACGGGATACGGGCGTAGCATTGACCAGCGGCAGGTCCATGTCCCGCCAGCCGTCCGTCCCCTCGGCCAGCCACCAGACATTGGTGTAGCCAAGCGCGCGCAATCGGCGCGCGGCGTTCCAGCTCATCCAGCAATCGGCGAGACAGAAGGTGACGATCATCCGGTCCTTCCGCCCGCGCGACAACCGCGCGACGCCCCGCGCAAACCAGTCCGCGAAACCGGGCGCCAGTTCGCCCCGCCCGGTTTCCGGGAACCAGTGTGCGCCCGGAATGCTGGGGCGCGGCTGCGCCAGACGCCATTGTCCGTCCGCCTCGCGATGCCCGCCCTCCGCCGGAAGCACATCAATGAACAGCGCATCCCGGTCCGGCCGCAACTGCGCCGCGGCGGCCGGGGCGATCCTCCCGACACCCTGAGGCGCATAGGGCACTGGCGCGCGATAATGGGCGATCCGGTATCCGTCGGCGTTAAACAGTTCCTCGCCGGGTTCTGCGCCTGTCGCCACAGCCGGGGCGAGGATCAGGGTCAGAATGGTCAGCGCCTTCCACATCGTCTATCTCCAGACCCAAGGTGCAATGGTAGCAGCCCGGCAGCGGCTGTAATCATGGACATTGGGAGAAGGACATGAAACGGCGCATCCCGACGCTTATGCTGCTTTGCGCGGGGGCCTTGCTGGCTTCCGCACCAGCACCTGCGCGCGCGCCATATCCCGACGATCCCCTTGCCTCCCCCATGTGGCAGGCGCATGCGACAACAATCTTCGGCGACGATCCCGTCCGCTTCGACCCGCGGGTCAAGGTGGCCTTCCCGGAAATCGCGGAAAACCAGCGCAGCTTTCCCGTCGCCCTCGACGCGAGGGGCATCGGGCCGGTGAAGCGCATGGTGATATTCGCCGATCTCAACCCCATACCGGTCGCCATCGACTATCGCCCCAAGGCAGCCGAACCCTATATCGCCACGCGCATCAAGCTCGACCAGCGAACGCCTGTGCGCGGCGCGGTACAGCTTGCGGACGGGCAATGGCTGGTGAGCGGCGGCTGGGTGGATGCGGCGGGCGGAGGTTGTTCCGCGCCTCCGGTCAGCCGGGTTAAGGGCGACTGGGCGCAGCATCTGGGCGAGATGCGGGGTGAAGCCTGGCCCGCGCCCGGCGCGAACGCAGGCGGAGGCGTCAGCCGTTTGCGCATCACCTTCCGCCATCCGATGGACACGGGCTTTGTCGCCAATATCCCCACCTATAATATTGAGGCGATGGAGGTCCGGTCCGGGTCCGGCGCGGTCCTTGGCGACATGGACATATGGGCATCCGTCTCCGAAGATCCCGCGATCACCCTGATGCCGCAGGCCAGGGCGGGCGAGACGCTGACCGTCGAGGGGCGGGACAGCAACGGGCGGGACTATATCGCGAAAGTCGCCGTCTCGCAGCAATCGCCCATGCCGCTGGCGGCGGCGCGGTGATCCTTTCCCGCCGGACGATGATTGGCGGATTGCTGGCGTCGATGCCAGTCGCGGCGATGGCGGCGGGCACTGAATATATAATCGCCCCCGTAGCGGTGGCGGACGGCGTCTGGATGATCCATGGCGACGACGCGCCGATCCTGCCCTCTAATGGCGGCGCGATAGCGAATATTGCCATCATCGCCACGCCTGCCGGAACCGTGCTGGTCGATAGCGGCCCCTCGCTTCGCTATGGCCGTGAGTTGAAAACGGTTTCGGAGCAGGTGACGGGGAAGCCCGTGATACGGGTCTATGTGACCCACCTGCACCCCGACCATGGCATGGGGATCGCGGCGTTCGACCCGGCGATCGTCGCCGCCCTGCCGCAAACGATCAGCGACATGCAGAGGGACGGGCGCGGCTTTTCCGACGCCATGTATCGCATTCTGGGCGACTGGATGCGGGGCACCGAACTGCTGCTGCCGGGGCGCAGGATCGACCAGGCGTCGGAAGATTTCGGCGGCCGTACATTAAGGCTCCTGCCGCTGTCGGGGCACAGCGCGGCCGATCTTGCCCTACTGGACGAGCGCACGGGGACGCTTATCGCCGGCGACCTGCTGTTCCATGATCGCGCGCCAAGCACGCCGACGGGCGATCTGGCGAAATGGCGGCAGAGCCTGAATGCGCTGAAGGCCGTACCGCACAAGAGCGCCATCCCCGGCCATGGGCCTTTCGATCCATCGGGAGGCGCGGCGATTGCGCAAACCCGCGACTGGATCGACTGGCTGGAAGCATCCCTTACGGAAGCCGTGACGTCCGGGCTGGACATGGTAGAGGCAGGCAACATCGCCATTCCGCCCCGCTTCGCCGGCATGGCCGCCGCGCGTTACGAACTGCAACGCAGCGTGTCGCATCTCTATCCCGGAATGGAGGCGGCGCTGCTCCCCCGCGTCGATATACAGGACCGCTAAGGGCGGCGAGCAAGGCCCACATCATCCAGCGATATCTATTTGCTATCGCTGACTGCATCTCCCCATCACGATTTAGCACTGCATGATGTTATTGTCCGGTAAGTGCTGGAGAGAGCCTGTGTATATTCACAACTGCTGGTATGTCATTTGCTGGGCGAGAGACGTCGCCGAAGCCCCTGTGAGCCGCGAAATACTTGAGCAGCAGGTGGTGGTGTTCCGCACCGAGTCCGGCCTGCTTGCCGCCGTTGAGGACCGCTGCCCGCATCGCCATCTGAAGCTCAGCATGGGGCAGGTCGTCGGCGAAACGATTCAATGCGGCTATCATGGCATGCAGATCAACGCCCAAGGCCGCTGCGTGCATGTACCCAGCCAGAAGGCGATCCCGCCCCGCGCCCGCATTCGGAGCTATCCCGTCGCCGAACGCTATGGCTGGGTCTGGATCTGGACAGGCGATGTCGAACTGGCCGACCCCGCACAGATACCGGATTTCCATCAGCTCACCGACCCCAGTCTGGCGGCGGTCGGCAGCACCAATTTTGTGAAGGCTGGCTTTCGCCTGCTCAACGACAATCTGCTCGATCTTTCGCATGTCGGCTTCGTCCACACCTCAACCATCGGCAACCGGGAATTTGGCGCCAATGCGAAGATTTTCGCAGAGAAGATCGATGGAGGCGTGCGCGTTTCGCGCTGGGTGATCGATTGCCCGCCGCCGCCAACCTATGAAAAGACCGGCCATCTGCCTGCGGGCAGAAATATCGATCGCTGGTCCGTCATCCGGTACACCGCGCCCAGCTTTGTCGTCATCCACACCGGCGGCGCAGAAACCGGCACGGGCGCGCCCGAAGGCCGGCTTGATCATGGCATCAACCTGTGGGTCATGAACGCCATGACCCCGGCGAACGAAAAGACGACCCATTATTTCTGGGCCACGGCCCGCAACTTCCGCATCGACGATGCGGAGATCGACGCCCTGATCTTCAATCAGGTCAGCGAGGCTTTCGAGGAGGACAAGCGGGTGCTGGAGGCGCAGCAAATCGCGATCGATCGCCACGGCGACGACTGGTCCAACGCATTGCAGGCCGATGTCGGATCGGTCGAGGGCCGACGGTGCCTGGAACGGATGATGGACAGCGAAATGAACGGTGAAACGGGCCAGGCAACGATCCGCAAGTCGGCCCACAACTAATCTCTAAACAGGAGCGGGAACGTGTTTCTCATAACTGCGGCAAATGGAAATCAGGGCAAGCTGTTGATGCCCAAGCTGGCGAAGGCGGGCGTGCCGGTGCGGGCGCTGGTGCGTTCCGAACAGTCCGGCGACAAGCTGCGCGCGCTGGGCGTCGAAGTCCTGGTCGGCGACATGAGCGAAGCGGGCGTGCTGGATCGCGCCATGGAGGGCGTGACGTCCGTCTATCATATCGGCCCGGTGCTTCATCCGCGTGAGCGGGAGATCGGCTTTGCCGCTATCGATGCGGCGCGCAACGCCGGCGTGCGCCATTTCGTGTTCAGCTCCGTACTGCATGCGATCATCACCGATCTGGTGCAGCATGAGATAAAGCGTGACGTTGAGGAATATCTGCTTGCCTCGGATCTGGAGTTCACCATCCTCCAGCCCGCCAATTACATGTTGCCGCTTAAGCTGCAGCCGGTGTTCCGTGACGGTGTTTTCCGCCTCTCCTGGTCGCTCGACCGGTTGCAGTCCATGGTCGACCTCGACGATGTGACCGATGTCGTGTTCGATGTGCTCGTCAACCCCGACCGCCATTATGGCGCGACCTATGAACTGGTCGGACGCGGCCGGTATGACGCGCACCAACTGGGCGGCATCATCTCCGATGTGATGGGCAAGCCTGTCCCGGTTGAGGAGATCAGCGGCGACGAATATCTGAAGGCCTTTATCGGCGACAAGGACCCTGCCAACTTCACCCATGAAGCGCGGGTCCTGCGCGCGATCAGCGCCCGTTACTCCGCGCACGACTTTATCGGCAATCCCAACGTGCTGACCTGGCTGCTTGGCCGGGAGCCCACCAGCTTCGCCCAATTCGTTGAGCGGAATTACCGCGAGTTCCTGGCGTCCGCGCCAGCCCTGCTGACTGAGCGGGCCTAGCCGCACGCCATCCCGGAGACAGAAAGTGACGTTAGCAAACGTACAGGCGCGGCCACAGGTTGTTATTGTGGGCGCGGGACCGACCGGCCTTGCCCTCGCCATAGAACTTGGCAGCCGCGACATACCCTGCCTGCTGGTCGAGCGTACGGAACGCGGCGGCCATGCCCCCCGCGCCAAGACCACGCATGTCCGCACGCGGGAGCATATGCGCCGCTGGGGCATCGCCGGAAAGCTGGCCGCGATGTCGCCTTTCGGCATCGACTACCCAAGCGACGTGCATTTCGTGACGCGGCTGAACGGTTACCGGCTCGCGCGCTTTGAGGATTCGCTCAATTGCGCGCCGCGCCGCGACGACCGCTACAGCGAGCATGGCCAGTGGATTCCGCAATATAAGCTGGAGGCTGTGCTGCGCGAACATGCAGCGTCGATTCCTTCGGTTCAGATGATGTTCGGCAAGGAATATCTGGGTTTCACCCAGGACAGCGATACGGTGCAGGTGGCGTTGCGGGACGTGGCAAGCGGTCACGAACTGCGCGTCGAAACGAGCTATCTGGTCGGTGCGGATGGCGCGCGCAGCCTGGTGCGCGAAAATATCGGCGCGCAGATGGTCGGCACCTATGGCCTGTCGCGCAACTATAACATCATCTTCCACGCGCCCGGTCTGGCGGAGGCCCATAGCCAGGGGCCGGGGATCATGTATTGGCAGGTCAATGCGGAGATGCC
Source organism: Sphingobium phenoxybenzoativorans (assembly GCF_018286635.1). NCBI lineage: Bacteria > Pseudomonadati > Pseudomonadota > Alphaproteobacteria > Sphingomonadales > Sphingobiaceae > Sphingobium > Sphingobium phenoxybenzoativorans. The sequence continues at coordinate 4,572,074 of NZ_CP073910.1, forward strand.
GAGCCTGATCGGCCGGATGGACGAGAATGACCTTTGGTATTTCATGCCCACCATGCTGCCGAAGGACGTCACGCTGAGCGATGAGGAGGCCGTGGACCTGATCCGCCGTTCGACCGGCATCGATCTTCCCTATCGCATCCTGAGTTCGGACGAATGGGTGGCGAGCCGCCTGCTCGCCGACAATTACAGCCTTGGCCGCGTTTTCCTGGCTGGCGATGCTTGCCATCTCCATCCGCCTTTCGGAGGGTTCGGCATGAATATGGGCGTGTCCGATGCAGTCGATCTTGGCTGGAAACTGGCCGCCCGGCTGCAGGGATGGGGCGGCCCTGCCCTGCTCGATAGTTATGAGGCGGAACGCCGGCCGGTTCATGAAATGGTGCTGGATGAGGCGGAGAATAATCACGCCGTTCTCGCCAATCAGCTTTTCCGGGCTGGCATAGAGGATGACACTCCCGAAGGCGCTCAAATCCGCGAGGATGTGGCCGCGCTCATTCACCGGACGAAATATCAGGAGTTCAACGCCCTTGGGGTCGTGCTCGGCTACCGCTACCTCAACTCGCCGATCATAGTGGACGATGGTTCATCCGCGGGATGGACAATGACACGCGACTATGAACCGAGCGCCGCCCCCGGCGCGCTGGCCCCGCATCGCTGGCTGGATGACGGCCGGTCCCTCTACGACCTGTTCGGTACGGGTTTTACACTGCTCGTCATGGGCGACGGCATGACGGCCGAAATTGAAAAGGCGCAGCGCGCTTCATCCGCTCTGGATGCGCCCCTGACGATTGTCGATCTGCCCGGATCCGGCCTCGATCAGCTTTATGGCGGGCGGTTGGCGCTTATCCGCCCGGATCAGCATGTCGCCTGGCGCGGAAACGCCTGGCCGGGCGATGATATTTTTGCCGTGGTCACTGGCCAGCGCGCCGATGCCGCGACATCTTTGCCCGCCATGGCCACGCGCTAGGCGCGGCGACATCTGGCGCGGGCAGCCCTATTGCTGCTGGCCATAATGCGTACCCGATCGCCGGACAAGATCGCAAAGCCGCTCGGCCATCGGCGTCAGCGGCAGGTCGCGCCGCCGCACGATGCAGACCGGCGCCGCGACCAGTGGATCATCGACCTCCAGTGACTGGAACTGATCGGCGGCCAGCGCAAATTCGAGCCATTGCTTGGGGAGGATCGTCAACAGGTCTGAACTGGCCACAACCATCAATGTGATCAGCGTGGACCGGGAATGCATCACGATTTCAGGCGCGGGCAGCCCGGCGCGTTCGAACATGCGCTCAAAATCGGCCTCGCTTGTGCGCGTGGCCAATGTCGGCCGCACCCATCGCGCATCGACCAGATCGGCCAGACGCCGGGTGCCACTCAGCGGATGCCCCTTACGCGCCACGATCACGCGGCGGTTGTCGAACAGTTTCTCGATCAGGAACTGGTTGGTGAAGGCTTCTTCGTCGAACACGCCGACATACATGTCCACCCTGCCCTCCAGCAGGTCTGTTTCGATCGGCTGGAACAGGCTTTCCGACACTTTGACCAGGGCGTTGGGATAATCCTTGCGGAAATTGGCGAGCGCGCGGGGCAGCACAGCAATGCTTGCCGCCGTCGATGCCGCGAGGGAGACCTGACCGGTCGTCTTGCCCTTGAGCTGCTCGATCTCCTCACGCGCGCGCCGCAGTTCCGCCTCCACCGACGACGCGCGCCGGACGAACACCTCGCCCATTTCGGTAAGCCGGACACCGCGGACATGCCGTTCGAACAATGCGACGCCCAGCTCATTTTCAATATCGCGGATATTGCGGGTCATCGCCGGTTGGGCGATACCAAGCTGCCGGCTCGCCGCGCGCAGGCTTCCTGCTTCGGCGACTGCCAGCACGTCGCGCAAATGGCTCAATTTCATCGGTTGGCCTCGCCTCTCAGCTTATCATTCTGATACTTTATTGATATCAATATCGCCTATTTAGGCTCTCCGCAAGAAAAGGCCGATTTCCTAGATTGCTGGCCAAGGCCGCACCTCCAGCCGGCCGCATTGCGAGGAAATCTGATGCCATTGGCCGTTGTTTCGAAGGATGGGAAAAAGCGGCTCGGCAAGGTGTTTGGCGATCATGTCGTCGACCTCTCGATCGCCGACCCCGGCCTGCCTTCCGATGTCATCAGCTTCCTTGAGGCGGGCGGGCAAGCGATAGAGCGCTTTGAAGCCGTGCAAGCGGACAGCGCTGGCGCGCTGGCGCTGGATGCCGTGACGTTTCACGCCCCGCTTCACCGGCCTGAAAAGTTTCTCGCGATCGGCATGAACTATGGCGAACATGCGAAGGAAGCCGTCAGCCTCGGCTATGAAGCGCCCGCCTATCAACTCTGGTTCAACAAGCAGGTGTCGTGCATCAACGACCCCTTCGCCGATGTCGTGATGCCGCGCGTCTCCGCCGACCTTGATTATGAGGCGGAACTGGCTGTGGTGATCGGCAAGACCTGCCGCCATGTGACGGCCGCCGATGCGGCGTCGGTGATCGGCGGCTATATGGTGGCGAACGATGTGTCGGTGCGCGATTGGCAGCGGCGCTCCTCCACGATGACGCTGGGCAAATCCTTCGACACCCACGGCCCGATCGGACCCTGGCTGACGCTGGCGCATGAAATTGGCGATCCGCATGCGCTGCGGCTTCGCATGCTGGTCAATGGCGAGGAGCGGCAGAACGACATTACCGGCCACATGATCCACAATATCTATGATCAGATCGCCTACCTCTCGACCGTCATGACGCTGAAGCCGGGGGACATATTGTCGACCGGCACCCCCAGCGGCGTCGGCGTGGCGCATGAACCGCCCCGCTTCGTGCAGGTCGGCGATGTGATGCGGGTGGAGATTGAGGGGCTGGGACACATTGAAAACACGGTGATCGCCGAACCCGCGTGACAGGCTGCGCCTTGCGGCATGCGGGGCCGGCAAGGCGTCAGCCGGAACGGATTTTTAGAAACATATAATCAAAAGATCAGAGGGGAATGTCCATGAAAGTTTACACACTCCATTTGTCGACCGCGATCCTTCTGCCCATCGCGATGATGGCATGTCAGGCGCATGCGCAGGCGCAGGTCGAAGCCGCCGCCGCAGCGGAAGATGCCGGCGTGGCGGATATCGTCGTGACCGCGCAGAAGCGCGCCGAGAATCTGCAGCGGGTGCCCATCGTGATCACCGCGATCAATGGCGAGGAAATGGAGAGCGCTGGCATCACCAATCTTCAGACGCTCCCAGCCGTCACCCCCGGATTGACGTCCCGCGTAACGGCTGGCGCGTTCCAGCCCTATATTCGCGGCGTGGGCACGTCGAGCAACGTGGTGGAAAATCCCGTCGCCCTCTATATCGACGGCGTGTATCTGCCCCAGCAGCGCGAGGGTCTGCGCGAATTGCCGGACGTCCAGCAGGTCGCCGTGCTGAAGGGGCCGCAGGGCACCCTGTTCGGCCGCAATGCGACGGGCGGCGTCATCCAGATCACGACCAAGACGCCTACGCAGGATAGCGAGTTCATGGCGAGGGCAGGCATAGACAATTACGCCACGTTCCGGGGCACGGTCTATGCGGCGGGCGGCATCGCCGATGGCATCGCCGCCAGCTTCTCCGCCGACTATACCGATCAGGGCGAGGGATATGGCACCAACCTGACCAACGGCCATGATACGTTGCAATTGCTCTATTCGCTGTCGCTACGCGGCAAGCTGGTGTTCGAGCTGGGGTCGCGGACGGACGTCACGGTGATCGGCGACTATATGAACCGGAAGGAACGCGCCTACAATTTCGTCCCCTATCCGGGCACTGCATATACCGTCCCGTTCGCACCGGTCGGCAATGTGCGCGACACGCGCTCCCAGATTGACCCCTTCACCGCGTTCAAGGGCGGCGGCGTCAGCCTTACCATCGATCATGATCTCGACTTCGCCAAGCTGGTTTCGATCAGCGCCTACCGGCGCGGCAGCACCAGCTACCTGTTCGACGACGTGCCCACCGGAACGCCCGCTTTCTATGTTCAGGTCGACAAGGGCGATCAGCCGAACAAGAGCTTTTCCCAGGAAATTCAGCTTATCTCGAACGATAGCGGCCCCTTCACCTGGACGGTCGGCGCCTTCTATTTCTGGAACAAGATCGCCAATACGCCGATCACGCGGACATTCTATGAGCCTTTCTATCCGCCCGCCGTGTTCGGGCCGACTTCCAATCGCCTCAGCCAGACCTTCGGCATCGAAACCACTGAGTCCATCGCGCCGTTCGGACAGGCGACCTGGGAGTTCGCGCCGGGCACGCGCCTGACCGTCGGTGGTCGCTGGACGTATGAGAAGCGCGATTTCGAAGGATCGACCGTCCTCACCCGCTATAACGGAACGGTGCTGACGGTGCCCAAGCCGGCGGCCACGCCAGACTCGCTCACCGTCAAGAAGCCGACCTGGCGCATCGCTCTGGACCAGCAGTTCACTCCCGACATTCTGGGCTATGTTTCCTATAATCGCGGGATCAAGAGCGGCGGGTTCAACGTCCTCAACGTCAACAATCCCCCCTATCAGCCCGAACGGCTGGACGCATATGAAGCCGGGCTTAAGACGCAGATCTTCGATCGCCGCCTGCGGCTGAACATCGGCGGCTTCTACTACGACTATTCCAACCTGCAGGTGATCCAGTTCCTGAATAATGCCCAGACGGTCGTGAATGGCGCCAAGGCAAGAATCTACGGCCTGGACGTCGACTTCAATGCCAAGCTTTCGAACGCGTTGAGCCTGAGCGGCGGCATGGAAATCATGCATGCGGAGTTCACGGATTATCGCAACGCGGTGGGCAGCATCGTCCGGCCCGGCGGCGGCGGTACGCTGGTCACCGTGGACGCCAGCGGCAACCGCATCCCCCAGGCGCAGAAATTCGCCGCCTCGCTCGCGGCGGATTACGAAACGGATGTTTCCTTCGGCAACCTGCACTTCAACGTCACCGGCAACTATAATGGCGACTATTATTTCGAGCCGGACAATTTCCTGCGGCAGGGCAGCTTCGTGATGCTGAACAGCTCCATCACCTGGACGTCGAGCGACGAGCATTATTCGCTCAGCTTCTGGGGACGGAACCTCGCGAACGAGAAGATCATCACCAACGCCAGCAGCCAGGCGATCGGATACCCGATCTCTTACGGTCAGGCGCCGCGCACCTACGGCGTAACGGCAAAGCTCAGCTTCTGACAACGCCCGTCGATCAAGGAGGAGACGATCATCACCATGCCACAGCCCGAACTCGTCCTTTATCATTTCCCCGGCGCCTGCTCTCAGGTCAGCATATGCGCGCTGGAAACGGCCGGGCTTAGCTACGAAGTCCGGCTGGTGAACCTCGCTGCGGGCGAACAGTCGGGCGCGGATTATCTTGGCGTTTCGCCACTGGGTAAGGTGCCGCTGCTTCTGATCGACGGGGAACCGCTGTCCGAAAACGCGGCGATCCTGACCTATATCGCGACGCTGCGTCCCGATGCAGGGCTGTTCCCCGCCGATCCTTCGCCCCGCATGCGGGCGGAGGCCGTGGGCGGCATGTCCTTTTGCGGCGGGACCCTCCATCCGCAAATCCGCGGAATCGCCAATCCTTCACGCCTGACGGACGGTGACGGTGAGCCGGTAAGGAAAAAATCCGAAGCGCTGGCGAAGAAATCTTTCGGCTATGCCGAGCGACGGCTGGCGGAGCGGGAATGGTGGCTGGGGGAATGGTCGATCGTCGATGTCTATCTCAACTGGGCATTCACCGTCGCCCGGAACGCGAAGTTCGACAGCACGCCCTATCCGTTGCTGAACGGGCATGCCGGAAAAATGTCTGACAGGCCCGCATTCCAGCGGATGCTGGAGATCGATGCCGAGGCGAGAGCAACGCTCAAGCTGTAGCCGCCCCGGCCGTTCACCCCTGCGCATAACCCCATAGGAAGGACTGGCCGGAACCCTCCGGTCAGTCCTTCCGCATTTTCACGCGCAACAGCATCGACGCAGCGATGAGGGCGGGCACCGCCATCACGATCGACACGGACGACCGGCCAAAGCCCAGGGCGAAAAGCAGGCCCGCGACGGTCGGCGCGATCGCACTGCCCAACCGGCCGATGCCGATCACCAGGCCGGTCCCCGACGCGCGGGCCTCCGCAGGGAAGCTGCGGGACACAACCGCGTAAAGCCCGGCCATACCGCCAATGGTGAAGAAGCCAAGCAATGCGCCGGTCGCCATGAATATCCCGATCTGCACCGGCACAAGGCCGAACGCGCCAATCGTCAGCGCGCCGCCGGTAAAGGCCAGCGCGACGCAATATTTAAGGCCGATCCGCTCGCTCAACATGCCAAGCGTCAGCCCGCCGAGGATGCCGCCGATGTTCATCCACACCGACACGCGCGCGGCCTGCGAAGGGTCGAAGCCCGCGCCCACGACCATCGAGGGTATCCAACTCTGAATATAGAAAAGCGAGACAACGTAGAGGAAATAGATCGTCATCACATAGAGGGTGACGACCGCCATGTCGGGCCTGCGCAGCAGGGACAGCGCCGATGGCTCCTTGTCCTTGGCCGCGCGTTCGGGAAGGGCGGCGAGCAGCGGCTGGTTGCACAGCGCCAGATAGGCGTTGGCGCGTTCCAGCGTATTTTCCGACGGGCGCGCCAGCACGCTGGCGATCGGCTCGACCAGCCAGCGTATCGACAGCAGCAGCATGACCGCGCCCAGCACCGTCGCCCAGAGGAACAGCGCCCGCCATCCAAATTGCGGCAATATCCATGCGGCGATCATGCCCCCTGCAATCGCGCCGGCCGGAAAACCCAGATTAAGCAGGGTGACGCACAGGTCGCGCCGCCGCGCGTTGGCATATTCCGCCGCAAGCGGATTGATGATGGCGATCATCGCGCCGATCCCAATGCCGGTGGTCAACCGCGACAGCCCCAGATCGAGCGGTCCCGACGCCATGGATGACCAAGCGGTACCGGCGGTCACCACCGCCAGGCTGGGGATCAGCACCCGGCGGCGGCCCCACAAATCTGCAAGCGGCGCAATGAACAGGGACCCGATCGCCATGCCCAGCAACCCTGCGGACAGCACCATGCCCAGCTCTGTCTTGCCGACCCGCCATTCGCGCTCGATCTCCGGGATGGCGAAGGTGATGGCGAACACGTCAAAGCCGTCGAGCGCACACAGCGCGATGACCATCGCGACCGCGGTAATCTGAAACCGGCTCATGGGCGACGCCAACAGGCGCTCACGATAGCTTTGGTGGTACATGCAATCCTCTCAGCGCCTTATTATCATGTGGCAGGCTCAATCCGCCGTCCATCCTCCATCCACCACCATGCTCGTGCCGGTCATCATCGCCGACGCATCTGAAGCCAGGAAAAGAACCGCGCCCATCAGATCCTCGACCGCGCCAAGCCGGCCAAGCTTGATCTTCGCCAGCACGCTGTCGAGGAAAGCCTTGTCCTGAAAAAAGGGTCGCGTCATCGGCGTTTCGATGAAGGTGGGGGCAACGGTGTTTGACCGGATGCGATAGCGGGCGAGGTCAAGCGCAAAGCTCTTGCTCATGCCCTCAAGCGCCCATTTGCTGGCGCAGTAGAGCGACCGGTTGGGTCCGCCGACATGCCCCATCTGCGATCCCATATGGATGATCGACCCGGCAATGCCCTGCGCGATCATCGGCGCCACACAGGCCTGAGTGGCGAAGAAGGCCGATTTCAGATTGAGGTCCATCACCGCGTCAAAATCGTCCGGGCTGACATCCCACATCGGTTTAGGCCGATTGGTCCCGGCATTGTTAACCAGAATGTGGAAAGCGGGCTGCGCGGCGAAGAAGGCGTTGATCGCATCCAGGTCCGCAATGTCCAGCACTTGGGCCGACGCCTCGCCTCCTGCCGCTCTGATCATGTCCGCCCCGGTCTCGATCTCGCTGGCGCTGCGCGCGACCAGCGTCACCGCTGCCCCCGCCTCCGCCAGCGCGGCGGCGGCGGCAAGGCCGATGCCCCTGCCCGCGCCCGTGACTATGGCCCGCCGGCCATCCAGCCTCATGCTGGGGGTGCGGGGAAGCGGGCTGCCCATATCCGGTCAGACTGCGGTCAATTCGCTCGGCGCGGCCTGACCGGCATAGGGAACATCGCGTCCGCCATAGCGCCGCACGCGCACATTGGCTTGTTCGCCATGCCCGGCAAAACCCTCCAGCGCGCAAAGGCGCGAACAATATTCGCCAACCAGCGCCGACGCCTGATCCGTCAGAACCTTCTGATAGGTGCAGGTCTTGAGGAATTTGCCGACCCACAGGCCGCCAGTATAGCGTGCCGCCTTCTTTGTCGGCAGCGTGTGGTTGGTGCCGATCACCTTGTCACCGAAGCTGACATTGGTGCGCGGACCAAGGAACAATGCGCCGTAATTCGTCATAGTATTCAGGAAATAATCCGGGTCGCTGGTCATCACCTGCACATGCTCGCTGGCAATGTCGTCGGCGATTGCGGCCATTTCCTCATAGCTGTCCGCCACGATCACTTCGCCGAATGTTTCCCACGCCCGCCGGGCATGATCGGCCGTCGGCAATATCTGCAGCAGCCGTTCGATCTCAGCCATGGTCTCCCGCGCCAGCTTCTCCGAATTGGTCAGCAATATGCCGGGGCTGTCCGGGCCATGTTCGACCTGACCCAATATGTCCGTCGCCGCCAATTCGGGGTCGCACGCCGCTTCGTCGGCGATGATCAGCGTCTCTGTAGGACCGGCGAACAGGTCGATGCCCACGCGCCCGTAAAGCTGGCGTTTCGTTTCCGCGACGAAGGCGTTGCCGGGACCGACAAGGATATCGACAGGATCGATGCTCTGCGTGCCCAGCGCCATCGCGCCCACCGCCTGGATGCCGCCAAGCGCATAGATGGTATCGGCGCCGGCCATCGCCTGCGCGGCGACGATCGCGCGGGCAGGCTGCCCCTTGAAGGGCGGCGCGCAGGTGACGATGCGCGGCACTCCGGCGACCTTGGCGGTGATCACGGACATATGGGCGGACGCCAGCAACGGATATTTGCCGCCGGGCACATAGCAACCGGCCGCATTGACCGGAATATTGCGATGGCCAAGGATCACGCCGGGCAGCGTTTCCACCTCCACATCCTTCATGCTGTCACGCTGGATCTGGGCGAAATTGCGCACCTGCGATTGCGCAAATTCTATGTCCTTGCGCTCCTGCGGCGTCAGGCTGTCGACGCAGGCGTCGATCTCGCCTTGCGTCAGGCGATAATCGTCGCGGTCCCAATCGTCGAACTTGATGGAAAGATCGCGAACGGCCGCATCGCCCCGCGCCTCAATATCGGCCAGCGTTCGTTCAACGGTTTCGCGCACTTGGCGGTCCGCCTCCGCCTTCACTTCGGCAACCGCCCCACGCTTCAGATATCGTGCCATTCGTCTTTCCTGTCTGATTGCAGAAGGCCGGGTCGCGCTCGCTGCGGCCCGGGTGTCAATATGATTTGGATCGGCGCGTCAGCGCAGCGGGATGCTGTCCACGCCGCGCTGCCCGCTCGCCGGGCGCTGCTTGAGCTGATCCTCGTCCTCGCCCGCCTTCAACCGGCGGCGCAGCTCGACCGGATCGAAATCCACGCCGATGGGATTGGTGGCGAAGGCGTCCGTGAAGAAGAACTTCCCCGCCTCCTCGACCGTTTCATAATTGTCGACCTGAAATTCCAGGTGATTGCCGTCCGGGTCGGCATAATAGAGCGAGGTGGTGGGTCCGTGGTTCACCGACCAGGCCGGTTTGATGCCCCTCTCGGCCAGCCGCGCATGATTATCCAGCAACTGCTCCAGCGTGGCGTATGTGAAGGCGACATGGTGCACGCCGGCAAGCTTTCCCACCTGCTCCCCCAGTCCCGGCACGTTGATAAAGGCGATGCGGTGATGCTCGTCGTCATAGGCGAGGAAGGCGATGCCCTCATCCGCAAACGCCATCGTGCCGTTCAGGACGAGCCGATACCAATCGATCATCTCCCTGAAACGGGATGTCTTGAACACGACATGGGCGAGCTTGATCGGCGAGACAGTCACACCGGACTGTTGATCGCTTCCGGTGAACTGAGCCTCTGTGGCAACCATCGCTATCTCCTGTGAACGCCTTGCAAAGCAGGTTCGTTTTCACAGTATGGACGCCTTGAGAGCGTATCTCACGATGTTGCTTTTTCCGGTACGATACTGGTTTGTTATCATGTGGGATGCGCCCGTCGGCGGGAAATGCGCCATCGCTGATGCGGGGTTCTTCCATATATTTCGCGTTCGCAGATCTGGCGTCTGGAACCAGCGGAGGGCGCGTGCGCTGACACGGGCGGCGGCTTCCCCGTTTCTGGAAGGAGCGCCAGAGGAACCTTTCCGTGACCGATCCTTTCGCGTTCCTGCCCCACATTCTCGCTCTGGCGGCCGCCTATGCGCTGGCGGTGCCGATCGGCTGGAATCGGGAGAAGGAAGAACGCAGCGCCGGATTGCGGACCTTCCCGCTTGTGGCGTTGGCGAGTTCCGGTTTCGTGCAGGCGGTGGAACAATTGACTGCTGACGACCCGGCGGCGATGGCGCGGGTGCTGGAAGGCGTGATCGCGGGCATCGGCTTCCTTGGCGGCGGCGCAATCCTGCAGGGCAAGGAGTCGGTGCGGGGAACCGCCACAGCCGCCAGCCTCTGGGTTACAGGCGCCATAGGGGTTGCGACGGGACTGGGCAGCTATGGCGTGGCGGTCGTGTTGGCGGCTTTCACCATGGCCACGCTCTGGATCATGGCGCCGCTCAAACCGCGCGCGAACGAGCAGAGCGAAGAACCCGGCCAGCAGTCCTGAGCTGTGCTGTGCGGCGGGGATGAGCGCCGTCAGCCATAGGCCCCGCAACCATGGCCGCCCGATGCGTGACGCCCCTAATGCGCCGCCGCATTTCCATGCGCGTGGAAATAGGGCGGCATGCGAAGCAGCAGCACGGCGGAGAGGATCAGCAGCGCCACAAAGCCGATGAAGGCATTCACATAAGAGCCGGTCCAGTCATAGGACAGCCCAGCCAGATAGGTGCCGATGCCGCCGCCCCATGCCCATGCGACCCACATCGCGCCCACGACCCGGCTGAAAAGAGCGGTGCTGAAATACCGGCTGACCATGAAGGATACAAAGTCCGCCTCCGCGCCCAGGCAGGTTCCGACCAGCCCTGCTCCGATATAGGATGTCAGTCCGCCGCCGCCCCAGGCGATCAGCAGGGCGCCAATTGCGGCAAGGATGAAAACCGTCGCCCCGACATAGGGCGCAAACAGCTTGTCAAAGAGCCAGCCGACAATCAGGCGGCCTGCAAAGGCGGCCGCCCCCGCGACGGACAACATGGTCGCGGCCTCCGTCATGCTTATCCCGCGATCGGTGGCGAGGGGGACGATGCTGGTCATGATCCCCACGGCGGCCACCGAATTGCCAGCGACCGCGCCCGCGATAAGGTAGAATTCCCGGCTTCTCAGATAGGATTGGGCGGGAGCGCCCTGCGCAGAGGTTTCGCCCGGCGCCGTGTGCGGCGGATTTCGCAACCAGACTATGATCCCCAATATCGGTACGGCAGCGATCGCCGCGATCAGGAGGAGAGCGGTGCGCCAGCCGAAAGCATTTAGAAGATAGGCCGAAAGCTGGGGAGAAAGCATCGCTCCAAGGCCCGCGCCCAGCATCATAATACCCAGAGCAAGGCCGCGCCGCTGATCGAAAAAGCCGCAAATCGCGACCGCATAGGGCATGGGGCAGGCAGCCGCCCCGGCGATGCCCATGACGAAGAAATTAAGATAAAAGAGCAGCGGAACAGCGGGCAGCAGCGCGATGGCGGCCACTGTGGCGACATATATGGCCAAGAACAGCGCGCTGGGCTTTCGCAACCCGAACCGGCTTATCAAACGCCCCAGCCAGACGGTGCCCAGTCCGGTCGAGAACAGGAATATCGTGATGCAGGCGGCTAGGATCGAGCGGTTCCATCCCAGATCCGCCGAGATCGGCGCAACAAACACGCCCAGCGAATAGACGGCGAATATTCCCGCTCCGACACTCGTCCCCAGCGCGCCGGCCGCGACCATCCACCAGGGATTAAGGGGCCTGTCGATCATCGCGCCGCCCCCGGAAAGGCCGATGACAGAGTAAAAATGCGCGCGCCGATCCGCCCTTCTGCCGCCACTCGTCCATCCTCCCCATATTCATGCTGGCCCGCCCGCTTCACAAGGATTTGGGTCTGTTGCCGTTTCAAGATCGCTGGCGCGCGACCGGACTCTATCCGGCGGCCGCGACTTCGACTCCGCCCCAGCCCTCCACCATTTTGACGAGTTCGGTAAAGTCGCTGCCCGGTCCGAGCTGCGCATTCGCCATCGCCGCGAACTGGCGGACGGCGCCGCCGACGACCATCGGCACGCCAAGGGCTTCCGCCTCATCGATACAGAGCCGCACATCCTTGTAGGCAAGGCCGGTCTGAAATCCGAAATCGAATGTCCGCGGCAGGATGTTCTTGGGAAATTTGTCGCGCGTCGCGGTGTTGTGGCCCGAACTGACGTTGATGACGTCAAGCATCACCTGCGGGTCCAGCCCGGCCTTCACGCCCATCACCATCGCTTCTGACGTGATCGCCACGGCCGCGACGTTGAGCAGGTTGTTGGCGAGCTTCAGCGTCTGCCCAAGCCCGGCGTCCTCGCCGACATGAAACAGCCTGCCCAGATGCGCGAGGATAGGCTGGATTTCCTCATAAACCGCCGCCGGCGCGGACACCATCAGCGCCAGCGTGCCCTTCACCGCGCCCGCGACACCGCCGCTGACCGGGGAATTGACGAATATCTTGCCCTGCTGCGCCAGTGCCGCGGCGACAAGGGCCGTCATTTTGGGGCCGGTGGTGGACAGGTCTATGACGATCCGCACGCGCTCCCCGCTGATCAGGCCATCATCCCCCAATGTCACTGCGCGCACGACTTCCGGCGTGGGGAGGCACAGCAGGACGATATCCGCCGCCTTTGCGATTTCGGCCGCGTCGCTGGCCGCGACCGCTCCGCCCTTGACCGCCGCCTCCAGCGCCTGGGCTGACGGATCATAGGCGAATACCCGATAACCAGCGGCCACCAGATGCGCGATCATCGGCGTGCCCATCCGGCCAAGCCCGATAAAACCTAAAACTGTATCGTTCACTGATGCGACCTCTTTGAAATATGCCTGAGTCTGGAAACCTGCGGCCGCCGCCTAGCCTTGCTGCGATCTCCTTGACGGGGACTGGTCATCCTCCAGCGCCGCCGCTTCACGCTCACGCAATATCCCGCTGGCGACGATGGAAGCGGCGCGCACATGGTCCCTGCACGCCTGCGCCGCGCCGTCGCCGTCGCGGTTGCGGATCGCCGTCATGATCCGGCCCATCTCCCGGATGGTGTTGGGCAAGCGGCCTGGCGACGCCATCGTCGTCATCCTCAACTGCGCGATGCGGTTCAGGAACTGCCGCAGGGTTTCCTCGACGAAACGGTTGCGGCACCCGGTCAGAAGGATGCTGTAGAACCGCTCCTTGATGGCGCTCAGCGCCCGCTGGTCCTTGGACTTGAAGGCGCAAAGCTCCTCGAACACCGCCTCAAGCGCTGCACGTTCATCCTCGGACGCGCGGGTGGCGAAGCCTTCGCCGGCCAGCGCCTCCAGCGCCCCGCGCAACTCATATATCTGCACCGCCTCCGCCGCCGTCACGATCGACACGAACGGGCCGCGGTTCGGGATGACAGTGACCAGACCTTCCGATTCCAGAACGCGCACAACCTCTCGCACGACATTGCGGCTGGCGCCGAACTCCTCCCCCAGCAACCGGTCGGACAAATGGGTGCCCGGCGCGAAATGATTCTCCACAATGGCAAGGCGGACTCGCGACTCCACCGTCCCCCGAACGGTTTGCGAAACGAGGGAAGCTCCTTCCCGTTTATCGAGATTGTCCATCAATCATTCCGGATATCAAGTGGCTCTTACATGCGCTTTTGATCAGTTACGCCCGACATTGCAAGGATTTTTAAGATTCACGATTGACCTACAATATTTGATAGTCCTACCTAATGGCTCATTTTTCAGGAGAGAGCCGACAATGTCCGACGAAGCCCTATTCGACATAGGCCTGCCAATCCGCCGCGCGGTGCTGGGCGATGAATATGTCGATGCCTCGATGGGGAAAGCCGACGAATTCATGATGTCGTTCCAGCGGGCGACGACCGCATGGGCCTGGGGCTGGGCCTGGGGCGATCCGACGCTGGACCGCAAAACCCGCAGCCTGCTCAACCTCGCCATGCTGACCGCATCGGGCAAGACCAAGGAAATCCAGCTTCACGTCAAGGGCGCGCTGAACAATGGCGTGACCGTGGATGAGATCAAGGCGACCCTGCTGCACGCGACCGCCTATTGCGGCATCCCGGCGGGCCTCGACGCCTTCAAGGCCGCGCATGAAGTGCTCGTCAAGGAAGGCGCGCTCCCGGCTGCTTAAGCGCGCGAACCGGGACGCCAAAAAGGAATGCCAATGAAGACATGTGTTGTTCTGGACGACTATCAGGATGCGGCGTTGCAGTCGGCGGACTGGAGCCGGATTGCGGACCGCGTGTCCGTATCCACCGTCCGGGAATTTCTGGCCAATGAGGACGCTGTTGTTGAGCGGATTGGCGATGCGGAGATTGTCTGCATCATGCGGGAGCGGACGCCGTTCCCGGCCAGCCTGCTCGACCGGTTGCCGAAGCTGAAGCTGATCGTCACCAGCGGCATGCGCAACGCCGCGATCGATCTGGCCGCCGCGCAGAAAAATGGCGTGACGGTCAGCGGAACCGCGACCAGCGGATCGCCGCCCCTGGAACTGACATGGGGGCTGATCCTGGGTCTGGCGCGGCAGATTGCCGTTGAAAATGCCGGATTCCGCGCGAACGGCCCCTGGCAGAGCAGCGTCGGCGTCGATCTGAACGGGCGGCAACTGGGCATTATCGGCCTGGGCAAGATCGGGACGCAAATGGCGAAGGTCGCCGGGGCGTTCGGGATGAAGGTGGTGGCCTGGAGCCCCAATCTGACCGACGAGCGCGCGGCTGCGGCAGGGGTTGAACGGGCGGCATCGAAAGAGGCGCTGCTGGAGACCAGCGATTTCGTGTCGTTGCATCTGGTTCTGGCCCCGTCGACCCGCGGCCTGATCGGTGAGCAGGAACTGCGGCGGATGAAGCCCGAAGCCTTTCTGATCAACACCGCCCGCGCGCCGATTGTCGACCAGGCCGCACTGATCCGCGCGCTTGAGGAGAAGTGGATCGCGGGCGCCGGGCTGGACGTGTTCGAAACCGAACCGCTGCCCGCCGGCCACCCTTTCCGCACGCTGGGCAACGTGCTTGCCACGCCCCACCTCGGATATGTGTCGCAGAATAATTACCGCACATTTTTCGGTGAAGGCATTGAGGACATTGAGGCGTGGCTGGACGGCGCGCCGATACGCACGCTCGTCTGAACAGGCTGCATATGGCGGCGGGGCATATCGCACGAAGGCGAAAAGCCTCGCCCCCGCCCAACACAGGCAAAGGAAGAATATTGGCTGATTAAGGGCAGAGCCGCCGGTTCCAAACGAGCCTGGAGAAACAGGCCGCGGCGGTTCGCCACCGACACGATCATATAGGAGATGGGAAGATGGCCACGAAGGAAGCCGCGATCGCCGAAGGTAAGGCCATCGCTGATTTGCGTGAAACGGAACTGTGGGATCGCGGCAGCGACGCGCTCGAAGTCATGGCCGCGGGCAATGCAGGGTCCGATTTTGTCCAGCGCCGGCTGAAGGAGCTTCGCGCGACGGATGAACAGTTCCGCAACGCCATTCCCGATGCAGAAGTCACGCGGGCGAAGCTCGATCCCAGCCTGGGCCTTGCGCAACTCGTCGCAATGGCGATGCAGGCTTATGCCGATCGTCCGGCCGTGGGGCAAAGGGCGACTCAGTTGGTGCATGACCCGCGCACCGGGCGGACCAGCCGCGAACTGCTCGACCATTATGAAAGCTTCACTTACGCCGATATCTGGGAACGCGCCCGCGCGCTCGCCGCGATGTGGCACCGGGATGAGAAGCGGTCGCTGCGGGCTTATGACAAGCTGTGCGTAATGGCCTTTGCGGGCGTCGACTTCACCATCGCCGACCTAGCGGCAACCCACAACGGAACGGTGGTCGTTCCCATCCAGACCAATGGCGCATTGTCGACGCTTCAGGGCATTGTGCAGGAGGTCGAGCCAAGATGGATGGCGGTCAGCCTGGAAAATCTGAACACGGCCGTCGAACTGGTCCTGACCGCGCACCGCCCCGCCGGCCTGCTGCTGTTCGACTATCATCCCGAAGTCGACAGTGAACGCGAAACCCTTGAAGCTGCGTCAGCCCGGTTGCGGGAGGCTGGTCTCGACGATCTCATCGTCACGATCGACGATGCCTATCGCATTGGCCGCACTGTCGATCCTGCCCCGCTTTTCGCCGAGGAGGATACGCACAAGAAGCTCTGCACAATCTATTACACGTCGGGAAGCACCGGACTGCCCAAGGGGGTGATGTGGCCGGAGATGATGCTGAAGCCGATGTGGCGCATGCATTCGGAAATCCCGTTCTGTTGATTGTCGCTGAGAAGTGACCCGGGGTTTTCATCGAAAAGTGACCCACCTTGCGATTATGGTTTGGGTTTCATCGGTGGGTCAAGATGGGGTTTTCTCCTTCCGGGTTTTTGGCTGATGAGCCGAGCTGTTCTTGAACCGGAAGCTGTCGTTGCCGGTCTCGAGGATGTGGCAGTGATGGGTAAGCCGATCGAGGAGCGCGGTGGTCATCTTTGCATCGCCGAACACGGTGGCCCATTCGCTGAAGCTGAGGTTGGTGGTGATGATGACGCTGGTGCGCTCGTAGAGTTTGCTCAGCAGATGGAACAGCAGTGCGCCGCCCGATGCGCTGAACGGAAGATAGCCAAGCTCGTCGAGGATCACGAGATCGGAGTTGTCATCGGTCGTGCAATTCTCCGCAAAAGTGGGCTTTGAAAATTCCCTAGTTGGTGGCCCCTTCATCTCATTCTGCCGGGGCTAGCCCCGGCAGAATGAGATGAGCCGACATTGTCCTCATCTCCTTTGCAGACGCGGAGACGGGGCCGATGATCCGACTTGGAGAATTGATGATGATCCTCGAACTACATCGGCAGGGTGTATCGATATCCGCCATTGCCCGACGCACTGGTCGCGATCCCAAGACCATCCGAAAATATATCGAACGGGGCATCGAGGCCCCGGTTTACGGCCCTCGCATGCTGGGTCGACCGAACAAACTGGCACCCTATCTGGAATTTTTGCGTGAGCGAGTGACGGCCTTTCCCGATCTGACTGCGGCGCGCCTGACGCGGGAAATCCGTGAGCTGGGATATATGGGCGCCTATACCGCGGTAAAGCGGTTCCTGGCAGCGATCCGGCCGGAAAACGGGCCTAAGCCCTTTGAGGTTCGGTTCGAGACGCCGCCTGGCGTGCAGGCACAGGTCGACTTTGCCCGGTTCGTCGTCGAATTTACCGATGAGCCCGGCGTCAGCCGGATCGTCTGGCTGTTCAGCCTGGTGCTGGGACATTCGCGCTTCCTGTTTGCGCGCTACGTCATGCATCAGGATCTCCAAAGCCTGTTGCGCTGTCATATGCAGGCCTTTGAAGCGCTCGGCGGCGTCCCGATCGAGATCCTCTACGATCGCATGAAAACCGCTGTGACCGGGGAAGATGATCAGGGCCACATCATCTACAATCGATCATTGCTGGCTCTGGCCGGGCATTATCGCTTCGTGCCGCGCGCCTGCCGTCCCTATCGGGCCAAGACCAAGGGAAAGGTCGAGCGGCCATTCAGCTATATCCGCAAGGACTTCTTCCTGGGCCGGAGCTTCCGCAATCTGGACGATCTCAATGTCCAGCTGATCGACTGGCTCGATACCGTCGCCAACGTCCGTGTCCACGGCACGACGCAGCGGATTATTGCTGAAGCCTTCGCCGCCGAGCAGCCTGAGTTGCAGCTGCTCCCGGCGGGCCGCTTTGACGCTGTTCTGAAGCTGGAGCGCCGCGTCAGCCACGATGGGATGGTCTCGGTCGGCGGCAATTACTACAGCGTTCCCGATCGCACCCGGCGCGTCGTCGAAATCCAGCAGTTGCCCGACAAGATCCGGATCGTAGACCTGGGCCAGGTCATTGCCGAGCACCCGGTTCTTGAGGGGCGCCGGCAGTACAGGATCGATCCTGCGCACCGGACAGGCAGCAGCGGCGCCAAGCGCCGTATCCATGGCAAAGAGGTAATCGCCATCGGTCGTGTAGGCGAGCATGTCACCGTGCGCTCCCTGGCCATCTATCAAGCGATCGGCAGCCAACTGGCGCGGGGAGAACGGCCATGAACCATGGGGGTGCCGCATCCCGCGTCGATAATATCCGCCGCAGCCTGGTCCATCTCAAAATGCCACGCGCCCTGGAGATGCTCGACGCCACCCTGCGCGGCATAGAGCAGGGCAAAATCGATGGCATCGAGGCCATCGACATATTGCTGAACGAAGAACTGTCGCTCCGGGAGAACCGCAGGATCAAGGCAGCCCTGCGCATGGCAAGGCTGCCGATCATCAAGACGCTGGACGGATATGACTTCTCCTTCCAGCCATCGCTCGACCGGAACCGCATCCTGGCGCTCGCTGGCCTGGACTTCATCAACCGGGCCGAGGTGGTGCATCTGCTGGGCCCGCCCGGTACCGGGAAAAGCCATATCGCCACGGCCCTTGCCGTCGAGGCCGTGAAGGCGGGCAAGAGCGTCTACTTCATCCCGCTCGCCGATCTGATCGCTTCACTGACCAAGGCTGAACGCGAGGGCACGTTGCGCGAGAAGATCCGCTTCCTATGCCGATCCTCCCTGCTCGTCGTCGACGAGATCGGGTATCTTCCCGTCACGCCCGGCGGCGGCAATCTCTTCTTCCAGCTCGTCAACGCCCGATACGAAAAGGGTGCCATGATCCTGACATCCAACCGCGGCTTCGCCGAATGGGGTGATGTCTTTGGCGATCCGGTGGTGGCCACCGCGCTGCTCGACCGCCTTCTTCACCACGCTGTGGTCGTCCAGATCGAGGGCTCCAGCTATCGCATGCGACAGCACGCCGACCTGCTGCCCGAGCATGCGCGCATGGCACCGTCCATCAACCCACCGCCCTTGCCGAAACGGCGCGGCCGCCCGCCAGCAAAGGAAAAGCCCGATCTCCATCACGGCTGATCACCGACACCAACCCTCCCGCCAAACTAGGGAATTTTAGATGCCCACTTTTGCGGAATCTTCGGTGCCCGTTGACAGGAGTGGATGAGGCGATTGGCGATCTGCCCGGCCTTGCCCTGCGCCTTCTCCTGTTCCAGGGCGTTGACCAGCTCAACCGTAGAGAAGAATCGCACACGCTTACGACGATGCTCGATGGCCTGAACGCCCAGCGCCGTAGCGATATGGGTCTTGCCCGTGCCAGGGCCGCCGACCAGTACGATATTGTCGGCAACGTCGATAAATTCGCAACGGTGAAGCTGGCGGGCCAGTGCTTCGTTGACCTCGCTGCTGGCAAAGTCAAAGCCCGACAGATCGCGATAGGCCGGGAACCGCGCGGCCTTGAGCTGGTAGGATACCGATCGCACCTCCCGTTCGGCAGTCTCTGCCTTTAAAAGCTGGGACAGGATCGGGATGGCCGCATCAAACGCTGGCGCTCTCTGTTCCGTGAGATCGGTGACGGCCTGCGCCATGCCATGCATCTTGAGGCTGCGCAGCATGACGATGATGGCGCCGCTGGCTGGGTCATGACGCATGACGGTTCTCCCTGCGTAGCGTGTCATAGCGCTCCACATTGGCAAGCGGCTCGCTAACCAGCCTCAGTGCCTGTGGCGCCGTGATCGGCGGTGTCGTCAGCGGCTTGCCATCGATCAGCCGGTGCAACAGGTTGATGATATGGGTCTTGGTCGGAACGCTGGCCTCCAGCGCCATCGTGACGGCCGCCAGCACGGCTTGCTCGTCATGATGTAATACCAGTGCGAGGATCTCGACCATCTCCCTATCACCACCGGGGGATCGCAGCAGATGCCTTTGCAACTGCTGGAAGGCGTCGGGCATCTCGAGGAACGGCGCGCCATTGCGCAAGGCTCCAGGCTTGCGCTGGACGACCGCCAGATAGTGCCGCCAGTCATAAACAGTGCGTCCCGGACCATCATGAGATCGCTCGATGATGCGCCGATGCTCGCACAGCACATGACCTTCCGCGACAACGAGGAAGCGATCAGGATAGAGCCGCAAGCTAACAGGACGGTTAGCGAAAGAGGCCGGCACGCTGTAGCGGTTGCGCTCCAGGTGGACCAGGCAAGTTGGCGAGACCCGCTTGCCATACTCGACAAAGCCGTCGAACGGTCTGCCCATCGGCATGAGGCTTGCCACCTCATCGGCCCAGGCATCGGCGACGGAGCCCGGCTCGATCCCGTGCGGGATATCCTGCCACAGCGCCTTGCAGCGCTCCTCCAGCCAGATGTTCAGAGCATCGAGGCTATCGGTCTGAGGAACTGGCTGCCACAGGCGATGCCGTGCATCCTGCACGTTCTTCTCGACCTGACCCTTCTCCCATCCCGCTGCCGGATTACAGAACTCCGCCTCATAGAGATAATGGCTGACCATGGTGAGGAAGCGGGCGTTGACGGTCCGCTCCTTGCCGCGCCCGACCTTGTCGACCGCGGTGCGCATATTATCGTAGATGCCGCGGCGCGGCACCCCGCCCAACACGCGGAACGCGTGATTATGGGCGTCGAACAGCATCTCGTGGGTCTGGAGAAGATAGGCCCGCACAAAGAAGGCCCGGCTGTAGCTCAGCTTAAAGTGCGCCACCTGCAGCTTGGTGCGAACACCATCGATGATCGCCCAGTCCTCGCTCCAGTCAAACTGGAACGCTTCTCCGGGCGCAAACGACAGTGGCACGAACGTACCCTTGCCGCTCATCTGCTGCTGATGGCGATAATCCTCGCGCCAGGCACGCGCAAAGGCCGCGACACGGCCGTAAGACCCATCAAAGCCCAGGCCCACCAGATCGGCATAGAGCTGCTTGATCGTGCGCTTCTGCTTGCGCGATCTACCCATCTCTCGCCTGAGCCAGGCCGTCAACCGCTCGACAAACGGGTCCAGCTTACTCGGCCGCTCGGGCACCTTGAACCGCGGCTCGACTATGTCCGACCGCAGATATTTACGCACAGTGTTACGGGATAGACCGGTGCGCTTGGCAATCTCCCGGATCGATAGATGATCGCGGTAATGCCAGCGCCGGATGACGCTCAATAATGCCATGTCCAACACTCCATGGTCCCCCGCTCTCAAAGCCAGGGACGTGTTCAAACATGGGTCACTTCTCAGCAGAAATTACTGACCTCCCCGGGTCACTTCTCAGCGGCAATCAACACATGAGGCGCTGCGTCAGGAACTGATCCTTCACGTACGGAACAAGGTGCTGGGCGGCCGGTTGCTGAGCTGCAATTTCGGCTCCGCGCCGATCGCGCCGGACCTGCGGGAATTTATTGAAACCTGCATGGGCGTCCCGCTGGACGAATATTTCGCCATTACGGAAACGGTCAGCATCCTGCGCAACGGCCGGGCGATGAAGCCGCCGGTTATCGACATCAAGCTGATCGACGTGCCCGAACTTGGGTATTTCACGACGGACAAGCCGCATCCGCGCGGCGAGATGCTGGTCAAGACCAACAGCCTGATGCTGGGCTATTACAAGCGGCCGGAGGCCACCGAAAAGGCCATCGACAAGGACAATTATTACCACACCGGCGACATCATGGCGGAGGATCAGCCCGGCCATTATGTCTATGTCGACCGGCGCAACAATGTGCAGAAGCTGGCGCAGGGCGAATTTGTCGCGATCTCGCATCTGGAGGGCGTGTTCAACAACGGCCATCCGATCATGAGCCAGGTTTTCCTCTACGGGTCCAGCAGCCGCTCCTACCTTCTGGCGGTGATCGTGCCGAACAGGGCCGTCCTGGACGATATGGGGATTGCGGGCGACGACGCCGCGATCAGGGCAGAAATCCGCAAGGCGCTGCAGGAAATCGCCCGCAATGAAAAGCTGAACGCTTATGAAGTCCCGCGCGATTTCATCCTGGAGCATGAGCCATTTTCAACCACCAACGGCCTGCTGGCGGGCGTCGGCAAATATGCGCGCCCTAATCTGAAGGCGCATTACGGCCCCCGGCTGGAGCAGTTTTATGACGATATCGCCGCCGCACAGGCCGGTGAGCTAAAGGCGCTGCGCAGCCAGGGCCGGGATGCGCCCGTGCTCGAAACCGTCGTCAAGGCCATCCAGGCGACGCTCGGCATCGAGAAGGTGGACCCGTCCAAGCCAGCCAATTTCTCGGAACTGGGCGGGGATTCCCTCTCGGCGCTGACCTGTTCGCTGTTGCTGGAGGAGATATTCGATGTGGAAGTGCCGTCGGATGTGATCAACAATCCGGCGGGCAGCCTTCAGCAGATCGCCGACTATATCACCCGCATGCTCAGCGGCGCGGGAAATCGGGCGACCTTCGCGTCGGTTCATGGCCGGGGCGCGACCGAAATCGCCGCCAGCGACCTGAAGCTGGAAAAGTTCATCGATGCCGAAACGCTGGCTGGCGCTGGCGCCATCGCCCCGCCCAGCGACAATCCGCAATGCATATTGATCACTGGCGCCAACGGTTATCTGGGGCGATTCCTGTGCCTTGAATGGCTGGAGCGGATGGCTGCGGCCGGTGGCCGCGTAATCTCCATCGTGCGCGGACGCGATAATGAAGCGGCGCGCAAACGCCTTGCGGCCGCCTATGAAAGCGACCCGGATCTGAAACGGCATTTCGACACGCTCGCCGCGGGCCGGCTGGAAGTGATTGCCGGCGATCTGGCCGAACCGCGCCTTGGACTTGGCGATCCCGACTGGAGCCGGCTTGCCGATACGGTCGATCTGATTGTCCATCCGGGGGCGCTGGTGAACCATGTGCTTCCCTATGCGCAGATGTTCGCGGCGAATGTCGCGGGCACGGCGGAGCTGATCCGTCTGGCCGTCACCGGGCGGATGAAGCCCATTCACAATGTGTCGACACAGGTCGTGGCCGCAATGCCCGGCGGAAGCATGCTTGCCGAAGATGCCGATGTCCGCGCGGCGACGCCGGTTCGGACGCTCAATTCCGAAGCCTATGCCGATGGCTATAATCACAGCAAATGGGCGGGCGAAGTGCTGTTGCGTGAGGCGCATGACGCGCTGGGCCTGCCCGTCGCCGTGTTCCGCTCCGACATGATCATGGCGCACAGCCGCTACAGGGGGCAGCTCAATGCCTCCGATCTGCTGACCCGCCTGTTCCTCAGCGTCGCGCTAACGGGGTTGGTGCCGCGCAGCTTCTACCGCGCCAGTGAAACCAAGGCGCATTTCGACGGCCTGCCCGTCGATTTCATCGCCAAGTCGATTGCCGCGATCGGCCCGGAGTCAACGCAGGGGTACAGGACCTTCCACGTCGCCAATGCGCATGATGACGGCATCTCGCTCGACACATTCATGGACTGGATTGCCGAGGCCGGTCATCCGGTCGTGCGGGTCGATGGCCATGAGGAATGGTATCACCGGTTCGAAACCGCGCTGAAGGCGTTGCCGGAGGACAAGCGGGCGCATAGCTCCATCCCGCTGCTGCAATTGTTGCGGGAGCCGCTGCCAGCCGCATCCGGCTCGGACATTCCCTCCGGCAGATTTACCGACGCAGTGCGCAAGGCGGATCAGGATGTTCCGCATCTGTCGCAGGCGCTGATCCGCAAATATCTGGACGATCTGCATGCGCTGAACATCCTGTAAGCCGGGCGGTGGCTGGAGGGGGCCGGATGTAACGCCGGAACGGAAAACCGGGCGGACGCCCGGCCTCCGCAGCGCCCAACGCAAGCCGGCGATCTCGCCGATCGCACCACAGGTTGCCGCGATCGGCGGCATGGGGGAGCTATGACCTGTCATATGGACAAATTGTCCATCAATCGTTCCGTTAAAGGCGCGGATGGATTTCCGGTCTTTGCATAAAATCCCGATTTTTTGCGAAAATTTGAGGATATCTTGGCCGCATCGATAATAATAATTGACCTACAATATTGGATAGGCTTACCTAAAGCCTCAACGCTCCAGGAGGGCAGCGGGGTTCCGGCAAGGGCTGTTTCGACAAGGCATGCCGGGACAGCGCGAGAGGCCTGGCGCTGAAAATGTCGATGCTTGGATGCTGCATATGTTTCTGCGGTGAGGCGGCCGGGAGGGCCGGCAATTCCGCCGAGAATTGATCCGCGCCATGTGGGCCGCGGATAGCTTGGAACGGCCCTGCCCATGTTTCCGGGCAGATTTCGGTCGCGTCACGCCCCGGCAAAAGGGGCGGGCGCGCAATCCACAAATACTCTGGGAGGGGTAAGCGATGTTTTGCAAATTTCTGAGTTCATCCGCAATCCTGGCCGTATCGGCGCTTGGCGCTGGCGCGGCCAATGCGCAGGAAACGGGACAGGACGCCACGGTGCCACAGGCCGCATCTTCCCAACCCGATGAGGGACAATCCGCCCGGATCGAGGATATCATCGTGACGGCGCAACGCCGTGCGGAATCCGCGCAGTCAGTGCCTATCTCGCTGCAAAGCTTCAACAGCAAGGCGCTGGAAAGCGCGGCGGTGGAGAGCACCGAGGAACTGACCAATATCGTCGGCGGCCTGATGATCCAGCCGACGGCCGCGCGGCCGATGGTATTCCTGCGCGGGATCGGGTCGAACAGCTCGAACTCGACGCCCGCCGTCACGACCTTCATTGACGGCGTGTATCAACCGTTCGGCAATTCGACCGACCTTGCCAACATCTCCAGCGTTGAAATCCTGAAGGGACCGCAGGGCACCCTGTTCGGCCGCAATTCAACCGGCGGCGTCATTCAGATCACGACGACGCCGCCGAGCGAGACGCGCGCGGCGCGCGTGGAGTTCGGCTATGGGAATTACGACACGGTGGATGCGAACGCCTATATTACGGGCGGACTGGCCACGGGCGTCGCGATGGACCTCTCCCTGCGCTACAGCGACCAGGGCGACGGGTATGGCACCAACATCTTCAACGGCGACGACGTATTTCTGGCCAAGAAATTCGCCGCGCGCTCCCGTTTGCGGGCGGAGCTTTCCGATGTCAGCACCCTGACCCTTGCGGGCGATTATAGCCAGGTCAGCGGCACCGTGGGAACGAACATCAACCCCGCAGCGGGATATGGCTTCCTGTTTGTCGGCGGCGCGATCCAGCGGGCCGGTTCGCCCTTCTTCCCGAACACCTACGACATCAACGCCGGACCGATCACGCCCTATTTCAAGGCCAAGGAATGGGGGGCGTCCCTGTCTTTCGAAACGGAATTTTCGGACCTCACCTTCCGCAATATCACTGCCTACAGGCGGGGTGAGGAGCATGCGCGGATCGACCCGGATGGTTCGCCCGGTCCGTTCGCCAATCTGAGCATCGATCGCGAGCCGCGCACGGCCTTCACCCAGGAATTGCAGCTTCTGTCCAATTCCAGCGGGCCGCTGACATGGGTCGTCGGCGCATTCTATTACCGCAGCAAGGCAGTGATGGAGCCGTTCCGGGTCAATACGAACGCCGCCTATGCGAAGGACTGGACGGAATCGATCGCCAGCTATGCGCAGGCGTCCTACGAAATCCTGCCCAGCACCAAGCTGACGCTCGGCGGCCGCTACACTGTCGAAACGCGCAAGATTGACGGCTTCGTGCAAAGCAACGGCGTCACCATTCCGGCGCTGACCGGGACGCTCAAGCTGAAATATAAGGAGCCGACATGGCGCGTCGCGCTCGATCATAACATCAACGACAATGTGCTGCTCTACGCCTCCACGTCGCGCGGCTTCAATGGCGGCTTCTTCAACCAGTCGAACCTCGCCGGCTTCGCCAACACCACGCAGAATCCAGAGGTTCAGCCGGAATTTCTGACGGCCTACGAAGTGGGCACGAAGATGGACCTCCTCGACCGCAGGCTGCGCGTGAACGTCTCCGCCTTCCTGTATGATTACAAGAATGTGCAGCAGCAGATTTATTCGACCACCGGGACGATCACCGTCAATGCGGGCGACGTGCGCCTGAAGGGGATCGATTTTGAATTTACCGCCAAGCCGGTCCGCTCGCTGACGCTATCCCTCTCGGGCACCTATATTCACTCGCGATACACGGATTACCCGGCCGCGCCGGATTATCTGCTGCGCCCGAACGGGGCTATTTCGGCCACCAGTTTCATCGATGCGTCGGGCAATGTGGCGTTGAACACGCCGGAATGGAGCTAAACCGCCGCCGCCTCGCATGATCTGGAGACGGGGATCGGCACCTTCACGACTTCGGCGAACCTCAACTACCGGGGCAAGACCTTTGTCGATGCAGCAAACCACTACACGCTGCCGACGCGCTATGTCCTCAATGTCACCGAACGCTGGACGTCGACCGATCAGCATCTGTTTATCACCGCCTGGGCGAAGAACCTGCTGAACAAGAATTATGATTATTCGATCAACATCACCAACGTCATCGGCCTCGCCGGACAGAAGGCGCCGCCGCGCACTTACGGCATGACGGTGGGGTACACATTTTGACATTCCGCAAATGCAGCCAAGCTGTGAGCGCATATTGATGACGAAAGACGATCTGGAGAAGCTGCAATGAAGATGTCCGGCAATACCATTCTGATTACCGGAGGCGGGTCGGGAATCGGCCGGGCGCTCGCCCATCGCCTGCATGACATGGGCAATCATGTGATCGTGGCGGGCCGGAAGCTGGGCGCGCTGGAACAGACGATCGCCGGACGCGAACGGATGGCGGCGATCACCCTCGATGTTGAGGACTCCGCCGCGATCAAGGCGTTCGCCGCGCAGGTGAAGGCGGAGCATCCGGGACTGAACATCCTGATCAACAATGCCGGGATCATGCGGCCGGAAAATCTGACCGCCGCCCGCGATCTGAGCGATGCCGAGGCGACCGTCGTCACCAACCTGCTGGGGCCGATCCGCTTGACCGATGCGTTCATCGATCATCTTGCGGCGCAGGAGGATGCGGTCATCGTCAATGTCTCCTCCGCCCTCGCCTTCGTTCCCCTGCCCGCCACGCCGACCTATTCAGCGACCAAGGCGGCCATCCATTTCTACACGCTGGCGCTGCGCCAGCAATTGAAGGGCAAGGTCGAGGTGATCGAGCTGGTGCCGCCGGGCGTGCAGACCGAATTGCAGCCGGGCCAGTCAAAGCAGGAGGGCTTCCTGCCGCTCGACGCCTTTATAGACGAGGTGCTCGGCCTGCTGCAGCGCCAGCCCACGCCCGCGGAAATATGTGTGGAGCGCGCCGGCTTCCTGCGGAATGCGGAGGCCGAGGGCCGTTTCGACAAGACATTGGAGATGCTGAGCGCATTGTGACCGGACAATGCGGGGAGGAGTGGGCACAGTAAAGATCTTTGCCCTTCACGCTATGTAAAACAATAGTGTTTGCCGGATAAGTGAAATATGGAGAGCGGTGTCTGCGTGGATTTCAACCGCAATAAATGTTAATTCAATACTATTGCTAGATTTAGCGAAAGGAGAGCGGATATGGACCGCAAACTTACCACGATGGGTGAGGTGAACCAGAAATTCAATATTCAGGGCATAAACCATGTCGCCCTGGTCTGTCAGGACATGCAAAAGACCGTTGATTTTTATCACGGCATACTTGGGATGCCGATCATCAAGACATATGAGATCGGCCCCAATGGCAAATTCGGGCAGCATTTCTTCTTCGACATCGGCGGCGGTTCGCTCGCCTTTTTCTGGTTCCCAGATGCGCCCGCGGGCATATCGGGCATAACCTCGGTTCCCAGCCCGATGGGGCAGGGAAAGCTGACCATGACCGCGCTCGGCACGATGAATCATATCGCGCTCAACGTCGATGCGGACATGCTTGACGAGTATCGGGAAAAGCTGGAGGCGGCCGGCGTCGAATGCTCACCGGTCATCCACCATAATGACGTGGCGCCCAGCACCGGCCCGAACGCGCTCCAATATGTTCACGAAACCAACTGGGTCAGCGGCTTCTATTTTCTGGACCCCAACGGCATCCAGATCGAACTGGCCGGTTTCACCCGGCAGTTCAACGAGACCGATGTCCTGTCCACTCCGGCAAAGGCCGAGGATGCGGCTAGCTGGGCCGATAAGCGCGAAACGCTGACGACCTGACATCCGCCAGGCTGGAGAGGGTTCATATGCGCGGCGGCCGGGGCCACCCGGCCGGACCGCCATTATGAACCGCTCTCCAGGCGCGGCCGCCTGACGATCAACGCCGTCCGGCTCTACAGATCACAGATTCCGCACCAGAGCCGCGCCGCTCTGGGCAACCACCGCCCCTTGACCACTTCCCAAGTGCGGATGTCCGCGCACCATGCGGGTCATGACGACCCATCCCGCGATGTGGCTTTTCCCGGTGCGATACAAATTCGATATCATCCGCAGGGAGCCAGAAGCGGCGGAGTTCCCCGCCATCCGGCTCCGGCAAGACCAGCCATCGCATTGGCGCGCCTCCTAGGCGGGCGGCGGCATTCGCACATGTTCTTGGCGCACATATCCTAGGCGCACATATCCTAGGCGCGCACGCCTCCACAGCCAGCGCTGCCCGCATCCCCCCTTTAATAACGCCCCCGGTTCAGGCGATTATCGCATCTGCTCTGCGCGGGCGGAAGCACGCTCGACCCGTCGCTTTGCCGCCCGCCCGCAGCATTTTGCGCTTGACGGCAGATAAAAAACGTACGACCGTTCTTTTAATAGAAAATAGGAGGGGCGTTGATGCGCAATATGACCGCCGCCGTCGTGCGGGAACAGTCTGGACCATTTGTCGTGGAGACGGTCCAACTGGAAGATCCGCGTGAGGACGAGGTGCTGATTCGCATCGCCGGTGTGGGAATGTGCCACACGGATCTCGTTGTCAGGGATCAATATTTTCCAACGCCCCTGCCCGCCATCCTCGGCCATGAAGGCTCCGGCATCGTCGAGAAGGTCGGCAGCAAGGTCAGCAAGGTGGAAGTGGGCGATCATGTCGTACTCACCTTCGCCAGTTGCGGGACATGCGCAAACTGCCAGCAGGGCCTGTTCGGCTATTGCCCGGACCTATATGGCCGCAACTTCACCGGCGCGCGGCCGGATGGCTCCAGCCCGTGCTGCGACGCGCATGGGAACACGCTGAGCGCCTATTTCTTCGCGCAATCCTCCTTCGCCCAATATGCGATCGCGACACAGCGCAATGTCGTGAAAATATCGCGCGACGTCCCGCTCGAAATCATGGGACCATTGGGATGCGGCATTCAGACCGGGGCGGGCGCAGTGATGAATGCGCTGAAGCCCAAGGCCGGGTCCAGCATCGCGGTCTTTGGCGCGGGATCGGTCGGGCTGGCCGCCGTCATGGCCGCCCGCGTCGTGGGCTGCGCGACCATCATCGCCGTGGACCTCAACGACGACCGGCTTGCCCTCGCCCAGCAATTGGGGGCCACCCATGTCATCAACCCCGGCCGGGAAGATCCGGTCGCCGCCATACAGGCCGCGGCGGGCGGCGAAGGCGTCCAATTCTCGCTGGAAGCGACGGGGCTGCCAAAGGTTGCGCGCCAGGCCGTCGACTGCCTGCGGCTGACGGGCATTTGCGGCATCATCGGCGTCGCGCCGCTGGGCACGGAATTTTCGCTCGACATGAACGACATATTGTTCGGGCGCACGGTCCGCGGAATCATCGAAGGCGACAGCGTTCCCGACATTTTCATCCCGCAACTTGTCGAGCTTTGGCGGCAGGGGCGTTTCCCCTTCGACAAGCTGATCAAATTCTTCCCCATGAGCGACATCGAAAAGGCGGTTCACGCGTCGGAGAGCGGTGAGGTCCTCAAGGCCGTGCTGCGTCCGGGAGAATAGGATGATCGGCTCCCTAACCCAGCAGGCCGCCCGAAAATTCGGCGACAGAGTGGCTATCATCGCCGGCAAGGAAAGCCTGACCTTCGCCGAGATCGAACAGCGCGTGTCCTCCTTTGCGGGCGGCCTCCAGATGCTGGGCGTCGGCGTGGACGACCGGGTTGTGCTGCACCTGCCTAACGGGTGGCGCTGGATCGTTGCCTATTACGCGATCGTGCGCCTCGGTGCGGTGGTGGTGCCTGCGAACATCCTGCTGAGCATCGATGAGGTCGCCTATATCGCCACCGACTCCCAGGCCGTGATGGTCATATCGACCGGCGAACGCTGCGCTGCGGTTTCCAGCCGCCTGGCGAACGGCGCGCCGATGGGCTTCGTCGCATCGGACCGCTGCGGCGAAGGCATGGCGAATTATGAGGACCTGCTGTCGGCCGCCCCGGCGCCGGCCGTGACGCGCGACCCCGGCGATCTATGTTCGATCGGCTATACGTCGGGAACCACCGGCCGTCCCAAGGGAGCGATGCTGTCGCACCGCGCCATCCATACCAGCGCGACGATGACCGCGACCATGCACGCGCGTCAGGAGGGCGAGGTTGTGGTGAGCGCCCTTCCCCTGCCGCATGTCTACGGCAATATCGTCCTTCACTGCACCTTCCTGTGCGACATGACGCTGGTGGTGATGGAGCGTTTCGCCCCGGCGACAACCATCGTGCTGCTCGGCCGTTACAAGGCCACGCTGTTTGAGGGCGTGCCGACAATGTATCATTATCTTCTGAACGAACCGGCATTGCATTCGGCGGACCTGTCGACCTTGCGCCGCTGCACGGTTGGCGGGCAGACGATGCCCACTAGCACGATTGAAGCGGTTGAAGCCGCCTTCGGATGCCCGCTGCTGGAGCTTTGGGGCATGACGGAGGTTGCCGGACCGGCCATTTCCCATTCCCTGCACTCGCCCAGCCGGCACGGGTCCATCGGCCTTCCCTTCCCTGGCATGGAGGTCCGCGTGGCCGACATGGAGGATGGCGACCGGGATGCGCCTGATGGGGAGGCTGGCGAACTTCTGGTCCGCGGCCCTCTCGTCATGGACGGTTATTACAACAACCCGGACGCCACGAAGGGCGCTCTGTCGGAGGATGGCTGGCTCAAGACCGGCGACGTCGTGCGGCGGGACCGGGATGGATATCTCTATGTCCTGGACCGCAAGAAGGACATGATCATCACCGCCGGGTATAATATCTATCCGGCCGAACTCGAACAGGTGATCGCCGCGCATCCCGCCGTCGCCATGGTCGCCGTCGCGGGCATACCGGATCAGGCCAAGGGCGAACTCGCCAAGGCTTTTGTGGTTCTGAAGAAAGGCGCATCCCTCGACGCGCATGAGCTTTTCACCCATTGCCGGGGGGCGCTCGCCAGTTACAAGGTTCCGCGTCATGTGGAGTTTGTTGAGAGCCTTCCCACAACGAGCACTGGAAAGGTGATGCGCCGCGCGCTTCGCGAAGCCTCCTCGCCCTCCCCTCAACCTTCCAAACTGGAGGAAATGCCGCAATGACCGTCGATTTCTTTTCGCACTATACGATGACGATCGACGGCAAGGCCGCTGACGCCGACAAGTCCATCGACGCGATAAATCCCGCGACCGAGGAAGTGATCGCCAGCGTGCCGGACGCCAGCCGCGATCAACTGGACAGCGCCGTCGCTGCGGCGAAGCGCGCCTATCCGGCGTGGAGCGCCCGCCCCGTCGAGGAACGGCAGGCCCTGGTTTCCGCCATTGGCGACCGCATCGCCGAATATGCGGAGGACTTCAAACGCCTGCTCATCCGCGAACAGGGGAAGGCGCGCGCCGGTGCGGAATGGGAAATCGGCGGCTCCATCATCTGGTGCCACGAAATCGCCAAGCAGCGGCTGGACCCGGAAATCGTGGAGCAGAGCGATGGCCGTCAGGTGGAGGTGCGCAAGACTCCCCTGGGCGTCGTGGGCGGCATCACGCCGTGGAATTTTCCGGTCCTCCTGGCGATCTGGAAAATCGCGCCCGCCCTGCTCGCCGGCAATACGATGGTCCTGAAGCCGTCGCCGTATACTCCGCTGTGCACGCTCAAGCTGGGCGAAATCCTGCGCGACGTCCTCCCGGCGGGCGTGTTGAACGTCGTTTCCGGCGGCAACGACCTTGGCGCCTGGATGACGTCGCATCCCGACATCCGCAAAATCTCCTTCACCGGCTCGACCGTCACCGGCCGGAAGATCATGGAAAGCGCGTCCGGCAATCTGAAGCGGATCACCCTTGAGCTGGGCGGAAACGACGCCGCCATCGTCCTGCCCGACGTGGATGTCGAGGCCGTCGCCAAGGAACTGTTCTGGGCGTCCTTCCAGAACAGCGCGCAATTCTGCGTCGCGGCCAAGCGCCTCTATGTGCATCGCGATATCTATGATCAGCTCAGCAAGGCGCTCGTCGACTACGCCACCACCGTTGTCGTGGGCGACGGGTCGCAGCAGGGAACGGACCTTGGGCCGATCCAGAACAAGATGCAGTTCGAAAAGCTCAAGGACCTGCTCGCCGATGCGCGCTCCAGCGGCCTGCGCTTCCTGCTCGGCGGCGACATCCCCGATGGAAAGGGCTATTTCGTGCCGATCACCTTGATCGACAATCCGCCCGAAGACTCGCGGGTCGTGGTCGAGGAAGCATTCGGTCCCGTCCTTCCCCTGTTGAAGTTCGACGATGTGGATGATGTCATTCGCCGCGCCAATGACAGCGAATATGGCCTGGCCGGGTCGGTATGGTCGAAGGATGTCGCCGCCGCGCGCAAGATCGCCGAGCGGATGGAAACCGGCACCGTGTGGATCAACGAGATTCACAGCTTTTCCCCGCACATCGCTTTTGGCGGCCACAAGCAATCCGGGATCGGCATCGAAAATGCGCTGGACGGTCTGAGCGAATATACCAACTCGCAGACCATCGTGGTGCGGGACGAACTTAACCGCACGGTTCCCGCCTGATCCGCGATGACATATGATTGCACCCGGCGCGCCGCCGTCATCGGGGGGCTGGCATATATGCTATATGCCGCGCCGTTGGCGGCGGCGTCAGACTATGACTGGCGGCCGGCGCAGTTGCCGCCCGGCGCCGATGCGTCTTTCACCGACAGAAACGGGCGCAAATTGTCGCTCTCCACGCTGCGCGGCAAGCCAGTTCTGCTCAACATATGGGCGACCTGGTGCGCGCCGTGCGTTATCGAACTGCCCGCGCTGGACCGCCTCCAGCGCGATCTGAAGAAGCGCCTGGACGTCGTCGCCCTGTCCGTCGACCGGTCAGGCATGCCCATTGTCCGCACCGCCCTCAGAAAGCTGTCGATCAGGCATCTCGACGCCTATGTCGATGTCAGCGGCGAGGTTGTTGCCCGCTTCAAGGTGCCGAGCCTTCCCGCCACGATAGCGATTTCTGCCGAGGGCAAGCCCCTTTACATCAGGCGGGGTCGTGTCGACTGGGACGATCCGGCCGAACGCGAGAAGCTCCGCGCGATCTTCCAGTGGTGATCCTCCGATAGGCGTCAGACGCCCTTCCCGTCGCGAACGCCGTTCAGGATCAGGTCGGTATGCGCAGCCACAATATCGTCCATGCTCAATATGCCGGTATAGCGATACCAGTTGCTGACGCTCGTCAGCACCGCGAGGATGGAAAATGTCACGAGCTTGGTATGAAATACGGAAAAGTCGCCTGCTTCCTTCCCCCGGTCCAATATGCCGGTCAGGATGGCTTCGTATTTCTGCCGATATTTGATGATCTTCGCCCGGTTCGCTTTGGTCAGGCTCCGCAGCTCCGACGTGACGACATATAATATCTCGCGCTTGTCGAGATGATAGTTGACGTGGAACGCGATAAAATCCTTGAGCTGCTTCAACGGCGCGTCCGCAGGGTCGATCGCATCTTCCGCCGCAGCGATGACGAGCACCATATGCTCCTCGATGATGCTGTAGAGCAGGTCCTGCTTGCTCTTGAAATAATTATACAGCGATCCCGGCTTCCGGTTAATCCCGGCGGCAAGGTCGCGCATGTTCATCGCCTCATACCCGACCGAATAGATCAGGTGCGTGGCGACGCGCCGCATGGCTGCGTTCGTTTCCTGCCCGTTGGATCCGACTTTCCGGGGAATCGCTTAAATCCTTCCACTTCGCATGCGCTGGACATGGCGCTGAACATGACGCCGCCGCCGTCCCCGCGCACAGGGGCCGCCCGCCACCGGCGCGTATAACCAACCCGCCCTTTGCCGGAAACGAAAAAAGAATGGTTGGCCGTTTTTAAAAAGTCCGATCCTGTCTCATATCCTTTCAAGCCCGTGAAAAGAAAGGGAGCCGCATCTTTCGATACGGCTCCCCAGTGGCGCAGCATGGGCCTGCATGATGAAGAAGGGTCCGTTCAACGCGCGGCGATCCGGTCTCCGCGCAGCTTTTCGATGCGGATGGCCCTGCCCTCATTCAACGGAAGCGCCAGGTTCAATTCGCCCGATTTCGTCCAGCTTGCCGCAAGCTCCTCTGTGATCGGCTTGATGCGCCGGCCCGCGATCGATGCGGCTGGCTGCCCGTCCAGCAATATGGTGTAGGAGCCTTTCGGCAGGCTGCGCACGTTGAAGGTGACGCTCCCGCGATAGTCGGTTCCCGGAGCCAGCCCGATCGCCAGCACCCCGCGCGACTGATCATAATAGGCCTGGTTCACAAGCACCTTGGGATAGTCGACGCCGACAATCTGCGGCCCTTTCACTGCATAGGTCCCCGCCAGATTATTGGTCAGATTCCACAGACCATTGCCCGGATTGAGCCTGGCGAACGCAAGCAGCGCATTACCGTTCAGCGGACCGACCAGATAATCGCCAAGCTGATCGTCGGTCAGCGGCGCTGGCGGCGTCTTTGATCCGCTTCCCGGCACCTCGTCACCGGTCAGCCGCTCCGGCGCGCCGGGCACCTTCGGGTCGTTCAGAGGATAGAGATAGCGGCCGTCGCGCCACACCGGTTTGAAATGCGTGTCCGCAAACCCCAGCATCTTCTGGGTCGTGGCCTGATCCCCGACCTCTGCGGAGTAGGCCGCAAGGAAGCCGAAATCGCTAGAAACCGATGTCTGATTCCAGCGGTTCTTGAAGGTTTCGGGGTTCTGATCCAGCAGCGCGGGCAACGCCGCATCGCGCTGCATCGGGTAGACCTGATTGACCAGTTCCCTGTTCCAGCCGTGCAGCGTGACGCCGGTCCAGCCGTCATTCCAGCCGGAGGGGAAGGCGACAAGCTGCTCCTCCTTCAACCGGTAGGGACCTGTGAAGCGCTTGGTTTTCTTGGTGTCCAGATAGCCCAGGGACATCGCCTTGTCCCAGAATGCGGTTTTCACGTCCGCCAGCTTCGTCCCGTGAAGCTGGTCATAATTCATCAGCCCCAATACCGGATGCTGGTTGCATTCCGCAAACACCAGATTGGGTTCGCACTCGATGCCCGCAAACGCATTTTCGAAAAACTGCGCGTGGATGATCTTCGCCAGGCTCTCATGATTATAGGTGTGGACGAAGGGATTTTCTCCCGTGATCGCAAAGGTGATCGCGTCCGGCTTATCGTATTTCCCGTCCTGATACAGAAGCTCGTACAGGCCGATCATCTGCAGCAGATGTCCGCTATACATGATGTTCTTGGCGCGCACCGGGTCCCGCCAGTCCTTGGTCTGGTCGAGATATTTCTTGAACTGCGGCGCCTCGATAATCTTGCCCCACAGCGCCCAGACTTCGGGAAGCGTCATCTTGCGGATCAGCTCGTCTGACGTCGCCTGATACAGCTCGCGATAGGCCGGGGTCTGCTGGCTCTGCGCCACGGCGAGCGCATAATACATCCAGGCGATCTGGAACTGGCTGTTGTCGAAGGCGCTGCGATTGCCGACCTTCATGTCGCTCCAGTCATGATCGGGCTGGCGCGCCAGCTCGACGATGTTGCGCACCTGCCCCAATTGCTTGCCGTCAAGCGCCGGATAGGCGGGATCGGCGGCGGCCAGAGCCGCGGGCGCAGCCGCGGTCAGCGTGAGGCAGCTTGTCAGAAGAAGGCCGAGACGGGACAGAAGCTTCATGATTTCTCCCCTAGGGGTTTGCAGCGGATGACATGGAAAGCATTGCGCGGATCGCCGCCTGGAATTCCGGGTCGGCGAGAGAAGGACCTGGCACGCGCGCCAATATTGCTCCGTCGGCAGCGACAAGATCGACCATCGCCGTGTGGCTGTACGACCCGTTGGGCAATTTCTGAAAACGCACGCCGAGCAGGTCGCCAAGCGTCCGGCTTGCGGCGGGCGACGCGGACGCGATCGTCCAGCGCGGCGACATTATGCCATGCGCCTTGCGATATGCGTCCAGAACGGCGGGCGTATCGCGATCGTCGAAGGACACCATCACCACCTGAAGGTCCTTCAGCTCGTCGGCCGGTATCTGGCTTTCCGCCTGCAGGATATTCTCGGTCATCAGCGGACAGACGTCCGGGCAACTGGCGAAGAACATCGTCATGATCGTCGGCCGGCCCTTCAGCGCCGACAGGTCGATGACCATTCCGTCCGATCGCGTCACCTTGACGCCCAGGGTGAAGGGGGTGGGGCTCGCCGCCTGCGCCTTTGGCGCATAATCGGGCGCTGCGGCGGGACCGGCGTCGTGATGATGATGTTCGGTCTGGGCCATGGCGGGCGCTGCGAAAAGGAGAGCCGGGGCCAGCGCGCAACCCATGGCGCGGCCATATCTCGTCAGACCGGAAATCGTCGGAGGATTGGGACGCAAGATGCTATTCCTCACCTGGTCAGGCCGGTTGTCCGGCAGCGCCGCGTTTTATAAAACGGTCAATTGTTCATTTAATGCTAACATCCTGAGACCCTTGATGCAAGCATCGCCTTTGCGCAGTTGAGGAGGGGCAGACCCACATCCGCCGCTCCCCATGATCAGAGCTTCGCCCTGATGCCGGCCGTGAAGTACCGGCCAACCACGTCATAACCCACGGCATAGGATGGCGTCAGGCCGGGCGCCCCGGCCGGCCCGCCAAAGACCGGCGGCTGCTTGTCGAACAGATTCTGCACCGTGAAGAACAGGGTCGTGTCCTCGGAAATCAGCTTCGGCTTATATTCCAGGGTCACGTCCGTATAGGCATAGGCCGATGCGTCGGGGATCTGGAACACGATCGGCGCGGAGAAAGCCTGCTGCTTGGATTTCCAGCGCTGGTTGATCGTCATGCCCCAGCTATCCGCATTATAGGCAAGCATCAGGTTGAGCCGCAGTTTCGACACGCCGTTAACGCCTGCGCCATTGGTGATGATGCCGCCCGCCATCTGCTGCGTCAGCAATTTGGGCTGGTAGGAGCCAAGGAAGCGCAGGTCGAACCGGCCGCCCGCCGATGAGAACAGCTTGTCCGCGCTGAAGCTGTAATTCGCTTCGATATCCAGTCCCTTGGTGGAGAGCGTCGCCACGTTGAGCGACTGGCTGAGGACCGCCGTGGCGGTATTTGCCGGCGACCGGTCGCTGAAGGGGAAGGGACGGATATAGAGCGCGCAATAAGGCGACGTGCCGTTCGAGTCCTCGCACAGCCGCTGGATCGCCGCGGACGTTCCGGCGACGGTGGTGATCGCCTTGCTCAGCTTGATGTCATAATAGTCGAGCGAGATGCTGAAGCCGGAGAACCAGTCGGGCTTGTAGACCGCGCCCACGGTCAGCGTCTTGCCGATTTCCGGCACCAGCGCCGGATTGCCCTGCGACCGCGCCGCCACTGTCTTTGTGACGCCGGTGTGCAGGTCGGCAAAGCCGAACAGGGATTCGCTTCCGGGCCGGTAAAGATCGTAGAGGTTGGGTGCCCGGATGTCCCGCGACCGCGTTGCGCGGAAACGCAGCTCATTGCTGACTGCCCAGGAAAGCCCGACCTTCCAGGTCTTTACGCTGCCGCTGGTGCTGTAATCGGTGTAGCGGGCGGCCCCGTTAAACTCCAGTTTGCGGATGAAGGGCACGTCCGCGAGCAGCGGCACCAGCACCTCGACCGCTGCTTCCTTCACCGTCTGCTGGGCGCTGAACGGTCCGTTGGTATAGCCGAAATAGGCTGGGGTCGTTGGCAGGCAATTGACTCTCAGGCCCGTGCAACTGGCGCGGTTCAAGGGGTTGGTCGTGCTGATCTGCTTGGTGTTGATGTCGCGATATTCTCCGCTCACAGACATGCGCACAGGCCCGGCCCAGGTCGAAAAGACCTCACCGGAAATCCCCGCATTGAATATGGTCTGTTCGTTGATCAGCGTCTGGCTGGTGTCGTCGGTGATATAGTCGGCGACCGTTGGCGTCACCGCTGACGGACCGAACAGATTGACCGGTACGCAGCCGGGATAGAGCGAGGCGAACGGCGTCA
This sequence comes from Sphingobium phenoxybenzoativorans, assembly GCF_018286635.1. Taxonomy (NCBI): domain Bacteria; kingdom Pseudomonadati; phylum Pseudomonadota; class Alphaproteobacteria; order Sphingomonadales; family Sphingobiaceae; genus Sphingobium; species Sphingobium phenoxybenzoativorans. The sequence goes on from NZ_CP073910.1 coordinate 4,610,405, forward strand.
GCGATACCTGGCAGACCACGCGCCCGGTTGCGGGATTGACCACGGCGTCCAGCGCGGCGGCGAATTTCGATGCGTTGATATTGTTCGTGTTGATGACATGCTGGCTGGTCCGTCCGTACCGGACGGAGGCGTTCCAGTTGAACCGCTCGAAAATCTTTCCTTCCAGTCCCGCTGTCGCCAGCCAGTTGCGCGTCCGGTTGCGGTTGCCAGCGCCCGGCACTGCGGAATCGCCGCTCTCATATTTCGAAAGGACAAAGGACGGCGCGCCGGATGCGGTCAGCGCCGTCTGCACCGATTCCGGCAGGAAGGCGTTGCCGCTCAGGATCACCGCGCCGCTCAGCCCATTGGCGCCGGGCAGTCCGTTGGTGCCGAACGGCAAGAAGCCGTTATGGCTTTTCGACTGGCTGAAACTGACATCGGCATAGGCGGTAAGCGCGTCGCTGAATTCATAGTCGAACCGGCCATAGGCCTGGTCCGTCACCAGCGGCGCGTAGAGCTGGATCTCGTTGAAGAACAGGCCATCGCCGCCGCTCTGCAATCCGTTGCTGCCGGTCGGCAGTCCGCTGGCGAAGGGGGTGAGCACGCCATTGCTGGAGAAGGTGCGGCCAACCAGCGACGGCGGGCCGACGGTGATCAGGCCGCCATTGGTGTAGATCGACGCCCGGCCATTGCGGGTCAGCATGAAGGGATTGGCGGGCGTGCCCGAACCGGTCGCCGTCCACACATCCTTGCCGGCCTTGCGATCGAGCAGCGACCCGATGCCCTTTGAATCGAAATGCTCGTAGGAAAATTCGATATGCGCGCGGTCGTCACCGAACAGATAGGTGCCCGCGGCGACGCCGAACTTCCATTGCTCATTGTCGTTGCGCGAGGAGATGCCCGCCTGGGCATTGAACTTGATGCCGGTGAATGTCTTGTCGACGACGAAGTTCACCACGCCGGTCACTGCGTCGGAGCCATAGACCGCCGATGTGCCGCCCGTCACGACATCGACCCGCTGGATCAGCATCTGCGGCAGCACGTTGATGTCCACCTCGCCCGCCGCCGTCGTCGCCGGAACGCGCAGGCCGTTGAACAGGATCAGGTTCCGCTGCGCGCCGAAGTTGCGCAGGTTCAGCGTATTGGCGCCGCTATTGCCGCCTGCGGAGCCGGGACCCGCCTGCCCCGAACGGCCGGGCTGGAACTGCGGCAGCTTGTTGAGCGCGTCGGGAATATTCGACGGCGTTTGCGCCAGAAGCGCCTGGGTGGTCACCACCGTCAGCGGCGTGGGGGAGGCGTTGCCATTGGTTGCGACCCTGGACCCTGTTACCACGATATCGGCGATGTCCGCCTCGTCGGTGGTGGCTGCGGCTTCTCCTGCCGGGACCGACGTCTGGGCGTGAACGGCTCCATGAAAACCCATGACCATCAGGGCGCCAGCCGTGGTCGTCAATAGCCGTTGCTTCAATAGCATCGCATCTCTCCCCTAGTTCGACTCATTGGTCGTTTTGCATTTTTTGCGGCTTTGGCCGTCGAACGGATTGCTAGCCGCGCTTTTAAAAACGGTCAACCGTTCTTTTATATGCGCAACAGATTATGCGCCGCCCAAATTACAGGCGCGCCACGGCCATCCATATTTTAACATCATGAAATATAATAATTTTCTTGCGGCATAGGTTGGATCGACACGACCCCCGCTTTTGTGACACCCTGACATATAAGCGCCACATGCCCGCATCTTGCGGAAATTCCGGGGATACAGAGCCATCCTAATTGTCCGGCCTGACCTTATGGGAGAGCCGATTCATGGCCATGGAAAATCACGATGCGCATGACCTGGGCCTGCCGCACGACCTGGACGTCATGGGGCGCAAGGAAGTGGGGCGCAGGCAGACATTATGGCTGCTCTTGTCCGGCGCGTCGGTCGCGCTGGTCGCGGCATGCGGCGGCGATGACAGCACGGGCAGCAGCAGCGACAGCGGCGCAGGAACCACCACGGCGACGCCTACGCCCTCTCCGACGCCGACGCCCACTCCCGCATCCACATCGGGAAGCTGCGCCGTAACCCCGGCGGAAACCAACGGTCCCTATCCGGCGGACGGCTCCAACAGCGCCAATGGCTCCGTGGTCAACGCCCTCATCCAGAGCGGCATTGTGCGGGCCGACATCCGCCCCAGCTTCGGCTCCTACAGCGGCACCGCCGACGGCATAACCACCCTGCTGACCATCACCCTCGTCAACACCAATGGCAGTTGCGCGCCGCTCGCGGGCTATGCGGTCTATATCTGGCACTGCACGCGGTCGGGCCAATATTCGCTCTATGACCTGCCGCAGCAAAATTATCTGCGCGGCGTCGGGGTGACTGACTCCAATGGCCAGGTGACATTCACCACCATATTCCCCGGCTGCTATTCCGGGCGCTATCCGCATATCCATTTTGAGGTCTATCCCAGTCTCGACAAGGCGACGACTTACGCCAATCGCGTGCTGGTCTCGCAATTCGCCATGCCCGCCGATGCGTGCAACACCGTCTATGCGACGTCCGCCTACGCCACCAGCAAGACGAATTTCGCAAGCATAACCACGGCGAACGACAATGTGTTCGGCGACAACAGCACGGCGCAGATCACGGCGATGACGCCGGTGATGACGGGCGACATCACGAACGGCTATACCGGTTCCGTGACGGTTGGCCTGGCGGTCTGACGCCTTTTCGCGCAAAGGGGGATCGGACTTTGCCGGACAATGCCACCGGGGGTATATCTGCGCAGACGCCCATGCCCGGGGTCGCAAATGCGGAGGATGCGCCAGTGGAGATAGGAACCCGCATCCTGGTCGTCGATGACGATCAGGCCATTCGGGAACTGATCTCCGAATTTCTGGAGCGGCACGGCTTTGCCGTGGACACCGCCAGCGACGGCGCGGCCATGGACCGGTTGCTGGCGTCGAAAAGCTTCGACATTGCCGTGCTGGACGTGATGATGCCGGGGGAGGACGGCCTGTCCATCCTGCGCCGGCTGCAGGGGAACCGCACCATGCCCATCATCATGCTGTCCGCCGTGGGCAGCGATATCGACCGGATCATCGGGCTGGAGATGGGGGCGGAGGACTATCTGTCCAAACCCTGCAATCCGCGCGAATTGCTGGCGCGCATCCGCACGGTGCTGCGGCGGGTAAGGCAGGCCGCGCCCTCCGCCGGTCCGGCGCAGCAGGGCGGGCAACGGCTCGGCTTTGCGGGCTGGTCTGTGGACATGGACAGCCGCCTGTTGCTCGACCCGGACAATGCCGTGGTCAGCCTGACGGACGGCGAGTTCCGGCTGCTGCGCGCCTTTATCGAACATCCCCGGCGCGTGCTGAACCGCGACCAGTTGCTCGACTGGTCGGCGGGCCGGGACACGGAAAGCTATGACCGGGCCATCGATGTTCAGGTCAGCCGCCTGCGGCGCAAGCTCGAACGGGGCAAGGGCGTCGATCTTATCCGCACCGTCCGACATGAGGGCTATATGTTCACGCCGTCCGTCGAGGCGCTGCGCGGGTGAGGCGCGGGTTCAATCCGCCTATTCTGGCGGGCATTGTCGGCCTTATAGCGATCGCGCTCATCGCCGCGCTGTGCGCGATGCTCGCGGTCACCTTCCGGGGTCCGCCGCCCCATGCGCGGCCCCTGACCATGGATGAGGTCGCTGCCGCCATCCGCACAGGACAGAGCGAGAATAGCGATTGGAGCCTGGACCGGGGCCAGGGCGTCAAGCAACCGTCCGGCATGCGGCCCGCACCTCTTTTGGCAAAGGCCCTCGCCCTGCGGCTGGGCGTGCCGGAACAGAATGTGCGGCTCTATGTCGCGGGTCCGGCCATGCCCGCAATGGGACCGCGGCCCGGCGAAGGCATGGCCGCATTCCCTTTCCCCGGATCGCCGAAAAACGGCAGCCGGCCCGCTTTCCCGATGGCGGGCATGGGGGGGCGCGGCCCGATGCTGCATGACAGCTTTACGGTGTCATGGCGCAATGGCGATCACTGGTCGTGGATGACTGGCGAACGGCACGGATCCTTGCGCTGGTACGCCATCACCATCTCCCTGATGATCCTGATCTTCGCGCTGCTGCTTGGGCCTGCCTATCTCGTCGCGCGCAGGATCACCAATCCGATACACCGGCTCGCCGGGCGGGTGACGGCTGTCAGCATGGAGCGGAGGGAGCCTTTGCCGGTCGAAGGCCCCCCTGAAGTGCGCAAGCTGGGGCAGGCGTTCAACCGCATGCAGGCCCAGTTGGTGGGCCATGTCGCGGAACGCACCGCCATGCTGATCGCCATCGCCCATGATCTGCGCACGCCAATGATGCGCCTCTCCTTCCGTCTGGAGGGCCTACCGGAGAAGGACCGGGCGAAGGCCCATGCCGACCTGGAGGAAATGCGCGCGATGGTGACGACATTGCTGGATTTCGTCCGCAGCGGCGATGAGTCCCTGGTCATGCTCCGCATCGATCTTGCAGCGCTTGTGGAGGCGCTGGCGGACGACATGACCGCCATGCAGTCCAGCGTCACGATGGCCGATCCCACCAGGACAATCATCCTTGGCGACGCCGCCGCGCTACGCCGCTGCATCGCGAATGTCGTCGACAATGCCGTCCGCTATGCCGGCAACGCGCATCTATCGCTTGGCCAGGCGGACGGGCACGCTTTGCTGCGGGTGGAGGATGATGGTCCGGGCGTGTCGCCCGATCATCTCGCGCGCCTCTCCGAACCCTTCTACCGGGGCGAGGCATCGCGCAATCGCGCGACGGGCGGCGTTGGCCTGGGGCTGTCGATCGCCCGGTCCATCATGGAAAAACATGGGGGAGCCATGCTGTTCGAAAACCGCGATGGCGGCGGGCTGCGCGTCACGATGCAATTTCCCCTAGCACAATAGCGCGAGGGGAAAGGCAGGTCAGAACCGCGCCTTCACCCCCGCATACCAGCGCCGCGGCGCGCCGGGGCCATAGGCGCGCGGGTCGCTTGCGCCGGGGACTTCCTCCAGCTCGATCTCATCGACTTCGGAGAAGGTGCCGAAGGTCGCATATTTGCGATTGAAGGCGTTGCGCAGCTCCCCGAACAGGGTGACGCCCGGCACGATGTCGATACCCGCGCGGAAATTGGCGACCAGATATCCGGGGGCCTTCGCGTTCAGGTTCGCCTCGTCGCCGATCAGATACTGGCCCGACCGCGCGATCAGGTCGCCGCCGACCGACCAGCCCCTGTTTCCGGCAAACCGGCCGGAATAATCCAGCGTCAGCGTGGCGCTGTGCCGGGGAATGCCGGACAGGCGGTTGCCTGGCTCGACTTCGATCGTGCCGTCATCATCCGCTTCCGGGTTGGCGGGGCTGGAGAGGATCAGCGGCGTGCGGTAGGTCGCGTCGGTATAAGCATAGCTGAGACCGGCGGTCAGGCCGCCACGCTGCGCCTTCACCGACGCCTCGACGCCTTGCCGCCGGGTCTTGCCGATATTCTGGAACCAGGCGCGGCCGCGTATCTGCGACGCGATATACTGGATGTCGTCATGATTGACAGTGCGATAGGCCGAAAGCAGCCAGTTCAGCGTCCAGCCGCCCATCTGTCCATGGCCCGACGCGCCCAGTTCCCAGCTCTTGGCGACCACCTGCTTCAGCGGCGGATCGGCGACGAAGAAGTTGGTCAGGCTGCACGGCGCATTTTCGTCAGCGCAGGACAGTTCGGCGGGCGTCGGCGCGCGGTTGCTCTCCGCATAGCCGGCGCGCAGGGACAGGCCGCCGGTCACTTCATAGTCCAGCTCGACGCCGGGATTCACCCGGTCGAAACTGTGCCGCCCGTTCAGCGCCGTGCCGATCTGATCCTGCAGCACGATCCGCGCATGATTGTAGCGCAGGCCGATCTCCGCCGAGAGGCCGGGGAGGATCGGCAACCGGTCCTGCACGAACGCCCCCCAATAATAGGTGTGGGCGAGAAGGCCCACCGGCGCGATCGCGCCATCCTCCTGCACGATGATGCTGCCCAGCCCATCGACGCTGCGATCCTCGGTCAGCGCGCCAAGCTCGGTCGATGTGTCGAAACGGGTGCGGCTGGTGTCATAGCTCACGCCGATGGCGAAATGATTGTCGCCCGCGAACAACGGCCGGTCGTCGACAAGCTGCACCAGCGCGCCCATCGCCTTGGTCCGCGTACGCCCGCGATTGAGCACGCCATAGCCTTCCCCGCCCAGCGTATCGGCGATGGCGTCGCCGTTCGCATCGGTCAGGACACCCTCGCTTTCCCCTTCGCCTTCGTCGTCGCCTCCGACCGTTTCCAGGCACAGCAGGCCCGCCTCATCGTCATCCTCGCACGCCTCGATATCGGCGGCGTCGCCATTGACGGTGCGCAGCGTCAGCTTCTGCGCATAGAGGCTACCCTCGATGCGCGTTGTGCCGGACAGCGCGACCCAGGGGTGCAGGCTGACCCGGCCATAACGGCTGCGGCTGTTGTCGGGGTGGGTGAACACGGCGCGCCGGTCCGCCGCCAGCAGCTCCACCGGCGATACGCCGTTGCCGGTCAGGTTCGTTTTCGCGCCGACCAGCTTCATGTGGATGCCGCCGCCTTCGGTATCGAAGCCCAGATCGGCATAGCCGTTGTAGAGGCTGGACGGGCTGAACGCGCGCCAGCCGTCGTCATGGCTATATTGAAACGCGCCGAACGCGCTGAACGCACCGCTGGAAAGTCCACCCGCAATGCTCCCCTCGGCATAGCCGAACCGCCCGCCGGTCGCGCTGGCCTCCAGCCCCGGATCGCTGACGCCTGTCTGGGTCTCCAGCAGGATCGCGCCGCCCAGCGCGTTGAGGCCGTAGATCGGGCTTGCGTCCAATATGCTGAGCTTGCGGATCGCCGCTTCCGGGATCAGGTCGAACTGCACCGTGTCGCCGAACGGCTGGTTGAACCGCGCGCCGTCCATATAGATGGCCAGCCCCTGTGCCTGTCCCTGCAAGGGCGACGCGATGAAGCCGCGATAGACGAGGTTGGGTTGCCAGGGATTATTCTGCGCATCCTGCAACGTCACGCCGGCGATGTTGCGGGTGAGGGCGGAGAGCAGATCCGGCATCCCCGCACGGCTGATGTCGGCGGCGGAAAGCGTCAGCGCATCGTCGCTGTCAATCGCCCCGCCGGGCGCTGTGACGATGATGGCGGTGCGGTCGTCGTCCGCCGGATCGGTCTGCGCATGGGCCGAGCCAGCGGCGGCCATGACCAGCGCCAGTCCGCTATAGAGTTCTGCCCGCACCTGCGCTCTCCCAGTCTCTTATGGCATCCTGCTAGGTCGGCGGCCTGCGCCCCTCTATTATACCTTCGGTCGGCGCATGATGGACAAAAAAGGAGAGGGCGCGCCCGGCAGGACGCGCCCTCCTTCGGATCGTCGATGCTGTAGCGATCAGAAGAACAGGATCGCGCCCAGCGCGACCGTATCCGCTTTCGCCTCATTGCCGTTATGCGCTTCGGACTTGGTGCGGATATATTCGCCGATCAGCGTGACCCAGCTCGTCAGGCCATAGCGCGCCTGGCCGACCCAGGAGCTGTTGGTGTCGATCAAAGTCGGATTGGCGAGCGCGTCCGCGAGGTTGGCATAATGGAGATGGCTTTCGCCATAGCTGCCGCCGACCGAGAATTTGCCGAAGGTGGCGAGGCCCTGCAGATAGAAGCCGTCGCTGTCGCGCTTGTTGCCCAGATCGTCCGTGTCGAACAGGTTGAGCGCCGTGGTGCCAAGGCCGGAGCCGTTATAATAATAGCCGGTCAGGACGATCGGGCCGTAGCCGATCTTGGCGCCCGTATCGAAACCGCTGCCGGTATAGCTGACGCCATCGACCCGGTTATGCTTCTGGGTGATGCCGGACAGCCATGCGCGGGCGCTGAAATCGCCGAACTTGCCGTCATAGACGATCTTGCCCTGGAAGCCGGGCGACTTGCTGGTCTCGCCGGGACCGGTCAGCGACTGCAGCGGTTCGAAGATGCCCGCCGACACCTGGAACCCGGCCATGCTGGGTGAGGTGTAGGTGATCTGCGGCTGGAAGTCGGTGTAGATATAGCCGATGCCGATGCGGCCGAGCGACGTGTTCGACGGCGCGACATTGCCGCCGGTCGATCCGACCGAAAGCAGGGTGATGTCGTTCAAAATGCCTTCCGACCCGAACAGGCCGATGTCGCGGCCCAGCTTGAACTCGCCCAGGCCCGCGCGGCCGATGGTCATATAGGTCTGACGGAAATCGATGCCTGCCGTCTGCAACGCGACGGGCCGGCCGCCGGCATTCGCGCCGCCGCCGGAGGAATAATCCGCACTGTTGATACCCGGATACATGCCGAAATGCGCCCCCACATCCCAGCCGCCCTGATTGGTGGTGACATCGAACTTCAGATACCCCGGCAACAGGCCGTTGCGGATCGCGCTGCTGCTCCCCCCTGCGGGCACCACGCCGCCGACAACGGCCGTGTTCGGCCCCGGCGCCTGACCATTGTCATGCGTGTAGAAGCCATTGACGGAACCGGAAAGCTTCACGGTGACGCCGCCCACTTCCATGCCGATGCCGCTGTCGCTCATCCGCACCAGACGCTTGTCGTCCAGGCTGGCGGCGGCCGCCTGCGCCGGTGGAGCGGCGGGCGCGGTCGCGACCTGCGCGCTGTCATCGGCCAGCAGCGACTGATATTCCTCGTCGGTAAGAATGCCCTTTTCGTGAAGCCGCTTCAGCAACTCGGCATTGGACCCGGCCATCGCCGGCGTCGCGCTGAGTGCGAAAGTCAGCGCCATCGCCGCGCTCGCAAGGAGCACCCGCTTCTTCATAACATCCTCCCGTTTTTATCGCCGGTCGACCGGCGTCGGGAGAGTGCTTTGCGAGGGCGGTGACCGAAATTGGACTTAGGTTCTCATCCTTTGGGTCAGGCGCCGGACCGGCCTTCTGGCCGGGCCGTGCATCAGGGCGCGACGGCGGTGCCCCATGGCCCCTGCCCGGCCGGAACGGTGGCGATGACCTTCGCCGCCGCCAGGTCGACCACCGACACGTCGTCGGACAGGCCGTTGGCGGTATAGGCCCGCGTCCCGTCGCCGCTGATCGACAAATGCCACACCCGCTTGCCGACCGGCACATAGGCGGTGACCTTGCGCGTCGCGACGTCAACCAGCGCGATCACATTGGCGCGGCCCAGCGCAACGACCGCCGTCTTGCCGTCCGGCGTGAAACGGATGCCGCAGGGCAGCACCAGATAATCCTTCACGCCCGGCGGCGCGAAACGGATCGTCTCGACGATCTTGCGCGTCACGACATCCGCGATCTGTACGGTGCCGCCGATCTCCGCCGCGATCCAGAGCTGCCCGCCATCCTGCGTGAACTCCACATGCCGGGGGCGCTGGTCGGTCGGCATGCCCTCAACCATCGCCTTGGTCGAAAGGTCGATCCAGTTGACCTCATTCTCATCCTCGGAGGTGACGACCAGCCATTTGCCGTCGGGACTTTCGGCAACGCCCTCCGGCTCCTTGCCGACATCCACCTGGAAGGCGACGGTGCGGCTGGCGATGTCGATGGCGGTCAGCGCGGCATTGTCCTCATTGGCCACGAACAGCAGCTTGCCGTCGCGGGATGGGAAGAATTGTTCCGGGTCCTCGCCCGAAGGCAGGTTCGCGATCACCTTGCCGGTCGCCCGGTCGATCATCTGCACGGCATGATCGTTGCTGGCGCACACGAAGATATATTTGCCGTCCCGCGATATGGCTATGCCGCGCGGGCGTCCGCCCACGGGCCAGGTCGCCACCGGCTTCATGCTGGCGGCGTCGATCACGCTGACGCTGTTGCCGCGCTCGTTCGACACATACAGGGTTTCCGCCCCGGCTTCGCTGGACGCGAAGGCGGAAACGGCGGCCATCAGGGCGATCATCCTCTTTCTCATTGCACCGGACCTTATGCCTCCGCCGGGCCGCACGGCATTGTACCAATGGTCAATGGGGCGGGCCTCCCGGCATCCCTACAACACAGGCAACAGGGAATGCGATAGACGAGGGTTTCTGGGATGAGGAATATTGGTAGAATGCTGTTGCTGGCCGCCACCGGCGTCGCCGGATTGTCGGTTGCATCTTCCCTGATGGCGCATGGCAATGTCACCCCGCAGGCGGTCGACACATCGGCCCTGCCGGACATTGGCGAGGAATGGCTGCAGCATAATCCCTATCGCGGCAATGCGGAGGCCGTGAAGATCGGCGAATCCGCCTATGGCCAGAATTGCGCGCGCTGCCACGGACTGGATGCGGAATCGGGCGGCATAGCGCCTGACCTGCGCTATCTGGAAGTGGGCGACAGCGGCGACGAATGGTTCGTTCAGCGGTATCAGCATGGCTCGTCGCATGACGGGAAAGTGTATATGCCGCCCTTCGGCGATATATTGGGGCAAAAGACCGGCTGGGCGATCCGCGCCTGGCTGGAAACCAAGCATCAGGAATAAAGGCGATGCAGACAACCGATCTTGGCAGGCGCCGCTTCCTCATGAACGCGCTTGCCATGTCGGCGCTGGGGCTGATGCCCGGCAACGCCTTTGCCGCGCCGATCGCCAAGGTAAAGGCGCTGGGGGTCCTTCGGGTCGCCGTCTACAAGGACAACCGCCCCTGGTCCTGGCGTCAGGACGGGAAGCTGATCGGCATAGACGCCGATCTGGGCGCGGCGCTGGCGAAGGCGTTGGGCGTGCGCGTCGATCTGGCGGAGCTGATCGCCGACGAAAGCGTGGACGACGATCTGCGCAATGGCGTGTGGAAGGGTGGTCTTCTGGGTTTCCAGCCCGCCGACATCATGCTCCACATCCCCTTCGACCGGGGCTTCGCCGCCCGGAACGATCAGGTCGCGATTGTCGCGCCCTATTATCGCGAGACATTCCAATTCGCCTGCGTGAAGGGCGAGATCGACTGCAACGCGATCCCCAGCCAGTTCAAGGGGCACAGGCTCGCGGCGGAGATCGACTCCATCCCCGACTTCTATCTGATGGGCACGTTCGGCGGCATATTGGCGAAGGACGTCGCTCATTTCCCCAGCGGCGCGGACGCGGTGAACGCCATTATCGACGGCCATGCGGACGGCGTTCTGGCCAGCCGCGCGCAGATCGAGGCGGTGCTGGCCGACCGCAAGCCCGCCAATATCGCCAAGCGCACGACGCCGCTGCCCGCCTTTCCCTCTCCCGGCTGGGATATCGGCATGGCCGTGAAGGAAAACAGCCGCAATCTGGGCGATGCGGTTGAAGGCGTCCTCACGGATATGGCCGCGTCGGGCGAATTGAAGGCGATATTCGACCGCTATGGCGTGACATACGCCCCCGCCCTCGCCGCCTGAACCGGGCGGACCGACCAAAGGTCCAATTGTTCGCTTCGTCGCGCGGAATAGGCTGTTCATCGAGGCGTTCGCTGCGCCCGTAACCAGGGAGGATGATGATGACAGGACGTTTTATGCGTTCGATGGCTGGCGCTGCTTTATGCGCTCTTTTGGCTGCTGGAGCGCCGCTGCTTGCCGCCGGCGCCGGGCCGACCGACGCTGATCTCATGGCGGATGCCAGCTCGACCGGGGACGTGCTGACCTATGGCATGGGTCCGCAGGCGCAGCGCTTCAGCACGCTCAGCGCGATCAACACCGAAACCGTGTCGAAACTGGTGCCCGCCTTCGCCGCCTCGCTCGGTGGTGAGAAGCAGCGCGGCCAGGAATCGCAGCCGCTCGTCTATGACGGCACCATCTACGTCACCGGCTCCTATTCCCGCCTGTTCGCCTTCGACGCGCGCACCGGCGAGCAGAAGTGGAAATATGAGGCACGCCTGCCCGACGGCATCATGCCCTGCTGCGACGTCGTCAATCGCGGCGCGGCCATCTATGGCGACAAGATCATCTTCGCGACGCTCGACGCGCGTCTGGTCGCCCTCAACCGCAACACCGGCAAGGTGGTCTGGAACAAGCAGATCGCCGACTATCAGGCGGGCTACAGCGCCACCGCAGCCCCGCTGATCGTCAAGGGCATGGTCATCACCGGCAATTCCGGCGGCGAGTTCGGTATTGTCGGCGCTGTCGAGGCGCGCGACGTCAACACCGGCGAGTTGATCTGGCACCGCCCCGTTGTCGAAGGCAATATGGGCACGCTGCGCGGCAAGGATAACGGCATCACCGGCAAGCTGAACGCAAGCTGGGAAGGCGACCTGTGGAAAACCGGCGGCGGCGCGACCTGGCTCGGCGGCACCTATGATCCGGAGACCAACCTGCTCTATTTCGGCACCGGCAACCCCGCGCCGTGGAACAGCCATCTGCGCAAGGGCGACAATCTCTACACCGCTTCGACGCTGGCGATCGATCCCGACACCGGCACGATCAAGTGGCATTATCAGACGACGCCGCATGACGGCTGGGACTTTGACGGCGTGAACGAATTCATTCCGTTCGACGCGACAATCAACGGCAAGCCGATGAAGCTGGGCGCGAAGGCCGACCGCAACGGCTATTTCTTCGTGCTCGACCGCACCAACGGCAAGTTCATAAGCGCCAACAAGTTCGTCATGCAGACGACCTGGGCGAAGGGTTATGACAAGAACGGCAAGCCCATCGTGATCCCGGCCGGCCGCCCCGGCGCGCCGGAAGGCGCGGCGAAGGGCACCAGCGTATTCTCGTCGCCCAGCTTCCTGGGCGGCAAGAACTGGATGCCGATGGCCTACAGCAAGGATACCGGCCTGTTCTACATCCCGTCGAACGACTGGGGCATGGACATCTGGAACGAACCCATCGCCTACAAGAAGGGCGCGGCCTATCTGGGCGCGGGCTTCACCATCAAGCCGATCGCGGAGGACCATATCGGCGCCCTGCGCGCGATGGACCCCAAGACCGGCAAGATCGTGTGGGAGTATAAGAACAAGGCGCCGCTTTGGGGCGGCGTCCTCACCACCGCGGGCAATCTGGTCTTCACCGGCACGCCGGAGGGTTATCTGAAGGCGTTCGACGCCAAGACCGGCAAGGAGCTGTGGAAGTTCCAGACCGGCTCCGGCGTGGTCGGATCGCCCGTCACATGGGAACAGGATGGCGAGCAATATGTCGCTGTCATGTCCGGCTGGGGCGGCGCGGTGCCGCTGTGGGGCGGCGAGGTCGCCAAGTCGTTCAAGGATATCAACCAGGGCGGATCGCTCTGGGTGTTCAAACTGCCGAAGGGCTGAATGATTGGGCGCTGGATGGAGACATCCGGCGCCCTTGACCCAACGGCAAAAGTGATTGGGAGCAATCGGAGATGATTGTCATGGGGCGTGGCAGCTATGGGTATGGGGCCGGGCGAAACGGAATGACGCCGCCAGGCATTCCCGCGGCAATGGTTGCCATGCCTCGCAATATGTCCGATCATCGCGCCGGGGGAAAAGGCATGAAGGCGGACGGCATCAGCGACGAACCGGTGATGGAACGGGTGCTGATCATCGACGATCACCCGCTTGTGCGCGACGGCCTGCGCAGCGTGATCGCCGTGACCTTCGACGGGTGCGACATTTTCGAAGCGGCCGGGCTGGACGAGGCGCTGGCGACGTTGGCCGACCAGAGCAATTTCGACCTGATCCTGCTGGATCTCAACATTCCCGACGTGAAGCGGCTCGATGGCCTGAAACTGCTGCGGGAGCGCTATCCGATCCTGCCGGTGGTGATGGTCTCCGGCGCGTTCGACCGGACGGTCGTGCGGGAAGCGCTCGCCGCGGGCGCCGCTGGCTTCATCCCCAAATCGATGAAGCGCAGCGCGATCGTGGACGCATTGCATCGCGTCGTTTCCGGCGAAATCTACATGCCCGACGCGATCGGAGAGACCGACCCGGAGAGCGAGGAGAATGAAAGCATCCGCGCCCGGATCGACAGCCTGACGCCGCAACAGCGCATCGTGCTGACCCATCTCGTCCACGGCCGCCTCAACAAGCAGATCGCGCACGACCTGTCGGTATCAATGACCACCGTGAAGGCGCATGTCTCGGCGATCCTGCTGAAACTCAATGTGTTCAGCCGGACCCAGGCGGTAATCCTCGCGAACCGGGTACAGTTCGACGGCGAGGACTGAAAAAGGAGCTCAGTGCCCGCCTGCGCCCGGTCCGACGATATGGCTGGGCTTGGGCAGCAGCCAGACGGTCGCGAAGCTGACCACCAGAGCGGCGGCTGCGATCAGGAAGGTGTAGTTGAGCGCCACCACCATCGTCTGTTGATCCACCAGATTGGCGATGAAGGCCCGGCTCTGGTCGGCCGTCATGCCAATCTGCGAGAGTTGCGACAAAGCATCGTCCGGATGCAGCGCACCGGAAATTTCGTTGCGCGACACGCGCTGCGCGTCGCCCCATGCGGTAAGCACCAGCGAAGTCGATACGGCCACGGCCAATGTGCGCACGAAATTCTGAAGGCCCGCCGCCGACGCTATTTCATCCGGATCGACCGCGCTCAGCATCAGCGTCGTCATGGGGATCATGAAGAACGGCATGCCGAAGCCCTGGATGAATTGCGGCAGGGCCAGCGACCAGAAATCCGCCGAACTGGTCCAGCCCGCCCGCGCAACCGACATGACGCCGACCAGCGCGATGCCGACCGACACCATCAGGCGCATGTCCACCTTGCCCATCAGCCGGGCGGCAAACGGCGCGACGAGGATTGCGGACATGGCGGTAAAGGCCGTGATCAGACCCGCCGAGCTTGCGGTATAGCCCATTGAGAGCTGCAGCCATTGCGGTATCGCAACAATGCTCGCGAAATAGGCCCCGAAGCATAGACAGAATGCGATCAGGCCCAAGGAAAACCCGCGATGGCGGAACACCCGCAAATTGACGATCGGATGTTCCTCGGTCAGCTCCCATATCAGGAAGGCGCAGAAACCGATCGCCGCAAATACCGCAAGCATCACGATCATCGGATCGCCGAACCAGTCATGGTCGCGGCCGATGTCGAGCATGATCTGCAGGCAGCCGATCCAGAAAACCAGCAGCGCAAGACCCACAAGATCGATGGGGTTCTTCTTCGTCGGCGTGTCCACGGGCCGGAGCAATGCGTAAGCGCCGATCAGGCAGACCACCGCCACCGGAGCATTGATGAAGAAGATCCAGTGCCAGCTCCAGTTATCGCTGATATATCCGCCCAGGATCGGTCCTAGCGCCGGGCCAAGCAATATCGTCATCGTCCACAGACCCATTGCCCTGCCCCGCTGTTCGGGCGGGTAGACGCGGGTGAGCAGCATCTGCGACATCGGCATCAGCGGCCCGCCGCACAGGCCCTGCCCGATCCGGGAAAAGACGATCATGCCCAGCGTCATCGACAGGCCGCACAGCACCGAAAACAGGCCGAAGCCGACCATGCCGCCAATGTAAAGCCGCACCGCGCCGAAACGCTGCGCCAGCCATCCGGTCAGGGGCACCGAGATCGCCTCCGCCACGGCATATGAGGTGATCACCCATGTACCCTGATCCGCCGAAATGCCCAGATTGCCGGCAATGTGCGGCACTGACACGTTGGCGACCGTCAGGTCGAGCACGACCATGAAATTGGTGAGCGCCAGGACAAGGCCGCCAAGCAGCCGCTGTCTTGGCGTCAACCGGTCCCAGGGCGTGGCGCTGTCATTCACCGTCAATCGCCCGACAGGTCGATTTCGACTTCGGTGGAAAGACCGACGCGCAGGGGATGTTCGGCAAGCTCCTTCGGGTCGAGCGCGATGCGTACCGGCAGGCGCTGCACCACCTTGATCCAGTTGCCGGTCGCGTTCTGCGCCGGGATCAGCGCCAACGACGATCCGGTCCCGCCCGAAAAGCCTGCGACTTTTCCATGATAGACGACATCGCCGCCATAGATGTCCGCCGTGACGGTCGCAGGCATGCCCACCTTCACCCGGCGGAGCTGACGTTCCTTGAAATTGGCGTCGATATAGACCTGCGACAGCGGAATGATCGTCATGATCGGACTGCCCTGCGCCACGCGCTGGCCGACCTGCACCTGCCGCCGCGTCACCACGCCGTCGATCGGCGCCCGGATGACGGTGCGGTCAAGATCGAGGCGGGCATTGTCCAGCCGCGCCTTCGCGGCCAGCACGCCGGGGTCGGTGTCCACGGTCGACCCGCGCACCAGGGCGTCATTGGCCTCCAATTCGCCATTGGCGGCCTGCAGGTTGGCCTGCGCCTGCGCCACGCCAGCCCGCGCGAGGTCGAGCGCTGCCTTCGCCGCGGCATAAGCCTTGCTCGCGCTGGTCAGTTCGTCGCCAGACACAGCGCCCGCCGGAGCCAGCGCCTTGCGCCGTTCGAAATCGATCTTCGCCTTGTCGAAATCGGCCTGTGCGCTGGCCAGGCTCGCACGGGCCTGCACGATATCCGCGCCGCGCGCATCCACCTGCGACGAGAGCGCGCCGCTGGTCGCCGCCGTCTGGCGGAACTTGCGCCGGGCCTCGGCCAGATCGGCCTCCGCCTGCGCAATCGCGATACGGGGATTGGTGGGGTCCAGCTTGACCAATATGTCGCCGCGCTTGACCGCCTGCGTATCGCTGACCGCGACTTCAGTCACCTGGGCGGAAATGAGCGGCGTCACCTGCGCCATCTCCGCATTCACATAGGCATTGTCGGTCGACACATGGTTCCGGCCGATCAACAGATACCACAGCGCGACAATGATGCCGATGATAAGCACGGCGAGAGCCAGCCGGACCAGCCATTTCCTGCGGGCTTCCTGGCGCTCGGTTTTCGCCGTTTCCTCCTGGGACGTTTCGGGGAAGGCTTCGGAGGGGGCATCAGCCATTGGGCACATCCTTGGCAAGAGCGTCGCCAGCGGCAAAGCCGCCGCCCAGCGCGCGGATCAGGGCGATATCGAGCGCGAAGGCCCGTGAATCGAGTTGCGCGACGGCTTGCCGCGTGCTGAGCAGCCGTTCCTCGACGGTCAGCACGTCGAGATAGGTGGACAGTCCGCCCTCGTAACGCAATCTCGCAACCTTGTAGCTATCCTCGGAGGCCGCCAGCGCCGCGCGCGCGTCTGTCAGGCGGCTGCCGAGCGCGCGCTGGCTGGTCACGACATCGGCGACCTCGCGATAGGCGTCGACGACCGTGCGGTCATAATTGGCCACCGCCTCGTCATAGGTCCCGCGCGCGCCGCGATATTGTCCGGCAAGCGCACCGCCATGGAAAAGCGGCAGGCTGATCGCCGGACCAGCGCTGCCGTAGATCGAATCCTTCTTGGCCAGCAGGTCCAGGCCCAGCGACTGCACGCCCACAAGCGCCGACAGGTTGATCGCCGGAAAGAAATCGGCTTTCGCCACCTTGATCCGCTTCGCGGCCGCCTCGGCGCGTGCGAGAGCGGCGGCAACGTCCGGCCGGCGGGCGACGAGATTTGTCGTGATGCCCGCGGGCAGGCCCCGCGCACCCACGGTTACGGCGGACGGCCGCTGGATATCCAGCCCCCGGTCCGGCCCGGCGCCAAGCAGCGCGGCGATCTGGTTCCGCCGCAGGGCGATCGACTCATCGGCCGCCGCAAGATCGGCGCGCGCCAGCGAAAGACCGGATTCCGCCTGACGCAAGTCGCCGCGCGTATCCAGCCCGCTGTCCAGCCGGTCGCTCACCAGCTTGCGGGTCGCGACGCGGATGTCGAGCGCGCCCTGCGCGATATCGCGTTCCGCATGCAGGCGGGAAAGGTCGGCATAAGCGTCTGCGATCGCCGTCGCCAGCATCAGCCGCGCCTGCGCAACATCGATCCGCGCCGCATTCGCCTCGGATGTCGCAGCCGCCAGCGCCGCGCGGTTACGGCCCCACAGATCGACATCCAGACCCAGGGAAAGATTGGCCATCCCATGATCGTTCCACCCTCTGGGCAGGAACGCCTTGAACTCATCGGGATAGCCCATGTTGAGGCTTTGGCGGTCGGCAGTGATGCTGCCCCTGGCGTCCAGGCTCGGCAACAGCGCCGCACCAGCCTGCTGCGCCAACCCTTCCGCCCGGCGCAGTCTGGCGACGGCAGCCGCAACGTCGGGAGCGCCATTCAGCCCTTCCTCGATCAGCCTGTCGAGCTGAGAATCGCCATAAGCCCGCCACCAGCCGTCACCTGGCCAGGAGGCGTCGCTCGCTTGCAGACTGCGCGCAGCGGCGACGCTTTCCGCCGTCCGCAAGGTGGGAAGCGGCCCCAGATCGGGTGTCGCCGCGCATCCGCCCAGCACGATCAATGGAAGGATGACAGCGGAATGTAAGAGCCTTTGCCGCATAGATAACCGTACCATCTAGTATGGATTCCGCCTTTGAGCCTGGGTCAGCGGCTTGTCAACCAGAATATCGTACTTTATGGTACGGTTATGGGTCCGCAACCGGAAATTTCCTCTCTCAGCCGTCGTGAGGCGCGCCGCCAGGACCGGCGCGACATCATCATGGACGTGGCGCAGACGTCCTTTCTAAACCATGGCTATGCCGGCACGACCATGTCCGGCATTGCTGCGGCGCTCGGCGGATCGAAGGGCACGCTCTGGAATCACTTCTCCTCCAAGGAGGAATTGTTCGAGGCCGTGGTTGATCGCGCGACTAGGGCGTATCGCGCGCAGCTTGCGGAGATTCTGGCCAGTCCCGGCGACGATCTCCGCACCACCCTCATCCGCGCGATGCAGAGCATTTTGAACAAGGTCCTCTCACCGGGCGCAATTGCCCTGCACCGGCTGATCGCGGCCGAAGCGGAACGCTTCCCGGAAATTGGCCGCATCTTCTACGAACGGGCGCCGAAACAGACACGCTTGATCCTGGCCCGCTTCATTGAGGAGGCGATGGCGAGCGGCCAGTTGCTGCGCGACGACCCGGAGGCCGCCGCCGGAGCATTATTGTCGCTGGGCATCGGCAAGTCGCAACAGAAACGGCTGGTGGGCCTGATGGACTTGCCTGCGCCGGAACTTATCGAGGCGGATGCGGACTTTGCGGTCAGCCTATTCCTGCGCGCCTATATGGTCCCCGCAGAGGATCATCCGCGGCAATAGGGATTCGTCCGCACCGCTTTTCGTCACCCTGGCCCGCTTTCGATCCCCTTCCCCCGCAATCAAAAGCGGATCGTCGCCTCCACGCCATAAGTGCGCGGCGAACCGCCGAAGCCGAAAATGCCCCATGTCGGCGTCTGCGTCGCGTCGAAATAATTGGTGTTGGACAGGTTGCGGCCATAGGCGCGGATGGTGAGCTGTTCCGTCGGCATATAGGACAGGCTGGCGTCCACCAGATCATAGCCCGGCTGCACCGCCTGCGGCGTATTGATCAGGTCAGTGTAGATCTTGCTGAAGTAGGAATAGGACACGCGCGCCGACCAGTCGCCCGGAACGACCGGAATGCTGAAATCATATGTCGCGGCCGCGGTCGCCGTATATTTCGGCACGCGCTCGAAACTGAGCTGCTTGGCCAGCGCCGGGTCGGGGATGCGGTCGCCGGTAAGGTCAAGGCCGTCGAACCGGTCATAGGATGCATCGGTAAGGCCGAAGGCGCCGTCGAACGTCAGCCCGTCGATCGGCTGCAGGCTCGCCTCAACTTCTATGCCCTTGATGGTCGCGCTAGCGGCGTTGAGGATCGTCTGGGTCGATTGGGTCGATGTCAGCACCTTTTGAATGTCATCATATTTGGTGACAAAGACCGCGACATTCAGGCGCGCCCGGCGGTCGAGGAAGGTGGCCTTGAAGCCAGCCTCGAACGATGTCGCCTTCTCCGGATCGGAAGGACCGATGCCCGCGCCGGGGTCCGCCGGAGCAGGCGCGGGCGTGGCGCGGCCGTTGAAATTGCCGCTGCGAAAACCGCGCGTCCAGGAGCCGTAGAGCAGCAGGTCGCGATTGGCCTGCCAACTGATCGCTGCGCGCGGCGACACGTCGTTCCATGATCCCTTCCGCCGCTGACGGTCGGTCAGGCAGGCGTCAAAGCCAACGCCCGGACAGGTCCGCAGCAAAGCGATGGCGATCGCCTTGCGTTCCGACGTGTAGCGCGCGCCGCCCGACAGGGTGAGGCCATCCAGCACGGTCCAGTCGACATTCGCGAATACCGATTTGTTGCTGGACGTCTGCCGATAGGTCCCCTCCTGATATTGGGTGGTGAACGGCCCGGCGGCGCTGACGATCAGCGTGTTGCGAATACGCCGCTCGACGGCGGTCATGGTGAGATGCTGATAATAAGCGCCGGCGAGAATCTTGATGCGGTCGGAGAAAGAGGAAGCAAAGCGTAGCTCGCTGCTGAACTGGTCCGAATCATTCTTGTTGTCGGGGAAGTGCAGGAGCGTGAAGGGCGTTGCGTCGATGTCGATCGTCGCATCATGATTCACTTTCCGCCAGCCGGTGCTGGACGTGATCGTGCCGACGCCGACATTCCAGTTCGCCTCCAGCGTCGCGCGATCCGTGACGATCTTCGTGCGGCCGATAATGTCGTGATCAATCTCATAGCTGAAAGGCGGCGGCGTATAGCCCAGCACTGACAACAAGGGTCCCCTTGGCACGATGATGCGCGCATCATTGCCGCCATAGGTGGCGTCCACATGTTCGGCGATCAGGGAGATGTCGACCTGATCGGTCGGCTCCCAGACGATAGTGGGCCGTATGAGCAGCACATCGTCGCGCACCTCATGCCCCGTCGCATTGCCATAAAGCTGCGCCGCCGTGCCCGTGGGCGTCGGGACGATGGTCCCGCCGTTCCGGTCTTCCGAAAGGCCGCGGGACTTGCGATGCAGAACCGCGATCTTCGCGCGCAGACGGTCGTTCAACGGCCCTTCGACGATCAGCGACTGGTCGAAGCGGCCGCCATTGCCGACGCGCACGGAAGCTTCGACCCCGAAGCTGTCAGCGGGCAGGCGGCTCTTGAGCACCACAGCGCCGCCGGTGGCGTTGCGACCCAGAAGGACGCCCTGCGGACCGCGCAAAATTTCGACAGAACCCAGATCGAACGTGTCGACAAGCGTGCCATAGGGATCGCCAAAGGCAATGCCGTCGGCCACCACGACGACCGTGGGATCAAGCGTGCGCAGGCTGTTGTTCACGCTCAGCCCGCGAATGGTGAAGTTCGCGAAGCCGGGGAAGGACGCCGCCGTCTGAAGCTGCACATTGGGCGCGAGCCGGCCCACATCGACGATGCTGGTGATCTGCGCCTTGTCCAGCGTATCGGTGGAGATCGCGGTGATCGCTGCGGGCACACGTTGAAGGGACTCCGCACCCTGCTTGCGTGCGGTGACGACAATATCGGTAAGCCCGTGGGTCTCGCTTCCGGTTTCCGCAGACTGGTCTGATGACTGCGCCTCGGCCCTGCCCGTGGCTATAATACTGGCGGACGGAAGCAAAATCACCCATTTCAGGCGTCGATTGAAAATAGACACAAGCATCTCTCCTCTAAATGCCAGAGTATATTATCATTTTGTGTTATTTTTTATTTTCAACATTAATGTTGATAACGAGATAAATTGATATGGCAACCCAAAATTTCGAATTACTGATCACTTAATGTCGGTTAAGGAATGCGTTTACGCCGGCTTCTGCCTCCGGCCCGGAAAAAACTGTGCGGACATAGCGATCCTCGACATCCAGGCCCGAATCGCTGACGGCGGAACCGGCAGCGGCGATGCATTGGCGGATCGCGTCCACGGCCGGGGCGCTGTAACAGGTCGCCTCGCGGCCGAACGCGATGGCCGCTTCCTCGACTCTCGCCGATGGCGGACAGGCCCGATGCACCAGGCCGATGGCAAGCGCTTCCTCCAACGAGAATGTGCGGCCGGTCAGCATCAACTCCTCCGCCCTCGCGCGGCCGATCAGCGCGGGCAGGAACTGCGTCCCCGCATAGGCGGGCAGAAGGCCAAGCTTCACTTCGGGCAGGCCGAAGCTCGCATGCTGCGCAGCAATGCGGAAGGTGCAAGCCATCGCCAGTTCCAGCCCGCCGCCAAGAGCGAGGCCATTGACCGCCGCCACCGACAGCACCGGAGAACGCGACAGCCGCACGAACAGCGACCGCGCCATCGCGCTTTTCGACAGGCGATCTTCCATCGCCATATCCTGCATTTCGGTAAGGTCTGTTCCGGCGCAGAACGCCTTCTCCCCCCGGCCGGCAATGACGAGCAGACGGGCGCCCTCGCGTTCAAGCCGGTCAAGGCATTCCGCCAGCCCCATCAATACGGGCTTGGTAAGCGCATTCAGTTTGGCCGGGCGGTCTATCGTGAATACCGCGCCATCTTCCAATGGCCGGATGTCATATTCCACGCTCACCGCGATGCCCGCCCGGCAAGCTCCAATGCAGCTTCTGCGGACCGCCAATAATCGCCCGCCTCATGATCCCAGGTCTCCGGCGTCAGACCGCGCTCGCCCATCTGGCGCAGCGCGACGCGCTTCACCTTCTCGGTGTGCGTCTTGGGCAGCTCGTCCAGCATCTCATAATAACGCACGGTCAGCGAGCGGGGCAGCGTCTCAAGCAATTCCTCGGCCAGCGTCGCATGGACGACTTCTACGGAGGGCATCAGCTTGATGCAGAGCTTGATGTCGTCCTCGCCCAATGCGGATGGCACCGCGATCGCCGCGCATTCCAGCACCGCAGGATGCGAAGACGCAATCTTCTCGATCTGCTCGCAGGAGATGTTGACGCCGCGGCGGCGAATGCGGTCCCCGGCACGGCCCAGGAAATAGAAATAGCCTTCCTCGTCCCGCCGGGCGCGGTCGCCGGTCTTGAACCAGAGGTCGCGCCACGCGGCGACGGTCTGCTCGGCATCATTATAATAGCCCAGGAACATCACATTGGGATAACGGGGGCGCACATAGATTTCGCCTTCCGCGCCATCGGGCAAGGCGAAGCCATCTTCGTCGGCGATCTTGATTTCGAACAGGCCAGACTCCTTGCCGCAACTGCCCGGACGCCGTTCTTCGCCATCGGGGAAATGCATGACGACCGTCAGTTCGCTCATATCGTAAATCGCGACGATCCCGACGCCGAACCGCTGCTCAAACTCCGGATAATATCCAGCCGCCGTATACATGCGCACGACATTGTGCTGGCGGTCCAGCGGCGATTCCGGCTGCTTCATGAGCAGCGGGATCAGCGGATCGAGAATATGGGCGCGCGTGACGCCGTGCTGGCGCAGGTCGTTCCAATATCCGCTCGCGCTGAACTTGCGGGCGACGATCATCGTCGCGCCGCCGCACAGCGTCATCAGCACGCCCATCACGGTGGAAAACACATGATGGAAAGGGAAACAGGTATACATCGTCTCCCCTTCCCCGACGTCCAGCAATTCCCCCACCTTGCGCGCATTGGACAGCATATGGCCATGGTCCATCATCACGCCCTTGGGCAGCCCCGTGGTGCCGGAACTGAACCGGATGGACGCAAGCACGCGCGGATCGATGTCAGGCAGCGCAACGCTGCTTGCGCTTCCGACGGCTTCAACCTCGCGCAAGGGAACGACGCGTCCAATACCCTGCGGCAAATCCCCCGCCGCAGACAGGCTGTCGAAAAGCGCGTCGGGAAGCACCATCAGTTGGATCTGCGCCCGCGCTTCGGGGCTTGCGGTGCTGAGCGCTTCCAGGCCCACCGCGTCGGCCAGGATCGCGCTGACCTCAATTTTCTGAATGGCGTGATTGAGCACTTCACCCTGAAAATCGGGGTTGATGGGCACATCGACCATGCCCGCCTGGAGAGACGCAAACCAGCCGAGAACATGCATCACGGACCCGGCGAGAACAAAGCCAAGCCGGGCGCCGGTGGGAATGCCCATCGCGATAAAGCCGCGCGCAATATTGACGGAGCGGTCCGCCGCCATCCGATAGGTGAGAAGCTCGCCATCCGTGATGAACTTCAAATATGGCTTGTCCCCATATTCCTCCGCACGCGCATGCAGGATCGCGCAAATGGAATCCGGCCGTGCACTAAGGTCTGCCTCCCGCAGGGTCCTCGCGAACATATATCCTCTCCTTACGCTTGCTTCAGCTTGAAACCGGGATACCCCTGTTCCGTCTGTTCGCCGATCGCCCGGCGATATCGCTGCGCGCCGCCTGCATAGACGATCGCCTTTGGTTCATAGTCCCGGTCGATGTTGGAATTATAGCCGGTGAACCATGACTGCTGCTGCGCGAACAGGATTTTCTTCGCCATCTGCTGGACATGCTCGCCCCAGTCCGCCTCGACCTGGTGATGCGGCTCAAACCGGTCAATGCCGCGCTCGCGCAGGAATGCGATAAAGTCGGCGCACCAGTCGACCGCTTCCTCGATACCGCGCGGAAAGTTTGTCGCGACCGATCCGCTCAAGGGGCCCGCCACCGTCAGGAGATTGGGGAAGTCCGCGACGGCGAGACCGAAAGCGGCCACTGGCCCCTCCCGCCATTTTTCCTTCAGCGTGACACCGCCGACGCCGGCGAAGTCGATCCGCTCAAACGCGCCCGTCACCGCATCGAAGCCGGTGGCGTAGATGATGATGTCGAACGGAATTTCCTCGGCGCTGGTGCGGATACCCGTTGGCGTGATGCTTTCGATCGGCGTTTCGCTCAGGTCGACGAGGCGGACATTGTCGCGATTGTAGACCTCATAATAGCGGGTCTCCATCGGCACGCGGCGGGTGCCGAAACCATGGTCGCGCGGGACGAGCTTGTCAGCAACGGCCGGGTCCTTCACCCTTTCGCGGATCTTGCGCTCTACGAACTTCGAAAATTCGACATTGGCTTCATTGTCGACAAGGACGTCCTTGAAATTGCCGAGCCAGATGCCGAAGCCCGATCCGGCGTAGAGATCCTCCCAGAACGCCTCCCGCTCCTCCGCCGGCACTTCGAACATCTTGCGCGGATCGGCATCGTGCAGGAAGCCGCTGGGCGTCGCATGGCACCGCGCGAAAATCTCGTCATAGCGGGTCTTGATGTCCGCCATATCCTCGGATGAAATCGGCCCGTTGTTGAGCGGCGCGCACCAGTTGGGCCGCCGCTGGAACACGGTCAGAGTGCCCACCTGATCGGCGATTGCGGAGATGAGCTGAACGCCGGTCGCGCCAGTGCCGATCACGGCGACCCGCTTGCCCGTATAGTCGACCCCTTCGGCCGGATAATTATAGGTGTGGAACGACTGTCCCTTGAAGCTGTCGACACCCGCATAGCGCGGCGGCGTCGGCGCGGACAACAGCCCGATCGCGGTCAGCAGGAAGCGGGTCGTAATCTGGCGGCCATCCGCCAGTCCGACATGCCAGCACAAAGCGCCCTCATCCCAGCGCGTGGAGACGACCGAGGCATTGAACTGCATGTTCTCGCGAAGGTCGAACTTGTCGACCACATGATGCAGATAGCGTTCGGTTTCGTGGCGCGGCGCGAATTTCTCGGTCCAGCTCCATTCGCTGAGCAATTCCTTGGAGAAGGAATAGCCGTAGGTCTCGCTTTCCGAATCGAACCGGCAACCGGGATAGCGGTTCCAGTGCCAGGTGCCGCCGACGTCACCGGCCCGCTCCAGGACAGTGAAGCGCGCGCCCATCTGCTTCAGCCTGTAGGCCAGATAGATGCCGCAAACGCCCGCGCCGATCACGATGACCTCATAATCGGGGTCGCCGTGCGGGGCCGCTGGAAGATTGCCTTGGTCTGTCATATTTTTATCCCGCAAAGAAATAGCTCGGCAATCCCGACACGCCGGGACGGCAACGGAAAAGTGCGCCTGCATGCGGCTGGCCCGCGAGTTCCTCCTCGCTCAGGCCATGGCGCGCCGTGGTGATGTAAAGGTCCTTCAGACCTTCGCCGCCGAAGTTGCAGCTCGTGACGCAGGTCACTGGCAACGTCACCTGGCCAACCAGCCTTCCGGCGGGGTCGTAGCGGTTCACCTTCCCGCCCTTGTATAAGGCGAGCCAGACATGGCCTTCCGCATCCACGGTGATGCCGTCGGGGAAACCGTCCGCCCGGTCGACGTCGACAAACCGCCGCCGCCCGGAAATCTCGCCCGTTTCGATGTCATAGTCGAAACAGTCGATCCCGCGTGTCGACGTGTCGACATAATAGAGCCGGGTCTCGTCCGGGCTCCAGGCGATGCCGTTGGACACGGTCACGCCGGGCAGCACATGGTGCAGAGACAGATCGGGATCGACGCGATACAGGGCGGAAGCGCCGCGTTCGAAAGGCATGGACAAGGTGCCAGACAGCAACCGGCCACGGGAATCGCACTTGGCGTCGTTCATACGATGATTGGGCTTGTCCTGCTCGATCGGCACCAGCAGGCGCGTATCGCCAGTGGACGCCACCGCCAGCAAACCGTCGATCGAGGACGCAACCATGCCGCCGCTGCGCCGCGGGATCGCCGCGCCGATCACCGGGCCGACATCGACATGCGACACACCACCCGTCGCCGGATCGAAACGATGGACCCGGCCGACATTGGAATCGACAAAGACCAGCGTGCCGGTCACATCGTCCCAGATCGGTCCCTCGCCCAGATCATTGCCGATATCCGCGACCACCTCCAGCGAGGCGTTCAGTTCGACGGTTTGGAGGAGCATGCCGTCCTCCCCCTCAAGCCGTCAGGTGAACCGGCCAGCGCACCGGCCCTTTGTCGCGCGAGGGAAGGATGACGGTCGCCGTGCCGTTGGCCGACTCCGCGCCCTCCTGATTGGTGGCGATCAGGGAAAGCTCGACAACAGCATGGTCGCCATTGACCGTCTTGCCCGTCACGCAGCCGCGCCACCAGATGGTGTCGCCAACCAGATTGGGCCGGCGGACCGCGATGTCCAGCTTGTGCAGGAAGCCGTGATCGCCCATCCAGTTGCTCAGCATATGCTGCGCCCAGGAAATGCGCTGAGGCCCGATGTCATAGGCCCCGCCCATGCCGACATCGCCTCCGGTTTTCGCCTCCAGATGGCCGCGTCCGGCGGACTCGCGCGCGCCTGTCGTCTTGTTTACATGATAGTCCGCGTGGCGCTGGCGATAGCGCAGCGCGTCGCCATGCACGCCGCCATAGGGCTGCGCGCCCTGCTGCGCGGAATACCATGCCATAATGTCCACGATGCTGAGCGGCCCGCGCACCACCTGCGGAATCGCGATGCCGACCTCGACATCCTCCCAGTAGAGCGGCCGGTCGCCGGTGCGCGGCTCCGCCAGCACCTCGCTCTCTATTCTTTCTATTTCCTCGGCAGTGTAGCTGTGCGGCTCCTTGGCGGCGACATGCTCCTTGCCCTTCGCCTCCACCAGCTTGTCCCCGCGCGGCGTGCGCGCGCAGCGGCCGAGCGCGGTCGCGACAAGACGGTCATGCTGGTTGAAGAAGCGCACCTCGCCGGTCTGCAGCACCCATGTCGGGAAACGGCGGCCGCTCTTTTCCTCCTGCTTCACCAGGCGGGCCTCCACCCGGAAGCTGTCGTCGATGAAGATCGGCTCGTGCCAGGTCCAGGCGGTGCCGGCGTAAATCCACTGCACGCCGGGCAGCTTGGGCGCGACGACGGTATTGTCGACCGCATAGAGCAGGCACGGCGGCGCGATAATCTTCCCCCAGGGCGATTGCGCCGCATAGTCGCGATCCTGCCACAGCGGATTATTGTCCCCGATGCCCCAGGCGAAATGACGGATGGCGTCGCGCGTCGCCGCCTCTATCCACTGCATCCGGTCGCGCCGCAGCGGCACGTCGATCAGGGTCGCCGCCTCCGCGATCTTCTCAGGCGTTATCGTGCCCCAGCTCATGACGTCTGTGTCTCCAATATCTTGGCGCGCCGCACCGTGAAGGGCGGGCGCGGCTGACCATCGGGCGCGAAGAAGGCGGGACGGAACACGTCCCACGCCTTCGCTTCGTCCAGCGACAGCACCGGCGCGATCGGCGCGCCCGTGACCATCGCGCGTTCCAGAAGATGACGGCGATCCCGCTTCATCAGCTCGGCATCGAGCAGCGGCAGAACCTTGGAGTCATCCTCCGACAGGCGGAAGGGATTCTGGAAAGCCGGGTCCTTCCCCCATTCCGGGTCATCCAGCGCGGCGAGAACGGCGTGCCAGTCTGGCCGCGACCGCGCCTGCACCGCCATGAAGCCGTCGCGGCAGCGGAAAAAGCCCTGCGGAAAGACCCCGCCATGCTCAATCGCGGTGCGCCCGTTGCGACGCCAGCCATAGGGCACGCCGGCATGGTTGCCCGAATTTTGCTCGGCAAAGGCGCGCAGCAGGTCGGCCGCGGACACGTCTATCCTGCGCGGGCTGGTTTTCGCGTCGGTGTCGCGCGCGACCTTCAGGCTGAGCGCCAGGCTCGCACCGAACAGGCCTGCCCATTTTTCCGGGATTTTCGCGGGCATCACGCCCGGCGCGCCGTCGGGCGCGCCGATCACGGTGGAGACGCCGGAGACGGCCGATGCGAAATCGCCAAGGCCGGGACGATCCACCTCATAGTCCCACAGATAGATTTCGACCGCGCCCTCGGCCGTCGCCGCGTCCGCCGGAATCGCGTCCCCGGCGATGAGCAGGGCGAGAGGCGCAGGGCTGATGGCGCGCGCCTCCTTAAGCGAACGCGCGCCCGTCACGCGGCAACCAAATTGCTGCAGCCACCGCGCGGCGTGCAGAACCGCGCGATTGGTGCCGACGATGACGAAATGGCTGTCGCCTACGCACAGCGCGCGCTCGGCCATGCCGGACCCAACCTCGTCCCTATCCGTCCCGATCATAGTCATGCAGCGTCACTCCGCGGGTTGGACAGCGAGGCGTAGCGATCATGGGACCAGCCCAGCAGGCGGCCGAGCACATAGGCATTGCCTTCGCCCAGGGTCGGCGCCGTCTTGCGAAGCGGCGCGCGATTGCCGTCGATCCACCAGGGCGCGGCGACGATATTCTCCACGCCGCTCACTGGATGGATCGTCGAAAGCAGCGTCCCCTCATTGGCCGCCCCAGCGCCGAACGCCGCAGCTTCCTCGATGATCTTCACCGCCCTGGCGCCTGCCGCCTCGATGATATGCAGCGCCTGGGCGATCGGCAGGATCGATGCCGCCTCGGTCAGCTCCTCCAGATCGGCGACGTTGATGCGGCCCTCCCAGTTGACGCAGAGATGCTGGCCGTCGCTCGTCTGCACGATGGCCGTAGACGCGCCGGGCAGAGCCGGGTCCAGCCCCAGCTCCTGCGCGACCTTCACCAGTTCCGCATCGTCATCCGCGCCGACATGGCCGGCCGCCTCAAGCTGCGACATCTCCACATGTCCGCCGCGACCCGTGCGGCGCGCGTCGAGGACTGCGGCAATGGCGGTAATCAACCCGTAGCTCGCGGCATTGGGATCGGAAGAGACAAAGGTGGGGGAGCCGAGAAAGCTGCCGTCGCGCGGGTCCACCACACCGGTTTCCAGACCGGACAGCGAGCTGAGCGCAAGGCCGTAAGCGCGCATGTCGGCAAGCCGGGAGGCCGAACCGAAACCCGCGAGCGAGAGCAGCACGATCGCCGGATTCGCCGCCGCCAGCACATCATATCCGACCTTCAGGCGATCCATGGTGCCGGAGGTGAAGTTTTCCAGGACGAGATCGGACTGCGCGACCAGTTCCAGAAACGCCTCGCGATGGTCCGCATCCTTGAGGTCCAGCGTGACGCCGATCTTGTTGCGGTTGAGGCCGTGGAAAGACTGCGACATTTCGCGCCGCACTTCTTCCGGCATCTTGCCCGCAAGGCGCTCGACGCCGCGCGTCCGGTACACGTCGAACCGCTTATACCATTCGACCTTGATCACCTCCGCGCCAAGGTCGGCGAGAAGCTGGCCCAGCAGGGGGCCG
The DNA here is from genome assembly GCF_018286635.1 of Sphingobium phenoxybenzoativorans. Lineage (NCBI taxonomy): Bacteria > Pseudomonadati > Pseudomonadota > Alphaproteobacteria > Sphingomonadales > Sphingobiaceae > Sphingobium > Sphingobium phenoxybenzoativorans. Next base: position 4,640,029 of record NZ_CP073910.1, read on the forward strand.
GACCACACCCAGCATAATTCAAGGACGCGGACGCCGCGCAGGGGAAGTGCGGCCGTCATGAATTTCGCGCCTGCGCGATCATGGGCATTCCGCCCATCGACAATATGTTTGCCATGAAAGCCTCTCCAACGGCGCTGCAGAATAGCCTGTCAACGTCAGTGTTTACAAGAGGAGCGTTGTCATGCCTGGAGGATAATTGTCAACAGAAAAAAATATTGTCTTGGCGCAAAATACTGGCGCGCGCGGCTAATCCGCCATCTGACGCGATATAATATCCGCGGAAGTTTTCAGGGCGTCCGCTATGGCCTCGCGCCGATCCATTTCGGGAGCGGCGGAAATGGAGGCGATTCCCACCGCCTTGGTCACGGTTCCATCGGGATTGAATACCGGAGCGGCGAGAGTGGTGACGCCGCGGGCGAACAGGCCGTCATCCTCGGCATAGCCAAATTGCCTGACCTGTTCGACCTGGCCGAGCCAGGTTTCGAAATCGAAGGGCGTCTGCCACCGGATCCGGGAGAATCGCTTCCGCAACTCCGGCAAGGGCGTGGGGCTGAACGCCGCGACGCAGCGGCCGGCCGCCCCCGACAATGTCGGCACCCGGCCGCCGACGGTGACGTTCAACGACATGGAATGGGACGGGCTGACCGAAGCGACGCAGGCGCTGTGATCCGGGTCCAGCGCCGCCGTCGCCATCGCCGTCACGTCAAAGCGCCGGGCTATGTCCTGAAGCAGGGGGCGGGCGATATCGGCAAACTCGGTCCGCCGGACAACGGCCTGCGCCAGTTCCAGCAGGCCGGTTCCCAGTCGATAGGTTTTCTGGTTGCTCTCGATCATGATGAGCCGCGCCGCTGCAAGTTCGCGCAATATGTGAAGCGCCGTGCTGGGCACGATATCGGCGCCGCGCGCGATCTGGGATAGATTCAGCGGCCCGCCCGCATCCGCCAGCAGCCGCAGGATCGCGATCGCGCGGCGCACCGCGGGTACGGTTTTCCCGGAAGCGTCAGAGGATTCAGTCATCCGGCGCGCTTATCGCTCAAGGGCGATATGGCGCAGGTCAATCACAGCAGCCGACAATTCATCCGCATATATTGCTGGCATGCCGCCGCTCCCGACTTGACAATTCTGCTATGTTTGCAATGGCGACAATGCACAATTATTTTGTTTATGTAAAAATAATTTTCGTCCAGAAAATTTTTGAGGCCTGCAATGCATAAGAATGCTGGCGATATCAGCGCATATAAGCCGCTTCACCGCAAGATTCATATCGAGTCCCGGCCTAATCTTGTGACCGCGCGCATCATGGACTGCGTTCATGATTTTTCGATCGTCATGGCCCATGACGGCAACGTCATCACGGCGCTGGAGCCAAGCGCGAACCGCACGCCCTGGTCCACATGCGGCGGCGCGCTTGAACAGTTTCAGGCGCTTCTGGGCGCTCCGTTGGAAGGCGAGTCCGGCAAGTCCATCGACAAGGGCATGCAATGCACCCATTTGTTCGATCTTGCGCGCTTGGCCATGGCCAACGCCAAGGCCATCGGCACGTTGATATTTGACGTCCATGTCGGCCAAGGGACCAAAAGCGGGGAGATTGAGGCCTATGTGCTGCGCAATGGCGTGGAAATCCTGCGGTGGACCATTGCCAACCAGAAGGTGATCTCGCCCGGCCCCTTCGAAGGGCATGTCCTGCAGGGCGCCGCCATCTGGCCGCCGGAGGTCAACGACCCCGAAATCCGGACCGCAGCGCTGCTGATCCGCCGCGCGCTTTTGGTGTTCCTGGGAACCAACAGTTCGCGCGACGCCCGGTTCGCCGCTGACCTGCCATTCATGGCGGGCGCCTGCTTCACCTTTCAGCCCGCGAATATGGCGGAGTCGGAGCGGCCCGCCAATTTCAGGATTCTGGAGCCAGGAGATTTCGGCCCCAACGCCTGACGGGACGCGGCTTCATGAACCCGCCGGATCCGTCGATGGACGTTGCACGGCGCGCCAGACGATATCCGCAATCTGCAGCGCACGGGAATCCAGCTCCCGATCATCGCCGGTCTCAAGCAGCCCCAGCTTGAGCGCCAGCGGCTTCAGGCCGAACAGCACGCCACCGCCATGTGCGACCATCACGGTAATGAGCTGCGCCGGGGTCTCTTGAAGCGTGCCCGCCCGCGCGCCCTCGGCGATCACTTCCTCCAGCCGGGAATAGCGGTCCGCCAGAATCGTTTCCGCGATATGGTCCAGCCGCGCACTCTGCACTGTTCCTTCCTGATTGAGAATCCGCAACATCTCCGGCACGGCGCGGATCGCCTCCAGAACCTGAACGACCGCCGCCTTGAAACGCCCTTCGAGCGTACCCTCCCTGGGCAGGTCGATCATGCGCTTGCGGAATTTCTCCAGGCCATATTCGATACTGGCCTCCCAAAGCTGCTGCTTCGTGCCGAAACGCAGATTGAGCAATCCGTGGCTGATGCCGAGCTGCTCCGCCAGGCTCCGCATCGACATGCCCTCATAGCCCGATTCCGCGAAGGCGCGCAGTGCGGCCTGCAGCAAATGGTCGCGGGGAATCTCCGCCGCGCCACCCACCGGCGGCCGTCCCCGCCTGCGGTTTTTGGGCGCGCTTTTCTCATCAGACATAAATAGGCACTTGACTATTTATACTCCAGGGGATCAGATTGTGTCCGAACCGGATGATCGATCATTCGCAAGCGACGGAGAGGATAGCAATGGACATCGCAGAAGAACTGATCGGCCGCGCGCGGGAATTGCAGCCCGTCATCGCCGCCCGCGCCGCCGCCACGGAACAGAATCGCGCGCCTCTGGACGAAACCATTCGCGACCTTTCCGACGCGGGCCTGTTCAAGATGCTCTCGCCCAAGCGTTTCGGCGGATATGAATTGCACGTCGACACAATGACCGAGGTTTGCCGCCTGATCGCCGCGGCATGCCCGTCCACCGGCTGGGTTACGTCCTTTTATATCGGGCATAATTGGCTGCATGCCGTTTTCCCGGAAAAGTCGCAGGAGGAGGCGTTCGCCGCCGGTCCCTTCGTGCTCAGTTCCGGGCAGGTCGCGCCCACCGCCAAGGGCAAGCGCGTCGCGGGAGGGTTTGAGATCAGCGGGCGGCAGGGGTGGAGTTCCGGCGTGGCGCATGCCGACTGGGTGTTCTTCACCGGCATTGTGACGGCGGAGGGCGAGGCGCCGCACCCCTATATGTTCTGCGTTCCGCGCGCGCAGGTGGAGGTAATCGACACCTGGCATATCGCGGGCATGCAGGGTACGGGCAGCCGCGACGTGGCCGTGGACGGGCTGTTCGTGCCCGATCATCAGGCGGTGTCGTTCATCCAGCTCATGGACGGCTCCCACCCCGGGGCGCAAATCCACGCCAACCCCCTCTACAAGCTGCCCGTGACGACCGCGCTAAGCTTTGAAGTCATGCCGGTCATCGCGGGCGCGCTGCGGGGCGCAGCCGATACCTTCTCCACAATCATCAGCAGCCGGGTGCAAAGCTATACCGGCCAATCCTATGCCGAGAAGCCGGCAGCGCAGATGCGGGCTGGCCGCGCCTATGCGCTGGCCGACGCACTGGATTCGCTGGCGCGCGACGCAGCGCGCAACGTGGTGTCGATCGACCGTCATCTGGAGCCGATCGAGCGCGCCCAGTTACGCATGCTGTCATCCTATATGACGAAGCTGGCCTGTGACGGGGTAAACGACATCATGCACGGCGCAGGGGGCGATTCCTTCCGCAACGGATGTTCGCTGCAACGCTATTTCCGCGATCTGAACGTGCTGCGGACCCATGGCGGCCTGGATATCGAGCCGACGTCAGAGCTTTACGGCAAGGTGAAGATGGGCGTGGACATCGGCCAGATCATGCTGTGATCGACATGGGGGCGGCGGACCGGCCGGTCCGCCGCCCTTCGTAATTACTCGACCTCTCCACGCGCGAAGGCCGGGCTTGGCGGGGAATAGGATTCGCCCTGCACCAGTTCCACGAAATTCCGGTCGGGATCGAAAACGCCGCAATGTTGGTAGACGACGCCGCGGGTCGTAGTCGCGGTTTCCAGTTCCAGCCACGGCTCAAACCCCGCCGCGATCAGTGAGGCATAGGCTTCGCCGATATTGGATACCCGCAATGTCAGGTAGCGCATGCCGGGCGCAAACCCCTCCACCAGCGGCGCATCGACCGGCTCATAGAAATAGGTGAGTTTCAGGATCGTATTGCCCAGCCGGAAACCCCGGACATGGACGAAATCCAGCTTCGTCTCGCCATAGGGTTCAAAGCCGAGCATATCGATATAGAAGCGCACCATCGCCTCTATGTTGCGCACAATAATGCCTGTTTCGACCGACGATACGGCGGTTTCGTCAATTACCGGCTTCGCCATGCCACGTCCTCCTCGCTAGAATAGATTTGCGGTTTTTTCTTGTGCCTCGCATGTTCAGCGCGCTGGCTCCCGGCCCAGATAGAAACGGGGATAGGCGTCCATGCCGACGGGTGTCGTAGCCGGATCGTACCGGCCTTCCAGGGCATGCGCGGCGGCGTCATCGGCCATCATCGCATTATACCATCCCGGATAGGCGGCGGGGATCGCGGATGCCTGCTCCAGCGCACCCATATCCCGGTCGTCCAGGACGGGCGCAGGTTCGGGAAGGTTGGATTGTAGCTGCGCCAGATCGCTCACGCCGATCAACACGGACGCGACCGCGCGTTGCCGCGCGACCCAGGCAAGCGCGATCTGGGCGGGCGTCGCGCCACGCCGTTTCGCAATCTCCCGCAATACGCCGACGACCCGGTCGCCCTTGACGCGATCCAGCGGGCCAAGCGTGAAATGCGCCAGTCGGCCATTGCCGCCGGTCGGATCGCCGCCCGTATATTTTCCCGTCAGGAACCCATTGGCGAGCGGACTCCACGCCATGATGCCGATGCCCGCGTCCTCGGCCAGCGCTATGCTGTCATGCTCGATCTCGCGGCCCAGCAGCGAATAATACATTTGCGCGGCGATAAAGCGCGCCCATCCATGGTGCCGCTGCAGCATGATGGCCTTCGATGCGAGCCAGGCGGGCCAATTGGAATAGCCTATATAGCGCACCTTCCCCTGGCGGACGACATCGTCGAGCGCCTGAAGCGTTTCTTCGAGCGGCGTGTACGGGTCCACGCGATGCACGATGAACAGGTCGATCCAGTCAGTGCCAAGCCTTTTCAGACTGCCCTCGACACTCGCGATCAGATGGCGGCGGGACAATCCGGCATCGTTAAGCCCGCGTCCCACCCGCAGCCCGGCTTTCGTGGCGATCACCACATCCCGGCGGCGCGCGCCCAATATCCGTCCGATCATGTCTTCGGACTGGCCCATGCCGTAATAGTCGGCGGTGTCGATAAAATTGACGCCGCGATCCAGCGCCGCGTCCAGGATCGCGCGCGACCGCTCCTCCGATCCGACAGTCTCCAGACTGACTCCATCGGGTCCGCCAGACACGAACCCCGGCGTGCCAAGGCAATATTCCGATACGAACAGGCCGGATTGCCCCAGGCGGTTATATTTCACGGCCGCCCGCCTTTCAGAAGGTCGCGGCAGAGGCTGATCAGCGCGCCGTTCACAATGCCCGGCCGCTCCCAACTCAGAAAATGTCCGCCGCCCTCGACAATGAACGGGCCGACGATCCGGTCGTACGCGACCTCCGCCCGGCGCGTGACGATGCGGCCGATAATCTGGTCCGCCTCGCCATAAAGGAACATCGTTTCCGTGCCGACCCGCTGCGCAATCAAGGGCGGCGCGTACAGAAGCTCTGGCTGGAGCAGCGCGGCATAATAGTTGATCGATGCGCGGAAGGACTCCGCATCGCCGAAGGGTTCGGCGTGAAAATCGGCGGCCTCGTCGTCAAACGATCCTTCGGCCGCCAGCCGCAGCACAGGGCCGCCATCGCGCCAGACGCGGCCCTGGTAGAAACCGCGCACATAGGCCCTTCGCGCTTCATCGTCCGCAAGGCGCCCCGCAAAACCGTCGGGATCGGCGCCATGGTCGGTAATATGGCTGGAGAGCGACAGATTCTCCTTCATCAGATCGCCGCCGCATCCGGCCTGCTCATAGATGTCCGGAAGAAAAGGGACCATCGGATTCCAGATCAGTTGGCGGATCACGCGCTCCGGGAACCGGTTGACCATGTCGAGCGCGGAAAAAGATCCGAAATCATAAGCCGCCAGCACCCAGCGCTCATGTCCAAGCAAGGTCATCAGGTCGATGAACTGATGCACCGAACGCACCGGGTCGGGATAGCCGTGCGGGGATAGCGGGGAATCCCCCCAGCCGCTGGCGTCCGGCGCGATGACATCGAAACCGGCTTGCGCCAGCGGCCCGATATTGCGGTAGAATATCCGCTTCGTGCTTGGCCAGCCGTGCAGCATCAGCAGCGGAACGCCGCCCGCCCCTTCCCGCACGAACGCCAGTTCGGTCCCGTCCGGCAATGTGCGCCGGTTTATCGCAAAATCGGGGATGTCATGCATAGCGGCTACGCACCATTCGCTGCGCCGCCTCCATGGCGCGCGCCGGCCAATGGCCAGTGATGCGGGCAAAGGCTTTCAGGATGTCGCCAATCGGATGGGGCATGCGGGTTCCTCTCGCCGATCGCCCCGCCCGCCGGGCGACGCACCAGCCTGTAATTTTGAAAAGAGGACTAAACGGCGACAGGCCGTCAGTCAACGTATGTGTTGACTCTCCTTTCCGCCGGGGCTTAGACTTCCCCTCCAAAAGAGAATGATCATGATATTAAGTGACGACTCCATGCCCTTCTGGCGAAATATCTCGCTGCGCGCGACGGCGCACCGGGTCGAAGGGGAGCTGGTCGATAACGTCCATCACTTCCTCGTCACCGTGGACCATGATGGCCGGGCCGTTACGGCAGTTACTGGCGATTCCGTTCGCGTACCCTGGGTCACCTGCCCCAGCGCCGCGGGACAACTGACGGCGCTCGTCGCCACGCCCATTTCGATCAGCGCGAAAGCGTCCATAGATCAGACCCGGCAATGCACGCACATGCTTGATCTGGCGCGCCTCGCCATTGCTCAGGCCGCGCGCGGCGGCCAGCGCGACTACAGGGTGCGGGTCCAATATGACCCCGTGCGCAAGGGCGCCGCCGCCCGGCTGGAACGGGATGGCGCGCCCTTTCTGGACTGGCTGGTCAGGGACGGCGTGGTTGTTTCCGATGGCCCATTCCATGGCCACGACACCCATGGGCGGTCGGTCTGGTCCGATGCGGTCATGGCCGATCCCGATCTTCGCGAAGCGGGCCTTGTGCTGCGGCGATGCATATTCGTTTATCGCAGCCGCGACTATTCGGTCACGCGCCGCCGCGCATCCGACACGGCGAACATGGAAGGCGTGTGCTACTCTTTCCAACCCGAAAGAGCATCGCTCGCCTTCCGGCCGCCGGGATTCCACGAACTGCCGTAAATCCAACTGCCCTCAATTTCTATCAACAAATGTGTTGACTAAATCAGACTGTCAACATATGCGTGGAAAGAACGAACCAGCGCATGGCAAGACACCAATTGCTCAGCGCCATGTAGAGGAATTGAAGTGGCTCAGAATAAGTCCAACGGTCTGGATGGCGTGTCGGCGCAGGACGTGGCCGAACTCTGGATTGAGCGGATATCGGCGGCGATCGCCGCCAGGGACGGCCAGGCTTTTGCCGATATGTTTATCGCCGACGGCTATTGGCGCGATATTCTGTCCCTTACTTGGGCGCGGCCGACTTTTGCAGGCAGGGCGGCGATCGCGGAGGCCTTTGATACCACGGCGGCCGCCGCCGGTTTTTCCAATATCCGCCTGGCCGCGAACCGCACGGCGCCCCGCCTCTCCCGCCGTTCGGGACGCGATATGGTGGAGGCATGGTTCGATTTCGACCTGAATGTCGGCACCGGCACGGGTTTCGCCCGGCTCGTGCTGGAGCCATGCGCCACTGGCGCGGACGCTGCGCCCAATCCTCGCACATGGCTGCTGTTGACGGCTTTGCACGAGCTGCATGGATTTAAAGAGAAAGCGGGCCTCAACCGTCCCTCCGGATCGCATTTTTCAAAAATCGAAAGTCCGCTCAGTTGGCGGCAATTGCGCGACCATGAAATCGCGTTCGAAGACCGCGACCCCCAGGTGCTTGTCGTCGGCGCTGGCCAGGGCGGCCTGATCCTGGGCGCCCGGTTGCGCCAAATGGGCATCGACGCGCTGATCATCGACAAATCGGAGCGCGTGGGGGACGTCTGGCGCGGACGCTATAATAATCTGACGCTGCACAATAAGCTGAACGCCAACCATTTCCCCTATCTGCCCTTCCCGGAAACCTGGCCGGTCTGGCTGCCCAAGGATATGCTCGGCGACTGGCTGGAATCCTACGCCCGGTTCATGGAGCTGAACGTCTGGAACTCCACTGAACTGGTCGAGGCGCATTTTGACGAGGCGGCCGGCATCTGGACGGTCACGCTCCGCTGCGCCGATATGAGCATAAGGACGATGCGGGTTCCCCACCTGGTCATCGCCACGGGCGTTTCGGGCGGACTTCCCAAAAAGCCGGACATGCCCGGCCTTTCCGACTTCAAGGGCGATGTCGTGCATTCGGGCGAATTTCGGACCGGCATGGATTATGTCGGCCGCAACGCCATGGTCGTCGGCACTGGAAATTCGGGTCATGACATTGCGCAGGACCTGTATGTCAGCGGCGCCAAGACGGTATCGATCATGCAGCGCGGGGCGACCTGCGTCCTCAGCCTCGAACCGAGCGCGATCATCAGCTACTCCATCTATTCGGAAGATACGCCGGTGGAGGACACCGACCTGATGGTCGCGGCCCTGCCGAATGCGATGCTGCTCGATTCCTACAAATGGATCACCAAGAAAACCGAACAATATGACGCCGAGTTGATCCAGAAGCTCAACAAGGTCGGATTCAAGACCCATAATGGCGACGACAAGACGGGGTTTCAGTTGCTCTACCTGCGCGGCGCAGGCGGTTATTATATTGATGTCGGGTGCAGCGAACTGCTGATCGATGGGCAGGTCGGCCTCGTGCAATATGAGGATATCGCCCATTTCGTCGCTGACGGCCTGCTGCTCAAGGACGGCAGGAAAATTCCGCTCGACCTGCTCGTCCAGGCGACGGGGTTCGAAAGCATGGCGGAAATGGTCCGGCGTTTGCTCGGCGACGAAGTGGCTGACAGGCTCGGCCCCGTCTGGGGCTTTGATGAGGATGACAATATCCGCAACATGTGGACGCGGACGCCGCAGCAAGGTCTATGGCTGATGGGCGGCGCAATATTGGAAGCGCGGCTCAACTCGCGTTTTCTCGCGCTGGAGATCAAGGCGTCACTGGAAGGGCTGATGCCGGATCGCAACGCCATGCCATTGAGAAAACTGGCAACTGCCCGCAGCCAGGAGAAGATCACCGCGTGAGCGCCATCGGCCCTGCGCCGATGGAAGAAGCTGGCACTTGCGCAAATACATCCGCCCTCGCATAGGACTATTTCTTGTTCAGGCAGAGTGTAGATGGCGGAAGAAAGCGATATCGCGCAAAGGCGCGCCCTGGCGCGTTCAATCGGTGATCCAGAATACCGGTTGCGGCGGGAAGAAATAATCAGCGCCGCTGCACGCGTGTTCCGGCGTAAAGGATTCCGCGCCGCGAAGCTGCAGGATATTGCCAAGGAGATCGGCAAGGACCGCGCTTCACTTTATTATTACACATCGGGCAAGGACGAACTGTTCCAGGACGTGGTTGCGGAGGCTGTCCGCAAGAATGTCGAAATGGTGGAACGGCTCTACAAGGAAAAGATTTCGTCGATTGAGAAGCTGCGCGCCCTCGTCGTGCAATTGATGGAATCCTATGAGGCGCATTATCCCTATCTGTTCGTCTATGTGCAGGAGCCGATGGCGCATCTGGACGACAGCACGGAGTGGAATCGCATGATGATCGCTCTGCAGCGCCGCTTCGACGAAGGCATCAGGGGGATCATCCGGCAGGGTCTGGAGGATGGCTCGCTCAACGTGCCCCAGGAAAATGTCCGCCTCATCGCCAATGCGATCATCGGCATGTGTTCCTGGAGCCACCGCTGGTATCATCCCACCGACACATCATCGGGCAAGCAGATCGGCACCGTTTTCGCCGACGCCATATTGAACGGTCTCGCCAAGAAGGCGGACTAGAGTGATTTCGAGTGAAATGGAACATTTCGCGGCTCGGAAATCACGACATAACAAAGGACTAGACCAAGATTTTGATTCAATCAAAATCGAACAAGGTCTAGGGTCCCGCAATCCCGCCGCGCCGGTCTTTTGCCAGTCCCGTCAGAATCCCCGGCCTATCCGGGCATGGCTTTCGCGCTCAAGCGCCTCGCGAAACGCAGGCGCGCTGATGCCGATCATATCGCGTATCCGGTCGCGCAGGCACCGGCCGCGCAGATCCGCGACGCCATATTCCGTGACCACAAAGTCAACATCGGCGCGCGCGCATGTCACCATGTCGACGCCGCCGCGGATTCTGCTGGCCGCGCCGCCCGCAGCGGTCGAGGGCAGGGCGATGATGGAGCATCCGCGCTCCGCGGCATTCGCCGCATGCATGAAATCGATCTGACCGCCGACCGCGCCGATATAGCGGCCATTGGCCGCCTCGGCATTGACCTGGCCGGTGATATCGACCTCCACCGCCGAATTGATCGCAAACAGGTTGGGGATCTGCGCCAGAATCCCGGCGGCGTGCGTATATTCGAACGGCTCCACCCGGAATGCGGGATTCTCGCGCGCCGCGTCCATCAGCCTTGATGTGCCGAACAGGGAGCCTGTCACGGTAACGCCCGCATCTATCGGCTTTTGCGCATTGGTGATGACCCCGGCCTCGATCAGGTCGAGCACTGAATCGCCAATGGTGCCAGAATGGATGCCAAGGTCGCGGCGATCCTTCAGGCAGCCGAGCAGCGCATCGATCGTACCGCCAATGCCAACCTGCAGGGTGGCGCCATCAGGCACGATCGACGCTATGTTCGCCGCAATGGCGGTCTCCAGCGGCGTTGCGGGCCGCGATGCCAGTTCCGCTGGCGCACGATCCATTTCAATGGTCAGCGCAAGCGTGTCGAGCGCGGGCAGTTCGGCCCCGTAGGTCCACGGGATCGCCGCATTGACCTCCGCAATAACCACCCGCGCCTTGGCGATGGCCGCCCGCATATAATCGTTGATCGGGCCAAGGCTGTGCTTCCCGTTCGGTCCCTTGGGACTGAGCTGCACGAGCGCGACGTCACAGGCGATGGCGCCCGACATAATGGATTGCGCGATGCGCGCGATGTGGATCGGGTAAATGTCGAGCGCGCCGGCGGCGGCGAGCGCCCGCGTGGTGCCCAGCGTTCCATAGCTCCCGGCCCGCAGCAGGTCCCTATGCTCTGGACGCAAGATGTCCGTGAAACATGCGCCCATAAAAATCGAAAGCGGACCCAGAGTCTGGCGCTGCGCGACCAGCGCTTCGAACAAGGTCTGCGGTTCGCCTGTCCCCTGGCCCAGAAAAACCGTGTCGCCGGGACGGATGAAGGGCGAAAGGTCGACCATCGATGAGGCAGCGCTCATTGCCCGGTAAACACGGGTTTCCGCTTTTCCCGGAAGGCGCTGATCGCTTCGCGATGATCCGCGGTGGTATGCGCGAGCGCCTGATAGGCGGAGGCCGCCTCAAGATGCTCATCCAGCCGCTGGTTGCGCGCCTGCCGCAGCAGGCGTTTCGCCATGCGGAGCGCGTGCGGCGGGTTGGCCGCGATGCGGCTGGCCAGGTCCCTCGCGGCGTCCTTCAGTTGATCATCCGGCACGACGCGCGAGACCAGGCCACAGGCCAGCGCCTCCTGCGCGTTGATCGACTCACCGGTGAAGGCCATCTCGCACGCTTTCGAAAATCCCACGGCGCGCGGCAGCAGCCACGCCCCGCCGTCGCCCGGAATGAGGCCGAGCTTGACGAAACTTTCCGCGAAGGAGGCGCTCTCCCCCGCTATGCGGATGTCGCACATGCAGGCGAGATCGCAGCCCGCGCCGATGGCCGCGCCATGGACGGTGGCGATGATCGGGATTTCCATGGCGTCGAACGCCAGCGGGATGCGCTGGATGCCCGCCTTATAGCCGGAGGGCGTTTCCACCGGCGCACCGCCACCCAATTCGCCCGGATTGCCGATCTTCGAAAGATTGCCGCCAGCGCTGAACCCCCTGCCCGCGCCCATCAGTATGGCGCACCGGATGTCGCGATCGCTTTCAATCTGCGCCAGCGCGGCGATCAGCGCATCCACCATCTCCTGATCGGAAATCGGATTGTAGAATTTGGGATTGTTCAGGGTCAGCGTCGCCACCGGCCCGTCGATTTCGATCAGGACAAGCTGTTCCATATGTCTTTCACCCAATGCGTTTGAGGCTCAGCGCAGGCCAAGCCCGCGCGCGATAATGCCGCGCAGGATTTCACGAGCGCCGCCGCGCAAGGAGAAGGCGACGCTGTTCAGCGTGAGGTAGGAGAGCACGGCGCGGAAATCGGGATCGGCCCACAGCGCCGGATCGGTGAGGCTCCGCGCCACCTCCGGTATCTCCTGTTCCAGCACGGCGCCCAGATCCTTGACGATCACCGCCTGAAGCGAGGGATCGCCGCCCTGCTCCAACTGACCGGCGACGGAGCGGGACATGACGCGCAGCACGGCCACATGCGCGGAAAGCCGGCCAAGCGCCTCGGCCGCGCGATCGGACAGCCCTGGTCCCGCCGCCCGCGCCATTTCCGCCATCAGGATGAACGAGGACAGGAAACGCTCCGGCCCGCTGCGCTCATGCGCAAGTTCGCTCATCACCTGCTTCCAGCCCTCGTCCTCGCTTCCCAGCAGCGCGTCCTCAGGCAGAAGCGCATCCTCGAAATGCACCTCGTTAAATTCATGCTCGCCCGACAAGGCGTAGATCGGCCTGACGGTGACGCCGGGCGCCTTCATATCGACCAGGAACTGGCTCAGCCCGTCATGCCGCCCTTCCGCATTGCTGTCCGTCCGGGCCAGCAGGATCATATAATGGGCAAGATGGCCGTTGGTGGTCCACAGCTTGGTGCCGTTGATCCGCCAGCCGCCGCTTTCCCGCACTGCCCGTGTCCGCACCGCCGCCAGATCCGAACCGGCGTCGGGTTCGCTCATCCCGATGCAGAAGAAACATTCGCCGCGCGCGATGGCGGGAAGGATTTTGCTGCGCTGCGCCTCCGTGCCGAAGCGCAGCAAAGTCGGCCCGCTCTGACGGTCAGCGATCCAGTGCGCCGCGACCGGCGCGCCGGCGGCCAGCAACTCCTCGATCACCACATAGCGCTCAAGCGCGCTGCGCTCATGCCCGCCATATCGCTTGGGCCAGGTCATGCCAAGCCAGCCGCGCGCGCCCAGCTTGGCGCTGAAGGAAGGGTCCGCGCCGGTCCAGGTTTCGGCCCGCTTGACGGGCGGACGGTCCGCAATCTCGACCGCGAGAAATTCGCGAACATCCTTTCGCAGAGCCGCAGCCTCCGCGGATTCCGCGACAAGGGGAAAACGGCGCGCCGTCATGCTCCGATATCCGTGATAGAGGCCCATAATGCGCGGCCATCCGCCGCCAGCGACCGGCCGAGCGCGATCGACCATTCCGCCTCGCCGCCATATTCGTCGCGCCAGCTCCACAGCCGCCGCGTCAGCAGTTGCAGGGGCAGTTCGCGGGTATAGCCGATGGCCCCATGTATCTGATGCACGGTCCGCGCGATCTTGCCCGCGGCTTCTCCCGCGCGGATCTTGGCGACCGCGACCGTGCGGGCGTCCATGCCCCGCGCCAGCGACGCCGCAGCCATATCGCTCGCCATGCGCGCCGCGGCGGCTTCGGTGGCGATGATGGCCAGCAATTGCTGCACCGCCTGAAAGCCAGCCAGCGACCGGCCGAATTGCTTGCGGTCGCGCGCATAGGCGACTGTCATGTCCACCGCCGCCTCTGCCGCGCCCGCCATCTGCGCCGTCCGCAGCACAGCCCCCAATTGCCGGGGCGTGTCGAGGTCCAGACCGGCCGGAAGCGCGATCATGCGTTCCGGCGCGACGGTGATGTCGGCCTGCACCATGTCGCGCGGTTCGTCGGCGAGATTGGCCCCCTGCGTCACGGCAAATTCCGCACGATCCAGAATGACAGCGACCAGCGCGCCATCCAGCATGCCCATGCAAACCAGCTTGCAGTCGCGCGCCCACGGCACCGCATCCAGCGACCCGGCGATGCGCACGCCCGCAGGCGTTGCATTGAAATCCAGCGGCTGCGCGGCGAGAACAACAGGCCCCTCGACGGGCGGCGCACCGGCGCGGGCGAGCAGCCAGTCGGCCGCCATCGCATCCACAAGCGGCAATGCGAGCGCCGCAGCGCCGCTCATCCGCGCGATCAGCATTGCGCCGATGCAGCCGACGCCGCCTTCCTCCTCCGGACGCATGGCCTGCGGAAAGCCCGCCTCGGCCAGCATCGTCCAGCCGGGCGCGAACCACCGCCCTTCCTCCGCGCATGCGCGGGCGGCGTCACTGCCGATCGGCGCGGCGTCCGCGAGCAGACCGCTCGCGGCGTCGCTGATCAACAGCTCTATATCCTGGAAATCCTGTTCCAACCCGGCGCCTCAGGCCAGATCGTCGATGAGCTGGAAGTGGAAGTCGGTGATCCGCCCCTCCCGCTTCTCCTTGAAATGCGCGCGGACGCGCGGTCGCTTCATCAGGCTTTTCGCGGCCTCATCAATATCGGACAGGTCGACGCCCACCACATGATTGAGCAATGCCGTATCGGCTCCGTCCAAGGTGATATATCCCATCACAAAGGGGGGTGGAGGAAGCCCCGGAAACTGCGCGCCGACGATGCTGAAAATATCCAGCACGCCTTCCGGCCCAACCTCCTGCCAGTCCGTGGTCGCAACGAAACAGGCGTCGCAATAGGAGCGCGCAGGCACCAGGACGCGCGCGCATTTGGGACAGCGCGTGCCGCAAATCCGCCCTTCCTCCCGCAATATGCTGAAGAAGCGGCTGGCCGTGTCGCCCGCGAAATAACTATATTCGAAATCCCAGAGGCCGGGGATTCTGATCCTGTCCTCAGGCGCCAAAGTCTTGCTTTCCAAAATCCACTCCTTGCCGCACCGGTCGCCTCTCCGTCCCCGTTGCCAACCGCCCCGCCCCCTTACGAGGCGGCTGACACAGAGTTCGCCGCAAGCTGTGCGCGCTCCCAATGGCTTTGTCAACACATGTGTTGATAATAAAGCGCATGACCTCTTTGGGCGCGCGCATCGCACCAGCATTGCCTTTTTCACCTGTCAGGCGTTCGCGCCTGCGTCCGCAAGCGCCCGCTGAGTGGTCTCCCCCGAACGCCGCCCAAGCGCCTCCAGGGGCAGGGCGGAAACGGCCTCGCCAAAGACCTCCGGGCCAATGCTCAGCAACGCGCCACGGCCCACGACAGGCGAAACCATGCGGGCGATATCGAGCGATCCGTCGCCGGGGAAACCGCGATAATTGGTGTCGGGCAAAAGCTCCTTCCATGCCGTGCCAGGCAGCGCGTCCGCCAACTGTATGTCGAACGGGCAATCATCCGGCATGGCGTCCAGGCAGGCCAGGTCGCGCGCGAAATCGGTCGAGCCGCGCTGCATGTGCCAGGTATCGAGCACCAGCCCCGATCCCACATGCCCGACGGTGGACACGATGTCCCACGCATCCACAAATTCCGGGATGCCCCAGAAGGGAATGAACTCCAGCGCCGTCCGCATGCCGCGCGTCTGCGCGGCCGCGCATATGTCGGCAAATCCGCGCAGCACGGTTTCCCGGTCGAGCATGCCCCGGTCAAAGGCTCCAACCGCCACAATCGCCGCGATGTCCAGTTCCGCGCCCAGATCCAGCGCCTCTTGCGTGTCGATGTTGAAGCGCTGGCGGATATAGTCGTTGAATGCCGGATCGCCCTCTATGGGATGCCATGCGGGCAGCCAGCCGGAAATGCCGTCAAGATGGCTGAATATGACGCCCAGTTCCTGCGCCCGTTCGCGCAGATCGCGAAGGGAAAGGCCGCTTGCCAGCGCATTCTTGATCGCCATGGGCGCTATCGCAAGGGCGTCGAAGCCGCCCGCCGCCGCGACCGCCAGTTGATCGAACACCGGTCGATCCATGATGCAGGATGGCCAGAACACGGTTTGCACCGCCATATGCGCTTTTGCCAATTTCCCTCTCCAACACAGTGCCGGGAACGGCACGCGGCCGCCCGGCGTCATTATCGCGGGGAGATTATCAACACATGCGTTGACAGACAAGCCGAGTCTCCTATGATGCGATCACAATCAATAAAGGGCGCGTCAACAACCGCCCCAGACGGTTGAGGAGAGAGGCATGTCCGACCAAGGGCCAATCCGCCACCGCGAGCAAATCCTGCTGCGCCTGTTCTTCGAACATGGCGCGGCCGAGCGGGCCGGCGATGTCGATGCCGTGATGGCGACCCTGTGCGACGATCCCTATTATGAATTCTTCCCGCTCAACTACCGGGTGGAAGGCACGGCGGCCGTACGGGAGTTTTACGCACGCATGCTGGGGGCCAATGCGCCGGGTTCGCAGACATTCCGCATCACCGACACGTCAGGCAATCTGGGCGATCTCAACAGCCCCTGCGACGTCATCTGGATCGGCAATGACAGCATGGTGACGCGCGACGACTTGCTGATGACGGACGCCGACGGCCGGGAACGGTCGCTTCGCTATCTGTCCATCTTCACCCTGAAGGGCATGAAGCTGGAGGGCGAGCGCATCTACATGTCGCAGGGCGCGGCTGACTATATCCGCGAGTCTCTGGGCGAGGATTTCGTCAGCCTGCCGGGCGTTTCCATCATCGATTGAACACCAACCATCGCCGCAGGAGCACAGCATGTTCAAACTGATCATCACCATCAAGAAGAAGAAGGGCATGACGCTGGAGCAATTCATGCATCATTATGACAAGGTGCATATTCCCCTTTGTCAGAAGATCATGCCGGTGCCGCTGCACCTGCACCGGCGCAACTATATCCTGACCGATCATCCCTTTTATGGCTATGTCGGCGACAATCGCGCCGAGGCGTCGCATGAGCCGGCCTTCGACGTCATTACCGAAGCCTTTTATGAGGATGAGGCGGCCGCCCGCGCTTCCATGGACGCCCTGTTCGATCAGGTCATCGGCCCGCAGGTCATGGAAGATGAGAAGAATTTCTGCGAGCCCGGCGGCGTCAATTTCTACGTCGTTGAAGTGCACCAGACCGCCATACCCTGGGGCGCTTGACGCATCGATCGTGAGGGAAAGCGGCGGCACAGACACCGTCGCTTTCCCCGTCGCATTTCTTAAAAGAAATTGCCGCTCATCCGCGGGTTCGAACCGCCAATGACATGCTCGGTCATGAAGATCATCAGATAGGGCGCATCCGGGTTCGATATCTTTTCCTCGTCCGGCCGCAGGATGCGGAAATAATCGTCGCTTCCCCACGCCTTCATGGCCACATCGATGGAATCGAACCAGAATTCCGACAGCACGTCATAATGGGACTCGCCGTCCGGCATCATCTGTCCGGTGTTGAAATCGACCTGGCCGATAATGTGATTCTGCACATAGCGATGGCAATGCTGCCAGAAACCGGGGCAGGTTTCGACGAGCTTGGCGTGAACCGTCAATGCGTGCAGATGCATTTCATGCCGCGTCATCCCAGCCTTGCGTTTGCCGGCGACCATCACCTTGATCATTCTCACCCTCCTTCTTTGCTAGCGTCGTGTCTTGCGAGCCGCCGCGATCCGGCTGCCTGCCGGAACCGCCGGGAAAAAAGAGGGGCACGGGGTCCCGATAAACCCCATGCCCCCTGTCATTATACCTACGGCGCGTCAGAAGCGCTTCGTCAGCGTCACGCCATAGGTGCGCGGAGCGCCCAGCGCGCCAACCACCTGATACCCCAGGAAGTCGGACGAGACCGTGCCGGACGTCTCATAATATTTGTTGGTCAGGTTCCGTACAAAGATGGTTCCCGACAAACCCAGATCCTTGTTCTCGATGTCCAGGAACGCATCGACCTTCGTGTAGGAAGGCTGCTCCGCCCAGGGTTCGTTGAACTGGCTGAAATAGGTCCGCGAGGTCCAGGTGACGTTCGCCCGCGGCGTGATGTCGGCGAAGCCCGCATGAATGGTGTAGGCGATTTCACCGTCTATCTTATATTTCGGCGCATAGGCGAGCTGATTGCCCGAAAGATCGAACGCAGGCAGGCCAGGCCCGCCGGGATTGGCGGAATCGGGGATGGTCACGCCGGGATCGCTCTGGCCGGGGAACAGCGGATTGGGCGTCAGATAATTGGTATATTCAGAATGCAGATAGGACAGGTTCAGGTTGAGCCGCAGGTCATCGACCGGGACCGCCGTGAACTGCCCCTCAAAACCATATAGCTTCGCCTTGGCCGCATTGCGCGTGATCAGGCGGATGCCTTCGGTGATGTTCACCTGCAGGTTGCTATAGTCATAATAGAAGGCGGCGACGTTCGCGCGCAGGCGGCGGTCGAACAGATCAGCCTTGATGCCGCCTTCATACATGGTCAGCTTTTCCGGCGAGAAAGGCGCCTGCAGGAAGCCCGCATTGAAGCCGCCGCTCTTGAAGCCCTTGGAAAAGGTCACATAGGCCATGGTCTGCGGCGTGAACTGGTAATGCACCGTCACTTTCGGATCGGTCGATTTGTAGGAAGCCGACTGATCCAGGAATGAGGTGTAGAGCGGATTGGGCGTGTAGAGCGGATTTTCGATCGGCGTTGTGAAATTGTCTCCGTCGAATTCCGTAAACTCGGAAATCTTCCGGCGCTCATGACTGAAACGCAGACCAAGGTCGATGCCCAGCTTGTCGGTGAGGTTGATCGTTTCCTGTGTGAAAACCGCCCATGCCTTGGTGGTCTGATCACCGCCATAAAGGGGGCCGCGAATATAGAACAGGCCGCCCGCGTCGAGCGGTACGCCAAACATGCCGAGGCGGATCGTCGGGTCGATACCTGCGAAGGCGTCCTCCTTGAAATAATAGGCGCCGACCAGATAGTCGACGATGCCTACGCTGCCCGTAATCCGCAGCTCCTGGCTCCAGCTCTCCGAATTTTCCCGGATCGGCGCCGGAGTGCCCGCAAAGGTCGTCTGGTCCGCGTCATATACGCCGTCCTGCTTGAAACGGCGCCAGCCCGAAACGGAGGTCAGCTTGCCAAGGCTGCCAAGCTCCAGATTCGCTGTCAGCGATACGCCATAGGCCCGAATATGCGATTCAGGCCGCGTACCCGCCAGGTCGCGCGGATTGGAGGCATTTTCATAACCGAACAATGTGGGCGTCGGCACATGGCCGGGCGTCAGGGCCAGCACGTGCAGGCCGTTGGTGTGATCGTCCGCCTTGTAATAGTCGGCGACAATCGTGGCGTCGAAAGTTTCGGACGGTTTGAACGTCAGCTTACCGCGCACGCCGAACGAATTTTCATCATCGACATCCAGCCCCGTGTCGATCATTTCGCCATAGCCCTGCCGGACGGATTTCTGGACAGCGATGCGCGCGCCAACAGTGTCCGTGATCGGGCCGCCGACAGCGCCTTCCGCGCGCATCAGACCATAATTGCTCGCCGACAGCGTGGCGTAGGCGTTGAACTCGTCACCAGGGTTGCGCGAGATGAGATTGATGGCGCCGGCGGTCGCGTTACGGCCGTAAAGCGTGCCCTGCGGACCGGCCAGAACCTCGACGCGCTCCAGGTCAAACAGGCCGACGAACGCCGCCTGCGAACGCGGCTGATAAATGCCATCGGTGTAGATCGCCACGCGCGGATCCGATCCAGGCGTGATGGCGTCAAGCCCGACGCCGCGGATGAAAATCTTGGCGCTGCCGGTATTCTTGCCGAAGGTCACATTGGGGATGCTGTCGGCAAAGCCCTCAATATCCACGGTCTGGTTTTTCTGCAGCATGTCGCCGCCCAGCGCGGTCATCGCGATCGGCGTCTTTTGCACGCTCGCTTCACGCCGCTCCGCCGTCACGATGATGTCGGCGATGGCGCCAGATCCCTGATCGCCTTCCGCAGCGGGAATCTGCCCGGAGGCGTCCTGCGCCGAACCGGCGACCTGCGCGCCCGCGACAGAAGCCCATAGGCCCATGGCAAAGGCCGTCGCACCAATACCCGCGCGCAAGCATAGCTTCAAATTGCTCATATGATCCTCCCCAACTATTTGCCGCGCAGCGTCTGCGTCAGCAGGTTGTGTCACTATTATCAACATCTCTGTTAATACCTCTCGCGCCCGCCATCGTCAACATTTGCGTTGATTGCATTTGCATAGAAGGCGCAAAATAAAGGCCATCACTCTCAGCAGTGCAGGCTACCCATTCTATTCGGCGGCGGGAGGCACCAGCTTTATGGCCTGCATGGGGCAGGACGCCTCTGCATCCTCCAATTGCTGCAGGCTGTACCCGCTGCCCTTACCCTTGAATATGCCCAGCCTCTGCTTGTCATAGCGAAAGGCGTGAGGCGCGAGCCGGATGCATTCGCCCACGCCAACGCACAGCGCATGATCGATCTCCGCACGGGGTAAGGGATCGTCGGCCATGTCAGGCTTCGTGGAATTTCACGTCCAGCCCCTTCAGGCTGCGCGAAACCATCGTCGGACCATATTCCAGTTTGTCCTGAACAACCTCGATCCGTTCGAACTGGGTGGTGAGGTAGGCCAGCGCCTCCTGCATCTCCAGCCGCGCGAGCGGCGCGCCGAGGCAGGTATGGATACCCTGCCCGAATGCGGCATGCTTGTTGGGCCAGCGCGTGATGTCCAGCGCATCCGGATTCTCGAACGCGGCCGGATCGCGATTGGCGGCATGCTGGATCAGGAACACCCGGTCCATGCGCTTGATCTGTTGTCCGCCGAGCTCGAAATCCTCTTTCGCCCAACGGCCAAGGCCACGAATGGGACCGTCAAAGCGCAGGCATTCCTCCGTCGCCGACCGCAGAAGGCTATGGTCCTGGCGCAGCAATTGCCACTGGTCCGGGAATTTGTCGAACGCCGCAATGCCGTTCGACATCAGGTTCATCGTCGTTTCATGTCCGGCGAACACCATCAGGATGACGTTGGCGATCACCTCCTCCTCCGTCAGGCGGCGGCCATCCTCCTCCGCGAACAATAGCGCGCTGATCAGGTCCTGCCGCGGATTTTGACGGCGGTCGGCCAGAACGGGCGTCAGGAATTCCCGCGCGCGGGCGAGCGAGGCTTCCGCGCGCTGCATCCGCTGCTTGTCATCGCCGCGCACGAAGATCACGGCGGCCAGATCGTCCGACCAATCCCGCACTTCATAGCGCTGATCGCTGGGCACGCCGAGATATTCGGCGATGACGATGACGGGCAGGTGGAACGCAAAATCGGTGAGGAAATTCACCCGCTCCTTGCCACGCAGCGGCTCCGCTAGATCACGGACAAGTTCGCGCGCGCGCTCCCGCAGGATTTCGACGCTGCGCGGCGTGAAGGCCTTGAACACCAGGCTGCGCATGCGCGTGTGATAGGGCGGGTCCTTCCAGACAAAGAGTTTCGACAGGAAGTCCAGCAACCGCGTATTTTCCCCCGCTTCCCGCACCTCCGCGCCAAAAGGCCCGGAGAAACGATCAGACGACAATCGCTGCGCATCGCGATAACCAGCAGTGACTTCATCATAGCCGGTGACAATCCAGCCGTTCCAACGCTTGTTCCAATAGACGGGATTGCGTTCGCGAAGACGGCGGTAAAAAGTGAAGGGACTGTTGATCGCCTCCTCACTCAGAAGATCGTCGAGATCGCCCGTATCAAGAATATCGTCGACCATGGAACTCCTCTCATATCAGGCGATATCTATTATCAACACATGTGTTGATTGACTATGATGATGTTCCGGCAGAGTCAAGCGCATGGCAAAACAACGTCTGTCAGCGCGGCGGCAGCCGGACTGCGCCGTCGATCCTGATGCAATCGCCGTTCAACATCGGATTGGCGATAATCTCCCGCACCAGAGCGGCAAATTCCGCCGGCGCGCCCATCCGGGCCGGATGCTGGACATGCCGCGCGGCGGCCGAAGCCGCCTCAGCGATGCCCGCCAGAATCGGCGTTTCGAACAGGCCGGGCGCGACCGTCATCACCCTGATGCGCGCGCGCGCAAATTCGCGCGCCAGGGGAAGCGTCATTCCGACAATCCCTGCCTTGGAGGCGGAGTAGGCCGCATGACCGATCTGGCCGTCGAAAGCGGCGATCGATGCGGTATTGATGATCACCGCACGTTCCGCATCCTCGTCACTTATAGCCATGGCCCGCGCGGCAAAGTGCGACAGCATGGAAAAAGTGCCGATCAGATTAATGTCGATGACCCGGCGATAGGACTCTAGAGAGAGGGGATCGCCGTCACGCGACACGGCTTTCAGCGCAGGGGCGACGCCCGCACAATTGACGAGTATCCGCGCCGGGCCGTGTGCGGCTTCCGCAGCGTCCAGCGCGGCGATTATCTGCTTTTCTTCTGTGACATCGGTGGGAAGGAACAGGCCGCCCATCCGCGATGAAAGCGCGTCTCCCTGATCCCCGTTAATGTCCAGCATCGCAACGCGCGCGCCGCCAGCCAGAAGCATCTCGGCCACCGCCGCGCCCAGACCGGAGGCCGCGCCGGTGACGACCGCAGCCATTCCTTCAATCTGCATGACCGCTATCGCCTATGCGCCGCCGATGCGTTCGGCCGCCTTTTCCCAGAAACCTTCGCGCAATTGCTTGCGCGGAATCTTGCCTGCGGGCGTGCGCGGGAGAAGCTCATGCTTGATCAGGACGACGCTCGGCTTTTTATATCCACCAAGCTTTTCCGCGCAAAGAGCGATCACTTCCTGCTCCGACAGCGATTGCCCTTCGTGCAGGACGACGATGGCGGCCGGCGTTTCGCCCCAGCGTTCATGCGGCGCGGCAACAACAGCCACTTCGCGCACCGCCGGATGCGCGGAGATGACGATTTCCAGCTCGGCGGGCCAGATATTGAAGCCGCCGGAAATGATCATGTCGTCCTTGCGGTCGACCAGATAGAGAAAATTATTCTCGTCAATATACCCCACGTCGCCGCTGAGCA
Source organism: Sphingobium phenoxybenzoativorans (assembly GCF_018286635.1). NCBI lineage: Bacteria > Pseudomonadati > Pseudomonadota > Alphaproteobacteria > Sphingomonadales > Sphingobiaceae > Sphingobium > Sphingobium phenoxybenzoativorans. The sequence goes on from NZ_CP073910.1 coordinate 4,663,118, forward strand.
CCCAACCGTCGACAAGCCGCTGGGCCGTCATTTCCGGTTCGCCCCAGATGCCCTCCATCTGCCCATCGACCTGCAGCGCAATCTCTCCGGTCTCTCCAAGCGGCAGCGGACGATTGTCATCATCGCGGATTTCCACGCGGGCGAACGGCATAATCCGCCCGACAGAGCGCATCGGGTCGGAGCCGGGCACTTCGCCAAACCATTCGCGCGCCGTCATCCAGGTCGCAGGCACGGCCTCCGTCTGGCCGAAAAACTGGTGCAGCGCATTGCCGAACAATGCGTAAGCATTCCGGGCGGTCTGTTCCCGCATGGGCGCACCGGCGATCGCCATCGCTTTCAGCTTCGCCATATCCGGCAAGGCATGCGATTTTGCATGGGCCACGATGTCGCTGACGATCGTGGGCACCGCGAATGTATAGCCGCCATGTTCGGACAGCAGGCCGACGAAACGCTCAACATCAAATCGCGGCTCCAGGATGTTATAGCCGCCCGACAGCCATATCGGCACGAACAGATAGCCTGATCCGTGGGAAATCGGCGCAACATGGGTGCACGCATCGCCCAGTTCGATCGGCGGCAGGCGATATGTCCAATCGCGCTCGGTGAACATCCAGGCGCGATGGGTGAACGCCATGCCCTTGGGCGAACCGGTCGTCCCGGCCGAATGGCGGATGATATAATAATCGTCCAAATCCACAGCGGGGTCCGGGTCCGTTGCATCATGCGACGCCAGCCAGTCCTCATAGTCGGCCCCGCGCACGACAATATGCTCCAGGCTGGGCACCACCGACACAAGGTCCTGCACCTGATGCTTGTGCTGCTCATCGACGACGACGGCGCGGCACCCCGTCTGCGCGATCATCTTGGCGTGAGATTCGCTTGAATTGCGCATGTAGAGCGGCACGCGCACGAAATTGGCGGCGGCCGTACCCAGGAAGAAATCGGAGGATTCGATGCAATTATCCTCAAGCACGGCGATCCGGTCGCCCGGTTTCAGGCCAAGCGCGATCATCGCATTCGCAAAACGGCAGCCGCGATCCCAGGCCTCGCCGAACGTCAGGCTACGCCCGCCACTTACAACGGCAAGGCGATTCCGGTTGGCACGGGCGGCCGATCGCATTGCATCGCGCACATTGATCAAATCTTGTTCCTCTCTTTGCTTTGCCGGCCGACTTCGTTGATCAGTTTTCCCGCCAACAGAGGTTTAGCCCAAAATGTTCGGGCTGCCCGTCCAGGCGGTAATGCCATTGTCCACGACCACCGCCGAACCGACCATCGCGCTGGCGTCGTCACTGGCGAGGAAGGCGATCACGGCGGCGATTTCGGATGGCTGCGCCGGTCGCCCGGAGGGGATGGAATCCTGTATGCGTCCCCATAATGGCGCATTGTCCTTCAGCATCTTTGCCGCAGGCGTATCGACCATGCCCGGACACACCGCGTTCACGCGAATGCCCTCTTTGATATGGTCGATGGCGACCGCCCGTGTGAAATTCAGCACCCCGCCCTTCGCCGCCGAATAGGCCGGCAGGTGAAACTCCCCGGCCATGCCCGCAATCGATGCGACATTGACGATTGCGCCGCCACCCGCCGCGCGCAGCAAGGGTATGCCCAGCTTGGTGCAATAGAATACGCCATTGAGCACGACGCCCAGAACGCGGTCCCAATCCGCAATCGGCACATCCGGCGCCTTGCCCAGCAGCCCCATGCCCGCATTATTGACGAGAATATCGAGCTTGGGGTGCTTTTCGGCAATGCGGGAGAATGCCCCGGATACCGAATCCCAGTCCGACACGTCGGCAGTCTCTATAGATGTCCGGCCAATGCCTTCATCCGCCGCTATCGCCGCAGCCGTGGCTGCAGCTCCATCGCCGTTGAAATCGAGCAGCACGACATGCGCGCCCTCCGACGCAAGACGGCGCGCCGTTGCCGCGCCAATCCCGGAGCCTGCGCCGGTAACCAGCGCAACCTTGTCCTTAAACCGCACCTTTGGTTCCTCTCTTGATCGGGGACTCAGGCAGCAGACATGTCCGCAACGCCTTCAAACGCTTCGGCGACCACATGCGCGCTATCGAGATATTCGTAGATATGGGCGACCTTGCCGTCCCGGAACTTCAGAAAGACCGCCACGGGAATGACCTTGCTGGCGCCGGTGGCTTTCATGCGGATGTGAATATTGTGGCGCTGGATCACTGTGTCGCCAACCACATAGCGTTGCTGAAGCTCATAGCGGCTGTCGGCAACAGCGGCGAACTGCGCCAATGTCTGAACGCCTTCCGCCTTCGTCTGGGTTATGCCGTCGAAATTGTGCCAGACGCCCGCATCATCGGCATAGAGGCGATTGAGCGTATCGACGTCGCCCTGTTCGATCGCCTTGAAAAATGCCTCGGCAATTGCCTCGATAGACATAGATATCCTCTCCTCTGCAACGAAGCCTGCTGTTCTCCCGTCGTCGTTCGCGCGTCAGCGCGGGAAATCGTCCATGCCGCGCGGGCCGATGTTGGGACGACGCTTCAACGCCTGTTCGGTTTCTCCATTGCGCAGACGCTGCAGCATATCGGCGGGATCGATATCGACGCCGATAGGATTTTCCGCAAACTCCGGCAGGCGGCAATAGGCGATGCCTTCTTCGGCGGTGTCGAAATTATCGACCTGCATTTCGACCCGGTTGCCATCCGGATCCCGGAAATACATGGATGTCGTCGGCCCGTGATTGACGGTCCAATAGGGCTTGACGCCCAGCGCATCCAAACGGGCATGGGTTTCCAGCAAATCCTTCAGCGTCGCATAGGTGAAGGCGACGTGATGGAAACCGACCGTCCCTTCCGGCCGATCGGCCAGGTCGGGGACGTTGACTACCGCGATCCGGTGATGCTCCTCGTCATAGGTCATGAAGGCGACATTGTCGTCCTCATGCGAGGAGCGCAGGTCGAAAAGCGTTCTGTAGAATGCGACCATTTCCGGAAAGCGGCTGGTGTAGACGACGAAATGAGCGATCTGGGTGGGCGCGATTCGCCGCTCCTGGCCCTGACCGGATATGCCGTTCCGCTCGGCAACCAAATTGCTCATAATATTTCCTCTCTCGCATAGACTTTGGCGTCTTCTTGCGGGCTTCCCGCCATCAGCGCAGCGCATCCGGCGCAATCAACCGCCAGAGCCGCCGATGCAGATTCATAGCGCACGCAAATAATATCAGTCAACACATGTGTTGATCAATTGCTCATAACGTGGCAATAAGACCCTAGAGGATCGGCGGGTTTTGACCCCCGCACGAGAGTCTTGCATGCTGAGGTTAGGAGAGATTTGGAATGGAACTGCTGGAAGTGGATGTGCTCGTGGTGGGTGGCGGGGCATGTGGCTTGACCTCCTCGATCGTCCTGTCTGGTCTGGGCATCGACAATCTCGTGGTTGAGATGCGCAAGGGAACGTCCGACCTGCCGAAGGCGCATTATTACAACCAGCGCACGATGGAGATATTCCGTCAGCACGGCATCGCCGCGGAAGTGTTCGACAAGGGCATGCCGATGGCGAACTGCACCGTCCGCTATGTGACCAGCCTTGGCGGCGATGGCGAACTGGACAAGCGCGAACTGCTATGTTTCGACGCCTTTGGCGGCGGCCCGCGTAGACGCGCCTCCGAACGCGCGGCGGCCGTTCCGGCGACGCATTTGCCGCAGCTCGGACTCGAACCGATATTGCGCCGTATCGCCGACGAACGCGGCGCGCGCACGGTCCGCTTCCAGCATGAGATGGTCGCGTTCGAACAGGATGCCGAAGGCGTCACCGCGACGATCCAGGACCATGCCGCCGGCAAGGCATATCAGGTGCGGGCGAAATATATGATCGGCTCGGACGGCGGCCGCGCCGTTGGCCCCGCCCTCAACATCCATCGCGAAGGACGCGAAAAGCTGGCGGTTCTGGTGTCGGCGCATATCACCGCCGATATCTCCGACTATATTCCGGGCGATGCGATGATCACGCATATCATCCATCCCGAAAGCCGCTTCCGCTGGGGCGTGTTCGTGCCCGTAGGTCCGCAGTGGAGCAAGCATTGCCCCCAATGGCAATTCAGCTTCGCCTATCATCCCAATGAGACCGAGCGCCTGACGGCGAAAGACATTGTGCCGGCCATTCGCGAAAGCATGCGGCTGCCCGACCTCGACGTCACGCTGCACAAGGTCAATGAATGGTGGGCGGAGGCGACCGTCACGCCCAAGTTCCGCGAAGGCCGCATATTTCTGGCGGGCGATGCCGCGCACCGCGTGATCCCGACCTCCGGTCTTGGCCTCAATACCGCAATTCATGATGCGCACAATCTGGGGTGGAAGCTGGCCGCGACCCTGAAGGGAGAAGCGGGCGAGGAACTGCTGGACAGCTATGAGGCTGAGCGCCTGCCCGCCTGCGCCCGCAATGCCGAATGGTCATGGTTCACCTTCCAGAATCACCTGATGGTCGAAATGGGACTGGGCCTGATGCCGGGCGCGCCGGAGGAAGCGAATGTTCAGGCCATCCGGGACTATCTGTCCGACACCACCTATGGCGAAATGTTGCGCGCGCGCGCAGCGGAAGTGGCGGGCACGCAGCGCACGGAATATGGCGCGCTGGGCGTCGAACTGGGCAGCCAGTATGAGGGCAACGCCATTGTTCCGGACGGCTCCCCGGCCCCGGCGATCGACCCCATGGGCGATACCTACACGCCCACGACGCGTCCGGGCCATCGCCTGCCGCATGCATGGTTCGAAAAGGGATCGCTGCGCATTTCCAGCCACGACCTGACCGGGGCGACAGAACGCTTCTCCCTGATCACCGGCGCGCGCGGCGGCGCATGGGTGGAGGCCGCCGAAAAGGCGTCAGCAACCCTGGGCATAGAGATCAAGGCCATCCAGGTCGGCGTCGGATGCGACTATGCCGACGCTTCGGGCCTTTGGGACGAATCGAAGGAGATTGGCGAGGACGGCGCAGTGCTGGTCCGTCCCGACAATTTCGTCGCCTACCGGTCGCTGAATATGGTCAAGGACCCGGCGTCCGCAATCGAAGGCGCGCTGCGCACGGTGCTTAGCCGCAATGCCGACAAGAAAGCGGCTCCAGCGGCGGCCAAACGGCAACCCGCGCTCGCCTGACAGAGAGGATTGTCATGTCCAACTCCGACGAAACCTTTGCCGCCTGCGCGCGGCTGACGGCGGCCTTTGCCGTTCTGGTGGACCATCATCGCTATGAGGAACTCGGCGAACTTTTCACTGAGGATTGCCGGTTCGAACGCCCCGGCGCCACCCTGTCGAGCCGCGCGGAACTGGTGGCGTTCATGAGCCAGCGCGACCGCGCGCAATTGACGCGCCATCTCTGCCAGCCGCCCCTCATCGTCGAGACCGGCCCCGATGAGGCAACGGGCATCACCTATCTCGCTTTCCTGCAGGGGGAAGCGCAGGAGGGCGGCGTCGGCAAGCTGACCGGCGTCACCGCCATGGCCGAATATCACGACCTGTTCCGCAAGACGCCGGAGGGCTGGCGCATCGCGGAACGGCGCGTGGTGCCGATGATGATGGCGGGCTGACCGCGCGGGAGGGCTTCAGCCGCCCTCCTGCATCCCGCCCCCGGACATGCCGCGCCGGGTGGCCAATGTCGGTTGATGGCCGGTCAGGCCGCCATCGACCGCCATCACCTGCCCCGTGAACCAGCGGGATTCATCCGATAGCATGAACAGCACGGCATTGCCGATGTCGATCGGCTCGCCCGCACGCGCCAGCATCTGCGAATCCTGCACCACCTTGATCGCGGCCTCGGCCATGACGCCGCTGGACCGGCCCGGCACCAGCCCCGGCGCCACGGCGTTGCACCGGATATTGTCTGGCCCGTAAGCGGTCGCGATGCTCTGCGCGAGGGTGATCATGCCCATCTTCGCCACGCTGTAGGCATGCAGGACAATATCGCCCGCAAAGGCCGCGCTGGACGAGGTGTTGACGATCGATCCGCTGCCGGAGCGGATCATGGCCGGAATGGCGGTTTTGCTGCAGAGAAATGCTGCACCCACATGCCCCCTGAACGTCTCGACAAAATAGTCGAGCGACATGTCGAGGATGTGCGAATCCTTGAATACGAAATCATTGCTGACCGGTCCGGCATTGTTCCACAAGCCATCGAGACGGCCGTAACGGTCCATGGCGAGCGCCACCATCGCGCCGACGTCATCTTCCTTGCCTACGTCGCCGACATGCGCGACCGCCTCGCCGCCGGCCGCCATGATTTCGTCGGCCAGTTCATAGACGCGCGGCGCAATGTCGTTCAGGACCAGCCTTGCGCCTTCGCCGGCCAGCAGCTTGGCTGTTCCCGCGCCCAGTGTCCCGGCCGATCCCGTCAGGATCGCCACCTTGCCCTCAAGCCGTCCGGCCACAGTCCTTCTCCTCTCCGCTATTGATCCTTCCGTCCGGTCATGCCGCGCCGCCGCTTACGGGCGATCTGCGCCCAGCACGACACAGGTGGAGAATTGCGTTGCGCCGCCCTGTCCGGTGGCCACGGCGCGGCGGATGGCGTCATGCTGGCGCGCTCCCGCGGTGCCGCGCACCTGCAGCGCGCATTCCACGATCCGCACCAGCGCGGCCGCACTGACGGGATTGACCATCTGCGGCCCGCCCGACGGGTTGACCACGATACGCTCGCTGCCATCGATCAGCCTGTCGGCGAATTGCGGGCCGCTATCGTCGCCGACCAGCCCCAGCGCCGTGTAGGCCATAGCCTCCGCGCTGGAAAAAGGCGCATGGATCTCCACGCAATCGACCTGCTCGGACGGGCGGGTAACGCCGGCCTGCGCATAGGCTTTGCGCGCCGACTCGACGAGCGTATGCAATTCCACCAGCGACCCTTCCGCGCGGTGAATGCGGTCCCCCATCGCATAGGTGTCGCTCAATCCCGCCGCGCCGTGAATCCAGGCGACATTGCGGTCCCGCGCCAGATGCTCCGCGGTCAACACCACCGCGCACGCCCCCTCGCTCATCGGGCACGCCTCCAACTGACGGATGGGCCATGCCAGGATGGGCGAAGCAAGCACTTCGTCCGCCGTGAACACGCGCTTGCGGTCTATGGTGTCATTATGCTGCGCAGCACGGGCGTTCTTCGCGGTCAGTTCGGCCCAGTGGCGCTGATTATATCCCTGATCCTGCATCAGCATGGTTGCGCGCATCGCGACCATGCTGATCGTCGTCACCGATATGTCCTTCTCGTAGATCGGATCGAAGATCGAGTTGAACACCTTCTGCGATGTGGACGCATGGCCCATCCTTTCCAGCGCGACCACCAGCACGGCGTCGCAACGGCCGGACGCGATCCAGGATATGGCGGCCAGCACCGCTGACGATCCGGTAGCCCCGCCGGTGTTGACGCGGAAATAGGGAATGCCGGGCCGCGCGATCGCGCCAAGGTCCATATGGTTGAGACCCGCCAGCGCGTCAGGCGCGACGCCACCGATGACAAGGCCGATCGCGTCCATGCCAAGCCCTGCATCATCCAGCGCCTGCATGGCGGCGCGGCGGACCAGTTCCCCGCTGTTCACATCCTCATGACGCCGCTTGTAGACGGTCTGGCCCACGCCAGCGATTGCAACCCGTCCGCTCATCACGCCGCCTCCAGAAATGCTGCATAGGCCGCCTGGCCGCCCATTGCGGAAAGGCCCGTCGCCAGCGCGCGGGACGGTTTGCCCGGAAGCTGGCACGCCCCCGCCCGGCCAGTGAGCTGCAGATAGGCCTCCACCGCATTGACGAGACCGCAGGTGGGATAGCACCAGCCGCTTTCCCCGCCGCCGCCGGGATTGATCGCGGCGTTCGCGGCATAGGCGGCATAGCCCTGCCCCGCCTCTGCCAGCCCCAGAACCTCCAGCGCCAGCGCTTCATCGCTGAGCGTCGCGCCGTCGATAAAAAGCGCCTGCGCGTCGCGCGCGCCAAATCCCGCCTGATCGGTCGCCAGCCTGATCGCGTCGGCCAGAGCATCCGCACCCACCAGATCGCGCGCGCCGATCAGCGGCGACGCCGTGCCATGGCCAAAGCCAGCGATCCGCACGGGTCCAGCCTTGCGGCCGATAATCGCCGCGACGGCTATGTCCGCCATCAGCGGCGCGTCATCCGCGACAAGCGGCGTCGCAAGCATTGGACGGCGGCCCTCCGCCGAAGCGCGGGGGTTGTTCCGCGCCCTGTCCCGCCGCGCGGCAGCCGCCGCCTCTCGCGCATCGTCCGGGCAGCCATGCCGCGCGGACCAGGCGGACAGGCGCAGCGCCGAAAGCGTGAACTCGTCCGCGCCAAACGCCTGCTCGAAAATAGGGTCGAAACCCGCGCGCGACGTCCGCGCATAATTGCCTTCGCTCTCGCGGCCCCAGGCGGCGACGATCGAATATTCGGTTTCGCCCGCCTCCACCCGCGCGCTGGCGAGCGAGAGCGCCGAAAGCCCATCCGACGCGAGGCGTATTTCGTCGCGCAGATAGGCGCCCGCGGCGGGCGCCGTAACCATGCTGGAAAGCGAGCGCCCGTCCACCAGATCGTGCGCGGCAAGGACCACGGAGTCTATCGCCTGGATGTCCACGCCGCTGTCATCCAGCGCGGCGGATACGGAGGCGAAGATCAGGTCGGTCAGGCTGGATGAAGCGTCCGCCCATCCTCTGACCATGCCCACGCCCAATATATATACCGGCTCACTATCAGTCTTCACATCCGGTCCTTTTCATTACCTTGTCGGGATCGTGCAGGATCATTCCCGCGCGATCATCCGCCGGCGCATCAATCCGCGCTGGGCGTGAACATCGGCAGCATGCGGCCGTCCCGCGCCGACCGGCGGAAAACGACGCGCACGCGGTCGCCAACTGCAAGCCGGTCGAAATCGCATTCCACCATGACCGCGATCATGGTGGGTCCTTCATCCAGCGTCACATAGGCGGGGCAGTAGGGTTCGGCCCCGACACGGACGACCGTGTAGGAATAGATTTCGCCCTTCCCCTTCGACTCCTCCCATTGGGTTTCGCCGCCGCAGAAGGGGCAGTAGGCGCGGGGATAATAATGGGGCTTCTCGCACGAAACGCAGCGCTTGATCAGCAGGCGCTCCTGCGCGACCGCTTCCCAATATTCGCGATTTTCCGGGAAATTCGGATCGCCGGCAAATTCCGTCATGCCACTCGCTCCAAAATAGCCGTCGCGCAGCCGTGCCGCTGGCCAAGGACTCCGCCGGTGCCGTGCGACATCGCAAGCGCGCAATTCGGCACCTGAACCGCCGGATGCGCTTCACCGCGCAACTGGCGGACCGTTTCGATCACCTTGGTCATGCCGCCGCGATGGGCCGGGTGATTGCTGCACAGTCCGCCGCCGTCGGTATTGACCGGCAAGCGCCCGACGCCAGAGAGCAGGCCGTTGTCGGCGACGAACCGCCCGCCCTCTCCCTTGGCGCAGAAACCCAGATCCTCGATCGCGAACAGAACCGTCACGGTGAAGCTGTCATAGGTCGACAGATATTGAATATCCGCCGGGGTCAGGCCCGCCTGCGCATAGGCCGCCTGCCCCGATGCGATGCCCGCCGTGCGGGTGATGTCCATCTCAAACCCGCGCTGATAGCCGATTGCATGGCCCGCGCCGCGCAGCTTGATGAGCGGACGCTTCAGGCTGCGGGCGATCTCCTCTCGCGCCAGAACGACCGCGCCGCCGCCGTCGCTGATGACGCAGCAATCGAGCCGATGCAGCGGATCGGCCACCATGGGCGACGCCAGGACTTCCTCTACCGTCACCGGCTTGGGCAACCGCGCATGGGGATTATGCTGCGCATGCTGCGATATCGCGACCTTGATCCAGGCAAGCTGTTCGGACGTGGTGCCATATTCATGCATGTGCCGCCGCGCCGCGAGCGCATAGCTGGCGGCGAGATAGGGACCATAGGGAAGCTCAAACTCATTTTCCGGAAAGGTTGTCAATTGCACCTGTCCGCCCGGCCGGTCGCCCTCTGCGCGCGGACGGCCCGCCAGCGTCACCAGCGCCACATCGCACAGGCCCATCTCGATCGCCTGCGCCGCCTTGGCGACATGCAACACGGGAGAGGAGCCGCCAATATCGGTGGAATCGACGTAGCGGGGATTGATGCCGAGATATTCCACCATCGACAGCGGCCCCACGCCCGGCGAATCCCCGGCGCAGAAATATCCATCGACATCCGCCAGGGTCAGCCCGGCGTCGGCAAGCGCGCCGGCCGCGACTTCGGCATGCAGCATGGGCGCGGATTTCTCGGTCGCCAGGCGCGTCGGGTGCTCATAGGCGCCCACAAAGAAGCCAGCCATATTTTGATCCTCTCAGGCCGCGGTGCGTTCCGTCACGCGCAATGAGCGTTTCTCCTCGCGCAGGTCGATGCTGCGGGAGTCGGTGCGCGGGTCGCCGCCATCGGGGAACAGGGCGCCCTTCTGAATCTTCTGCGTGCCGGTCACGGGCAACTTATCGCAAAAGGCAATCCATGCCGGCAGCTTCGCCGCGCTGACCTTGCCCAGCGCGCCGCGCTGAATGGCCTCGGCGATCTCCCGGCTGGCGGCAATCCCTTCCATCGGCACCACGCAGGCCATGATTTCCTCGTCATGCAATTCATCCGCCACGGCCAATACCGCCACCGCCTTGACTTCCGGCAGGCCGACCAGCGCATTCTCGACTTCGGCGGCGGCGATATTCTCGCCGCTCCGGCGGATGATATTCTTACGCCGGTCGACGAAATACAGCATGCCGTCGGCGTCCTGACGGCAGATGTCGCCGGTGTGGAACCAGCCGCCGCGCCATGCTTCTTCGGTTTCCTTCTCCTGCTTGAGATAGCCGGAGAAGAACCCGGCGCGCGGATCAGGCCCGGACGCGCGCACGATCAACTCCCCCGGCGCGCCATGGGGCAAGTCCTGATCATTCTCATCGACGATCCGCACTTCCCAAGGGAAATGCGGACGGCCGAAGGCCCGCGCCTCGCGGCTGCGCGGCTCCTCGCTGTTCATGATGGCGCGCGACGTCTCGGTCATCCCCCATGCTTCGACCAGCGGGATGTTGAACCGCTCCTCGAAAAGATCGCGGATGGCCGGCTCTATCCCCGCGCCATAGCCGTAACGGACGACATGCCGCTTTTCTTCCGGGGTCTCCGGCGTGTTGACCAGCAGCGGCGGAATGATCCCCAGATAATGGAAACAGGTCGCCTTCGTCTCGACCAGATCCCTCCACCAGCGCGATGCGCGGAAGCGGTCCTGCATCACCAGGCAATTCCCGCGCTTGAGCACGCTGGTAAAGGTGAAGACCGTCACATTCATATGAAAGGCGGGCAGCGGGATGTAGAGGCGGTCGCCGCCATCCCGGAACGCGACAGGCCCGGTCGCGCCCGTATAGGAGTCGGCGGCGGCCAGGCAGGACGCATTGGAAATCAGGCACCCTTTGGGCTTGCTGGTGGTGCCGGACGTGTAGATGATCAGCGCGATGCGCTTGCCCTTGTCGGCCGGGACTTCATGGGGACCGATGCCGGGCGCGGGCAAAGGCGCGCCGGGTTCCGACAGGTCGAATACCGGCACCGCCGGATCGAGCGTCTCCACAGCCTTGCGGATATTGGCGATGCATTGCGGCGACGCCACGACCAGCGCGCATTCGGGGAAACCGATGCCATAGGCCATCTCGTCGGGCAGATAGTCCGGGTTCAGCGTGACGGCGGTCGCGCCGATGCTGTTGAGCGCGAGATAGTGCCAGAAATGCTCCGGCATGTTGCCCGCCGCCAGGGCGACGCGATGCCCCGGACCATAGCCCGCATCGACATAGCGTTTGGCGAGCGCGTCGATGACGCCTTTCGCTTCGGCATAGCTGATTTCGAAGCCATCCTCGCAATAGCCGCGCCCTTCGGTGGCCGGGTAGCAAAGCACGGACCGGCCGGGCGCGCGCGCCGCCGTCTGCGCGAAAAGATCGTAAACTGACTCTGCCATCATCTCATTCACAAGGGCGCAGGCGCGGACCCGCTGCGCGCATATGGCCGATATGGAACCTCTCCCAAGGCGGGTCGGAACCAAGCCTATACGCGGCCAAAGCTTTCTTCAACACAAATGTTGACAATAAAGAGATAGCTTCCCATCAGTAAGGCAAAGAACGGCCAATCAACCGGGAGAGTGACTGTGAAGCTGGTAAGCTATCGGTATGAAGGTCGAGTCGGAGTCGGCAAGACCGACGGAGAAATGATCACCGCCCTGGGTTCGCGCCTCAGCATGCCGGTGCCGGACATGATCGCGCTGATCGCCAACTGGGACAGTCTTGCAGAGGAAGCGCGCGCCGCGACCGGCAACGACCATGCTGTGGGCGATGTAGAGTTGCTGGCACCGGTGCAGCGCCCCGGCAAGATATTCGGCCTGGGCATGAACTATGCCGACCATGTGGCGGAAGCCGCCATGCCGATGCCGGAGGATCAAATCTGGTTCACCAAGGCGGTGACGTCGGTCAACGGCCCCCATGCTCCGGTGGAATTGCCCAAGGCGTCGGCCCTGCTCGATTATGAGGCGGAACTGGTGTTCATCATTGGCAAGCGCTGCCGCCATGTCTCCGCCGACCAGGCGGCTGGCGTCATCTTCGGCTATTGCGCGGGCAACGATTTCAGCGTGCGCGACTGGCAGCTCAAGACGTCGCAATATGTGCTTGGCAAATCCTTCGACACGCACGCCCCCTTCGGCCCGTGGATCGTGACGCCGGACGAAATCGATCCCGCCGCGCTCCCGATCCGCTCAACGGTCAATGGCGAGGTGCGGCAATCCTCCAACACCCGGCATTTCATCTTCGATCCCGCCGCACAGATCGCGCATCTGTCGCAGGCGATGACGCTGGAGCCGGGCGACGTGATTTTCACGGGCACGCCGGGCGGCGTCGGCGCGGCGATGAAGCCGCCATCCTTCCTGAAGGCGGGCGACATTGTGCGCGTCGAAATAGACGGCATCGGCGCAATCGAGAACCGGGTCGTGAACGAGGCCGGCTAGGACGATTTCATGCCGGACGCCCTCGTCCGGCTGCCCGGAAATCGCGGAAAAGAAATGTCAGGGCGGCTTTACTTCGATCCGGGTGAAGCCCGCTCCAAGCCCCACGGAGAGGAATATATCATGGCAAATGTTGCGAGAGATTTGGAAGGCCGGTCGATCATCTGCACCGGCGCGGGCAGCGGCATCGGCCGCAGCGGAGCAGTCATCGCTGCGCGGCACGGCGCCCACATCCTGGTCACCGACATAAGCGAGGAAGGCGGGCGCGAAACCGTCGACCTGATCCGAGCCGAAGGCGGCGTCGCGGAGTTTGAGCGCATCGACATCTCCAGGGAGGAAGACGCAAAGCGCATGGTCGAACGCGCAATCGCCCTTTTCGGTAAGCTGGATGGCGCGTTCAACAATGCGGCCGTGCCGCAAAAGACCGCGATGGTCCACGAACTGACGCTTGATCAATGGCGGCGCAACATCGACGTGACGCTGACCGGCACATTCCTGTGCATGAAATATGAGCTGGAAGCGATGCTGGCCAATGGCAAGGGCGCCATCGTCAACACCTCGTCGGGCGCGGGCCTGAAGGGCTTCAAGCTGGGGTCGGAATATACCGCGGCCAAGCATGGCGTCGTGGGCCTGACGCGCACCGCCGCGCTGGAATATTCGGGCCTTGGCATCCGCATCAATTCGATCTCGCCGGGCGGCGTGCGTACGCCGATGCTGGAAGGCGCGATGAAAACAAACCCCGATCTTGAACCCTATATCGTCTCCACCCACCCCATCGGCCGCATGGCGCACCCGGACGAACTGGGCGAAGCCGCCGTCTGGCTGCTGTCCGACGCCGCCTCTTTCGTGACGGGCGCGATCCTGCCGGTGGATGGCGGCCATATGGCCTGATCCACCCTCCATCATCTTTGCAGAGCGGTGACGGCGCGTCGGCCGCACCCCTCTGCGCGTCTTGCGCGCACGGCCGCGAGCCAATCCACAAGGAAGCATCGGAATGACGACATCGGCAAAGGATCTGGAAGGCCGCTCCATCATCTGCACGGGCGCGGGCAGCGGTATCGGGCGCAGCGCCGCAGTGATCGCTTCCCGCCGTGGCGCGGCTATCCTGGTCGCCGACATCAATGAGGATGGCGGCCGCGAAACGGTCGAGATGATCCGGCGTGAGGGCGGCCGGGCGGAATTTCAGCGCGCCGATATTTCAAAGGAGGATGAGGTGGAGCGCATGGTCGCCCAGGCCCTATCCCATTTCGGCGAGCTGGATGGCGCGTTCAACAATGCCGCGGTGGCGCAGAAGTCTGCGATGATCCACGAACTGACGCCGGAGCAATGGCGGGTGAATATGGACGTCACGCTGACCGGCACCTTCCTGTGCATGAAGCATGAACTGCGCGCCATGATGGCCAACGGCAGGGGCGCAATCGTCAACACCTCCTCCGGCGCGGGCTTGCGCGGCTTTAAAATGGGGTCGGAATATTCGGCGGCAAAGCATGGCGTGGTCGGGCTGACGCGCACGGCGGCGCTGGAATATTCGGGGATGGGCATCCGCATCAACGCCATAGCGCCCGGCGGGGTGCGCACGCCCATGCTGCAATGGGCGCTCGATTCGATCGATGGCCTTGAAGACTATATGATCGGCAATCTCCCCATTGGCCGGATCGGCGAGCCGGACGAGCTGGGGGAGGCGGCGGTCTGGCTGCTGTCCGACGCCGCATCCTTCATCACTGGCGCCACCCTGCCTGTGGATGGCGGCTATATGGCTTGAGAAAGCCGCAATCTATCAACACATACGTTGACCACATCCATGCCTTCCCCTATTATGGGCGGAACAAAAGCATAATCGCACGCCGGTTTGACCGCAGAGAGGATGGGAGGACATATGCTGCCCCCTGGTTTTGAAACGATAGAAAAATATGTCGGCTATTGGGACGTGCCCACAACGTCCGAGCGGTGGGAGCGCCGCGCCGCAGCTTCCATGGATGAGGTTCGCGCATTTTACGACGATATGCTCGCCCATGCCGATCAGGCGCTCGATGTCATCGCGCTCCACGACATCAACGCCATGCCCGACGATGTGGCGACCCTGGCCAGACTGATGCTGGCATTGATGAGCGCTGCGGTCGCCATCGAGGTCGTCGGCGCGCCGCGCGACCCCTATTCTCCCTACCCACACAGCGTCCGCGTTCTGCGCGGGCCAAGTCCCTGGGGCTGATCCCACCAAAGGAGACGGCATGAATATTGAGACGAAAAGTCCAGTCCCCGGATTTGACGATAGCTATACCCTTGCTCTCGGTCTCGACACGGGACCGCTGTCGACCGATCCCTATATCTCTCCGGCCCATTATGAACTTGAGCGTGAGCGCGTTTTCGGCCGCGCATGGCTGGCGATGGGCCGCGAGGAACAGGTCCCCGAATCCGGCTCCTACATCGTTCGGGAACTGGAGGTGTGCAACGCATCCGTCCTGATCGTGCGTCAGAAAAGCGGCGGCATCCAGGCTTTCCACAATGTCTGCTCGCATCGCCAGAACCTGATCATGAACAGCAGCGAGGGGCGCGCGCCGCGCTTCACCTGCCGCTATCATAGCTGGACCTTCGGCACCGACGGCGCGCTTCTGTCCGTACCGGACGAACGCCGTTTCTTCGATTTCGACAAGAAGAAATGCGGCCTCACCCCGATCGCGACCGAAGTCTGGCAAGGCTGGATATTCATCAACATGCAGAGCGAACCGGAGGTCAGCCTGGCTGAGTTTCTGGGCGATTTCGGCAAATTCTACACCGGCGTACCATTTCCGGGATCGGGCCACAGCCTGAAATTCGAGGCGAACCTCGATGCGAACTGGAAAGTGATCAGCGATGCGTTCGCCGAATCCTACCATGTGCCGTCCATCCACAACAAGACGCTGCGCCCGGCGTTCAGCAATGCGTCCAATCCCTTCGCCCGGCCGATCCGGGCCTCCGCCTGGGGACCGCACAGCGCCTATTCGGCGTTCGCCAATCTGGAATATGCGCCGCCGGAAAATGCGCTGGGCGAACGCCTCGCCTATCGCAATATGGGCGCGAACAACATCATCTCGCCTTCCGGCGCCAATGAGATCGACAAATTGCTGGGGCATCCGTCGATCAATCCCAACAACAGCGCGGAATGGTGTTCGGACGCCAATGTGATCTTTCCGAACTTCCATCTGGACGTATCGTTCGGCGGCTTCTTCATCCATCATTTCTGGCCGACGTCGCACCGGTCGACCCGCTGGGTCGCCGAATATTTCATGGAGCCGGCGGCGGATTTCCAAACCCGTCTGCAGCAGGAATATTACGCCATCCGCAATATAGAGGTTCTCCTGGAGGACATCGGAAATACGGAGCGCGTGCAAAAGGGGATGGAAACCCGCGCCAAGCGCAACATCTATCTTCAGGACGGCGAAGTGATCATCCGCAATCTACTTCATCATATCGATCGCTGGATCAAGGCGGACAGCGCGCGGGAAGCGCTCGACCTCTGACGGGAAAGACTGGCTTGTCCGGCCGGACCGGACAAGCCGTCGCCGTCTCCCACCATATCGAGCTGGAAATATCAGGCCCGAAATATCAGGGCAGCATCGTCCGCAACAAGGACCGCAATTGCGCCGGTTTCACCGGCTTGTTGAGTAGCGCTATTCCCGTCGCGGCCAGTTGCGTTTTCAGCGCCTCCCCACGGTCCGCCGAAATCATCACCGCAGGCACGGCCGCGCCGAAATGCGCATGCAACTGCGCAACCACCCGGTCCCCCGTCTCACCGTCATTCAGATGATAGTCGGCCAGGATGATGTCGGGGCGCACGCCGTCGGGGAACAATTTCACCGCCTCGGCATAATCGCCTGCGGTCACCACCTCGCATCCCCAGCCATTGAGCAATGTGCGCATGCCCGACTGGATCTGCCGCTCATTGTCCACCACCAGCACGCGCAGTCCGCGCATGGACCGGTCGCGCGTCGCCCCACCGCCATCCGTGGCGGCGTCATCGATTGGACGGCCAAGCGGCAGCGTGATGGAGAAGGTCGATCCTTGTCCGGGCGCTGACCGCAACCTGATGTCGTGCCCCAGCATGTCGGCTGCGCGGCGCACGATCGCCAACCCCAGCCCCTTGCCCTGACTGCGCGTGTCGAGCCTGCGGAACTCCTCGAATATCAGCGCCTGCTGCTCCTTCGCGATGCCCCGTCCAGTGTCGGCGACATGCACCGCGACGCGCCCCTCCTCTACCGCGCAGCAAACGCTGACGCTGCCCGCGTGCGTGTAGCGGATCGCGTTGGAGATGAAATTCTGGAGGATGCGGCGCAACAACCGCACGTCGGTCTCGACCCATAGCTGCTCGGTCTCGATGCGGAAAGCCAGACCGGCGGCGCGCGCCATCGGCGTGAACTCGACATTCAACGTCTGCAGCAACTGGTCGATGCGGAAATGGCTGACCTCCGGCTGGATCGCCCCGGCGTCGAGCCGCGAAATCTCCAGCAACGCCTCCAGCAGATCCTCGACAGAATCCAGCGCCGTCGATGTCTGCGACACCAGCGCGCGGGTGGGTAGCGCCAGCCGCTTGTCGCCCAGCGCCGCAACGAACAGCCGCGCCGCATTCAACGGCTGCAGCAGGTCATGGCTGGCGGCGGCCAGAAAGCTCGTCTTGGACAGATTGGCCTTTTCGGCAGAGGTCTTTGCCTCGGTCAGCGCCACTTCCATCGCGCGCCGTTCGGCGACTTCATGACCCAGCCGCTCATTCACCTCCAGCAATTCGGCGGTGCGTTCGGACACGCGCCGCTCCAGCGTCTCGGCGGTTTCCTGCAACGCCGCCTGCGCGCGCAGCATGTCGGTGACGTCGGTGAAGCTGAACACCTGCCCGCCCTGCACTGTGCGGGTCGACCGTATCTCGAAACTGCGGTCGCCTGCGGGACAAAGCTGACTGACCGGCGCGGCATGGCTGTCGTCCGGCCGCCATTCCAGGCAGCCCCGGTCATCCATGCCCCTGATCCCCCGGCACCATTTCAGGAAGCCGTCATGGGTGGAAAACGCCCGTTCGGGATCGCCCGACACGCCCAGCAACCGGCCCAGCGCGCCGTTCCAGGCCGACAATCGCCTGCTGCTGTCGAACATGCACACGCCTTCGGACAGCGTGTCAAGCGTCGACTGCAATATCAGATTGCGTTCCGCCAGTTCCAACGCGCGCGCGCGGGCGTCCTCCGCCTTCACCTCGGTAATGTCGGTATAGATGCCGACGATGCCGCCTTCGCTGGTGCGCAGTTCGTTGATCTGCACCCAGCGCCCGTCGGCCAACGCCTGCACATGGCCGCCATCGGCGACGCCATGCTGCGCCAGCCGGTCGGATACCCAGCGATCCGGCGCGACCGCCGCGCCCAGCGGCTGCAAATGCTCTGCCGCCAGTTTCGCTATGTCGGCAAAGCCGATGCCTTCGCGCACATGCGGCGCCAGTTCCGGCCAGAAGCCCAGATAGGCTTCGTTGAACAGCACCAGCCGGTCGTCCGCATCGAACAGCACGAAACCTTCGTTGATGGAATCGATGGCGTCGCGCAGGCGCATCCGGGCCGCGTCGGCATGGCCATGCGCTTCGGCCAGATCGGCGTTGGCGGTGGCCAGCTTGGCGAGGGCATCCTCAAGCTGGCTGGTCCGGTCGCGCACCATCGCCTCAAGCGAAATCGCCGTTTCGAACATGGAGAAGGCGTTGACCGACATGTCGCTCGACCGCTCAACCCGGTCCATCAGCGCTATGTTGATCTTGCGCAGCTTGCGCACTTCTTCCCGCAGCGCGTCGATATCATCCGCCTGATCGCTAGACAGAGGAAGGCGCGCCGTGTCGCTCATGTCCCTATCGCAAGGCCGCTGAACGTCTGGTTGACGTGCAATGCGTGATATTGCTCGCCATAGGTATTGAACCCGATCACCCCGTTGCGGCGATAGAGTTGCGACACTTCATGCGCGATCTGCCGCTGCTCGGCGTCAATGCGGTTCAGCACGCAGTCGAAGGCGATGATCCGGTCGACTTCGCCGATGGTGCCGCGAATATCGCTGAACAGCGCCTCCATGCCGGCGATGCGGTCGACCGGTTCGCCCACGGTCAGCACGATCCCCTCATCAATGGCGCAGTAGAAGGTCAGGCTGCCATCGTCATTCGCGCTCTGGATCGACCGGACATAATATTCGCCGCCCGCCCGCACCATTGGCGGATGCGCGGCGAAAAATTCCGTGCCCAGCGCTTCCCCCGCATGCCCGGCCAGCCGCAGATATTCGGCGGCGGCGGGTTCGGCGTTGATTTCCGTGACGATCCGCTCATGCGGCAATGCGCCCGTGATCACCATCTTGTGTTCGCCGGGGCGATAATGCTGCGCCTTGAACACATGCATCGGCCGGGGCGTCGACAATATCGCGACCACCGCCGCGCGGCCGTGGAAAGCGCCGCCCTCCAGGATCGCAGTCTGCCGGAAAGCGAGATCGTCGCCCGACGATCCGCCGATCAGCGGAATGTCGCCCAGCGCGTCCTGGATCGTCATCGTCAGCAATTCTTCGGAATGCGACAGGCCGTCGACCAGGAACAGAGCGACATGATTGACCGCATCCCCCAGATGGCGGCTGTCCCTCTCCGCCTCCGCCGCAAGCGCGCGCACGGCCGCCCGCGCCGCGCCGGGATCGAAATTGTCGATATCCAGAAAACAGTGCGAGGCCATGTGGAATGCGGCGGCGGGGAAGCCGATCACGCTCAGGCTGCCATGGTCATAGCCCTGCGCCGTCAGTTCGCCGGAGCTTGTGCAGCCGATCACGCGCACGCCCTCGCTGCGGCGATTGATCGCCCGCGCCAGCATATCGCGGTCCAGATGGTGGGAGCAGAATACGATCGCCCCGGCCAGCGGCGCATCGCCCAGTTGCGCCATGATATCGTCCATGGCGGCGAAGGGATCGTCGGCGTGCGAGGAAGCGAAGCCGATCGATTGCTTCACCTCCATATGTGCGATGCTCATCGCCCTCTCCATCATTCTTCCGGGCAAATCATGGACGCTAATGGGTGCCTTTGTCACTCGAAACCAGCCGGTGCCGCACGCGCCGCATGGACAGAATCAGGACAAGGATCACAGGCGGGACAAGCATGCCGAGCCACAGCGTCGCCGAAAATGCCGGCCAATGCTTTTCCGCGGCCTTGAGCGGATAGGCGATCAGGCCAATCAGATAATAGCTTATCGCCACCGCCGACAGCCCTTCAACCAGATGCTGCAGCCGCAGTTGCATGCGCGCGCTCTCGTCCATCGACGCCAGCAGCCGGGCATTCTGGTTTTCGATATGGGTTTCGATCCGCGTGCGCAGCAAGGCGGTGAACTGGGCCGCCCGCGCATTCAGAAGCGCCAGCCGGTCGGTCAGCGCGGCGCAGGTCTGGATCGCCGGATGGAAACGGCGCTCCGTGAAATCGGCGAGAGACTGATATCCGGCGATCGGCTCCACCCGCAACTGGTCGAGACGGCTGGCGACGATCCGCGCATAGGCGGCGGTCGCGCTCATGCGATACCCGCACCGGCTGTCGATCGACAGCAATTGAGCCGACAGGCTGGTGAGCGATTCCAGCAATTCGTCATCGCGCCGGTCGCCCTTCGCCAGCGATTGGCCGACCCCCTCCAGCGCCCCTTCCAATGCATCGAGCGCCGTCCACGCCTTGCGCGCTTCGGACAGACCGATCAGCGCTAGATTGCGATAATTGCCCAATTCCTGAAGCTGCTGCACGCACCGCGCGAGGTCGGCCGAAGGCATGTCGAGCGACGCGACGACCATCCGGCCATATCCATCGTCATGGATGCGGAAATCGGTCCACAGCCGGGCGCGTCCGCCCGATGGGCTGCGCACATGGCAGGTGACGAGTTGATGCCCCGCGAAACCGGCGGCATCGGCGGCGGCCGCCGCTTCATCCTCCCCGTCGATCACGATCAAGTGGCTGGCGCGGACCACGGTTCCGGGCAAAGTGTCGATCAGCGCCGTGTCCGGCGGCAATGTCCAGTTCCAGACGCCCGCTCCGGCCCCCGTCCCAGTACCAGCGCCGGTCCCGGCATCCCCCGTAATCACCATCGTCATGGTGCTGGCCTCGCTGTGCCGTTCCCACCCCAGCCGCATGTCCGCGCCGCACAGCCGCTCCGCATGGCGCGCGGCGGGGTCGAAATCCGGCAGAAGCTGCGTCAGCGCCTCTGCCTCGGCAACCCGGTCCTCCACCAGCCGGACGATCTGGACGATGCGCGCGGGCGGGGAGAATGCGGGGAAGCGGCGCAACTGCATCTCGCCGACCACCTGCCGGCGCAGCGGATGATCGACCAAGCCCATATCAGCCGCCGCGTTCCGGCTCTCCCGCCGCTTCGAGCGCTGCGGCTTCATCGTCCGTGAAAATCCGGGAGCGCACGATGAAGCGCACGCCTTCGGGGCTTTCCAGCGACATGCCCGCGCCGCGCCCCGGCACCACGTCGATCGTGACCTGGGTATGCCGCCAATATTCGAACTGCGCGGCGCCGATCCACACCTGCACGCCATCGGCGATCGCGCCGAGCAGCACATCCTGCGGCCCGACCTTGAACTCGCCCTTGGGGAAGCACATCGGCGCGGAACCGTCGCAACAGCCGCCCGACTGGTGAAACATCAACGGGCCATGCTTGTCCGTCAGTGCGGCGATCAGATCGTCGGCGGCGGGCGTCGCCAAAATGCGCGGCGGAACAATGTCCATCACTAGCCTCCCTTGGAGGTCACAAGACAGGGCGGACACCGGTTCAACGATGTCCGCCCCCAGCTACGGCGCCTGAGAGAGAAAAGGGGAATCGCGCCGCCGCCGATCCTGCGTCAGAAGAAGCCGAGCGCCTTCGGGCTGTAGCTCACCAGCAGATTCTTGGTCTGCTGATAATGGTCGAGCATCATCTTGTGGTTTTCGCGGCCGATGCCCGACTGCTTATACCCGCCGAACGCCGCATGGGCGGGATAGGCGTGGTAGCAGTTGGTCCACACGCGCCCGGCCTGGATGCCGCGGCCCATGCGATAGGCGCGTGTTCCGTCGCGCGTCCAGACGCCAGCGCCCAGACCGTAAAGCGTGTCATTGGCGATGGCGAGCGCCTCCGCCTCATCCTTGAACGTGGTGACGGCAAGGACGGGACCGAAGATTTCCTCCTGGAAAATCCGCATCTTGTTGTGGCCCTTCAGCACCGTCGGCGTGACATAATAGCCCTCGCTCAGCTCGCCCTCATGCGCGGCGCGCTCGCCGCCGGTCAGCACTTCCGCGCCCTCGTCCCGGCCAATGCTGATGTAGGAGAGGATCTTTTCAAGCTGATCGTTCGACGCCTGCGCGCCGATCATCGTCGCGGGATCAAGCGGGCTGCCCTGCTTGATCGCCTTCACCCGTGCGATCGCCCGTTCGATGAACTTCTCATAGATGCTTTCCTGGATCAGCGCGCGGCTGGGGCAAGTGCAGACCTCGCCCTGATTCAGCGCGAACATCGCGAAGCCTTCCAGGCATTTGTCGAAATAATCGTCGTCCGCGTCCATGACATCCTCGAAGAAGATGTTGGGCGACTTGCCGCCCAGCTCCAGCGTGACGGGGATCAGGTTCTCCGACGCATATTGCATGATCAGGCGGCCGGTGGTCGTCTCGCCGGTGAAGGCGATCTTGCTGATCCGCTTGTTCGACGCCAGCGGCTTGCCCGCCTCCACGCCGAAGCCGTTGACGATGTTGAGCACGCCCGCCGGCAGCAGGTCGCCGATCAGTTCGGCCAGAACTAGGATCGACATCGGCGTCTGCTCGGCCGGCTTCAGCACGATGCAGTTTCCGGCGGCAAGGGCGGGCGCGAGCTTCCACACCGCCATCAGGATCGGGAAGTTCCACGGGATGATCTGGCCGACAACGCCCAGCGGTTCGTGGAAATGATAGGCGATGGTGTCATGATCGATCTCGCTGATCGATCCTTCCTGCGCACGGGCGCAGCCCGCAAAATAGCGGAAATGGTCGATGGCGAGCGGAATGTCCGCATGAGTCGTCTCGCGGATCGGCTTGCCGTTGTCGATGGTCTCGGCCATCGCGATCAGGTCCAGATTGGCCTCCATGCGGTCGGCCATCTTCAGCAGGATGTTGGACCGTTCGGTCGACGACATCTTGCCCCATGCATCCTTCGCGGCATGGGCGGCGTCGAGCGCGGCCTCAATATCCTCCGCGGTGCCCCGCGCCACCTGGCATACTTTCTGCCCGGTCACAGGGGAGATATTGTCGAAATATTCGCCCTTCGCGGGCGCCACCCATGCGCCGCCGATATAGTTTTCGTAGCGGTCGCGGATCAGGGTCTTGCCGGCAAATTTCTCCAGCGCCTGCTGCAGCATCATCTTTCTCCTGGGTCGATATTGCATCTGAAATCAGGATGGGATCATGCTGGCGGCGGCAGGGCGGCACAATTGCACCTTGGGTCGGAAGGGCAGCGTCAGGCCAGGTCCGTGCTCTACGGAAGGCCGCCGTCCACGCGGATCAGCGCGCCGGTCGTATAGCTTGACGCCCGGCTGGCAAGGTACAGCGCGGTCGTCACGATTTCCTCCGGGCGGCCGGACCGGGGAATGGCGCCCGGCGTCGTGTCGCGCATTTCCTCCGGCCAGCTTTTGGAAATATCCGTCAGAAACTGGCCGGGTGAAATCGTGTTCACACGAACATGCGGCCCATATTCGAAGGAAAAGGCGGTGGTCAGCGCGTTTACTGCTGCCTTCGCGCCAGCGTAGACAGCAAAGCGCGGCTGCGGGCGAATCGCGCCGGTGCTGCTGATATTGATGATCGTCCCCGATCGTGCAGCGGCCATGCGCGCGCCCACCAGCGAAGCGAGACGGAAAGGCCCCTTGAAATTCACCGCGACGATCTTGTCGAACAATGCCTCGCTGGTTTCATGCGACGATGGCGACAGGGGGGACATGCCCGCATTGTTGACCAGAATGTCGATGCGGCCGAAATGCCCATAGACCGCCTCGACCAGCTGGAGACCCGCAAAAACCGGTAGCGTTTGGACGGCTATGGTGATTCATTGAAGGCGCGCGATCACGGAGTGAGCTATGGATCCCAAGTCTCTGTTCAGTTTGAGCGAACACCTTGATGCATTGAGCAAGGAAGGCGATCCGCTCGAGGTTTTGCAGGAGACAGTGGATTTCGAGTATTTCCGGGCGTGGCTGGTTGAAGGGCTTGGCTATGGCGATGGTAGCAAAGGCGGCCGCCCACCATTCGATCCGGTGATGATGTTCAAGGCGCTGATCCTGCAGGCGCAGCATAATCTGTCAGACGCTCGGATGGAATTCATGATCCGGGATCGGCTTAGTTGGCTGCGGTTTCTGGGGCTGTCGCTCGGGGATCGAACGCCGGACGAGAACACGATCCGGCATTTTCGCAATCGCCTGACCGAGACGGGAACGCTCAAGCGTGTGATGAAGGCCTTTGACTGGCAACTCCAGAAGAAGGGCTACATCCCGATGTCCGGGCAGATCGTGGATGCCTCGCTGGTGCCTGCGCCAAGACAGCGGAACACCGAGGGCGAACGCGAAGCGATCAAGTCGGGCAAGAGCGCCAGGGATATCTGGCCGGACGAACCGAACAAGGCAGCGCAGAAAGATACCGACGCCCGCTGGACTCTCAAAGTCGGCGGGAAGGTCCGGTATCGGGCGGATGGGACGCCGCTCCCCATGATCGCCCTGCCGGTCTTCGGCTACAAATCCCACATCAGCATCGACCGACGCTTCGGCTTCATCCGAGGCATGGCGGTGACTTCGGCGTCAGCAGCGGACGGGCGTCTTCTCCGGCAGGTCGTCAGCACGGACAATACCAGTTCCGAGGTCTGGGCTGACAGTGCCTATCGATCCAAGCGCAACGAGAAGTGGTTGTCGGATCAGATGCTCACGTCCCGAATTCATCGGCGCAAACCCATGGGCAAGCCGATGTCGAAGGCAACCGCACGGGCCAATGCCGTCAAATCCTCCATCCGTGCGCATGTTGAGCATGTCTTTGCGCATCAGAAGAACCGGTTCAACCTGTTTATCCGCACCATCGGCCTGGCCCGCGCTGAGGCGAAACTGACCCTTTGCAACCTGGCCTACAACTTCAATCGCCTGATCTTCCACGAGCGCCGAGAAACCGCAGGCTGACTCTGTCTGCAAGCCGGCAAAAACGGCGAAATCAACGCCAGGTATCTTGGAAATCGGTCCGAACGATGCCCTTGGTGCGCCGCGCAGCCTCGACGTCATCACGCCAGCCCGAAATTACCCGGTTTTTGCGGGTCTCCAGCTCCCCGATCCCGTCCCAGTCCCCAATGTGGCATGGCCATACGAACGCCCGGCGGCCCAGCGCTTCCACTTCCCGCGCCACGGCCTCGCATGCTTCCCTTTTGCGGCTGGTGATGGCGATGTCCGCCCCAGCCTTTGCGAACGCTAAGGCCATCTGCCGGCCAAGCCCCCGGCTGCCGCCCGTGATCAGGGCGATCTGCCCGCTCAGGTCGAACAGATCCTCATTTGCCTTCACGCTGGCTCTCCCACTCCACGCCTCTCCAATGCGGAGTATGACAACAAAAGTCTGTTTTGACAATTTTCCGTCAATATTGGCCCAGCCCATGCGTCGACGATCGCCGTTCTCAGAGCCGACCAAACATTTTTAATCGATCCCATAAAAATAGTTTGGCTGATTTATCTCTACTGTCATGATAGATAAAACAGTAAATGATTCTTTGGGGAAGACGGATGTCCTGGATAAAGCGTTTCGGGCATAGGCTGGCCGCGCTGAGGGATGCAGCAAAACGTGAATTTCTGCGCGATCCCACGGTTTTGCTATTTGAGCGTGCGCCGGGCGCGCAGGGCGATGCCGCGCGGGATGCCGCAGGAGGCCGCTGACACGCCATTGCGGTTCATCTTCTTCGAATTGTGAGAAAGCTTTCGCGCGCTGCGCTAAAAGAGGAATGAATCTGAAACCGGCGCGTCGACGGTAGACCGAAGCGGCAGCGCCAGCATATCGTCATCTTGGGAGTTCATTGCCCGACCCTCCACCCGTTACCGCCGCTTGGCCGTTGGCCCAGCCGACGACGCCCGCCATCGCTAGCCCCGCCGCGCCTCACCTTTCCAAAGCGCCGCGAAAATGTTCCCTGCAAACGGATCGATTTTATCGCGCAGGTCAAATTTGCGCTTCCCGCCTGATCATCGCCGCCAAAGCGTAAAATGCCAGCGAGCCGGGTGTTTTTCTGCGGCCGGGACCGTTTCCCGTATCCTTTGGACCGTGGCATAATTACAACAGATTATCCTGTTTATCCCCCGTTCATGAAACCCCCGCTCGGACTAAACCGTATCTGCCCGGCTCACTGAGGCAATGCAGAGGAACTAATTTCATGAAATCCATTATAAAAGCGTCATTGGGCGCCACGGTCGCGCTCGTCCTGTCGACGCCCGCCTTGGCTCAGTCCGACACGTCAGGCGCGGATCGCAACTGGACCGGTCCCTATATCGGCGGGTCGCTCGGCTATGGCTGGCAACCCAATAGCGGCCGGGACAGGAACGAGACGATGGTCTTTGATACGAACGGCGACGGCGTTTTCGACAATCAGGTGACGACCGCGGCTGGCGGCAACGCCTTCGCCCCCGGTTTCTGCCGCGGCAACTCGCGCGGATCGGCTCCGTCGAGCTGCGGCGGCGACAATGACGGCAAGGTCGGCTGGTCCGTCCACGCCGGTTACGACGTACAGATGGGCAGCTTCGTCGTCGGCGGCGTCGTCGAAGGCGGACAGAGCAATCTCAGCAACAGCGTCAGCGGTTTCAGCACCACGCCTGCGGGCTATACCATGACCCGCAAGCTGGAATGGGACGGCGCAGCCCGTCTGCGCGCCGGTTTCGCGCTGCCCACCGGAACGCTGATCTACGGCACGGGCGGCGTCGCCTATGGCAAGATCAATCACCGCTTCGCCACCACCAACACGTTCAACACCTTCACCGAAAGCAACCGGTCGGACAAGGATTGGGGCTGGACCGCTGGCGGCGGCATCGAGCAGAAGGTCGCCAATAATTTCTCGATCGGCGTGCTGTACCGCTACACCCGCTTCAATGACGGGGCCTATGTGGTGAACGCCGGTCAGGGCACGCCGCCCTCGACGACCAACCCGTTCGTCAATCCGCTGACGACGTCGGGCAGCACCGACATCACGCGCACCAACCAGCGGTTTGACAATCAAAGCGTGCGCGCAACGGCAAGCTTCCGCTTCTGATGCGCCGGGAGGGCGTCGGCCGGGCTTATGCCCGTCCGGCTGCCGCCCTCCCCGCAACTTTCCCCTCTATTCCAGCCCCCTCTATTCCAACCCCCTCTATTCCAGCAAAGCGAACCCGGCGCGGGCGATGGTCTGCCCGTTTACGATCAGCTCAACCGCATGGTCGCCCGGATGATGCCGCCGCGTGCTGAAATCCCGGATCGTCTGCCGGATGCTGAGGTCGGCGGTCGCGCCCGCCTCCAGTTCGAAGGTCTTGAGCTTGAACACCTTGGCGGCCGTCCGGCCCTCCGCCCGCGCATAATGGATGCGATAATCCACCACCAGCCGCTGCGCCGTCGCGGCGGTTGACCGCAATTGCGCGGCGATGGCGATCGTCTCGCCCAGGCGCAGCGTTTCTGGCGCAACCGAAAAGTTCAGCAGGTCCACCTCCGCCCCATGTCCCGCCCCGATCAGCGCCAGCGCGCGCGGATCGCCCTGCTTGATCAGCGTGCGAAGCGCATGCCGCACGACCCATTTGGTCGCCGGATCATCCTGCGGCCATGCCTCCAGCCGCGCGAGCACCCAGTCCGGCCGCTCCTTGGCGATATCGTTCAGATGGTTGGCCACCGATTTGCGGACGTAGGCGCTGGGATCGGCCTTCAGCGCCTCCAGGATCGGGGCGGCCAGCGTCGGATCGGTCCTGAGCGCCGGGATGCGCGCCGCCCAGGGCAATCGCGGGCGGCTGCCCTCGCTGGCGAGGCGGCGGACATGCGGGTCGCCGCTGCCGCTCCATTGCAGCATCCGGGCCAGCGTCCCCGCCGCATCCCGCGCCAGGAAAGGCCGGATCGCGAACTCCGCGGTGCCGGACCCGGTCAGCGCGGCCAGCGCCTCCAGCGACCTGTCGACATCATCCAGCCCATATCGCGCCACATATTCCGTCACCGCGACCGCCTGAAACCCGTGGGTCAGGCGCGGGACCATCTGCAGGATGATCGCCAGCGCGGCCGGATAGTCGCCGGGCAGCGCCGCCGCCAGCGCATCGGCGATATGGCGCACCCGCTCCATGATCGACAGGCCGTCCAGCCCGGCCGACGCCGCCTTCAGGAACGCCTCGCCGTCGAAATCCGGCGATGACGCCGCGCCTGCCCCGGCGATCACGGTCAGCGCCTGCGGACCCAATATGTCCTTCAGCAGCGGCGCTGCTTCCTTTTCCTCCGCCATGTCCGGTGCCGTTCCCTTCTGCCTCAACCGTTCCAGCGGAAAGAGACGCCGCTCGCGCCCGTCGCATTGCCATCGGCGTCGAAGCGCCGCTCGGTGATGGTGCCGCGCCCGTCCATATCCACCGCGATCACAGTGCTGCATCGCGTCCCATAGACCGGATTCCTGATGAACACCGGAGAGACGGCGGCTTCATCGGCAATGTCGGACGGATATTCCGGCGGGATGCCCGCATTGGGGAAGGTCTCGCTGCCCAATGCCTCGAACAACGCATCGGGCGTATCGCCGCCATGGGTCAGGAAATCGAGCAATGCGGCCTTGAGCTGCAGGGTTTTGGGCCATGGCTCATCCAGCGCGCCGTTGGACAGGCCATAGAGGCCGGGCGTCAGGACCGACCGCGTCGCGCGCGGACGGTTGGTCAGGAAATGCGCTTCGCCCTGCGCGATGAACACCAGGTTGAACGGATTGAGTTCATCGATCGCCGCTGTCGCCGGATCGGAAAAATCGCCCTCGCCCGCCAGCAGCTCCGCTACCAGTTGCCCGCGGGAGGGGCGGTCCGGCTCCGCCACGCCAAAGCCCCGCCTGTTGGTGACGATCGCGCAGCGTCCTTCGTCCGAAACGCCCAGCCACGTCCCGCCCGATTGCAGGTCGCGCCCCGCGATGATCGAGGGATGCGAGTCCCACCGGCCCAGCGGCGCAGCCGGCCGCGCATGCGTTTCGTCACGATTCCCGGCCAGAATGAGCCGCCAGCGCGGATGGACCCGCCAAGCCATTGCCATGATGCACATCGCCCCAGCATATGGCGCGGCGGACTGGAAACCAAAACATAATGCCGGAAATAATGATGCTCGGGCGGCGGGAATCCGGCCGTTGGCGGATCAGCAGCCGCCCAGTCTTTTCATCGCGGCGATGATGTCGCGCCACGCCGTCCTGGCGGTGCCCCGCGCCCCGGCCGACTGGCGCTGCGCCAGCGGGATGGCGTCGCCGTTAAATCCGGCGATCAGCGCGCGGGCGAAATACTCGATGGCGCCGGCGCGATCCATTTCGCCCTTGCCGTCATGGACATAGGTCATAGCCATGCCTCCTGTCGCGGTGGTTGAGACCACGACAGGGGATTCAAATGGCAATCGGGCCGGAAGGCAACTCAACTAAAGTATAGGTCCGGCATGATGGCATGCCGCGCCGGGGTCAGAAATCCACCCGCCCGGTCAGGCCGTAGGTGCGCGGGATGGACCAGATCTGCAGCACCGAAACGGGCACCGCGAAGATCGTCGTGACATAATGTTTGTTGGTGATGTTGCGCACCCATCCATCGACCGACCAGCCCTTGTCGACGCTGCCAATGCCCAGCCGCGCGTTGAACAGGCTATATCCGTCCTGGCTGGTGAAGGGCCGCGCGCCTTCAT
Source organism: Sphingobium phenoxybenzoativorans (assembly GCF_018286635.1). Lineage (NCBI taxonomy): Bacteria > Pseudomonadati > Pseudomonadota > Alphaproteobacteria > Sphingomonadales > Sphingobiaceae > Sphingobium > Sphingobium phenoxybenzoativorans. The sequence goes on from NZ_CP073910.1 coordinate 4,692,940, forward strand.
CCGCCTCGAAGAATATCTTGCTGGTATAGGACCAGTCGCCCCGCGCGCGCAGCTTCAGGTTCGCCGTGATGGGCTTTTCATAGATCAGCTCGACATTGCCCTGCCATTTGGGCGATCGGATCATGCGGTTGCCGGAATAGTTCGCCGCGCCCGCGATATAATCGTCATATTTGCCGTCCAGATAGGACGCGCCGCCCGTCAGCGTCAGTTCGTCGGACACCGCGACCACCAGCGATGTGTCGATGCCCTTGATCGTCGATTTCGCTGAGTTCGAAATGATGTTGCTGCCCGATCCTGCGGGCGCCGGCGGCGGCAGCAGGGTGAAGCGGGGAAGCTGCAGATTCTTGTAGTCATAATAGAAGGCCGACGCATTGAACTGCACCCGCCGGTCGAACAGCTCCGACTTCAGGCCGACTTCATAGGTCCAGGCCCGCTCCGGGTTGAACACGACCGACGCCAGCGCCGCATTGGTGGAATTATACTGGAAACCGCCGCTCTTGAACCCGCGGCTCACCGTGCCGAACAGCATCAGGTCGCGGGTGAAGCGGTAATCGATGGTGAATTTCGGGTCGAAGGATGACCAGCTCTTGCCCGGATTGACCGTGAAGTTGGGATAATAGCTGGGCGGCACGGCGGAATCGGTGCTCGCCTGGATCAGCGCATCCTTCTTGTCATGGGTGTAGCGCCCGCCGATCGTCACGCGCAGCTTGTCGGTCGGCTTGACCGTATATTGGCCGAACACGGCATAGCTGTCCGTATCGATGTCGGTCGCATAGATATTCTGCTCGCGGCCCGGCAGGCCGAAATGGAACAGCGAGTCCGCGCCCTGGTCGAAATGGTCGGTGCGCTTGGTTTGCTCCTGATAATAATATCCGCCCAATACCCATTCGGCCGTATCGCCAAAGGTCAGGAACCCGTCCGGCACGGAGGACAGCCGCAATTCCTGGCTGAACTGACGGGACAGCTCGTCATAGCTGAACGTCCAGATGTCGCGCGGCGTGGCGTCCAGATCATAGGTCTGGTCGATCCGGCTGCGGCGATAGGAGGTGATCGACGTGATCTCCAGCGCGTCGGTCGAATGCTCGATCTTGCCGACAATGCTCAGCAGCTTCCGGTGGCTGGACCCGTCGATATTATAGGCGTCGGAATAGCGGTCGGGCGTCGGCGTGTAGGATGGGGAGGAAGGAGATTGCAGGAACTGGCGGCTGCCCGTCGTTTCCTGCAGGAAGCCCGGCAGGTCCGCATTCTGATATTCGACGATCAGGTTCAGGCGCGTGTCCTCGCCCGGTTGCGCGGCGATATGGGCGCGGATGGTCTTGCTGTCGTCGCCATTGCCATGCTTGCCGGTCAGGATATTTTCGGAATAGCCGCGCCGGTGCAGAATATTGCCCGCCAGGCGCACCTGAATGCCGTCGGTTAGCGGCCCGGAGACCGCGCCCCGGACATCGTAGAAACCGAAATTGCCGATCGACGCCTCGGCAAAGCCTTCCAGATCGCGGGTCGGCGCGCGGGTGATGATGTTGATTGCGCCGCCAATGGTGTTGCGGCCGTAAAGCGTGCCCTGCGGTCCCTTCAGCACTTCGATCCGCTCCACGTCGAGCAGGTCGGTGAGCGAGCCGGAGAAGCGGCCCATATAGCTGTCATTGACGAAAATGCCGACCGATCCTTCCGAACCGGGGTCGAACACGCGGCTACCGATGCCGCGCAGATAGACTTGCGGGCGGAGGGAGTCGAACTTGCCGACATAAAGGCCGGGGGTGAGCCGCGAAATCTGTTCCACGCCCGATGTGCCGCCCGCCTGCAGCGCGTCGGCATTGAACACATTGATGGCGATCGGCACTTCCTGCAGCCGCTCGGACCTGCGCTGGGCAGTGACCACAATATCGGTAATGCCGCCGCTCTGCGCGCTGTCCGCGGCGCTCTCCTGGGCGGCATCCTGCGCCGCCGCGCCGCTGTCCTGCGCGGCCGCTGCCGAGGCCCAGATCAAACATGTTGCAAAAACGCCCGTCCGTAGCATGCAACTCTCCCCTGTGATTCCACATTTCCTGCAGATGTGTATCCACATATCGGAAAAGTTTCAGGGTGTATACGTCTTTTTTGTAACAGCCGCCACATGGCCGCGGGCCAACAGAAAGATACTAACATGCCAGTTATTCCGGCGATAAAGAGAAGGGATTTTGGACATTTACGCCGCGGTCCAAATAAGCTCGCGGCGCGCGAAACGTAACGGAAGCTATGCAAAGCCCATCAATGTGCATCCATATTGAACGCAGTTGGCCGGGTATATTTGCAGGCCAGCGTCAGGCGATCTGCGCCCAGGCTTCGGCGATCTCCGCGATCATGCCGCGGGCGCGGGTCACTTCCTCCTGCGAACCGGCGATGAGCAGGCGGCGCGCCTCGCGATAGATGTGCGCCAGCCCAACGGCGATCTCGCCGCCCTGGTCGAAATCCAGGCTGGACTCCAGCGCGTGCAGGATGGTGAGCGCACGCGCGCTTTTCTCGGCGGATTTCGCGCTGTCGCCCTGCCGGTCGGCGACGACGGCGGCGTCCATGGCGAACATCAGCTCGTCGAACAGGATCTTGACCAGCGCATGGGGCGATGCGCCCTCGATGCGGCTGCCGGCATGCACAGCCGCATAGCGCCGCGTTGCCGATCCTGCATAGCCCTGTCCATAGAACATCGTCGTCATCGTCCCTTATGCGTCGTTATGAGTTGCTGTTGGTCCAGACCGCGACCTGCTGCTCCAGATAGGATTGCGTGGCCTTCATCGCGGTCAGTTGCGCTTCCATCTTTGCGTAGATGGTGGTCATGCGCTCCTGATAGTCAGTCATATCCTTGTCCAGCTTCTCAAGCTGGTCGGTCAGTTCCGTCTGCAGCGCCTTGTATTTGCGCTGGGATGCGGCAAGCGCGCCGCCTTCGCCCTGGATCGAATCCCGCACCTTCTTCATCGCGCCTGCCAGGCCGGGATTGGTGTCGGATGCGACCGACGGATTGAGCATCTGCGTCACCGCGGCCGGATTGGCGGCGATCGCCGCGTCCAGCTTGGTTGTGTCGAGCGCCAGCGTGCCGTCGCGATTGGTGCTTATGCCCAAGTCCGCGAGGGTGCGCACCGGGCCAGAATCGATCAGGTTGGTGGAGGACAGCCGGGCAAGCTGCGTTTTCATGTCGCGAATGCCCGCGTCGCCCGCCAGTGCGCCTGCGGTGGAGGCGTCCGTGCCGGTGGCCGATACGGAGTTCAGCGCCTTGCGCAGCGTGTTATAGGCATCGACAAATTCGACCACCAGATCCCGCATCGTCGATGTCGGCTCATTGCTGGCCAGCGTGACCACCGTGCCCGGCGCCGCTTTATTCAGGTCGATGCGGACATAGGGAAGCGCGGTGTCGATGGTGTTGGTGCTGTTGTGCATCTCCACATTGTCGATCGCGATGATGCTGTCCTGCGCGCTCTGCTTCTTCTGCAGGCTGCCGGGCGTGTTGGTGCCGGTGAAGGTGAAGCGCTGCAGGTCGGCGTCGGCCGTTCCGGCGGTCAGGGTGAAGGCGTTCGCCTCGCCCGTCTCGCCCTTCATGACCAGGCGCGCGCCCTGATTGTCTGTCACGACGGTTGCGGTGACGCCCGCATTCTTGCCGTTGATCGCGGCGGCAAGGCCCTCCAGCGTGTTGTTGGTGCTGTCGATGGTGATCGTCGAGCTGCCCGACGCCGTGGTCAGCGTCAGCGTGCCAAGGCCAACCGCCGTGGTCTTGCTGGCCAGCGCCGTCGATTCCAGCGTCTGCGCAAAGGCGAGCTGCTTGACCTCGATCTGCGCGGGCAGGCCCTTGGGCGTCCCGCCGGGCAGGGCCGCGACGTTCACGATTGTCGGGTCGTTGGATGTCGGCGTGCCGGAAAAGCCGGTGCCGGACAGCAGGCTGGTCAGCGCGTTGGAAAAGGTGTCGAGCGAACTGGAGGCCGAGGCCAGTGCGGAAACGCGCGCATTATTGGTCGTCTGGCGGCCGGTGATCACCGTTTCCTTGGGTTCGCGCACCGCTGCAACCAGATTTTTGACGAGCGCGGAGGTGTCGATGCCGGAGCCGATACCAAGCGATGCCGAAATGCTGCTGCCAATGGACGTCATGTGCGTTCCCTTTCAAGGGGATAGAACGGCAGGCGCGCGGGTGGATTTAGCGCCAGCCGATAATAATCTGCTACGCGGATAGCCGATTATGCTTAACGAAACGCTTCACGGAAACGGGCGCGCCCATCCTCTCTGGATGGCGGCGAATACCGGCCGGCAATCAGGCTGCGGTGGCGAGGATCTGGTCTACCGTGCCGGGCTTCAGATGCGCCTGCGCGCTGCGCGTCACCTGCGCCTGATCGGCCATCGCCTTGGCGAGCATCACGGCGCGCTCCACCATTTCCTTGCTGGCGGGCGGAAGGGGCACGATGATCACGGGCTGCGGCAACAGCGCGGTGATCGCCGATTCCGCTTCGTCATTGGTCTGGGTGTTGCTGGACTGCCCGGCGCGAAGCCCAGCGAGGATATCTGCGATGCTGGCGTGAACGCGCGCATATTCCGCTGCGCTGGCAAGCTGCTCCTCGCTGCCCGCGGCCAGGTTGACCGCATTGTCGGCCGGCGTTGGCGCTGCCGGAGCCTGGGATACCGCCGCCTGAGTGTCCGCATTGACCGGAGTCGCGGCGGGCACGCTGGGAACAGCCGCCACCTTCCGCGTAACGCGGTCGACGGGCGCTATCTCGCTGCGTGACTGATACTCGTTCATGACGCACAAACCTAAATGCGTCCCCATGAATATATTACGGACGAATGCGCCTAATCTTTAATTCACCAACGCAATTTTTTTCTGGTCCACGTCTGCCTGCGAAGTATCTGACAGACAAGGATTAATTTTCTGCAACCAGACGGACTTGTCTGAACGGACAAAATTATTCCGCCATTTTCTTTCCGTCCGCGTCGAACCGCATCGCGTCCGGCACGGTAATGAAGGGGCGATCCATTTCGGTCGCCATCTTGTTCTCGACGCGGAAAACGAAGGCCAGCACGGTGGCGACGGCCATATAAAGCGCCTCGTCGACGATCTGCCCGGCGCGCGACGTGAAGTAGATGGCGCGGGCCAGTTCGGGATATTGCAGCACCGGCACCGATTTCTCGTTGGCGACGTCGCGGATGGCGGCGGCGATCAGGTCGCGGCCGCGCGCGACGACGACCGGCGCTGCGTCCTTGCCGGGATGATAGCGCAGGGCGACAGCGAAATGGGTCGGGTTGGTGATGATGACGCTCGCGTCGGCCACGGCCTTGCGGGTCGAATTGTTCATCACCTCCAACTGGCGGCGGCGAATCTGTCCTTTGACCTCCGGCGATCCTTCCTGCTCCTTATGCTCGTCGCGCACTTCCTGCTTGGTCATATAGAGGCGCTTGTTCCGCTGCATGATCTGCGAGGGCACGTCGATGCCCGCGATCACAAACAGCGCGCCCGCCATTGCGACGCAGGCCAGGATGAACAGGCTGCCGACTTCCGCGATGGCCGGCTCCAGCCCGTTGCGACCCATGCCGATAATCGCCGTCAGCCGGTCCCACACCAGCCAGAAGCCGACCGCGCCCAGCAGAGTCACCTTGGCGATCGACTTGGCCAGCTCGATCAGCCCCTGGAGGCCGAAGATGCGCTTCACGCCGGTCAGGGGGTTGAGCTTGGACGGCTTCACCGAAAAAGCATTGGGCCGGAATCCCAGCGACCCCAGCAGCGCAGGCCCCGCAATCGCCGCGGCAACCGTCGCCAGCAATATGCCGCCCACTGGCAGCGCCACGACGCCAAGCAAGGTGTAGAAGCGGGCCGAGGGCGAGAAATCCACAACGTCGCGATGGTCGAACCGCAGCCCCTGCGTCAGCATATGAGCGATGGCGTCGAACAGCGACGGCCCGGCAATCGCCAGCCACGCCGCGCCCGCCATCACCACCAGTGCGGTGGCCAGATCGCGGGACTGGAGGAGATCGCCATTCTTCGCGGCTTCGGAAAGCCGCTTGGCTGTCGGTTTCTCGGTCTTTTCGCCACCGCTCTGATTGCCCGCCATCGGTCAGTTCCCCGACGCTATGGCTTCGGCGGCCTCAAGGCCGGCCCTCAGCGAATTGGCGATGCCCTCGCCCATCACCGGCGCGGCGATGGCGAGCAGGATGATCCCGGCGAGCAACGCGACCGGCATGCCGACCGCGAACAGGTTGAGCGACGGCGCGGACCGCGCCAGCATGCCCATGACAAGTTGCACCAGCACCAGCGCGAACCCCACCGGCAGCGCAATTGTCAGCCCCGCGCCCAGCAGCGTGCCGCCGAACTGAACGAGGTTCCACACCGCGTCATTGGACAGCATCGCCGCGCCGGGCGGCAGCGCCTGATAGCTTTTGACGACGAACCCGACGAGCAGCAGATGCCCGTCCATACCGAGCAGTAGGAAGGTGGCGAGGATCGACAGGAACTGCCCCACCGCCTGCGTCGACTGGCCCGACTGCGGATCGACCATCGCGGCGAAGCCCAGGCCCATGGTGTTGCCCACCGTCTCGCCCGCAACAAAGGCGGCGGCATAGCCGATCTGCAGTGCGAACCCCATGGCGAGGCCGCACAGCACCTCGCCCATGACCAGCATGATGCCCTGAAAGCTGGCGATGCCATCGGGCGGCAGGACGATCTTCACGCTGTTGAGCGCGGCGACGCCCAGCGCCAGCGCCAGGATCAGCCTTAACTGCACCGGCACCGTCGGCGCGCCGAAGATCGGCGCGGCCAGAAACGCCGCGCCCGGCCGGATCATCGCGATCAGCAGGACCCACAGTTGCGCTTCGACGCCGACGAAACCCGGAGCGATCATGAAAGGCGCGCGATCATCTGAGCAGATCGGGGATGCGGGCGAATATCTCGCGGGTGAAGTCGGCGATCAGGATCATGATCGATCCGCCGAACAGCGCCAGCATGCCGCCGACGATGATCAGCTTCGGCACGAAGCTCAGCGTCGCCTCGTTGATCGACGTCGCCGCCTGGATCATGCCCAGCAACAGGCCCGCGACCAGCGCCGGAAGCAGGACCGGCGCCGTCGCCAGCGCCGTCACCCACAGCGCCTGCTGCGCCAGCCCCATGAAGAAATCGCTATTCTCCATCGCCTAGAACTCTCGCACCCGTTCGTGTCGAGCGTAGTCGAGACACCGCGCGCAACGTGTCTCGACTACGCTCGACACGAACGGAAGGGGGCAAAAATGGTCCGTCATGTCGCGAACGAACTGGCGAGGGACCCCATCGTCAGCGCCCATCCGTCGACCAGCACGAACAGCAATAGCTTGAACGGCATGGATATGATCGTCGGCGACAGCATCATCATGCCCAGCGCCATCAATGTCGATGCAACCACAAGGTCGATGATCAGGAACGGCAGGAATATCATGAAGCCGATCTGGAACGCGGTCTTGAGTTCGCTGGTGACGAAGGCGGGCAGCAGGATGGTGAAGGGCACATCGGCCGGGCTGCGGAAGGCTGGCGCCTCGGCCAGCCCCGCGAACATCTTCAGGTCATTCTGGCGCGTCTGCTTGCTCATGAAGCCGTGCAGCACCTTGCCCGCGCGGCCCACCGCCTCCTCGATGGAGATCTGGCCATTGCCATAGGGGTCGAACGCCTGCGCGTTGATCTGGTCGATCGCCGGCCGCATCACGAACAGCGACAGGAACAGCGCGAGGCCCACAAGCACCTGGTTCGGCGGCGTCTGTTGCAGGCCCAGCGCCTGGCGCAGCAGCGACAGGACGATGATGATGCGGGTGAAGCTGGTCATCATCAGAACGAGCGACGGCAGCACCGTCAGCAGGCTCATCAGGATGAGGATTTGCAGCGAGAGCGAGAGCGAACGGCCGTCGCCGGAAACCTGACCCAGCGCGCGGGTCAGCGCGCCGGACGTATTGCCCGCCCCCGGCGCGGCAGGCGCGGCCTGCGCAAAAGCGGGATGGGCGAAGGCGAAGGCGATAAGGACCGCCAGCGCGACGCACACAAACCTCGTCACCCCTGCTAGGGCCGACCTACACCCGTTCGGGCTGAGCTTGTCGAAGCCCTGCCCTGTTCTTGAAGTGAAGTGCAGCCCTTCGACAGGCTCAGGGCGAACGGACGGTGTCATGCCTAAGCACAGCCCGCGCATGGGTGACGGTAAAAATGAGGCCGGGACGTCACCGAACACGCTCGATGCTCCTGGCGAAGCTTTCCTTCGCGTCGCTCTCGGCGATTTTCTCGATCTTGCCGCGCGTAACGGAGATCAGCAGGCGCTTGCCCTCAAATTCCACGACGGCGAGCTTGCCGAACGTGCCCAGCGGCAACGCTTCCACGATTTTCAGGATGCGGTCGCCCTGTCCGCCGATCATGCCGGGCTGATATTTGCGCCACAGCCACAGCGCGGCGAAGGCCATGCCGCCGACCAGCGGCAGCAGGATAATCAGCTTCACGAAATACCAGAACATCTACCCGTGCCTTTCAACCGGCCGAAGCCGTGATCAAGAGGGTGTCAGCCGCGCCGTTCCACTCCGGCCATGCGGGCTTCGGTGTTCGCCACCTCGACCACGCGGATGCCGTAGCGCCCGTTGACGGTCACCACCTCGCCCTTGGCGATCAAGGCTCCGTTAACCATGATGTCAAGCAGTTCGTCCGCCTGACGGTCCAGTTCCACCACGCTGCCTTCGGCCAGGTCCATCACCTCGGCCAGTTTCAGGCTGGTCGAACCGACCTCTACGGTCAGGCGCACCGGTATGTCGGACAGGGTGCGGAAATGGCGGTTGGCGGCCATGCGGCCGATCCCTTCGCCCACCCGGCCCTCAATCTTCGGCGCTTCGCTCATATCACTCATTGCTTCTGGTCCCGGTCTTTCGCGTTAATTCAGTTTTTCGATCATGAAGGCGGCCCGCCCGTCCTGCTCGCCGATGCTGCCATGGGCGACGATGCGGTCGCCCACGATCAGCGGCAGGCTGCGGTTGATATGCACGGGGATGATGTCGCCCGGCTGCAATCCCATCAGTTCGGACAGCGACAGGTCCGGCCGCGCCAGCACCGTACGGGCGGGCAGGCGGATGTTCGCCATCTGGCGCTCGATCCGCGCCTGCCACACCGGGTCGATCTCGCTGCTTTCGTCATGGACCTTCGGCGCGCCCATCAGCGGCTCGATCGCGCGCAGCGCGGCCAGCGGGAACAGCAGTTCCACCGGGAATTTCTCATTGGCGGTCAGGTCAATGGTGAAACGCTGCAGCACCATCTGGTCGCCCGGCTGGATGCCCGACGCGAAGCCCAGACCGGATTCCCGCGCGATCTGCACGGCCTCCAGCGTCAGCGTGTCGGACCAGCAGGCCACCAGCGCCGTCATGAACCCTTCGGACAGGCGCATGATCAGCCGTTCTTCGGTGGGCGTGAATTCGGGGCGGGAGGGCGCCGGGCGATTGCCGGCCCCGCCATAAAAGCGGTCGACCAGCGTGGAGATCAGCCGCGCATCCATATGGAGCAGCGTGTTCCCCTTCAGCGGCAGCAGGCGATAGACGCCGATGCTGGCCAGCGGCTGCACCTTCACGGCCCAGTCGCCATAGTTCACCAGTTCGACGGGAGCGGACGTGACGGCCGGCTTGCACGCCGCCATCGGCTCTATGATGTCGCGCAGACCCCGGCCGAGCTTGTCGCCCAGCCGGTCCAGACCCGACAGCATCACGGGAGGCTGCGCCTCGCCGCGGCCAAAAGCAAATGGTTGAACGTCGTCCATTACAGTCAGTCCCCTGTCCGATACCAAGGGACTGACCCGGCGGCGGACCCCCTATTGAATAACGAAATTGGTAAAATAAACGTTATCAATGCCGCCGTAGCCGGTCTTTTGCTTCAAAACGCCGTTAATTGTCGACTTAAGTCTGGCCTGCAGCGCCTGTTTGCCCTCCGGCGTGCTGAGCTGCGTCGCGCCCTGCTGCGCCAGCATCATCAGAATCGCCGACCGAATCGCCATCTCATGGGTGGTCATCGCCTGGATCACGCGGTTGTCATAATAGGTCGCGACCGCGATGGAGATCTGCGCGAAACTGTCCGTGTCGACCATGTTCGACGTGAAGGGGGCCTGCACCTGGAAATAGGTCGCCTGATATTTTGACGGGTCTCTGGGGGCGGGCAGGTCGATGCCCTTGCCGGGCTTGTGGCCGGGACCTTCGGGCGCGCCTTCCTCATGCGCGGCCTTCGCCTTGGCGGCAAAGCTGTTGCCGATTTCTTCGGGATTTTCGCCCGCCAGCACCAGTTGCGGCTTGTTGAAATCTTCTTTGGGACCGGTTTCGTGCGCGCTGAACGCGCCCGCCGCATACAGGCCACCGGCAGCGCCTGCGCCGCCGATCACGACCACCAGGGCCGCAAGCATGATGATCTTCTTGCCTTTGCCCTTCTTTGCGGGCGCCGGTGCGGCTTCTTCACTCATCGTCTAGTCCCTCTTGGATCAGGCGTAACGCGCGCGCCGTACTCCGTCCTGCGCGTCATCTCCGCGCTGGTCCGACGGTCCGGCATGGTTAAGAACGGCATCGCCGCCCGAAACTTTACGCCCCCCCTGCTGTCCATTGCCCTGCCCCTGCGCATTGGCCTGGGAAGAACCGTTCGACTGGCCCTGCGACTGGGAAAATGCGGCCTGCGTCCCGCCCTGATTCCAGGAGGATGCGCCGCCATTATTATTGCCGCCATTCTGGTTACCGGCCCCGTCGCTGCGCGCGGTTTCGGCGACATTATGCACGCGCTCCACCCGCACCTCATGCACGCGCACGGCGGACAGTTGCGCATCGGCCTTCAGCCTGTCGCTGTCCTGCCGCAACGCGCTCTCGGCGGCCGCCGTCTGCACGGTCAGGCTGATTTCAGCGCCCAGATCGCCATGGCGGATGTCGACCCGCATCGGTCCCAGATGTTCGGGCGACAGGCGGAAACTGCCCTGGCCCGTGCCCGACGCCAACGTCGCAATCTCCTTCGCCAGCCCGTCGATCCACTGACCGCCGGAACTCATGTCGATCACCTGCTGGCCCAGCGTGGCGGACAGGTCCGTCACTGGCTGCGTCCCGGCAGTCACGGTTGGAAAGGCGCTCGCCAGAGAGGCTTGCATCGCATGGACCGTAGGAACCGGCCGGTCGGCGCTGGCGGCCTGTTCGGCCGGGCGGACCTCTGCGGCGTGCGGCGCGGCTTCCGCCTTCGCCGACCCCTTGGGCGCGTCATAGGCCGGAACGCCCGGCGTCGCGCCGCGCTTTTCCGCCGGAGCGGCGGCGGCCATGCGCAGCAGCGCCGTCGCCTCGCCAATCGCCGGCGCGTCCGTCTCCATGGCGGGCAGCGCCGCTGCCGGAGCATCCTTGGCGGCGGCCTGCGCGACGACGGTGGCGGGGTGTCCGCCAGCCGCCTGCACTATGGCCTGGGGTATCGCCGCGGCGGCGTCGCCGGGCTGCGCTGAGGCGGCGGGCGTCGCCACCGGCATGTCGGGAGCCTCCGCGCGCGCCGCCGTAACCGACGCCCTGCCCGCAAGGCGCAAAGGCATCGCGGCGGGCGGGGTTGTCCCGGCAACGGTGGACATCTGGGCGGCGGCGCTTTGCGCGGCCGGGCTAGGCAAGGGGCTGGCCGTTGCGGCGGCCCCGGATGCATCCGTCGCCACCCTGTCGCGTCCAGAAGGCGCGCCCTTCGGACCGGCGGACTGCCCAGCCGCGCCCGCACCGGCTGCAGCAAGCGCGGCCGCGCCAGAGGGAACGCCGGACAGAGCGCCGGACAGGGGCGCGCCCGGCTGAACGCCCGATTGGGCGCCAAATTGGTCGAATGCCCCGGAAACGCCCGCTGCCGCGCGATTATCCGCAGTGGTTCCGCTATCCGATTTGATATCTGCTATATTTACCGAACCATTTTTCGCGCCGTTGCGGCCCCCGCCGACCGTTGCGACGCCGTCAACCGATGCGCCGCCCTGCCCCTGCTTGGGAAGCGGCGCAGGCGTTGGAGAGGCCACCGGCGCGGCCGCCCCGCTCATCGCAACCGCGGCCTGCCCATCGGCCGCCGGGATGGCCAACGCAATCGCGGATACACCGTCGCGTTCAGCATCGCTTTCACCCATGCTTTCGGACTGGCTTTCACCGCCCTCGGCCGGGTCATGATCGACCACCGGCAGCGCCTTGCCGCCGGCCGGTTCGGCGCCCGCCGATACCGTCGCATTCCGTATCGCCTTTGCGCCCGCAACCGGCAGGGCGATCTGCTGCGCCAGCGCCGCTGCGGTCTGATGCGGCAGGGGCAGCGCCCCGGCAGCAGCGGCGTCCTGCGCTGGATCGGCCGCGCCATCGCCGACGACCGGCAAAGCAACGGGCGCGCCCGGCATGGCCGCACCGGCGGCTCCGGGGGCTGGCGTCTCCATCAGCGCGGCGAAGTCTGCGGCCCCCGCGGCCTGACTGGCGGCTTGGGTCTGCGCTGCATCCTTCGCCGTTTTCGGCGTCAGCAATGCCATCAGGTTCGTCAGGACGTTCATGCTCATCCTTCTTCTCTCATCTGTGTGCGGCGGTAGCGAGGCAGCGCCTGCAGGCGCATCTCGAACTGTTCGTCCAGGGCCGCACGGGCGCGGTCCTTCAATTTCTGGGCGATCTCGCGCTCGCGGTTCGCCTCGATGCGCTTGCCCTGCCGGTCCTCGACCTTGCGGTTCGCATCATAGAGCGCGCCGTCGAGCTGCCTGCCCGCCTGCTCCAGCCGTCCGGCCAGCTCGCGATAGGCGGCGAAGGACGCGCCGGTCGCCAGATTCTCGCTCTGGAACAGGTCGGCGCGCACCCGGCTGAGGCGCGCGGCATTGTTGGCGATGGCGTTCGCCTCGTCCTGCGCGCGCACGGTCTCGGCAACGGCCATGGCGTGCTGCACATGGCGGACGCGCACGACGCGGTGGCGGCGGTCGAGCAGGCCCTTCATGCGCCGAACTCGGAAACAAGGGCGGCGATGGACGTGTTGAGGTCAACCCGCCCGCGCTGGTCCTGCCGCAGAAATTCCAGCAGGTCCTGCCTGCGGCTGACGGCCTCGTCGATGACCGGATCGTTGCCGGGACGGTATGCGCCCATCAGGATCAGGTCCTTATTCTCCTCATAGGCGGCCCAGAGGCGGCGATAGGCTGCGGCCGTCGCCAGATGCTCGTCATCCACCACATCGGCCATCACGCGCGAGAGCGACTTGCCGATATCGATGGCGGGGAAGATCGCCTGTTCGGACAGGTGCCGAGACAGCACGAAATGCCCGTCGACGATCGCGCGCGCGGCATCGACGATGGGATCGTCCGTATCGTCGCCATCGGCCAGCACGGTATAAAGCGCCGTGATCGACCCGCCTGAGCGGCTGTCCACGCCCGCGCGCTCGACCAGCTTGGGGATCAGCGCCAGGGCGGAAGGGGGATAGCCCTTCATCGCCGGCGGCTCGCCCAGCGCCAGGCCGATCTCGCGCTGCGCATGGGCGCAACGGGTCAGGCTGTCGATCAGCAGCAGGACCTTCTTGCCCTGCGCCCGGAAATATTCGGCGATGGCCGTCGCCCGCGCGGCGGCGCGCAGGCGCAGCACCGGGGGGTGATCGGCGGGGACGGCGACGACGACGCTCTTGGCCATCATCCCGCCCGAAAGCTTTGTCTCAAGGAAGTCGCTGACTTCGCGCCCGCGCTCGCCGATCAGGCCCGCGACCACGATATCCGCCTCCGCGCCCGCGATCATCTGGCCCATCAGCACCGACTTGCCGACGCCCGACCCCGCGATGATGGCGATGCGCTGGCCGCATCCGGCGGTCAGCAGCGCATTGACCGCGCGCACGCCCAGATCGAACGGCTCGGTCACCCGGCCCCGGTCCAGCACATTGCCGCGCACGCCATTGAGCGGCCAGATGCCGCCGGCGATCACCGGCCCCTTGCGGTCCAGCGGCTGGCCCATCGCATCGATGACCCGGCCGATCAGCCCTTCGCCGACCTGCACCATATTGGCGGCGCTGTCCGGCTCGACGCGCGCGCCCTTTTCCAGCGGCGCATCGGTGTCGAGCGGCACCAGCAGCGTGCGGTTGCCGCGAAAGCCCACCACCTCGGCCCGCGCCAGCGTGCCGTCGGCCGCGATCACCTTCGCCCCCGCGCCGATCGGCCGGGTGAAGCCGGTGACTTCCATCATGCCCGCATCATGGCTGACCAGACGCCCGACATGGCGCGGCGTGTTGTTCTGGATGCCGATATGATCGAACAGATTTTCGGCCTGGGTCAGGGCGGCGCGGATCACAGCTTGCCCTCCATATCGTCCAGCATGGCTTTCAGGCGGGACAGGCGCACGTCCGGGCCGTCCTCGATCCAGCCGTCGACCGTATCCAGCCGCACGCAGCCCCGCCGCATCTGCGGATCGGGCACCACCGGCACGGCGATGTCGGCATTCTGCAGGAAGGGCACGTCGACCGGGTTCACATGCAGCGCATTTTTCGCGTCATTCTCGTCGATGAAGGCGGCAACCGCCTCGCAGCGCTGGCGCAGCAGATCCTCGTCTATCGCCACCTGCCCGACAATCTGTTCGACCAGCCGGACGACCGTGGCGGACAGCATCGTCGCCAGCGTGCCGCTCTGCGCCGGGGCAAGCTGCTCCAGCGCGTCGGCCAGGCGCATCTGCGCCTCGCGGTCGTCGGCCGCGGCCTCCGCCGCTATCCGGCTGCCTTCCTCGAAACCCATGGCGAAGCCGTCGGCATGCGCCTGATCGACCGGATCGACGGCATTGGCCGCATCCTGATTGGCGGGCTGGCGGACGGACATGGCCTGTCCATCGGCGAACAGCGCGCGGAAGCTGCCCCGGTTGCCCGCGGCGGCATAGCCGCTGATCCCGACCTGCTGGATATCCTGTCCCGCGCTGTTGGCGGCCCAGAGGTTAGACAAAATCGTTCCCCTTGCCGCCCAGCATCAGCGTACCGGCGTCGGCCATGCGGCGCGCGGTGGCGACGATCGCCTTCTGCGCCTCGATGACCTCGGCCAGGCGGATCGGCCCGCGCTCCTCCATCTCGTCGGCGATGGACTGCGCCGCACGGCTGGACATGGCGTTGAAGATCTTGCCCTTGAGCAGTTCGTTCGCGCCCTTCAGCGCGACGACCAGCACTTCGTTGTCCACGCCGCGCATCAGCGCGCCCATATTCTTGTCGTCCATGTCGATCAGGTTGTCGAAGACGAACATCTCCTCCTCGATCGACTGCGCGATATTCTTGTCCCGCTTGGCCAGCGCCTTGATAATGCGCTGCTCATTCTCCTTGCGGACATTGTTCATGATCGCCGCCGCTTCGGTCGTGCCGCCGCGCTGCGACTGCGTGCCCTGCGACTTGACCGCGCCGCCGCGCGAGAGGAGGACCTCCAGCTCGTCCAGCGCCTCGCTGCCCACCGGGCCGAGCGTCGCGATGCGATACACCACTTCTTCCTGATGCTCCGCGGGCAGAAGCTGCAGCACATCGGCGGCGACCGGCGCCTCCAGATGGGCCAGGACCAGCGCCATCACCTGCGGATGCTCGCAATCGATCAGCGCCGCGATCTCCTTCGCCTCCATCCACTTCAGCATTTCCAGCTTGGTGGACTGGGTCGGCGGGGTGATCCGCGCCAGCATATTGTCGGCCCGTTCAGGACCAAGCGCCTTGTGCATCGCGCCCCGGATATGCTGGGTCGCGCCATAGCCGATGGTGGTGCGGCGCTTCGCCTTGGTCACGAAGCGGTCGAGGGCCTGGTTGACCTCCTCCACCTCGACATCGGCGACATCATACATGGCGTAGCCGAGCTGGCGCACTTCTTCCGGTTCCAGCCGCGCGAGTATCTGCGCGGCCTCATCCTCGTCGAACAGCATCAGGAGGACGGCGGCCGCAGCGCTACCTTGCAGCGGATTGCCGTCCTGGACCGGACCCTCAAGCATCCTGCTTCTTCCCTTCTTTCAGGAGGTCACGGACGACCAGGGCAGCCCGGTCGGGGTCCTGCTTGACGAAATTCTTGATCAGGCTGGCGCGCGAGGCATAGTCCGGCGTCGCCGAGATCATGTCGAGCGTCACCGGGCGGGCCGGATCGGCCTGTGCCGCGCGGGTCAGTTCAGTGGCGATTTCGCGGCCGATCTTCTGCCCCTGCACGGCGGTATCGGCCGCCGATGCTTCCTTGGCGGCGGCGCGGCGCTTCAGCAGCGGGCGGCCGATGCCGAGCAGCAGGACCAGCACCACGGCCAGCGCGGACAGGTTGCGGACCAGCATGGATACCCAGCTCGCCTCATACCAGGGCGTCGTTACGTCGGCGACCTTGGCAAAGCCGCGTGAGGACAGGGCCACCGTGTCGCCACGGCTCTGGTCGAAGCCGACCGCGCCCTTCACCAGCGCTTCGAGAGCGGCGATTTCCTGCGCCGAGCGCGGTTTGCCGGCGGCATCGGTGTCCAGCGCCACGGCGACCGACAGGCGCTTGACGGTGCCGACCGCATCCTTGGTGACGGAAACCTCGCGGCCCAGATCATAATTGCGGCTATAGCTTTCCTCGGTCTTGTTCGCCGGACCCGTGGCCTCCGTTCCGGCGGCTGCCGTGGCGGCAGGCGTCGCGCCGGGCGCGGCGGCCGGATTGGGGTTGTTGGCCTGCGCGATCGGCGGCGGCGGGGCCTGATTGGACAGCGCGCCCGGAATGCCTCCGGCTTCGCCGCCCGCCGCCTTGGGATCGGCGGACCAGCTTCCCTGTTCGCTGCGCAGACGGGATTCGTCCTGCGGATAGGTTTCGCGGGTCGCCTGACGCTCGGCGAAGTTCATGTCCGCATGCACTTCGGTCGAAAATTTGTCAGCGCCCAGGATCGGCGTCAGCAGCGCGACGACGGCGCGGCGATAGCGATCCTCGACCTGCGCCTGCACCGCGATCTGGCGGTCGGAGGCGGCGTCGCTGTTGTTGTTCGACAGCAGATTGCCATTCTGGTCGACGACCGAAATCTGGTCGGGCGACAGTTCCGGCACGGATGAGGCGACCAGATGCACGATGGCCTGCACCTGCGCATCGGACAGGCTGCGGCCGTTGGCCAGACGCAGCATGACGGAGGCGGAGGGCTTGGTGCGGTCGCGCAGGAAGATGCTGGGCGCTTCGACGGCCAGATGGACGCGGGCGCTCTCGACCGAGTCAATCGCCTCGATCGTGCGGGCCAGGTCCATTTCGCGGGCCGAACGCAGCTTTTCGCCTTCGACGGCGCGGCTTGCGCCCATCGGCAGGCTGTCGATCATGCTGTTGCCGTCCGGCGCGCTCTTGGGCAGGCCCTGGCTGGCGAGCATCATCTTCGCCTTGAAATAATCGTCCTCCGACACGGTGATCGCGCCGGAGTTGCCGAAATTATAGGCGATGGCGTTCTTGTCGAGCACCTCGGCCACGGCCGCCTGATCGCCATCGGGCAGACCGCGGAACAGGTCGCGCTGCGGCGGTTCGCGCAGGGCCATCCAGGCGAGGCCGGCCGCGGCGACAACCCCGAGCAGGCCGAGCATCGGCAGGCTGCGGGTGATCGCGGGCTGGCGGAAGAAGCCGCTGATGCGGTCCTTTACGCCATCAATCCCGCCCCGGCCGGAGCCGAGCGCGGGGAGACCGCCGGAGACGGCAGCGCCGCCGCTATTGTCGAGGGTGAGGTTATTGTCGCTCATCGATTATACCGGCATGCTCATGATGTCCTTGTAGGCGGACAGGAGTTTGTTTCTGACCTGAAGGGTCGCTTCGAACCCGATCGAGGCCTGCTGCTTGGCCAGCATCACCGAGGCGATGTCTGTGGTTTCGCCACGCTCAAAGGCGGTGGCGGCTTCATTGGCGTTCGCCTGAAGACCGTTGACCTGCGTCAGCGCGGATTTGAGCGCGGAGGTGAAGTCGCCCGCCTTCGTGCCGCCCGCCGCGCCGCCGACATCGGCTGCGCCGGGCGCGCCGGTCGAGGCGACGTCGCGCAGGGCCGCATTCTTCTGCAGGATGGCGTTGCGGATCGCCATCACGCTGTCAGTGCTGGATATGCTCGTCATGACCTAGACCCCCTCAGGCGGCGGCAAGTTCGCGCATTTCGGCGAGCCGATAGCGCAGGGTGCGTTCCGAAATTCCCAGTTTCCGCGCGGCCATCGCCTTGTGCCCGTCGGTTTCGCGCAGGGCGTGGCGGATGGCGTCGATCTTCGACATGCGGGCGACGTCCGCCAGGCGGACCGGCGCGCTGTCATTGCTTGCCGGGGCCATTGTGGTGGTGACGGGACCAGCAATGTTCAGGTCGCCGGTGTCGATGCGGGCGCCCTCGCGCAGCACCATCGCGCGCTGCAGCACATTGCCCAGCTCGCGGGCGTTGCCCGGCCAGCTATGCGCGGTCAGCCGGTCCATCGCCTCGGCCGTCGGCCAGGGGAAGGCGTCCTGCGTACCCATCTGCGCGAAATGGCGCAGCAGCAGATTGGCGGAAATGGCGGAAATGTCGCGGCGGCGCTCGGCCAGCGGACGCAGTTCCAGCGGCATCACATTGAGACGCCAGTAAAGGTCGCTGCGGAACCGGCCCATTTCGCACTCGGCGGCCAGGTCGCGGTTGCAGGCGGCGATGACGCGGACATTGACGGGCACCGGATGGGTCGCGCCGACGGGAAGGATTTCGCCTTCCTGCAGCGCGCGGAGCAGCTTGGCCTGCAGGGCCAGCGGCAGCTCGGCGATCTCGTCCAGGAACAGCGTGCCGCCATCGGCGGCCAGGAACAGGCCGTCCGACGCCGCGGCCGCGCCGGTGAAGCTGCCCTTGCGGTGGCCGAACAGCATCGCTTCCATCATGGTTTCGGGCAGCGCGGCGCAGTTGACGGCGATGAAATCCTTCTCGGCGCGGTTGCTCTGCGCGTGCAGGAAGCGGGCCATGCCCTCCTTGCCGGTGCCGGTGTCGCCCTGAATCAGAGCGGTCGCGTCGCTCTTGGCGATCCGGGTGGCCAGGCGCATCAGCTTCGCGCTGGCTTCGTCGCCAACGGCGGGCATGCCGGCCGGGCGCACCAGTTCCGTGACCAGCGCCATGCCCAGGCCCGCATCGTCGATGCCGAAGGCGATCCGCGCGGGAAAGCCGTTGGCCGCCGCATGATAGCTCGGCGCGCCGTCGCGATAGTCGATCAATATGTCGCGATGCGTGGCGTGCGCGATCTCGGTCATCAGCAGGATGCGGATGTCGCCCTTTTCGCGCGGCGAAGCGGCGTCGACCGTTCCAACCTCGATCAGAGCGTTTTCGAGCCAGAGCTTCAGGCTCGGAACGAGCCTGCAGACGCTCAGGCTCATGTCCAGCATTGACATGAACGGTCCCCGCTATGTTGCGAAGTCCGGTACCCCCGTACTTTCCTTCGCGCCTTTCGATGGGGTTAATCTGCCCGGAAACGATTATCATGTGGTTAACGCGCGGAAAGGATTGCCGCCGGACCGGCAATTAATTTCCGCATGCGGCAAAGCGCTGCCCCGATCCGCTGTTCAGGAAAATCGGGCTTTTTCCCTCACAACGCAGTTAACGAAAGAATCCCGCGCGCGTACGCGCACGTGAGAGACAAAAAAATTCGCGGCCGATTTAAAGATCGTTTCGCCCCGCCGTTATCTCCATTCGAGGCCGCAGTGACGCTGACTTAAAGCGGGCGACCTGAAGTTTTAAGCGGGAAAGGAACACCCCATGACTGTTATCGGAACCAACGTCGCTGCCCTTCGCTCTGCAAACGCATCGCAGTCCGCAAATCGCAGCCTTTCTACCTCGATCGAACGCCTGTCGACCGGCAAGCGCATCAACAGCGCCAAGGACGACGCCGCCGGCCTCGCCATCTCCACCAAGATGACCGCCGAAATCCGTGGCATGGCCGCTGCGACCCGCAACGCCAACGACGGCATCTCGCTGGCGCAGGTTGCTGAAGGCGCTCTGGGCGAAGTCACCAACATTGTGCAGCGTGTCCGCGAACTGGCCGTCCAGGCTTCGAACGGCACCGTCAGCGACAGCGACCGTGACGGCATCCAGGCGGAAGTTTCGCAGCTCCTGGGTCAGATCAGCGATATCGCTGGCCGCACGACCTTCAACGGCATCTCGCTGATGAGCGGTTCGGCCACTCTGACCAGCGGCGCCACCGGCCTTTCGCTGAACATCCAGACCGGCACGAAGGCTTCTGAGACGGTTGCGGTCGAAATCAACGCGGTCAGCCTGACCTCGCTGGGCCTCGACTCGATCGACCTCTCCACCCAGACGGGCGCTTCCAGCTCGCTGGCCGCCCTCAGCACGGCGCTTGATACGGTTTCCCAGGGTCGAGCGACCCTTGGCGGTATCCAGAGCCGCCTGGAGACGACCGTCAGCACGCTGACGACCACGATGACCAACCTGACGGAAGCCCGCTCGCGGATCGAAGACGCCGACTTCTCGGCCGAGACGACCGCCCTCGCCAAGCAGCAAATCCTGGCCCAGGCCTCGACCGCGATGCTGGCGCAGGCCAACCAGTCTCAGCAGAACGTCCTCAGCCTGATCCGCTAAGGCATAAGAACATGAGCGGCTGAGGTATTGGTCCACCATCAGCCGCCCATGAGACCCCCGGCGCATTAACAGTCCCCACCGTGCCGGGGGTCCTCCTTTCGATTAACGGGCCAGACAGAAGCCCCCGTCCCCCCGGACGGGGGCTTCAACTGTTTTTGGGCAAAGATGTGCTCTCGCCCCGCAACAGGCGTGCTCCTGCGGAAGCAGGAGCACGCAGCCTTTCAACCCAGCAGGACAAGCTCAGCCCGAACGGAATAGCTGTACGACTGCCGCACCAGTCCCCCACAGGACTTGAAAATGGCGCGGGGCGGTCCATCATGGAATGATGACCGACCTCACCCGGCGCGACATGATCGCGCTTTCTAGCGCCGCGATGCTTATGCCTGGCCAGCTCCATGCCCAGGACAGCGCGAGTTCCGGCACAGCTTCCACGCCTTTCTCATGGAAAGCCCTGGTCGCGCAGGCGCAGGCATTGTCGCGAACGCCCTATGCCGAAACCCCGCATAACGCCGCCGCCGCGAAGATCGGCTATGACGCCCTGCACAAGGCGCAGTTCCGGCCCGAACGGACGCTCTGGAACGATCAGGCCGACGCCACCGGCGTCCGTTTCTTTCCCTTGAGCAATACGGCGGGCCAGCCGGTCGCGATCAATATCGTTGAGAATGGGCGGTCGACACCGCTGCGCTACGACCCCACCATGTTCGACATGACGCCGGACAACCCGGTCGCGCAGCTTGGCCCCGACGCCGGGTTTGCCGGCTTCCGCTTCATGAACGCGGCGCGCGATGCGGACTGGCTGGTGTTCATGGGGGCCAGCTATTTCCGGGCGGCGGGCGCGGAGAAGCAATATGGCCTCTCCGCCCGCGCCATCGCCATCGACACCAGCAGCAAGGAGGAGTTTCCGCGCTTCACCACCTTCTGGCTCGAGCGCACCGGCGCGGATGCGGTCACTGTCTACGCCCTGCTCGACGGCGCGAGCGTTACCGGGGCCTATCGCTTCGGCAATGGCATCGACGAGGAGGGGGTGCACCAGAATATAGAGGCGGCGCTGTTCACCCGCCGCCCCATCGCCGAACTTGGCCTGATGCCGATGACCAGCATGTTCTGGTACGATCAGGCGCACCGGAAACTGGCGACCGACTGGCGGCCGGAAATCCACGATTCCGACGGCCTGCTCGTCCGGTCTGCAACGGGAACGTCGCATTTCCGCGCCCTCGCCAATCCGAAGGGGCCGCACACCAGCGATTTCCCGGAGAAAAGCCCCAGGGGCTTCGGCCTGCTCCAGCGCGACCGCAATTTCGACCATTATCAGGATGATGGCGTTTTCTATCACCGCCGCCCGTCGCTCTGGGCGACGCCGACCAAGGCGCTGGGCGCGGGCAAGGTGCGGCTGTACGAATTTCCCACCGACAGCGAATATACCGACAATGTCGCCGCCTATTGGACGCCCGCAAAAGCTGTCGGCGGCGGCCAACGGATCGACCTGGCCTACCGTCTCGACTGGCAGTCCGTCGAACCTGCCGCACAGTCTGCCGGAAAGGTGGAGAATGTCCTGCGCGGCTTTAGCGATGTTGAGGGCGCGCAGCCCAACGCCATGCGCCTGGTCGTTGATTTCGGCGGACTTTCCGCAAAAACCGGCCTTTCCGTAACGGCGGAGCTGAAAGGCGGCACCCTGTTGAATAAGGCCGCCTACCCCATATTGGGCCGCCCCGGATCGTGGCGGGCGGTGCTCGACGTCAATCCCGCGGGGGCCGATCCGGTGGACGTTCAGCTTTCGCTCATGCAGGGCGGGGCAATGGTTACTGAATTATTCCACTATCCGCTTCTTCCCTGATGGCTTTTGCGCCAGGGAACCTGAAAAAGCGGTAGCGGTTTTGATTCCGCCCTTGTCGGGCGGGGTTACTGCAAGGGAAAGGCATTCACTGGCATGTGGCAAGGCGAATCGAGCACCGCGCGACCGTTTATCGGCCCACGGCGGCCCAGCGATCTTCCCCAGGCGTTTGAGAGCCTGCCCCCCGAACAGACCATCGCAATGCCGGAGCAGAATTTCCGCGAAGCGCCGGACATGACCGTCCCGCCGCGCCCGGTGCGCGGGGGCGATGTCGATGCCGCCGCCAAGCGCGTGCTGGTCATGGCGCTCGCCCTGCTTCCGGCCCTGCTCGCCGCGCATGAGATGAAGCGCACGATCGGCCTCGATGGCTTTTCCGTTCTGGAAATCGTCTATCTCGCTCTGTTCGTGCCCCTGTTCGCCTGGATCGCCTTCGGCTGCGCGACCAGCGTGATCGGCTTCTTCCTGATGGCGTTTGACGGCGGCAAGCGGGTTCAGCCCTATCGCCCCGCCCGCCCGCGCACGCTGGAGGGCCGCACCGCCGTCCTGCTGCCGGTCTGTAATGAGGATTTCCTCGCCGTTCTCGGCCGCCTCTCCATCATGGAGCGTTCGTTGGGCAAGGTAATGGGCGGCGACCGCTTCGACTTCTTCGTGCTCAGCGATTCCAACGCGGAAAACGGCCTGATCGAAGAACAGGCCTATCGCCAGATGCAGCCTTCCTTCGCGCGCAACGTCTATTATCGCCGCCGCGCCGTGAACACCGGCCGCAAGCCCGGCAATATCGCCGAGTGGGTCCAGCGTTTCGGCGGCGGCTACGACTATATGCTGGTGCTGGACGCCGACAGCGTCATGGGCGGCCAGACGATGGTGCGCCTTGCCGTCGATATGGAATGCCACCCGCGCCTCGGCCTGATCCAGACCGTCCCCTCGGTCGTCGGCGCGTCCACGCTGTTTTCGCGCTGGCAGCAGTTCGCCAACCGCCTTTACGGCCCGATGGGCGCCGCCGGCATGATCTGGTGGGCGCGGTCGGAAGGCACTTTCTGGGGCCATAACGCCATCATCCGCGTGAAGGCGTTCGCCGATAGCTGCGGCCTGCCCACGCTGCGTGGACCCGCGCCGTTCGGCGGCCACATCATGAGCCACGACATGGTCGAGGCCGCGCTGCTCCGCCGCCGCGGCTGGGCCGTGCATATGGTCATGGCCGACGACAGCTTTGAGGAATTTCCGCCCTCCCTGCCGGACCTCGCCACCCGCGACCGCCGCTGGTGCCAGGGCAATATTCAGCATGTGCCGTTGCTGATGCGCGTCGCGGGTCTCCACCCGGTCAACCGCTTCCAGCTTCTGGTCGGCGCATCCGCCTATCTCACCTCGCCCATGTGGCTGGCGCTGATCCTGGTCGTGCTGGTCGGCGAATGGCAGGGGACGTGGCAGGCGGGCACGGTGCTGCCGTCCGGCGCGCTGCTCGGCCTCACCGCCGCGCTGCTGTTCGGCCCCAAATTCCTGGCGCTTGGCTGGGCGCTCGCCAACCGCACGCGCCGCGCATCCTTCGGCGGCGCAGGCGCGCTGATCAAGGGCGTGCTGGTGGAAAGCATCCTGTCGATCATGATGGCCCCGGTCGCCATGCTGACGCAGACCATCAACCTCATCAGCATCATGTTCGGCCAGAAGGCCGCATGGAACGGCCAGACCCGCGACCGCGACGGCATGTCGATGATCCAGGCGCTGTGGGTGTTCAAATATCATATCGCGCTCGGCGTCGGCCTGACGGTGCTGGCGCTGCAGGGCGGCGTGTCGATGTTCTGGCTGATGCCGGTGATCGCCGGCCTGCTGTTCGCCCCCGCCTTCGCCGCGATCACCGCGCGCAAGGATCTCGGCCGCTACGCCGCCTCGCGCGGCCTGTTCATCGTGCCCGAACCCTGGTGGAAAACCGCCAAGCCGAAGCTGCAGGAGAAATACGGCCCGGCGGGCAAGAGCGTCCAGCCGGAGCCGAAGATCGCGCTGGCGGCTAACGACTGCTGAAAACCCTTTCCTCTGTTTTTGAGTGAGGGGAATTCTGATGGCTGACGCGAGTGGTTCCCAATTCTATTCGCCACCGTCTCGTGGCCGTTGATCCAATGGATCCCGGATCAAGCGCCGCGAGGCCAGCGCGCCTTTCGTCCCAAATCGGGACCAGCCCATCTTTTATACCCCACATGGGAACCGACCTTCGTCCGGCTCGTCTAACCGTTCGGAAGGCAGGCACATGTTTAAAAATATCGACGAGCAGGACCGGTGGATCAAACTGCGCCAGCAACTTTTATCGGCGATCGGCCCGGTGGAGCGCATTCCGTCCGAATGGAAGGCGCTGCTGGAAACACTCACGGCCAACGCGGCGCCACGCCGCACCTATCGTTTCGGACGCCATGTCAACCGGTCGGCGATACCGCCGCAATTCGCCAGGCTGGGCACCCAAATCTCGCGCGCCTGAACTTTCACGCCCACTCGCGCAGCAATTCCCGCAGCTTGTCCAGCGCAGCCTTCTTGATCTGGCAGACCCGCGCCGCGCCTATGTCCAGCGTCTGGCCGATTTCCTCCAGGTTCATTTCCTCGACGAAATAGAGTTGCAGCACCATCGCCTCGCGCTGCGGAAGGTCGCCGATGCATTTGGCCAGCATGGCTTTCAGCGACTCGCGCTCCATCACCTCGTCGGCGCGGTCCTCGACATCGGCGAACCACATGGACTGGTCGGAATAGACCTCATCCATGCTGGTGGTCTGGACAATCTCCACGCTGTCGGCGAACTCGCGAAAGTCGGCCGGTTCCATGCCCATATGCCGGGAAAGCTCGGCCTCCAGCGGCGCACGGCCAAGTCTCTGTTCCAGTTGGTCGCGCGCGGCGGCGAGCTGTTTGCGCTTCGACATGGCGGAGCGGCAGATCGTCGCATGGCGGCGCAGATGATCGATCATCGCGCCGCGAATCCGCATCTGGGCATAGGTCGCAAAGCCGAAGCCGCGATCCTCGAAACCGTTCGCGGCCTCGACCAGTGCGACCATGCCGATCTGCAGCAGGTCCTCAATCTCGATGGCGCTCGATACCCGGCCATGGACGTGCCAGGCGATCTTGCGCACCAGCGGCATATATTTGCGCGCCAATTGTTCCGGCGTGTGCACCCCGCCCTTGCCATAGGTAAGGCTGCCTTCGGCGCTGATCTTGCTCATATGCATCGTTCAGACCTTCTCAGCTTACCCGCTCGCGTACGCCGGGCGTCGGATCGTGACGGGGCATCGCCTTCTGCTCGCCTCCGACAACCGCTACTACCTCGACAGGCTTACCATCTGGTATCTCCAGGAAAGAAAGTACGGGCGTTTCCGGCAGATGGGGCTTGAACAGCCGCATCAAGGCGCGGCGCGCCAGCGGCGAGGTGACGATGGCGAAGGCGCGGGCCTCGCCCATGATCGGCCGGGCGGCCTGGGTGACGGCCTCCAGGATGCGATTCGCGAGCGCCGGTTCGATCGGATGCTTGGCGTCTCCTGCGACGCGCATCGCCTGCGCCAGCAACCCTTCCAGGTCGCCGTCCAGCGTGATGACCGGCAACGGCATCTTCACGGGCACCAGCCCCTGGATGATCAGCGACCCGATGCGCTGGCGCACCGCCTCGACAAATTGTTCGTGGCTCTGGTCCGGCCGCGCGCCGTCGATCATCGCCTCGCAAATGCGGCGGAAGTCCTTCAGCGCAATGCCCTCGGCCAGCAGCGAACGGCACAGCGCCGAAATCTGGGCAAGGCTCAGCAAGCCCGGCGTCAGGCCGTCGACCAGTTGCGGCGAAGCGTCCTTCAATGCGTCGAGCAGCTTGCGCGCCTCGTCCAGTCCGAACATCTCGCTGGCGTTCATGGCGATCAACTGGTTGAGGTGCGTGGCGACCACGGTGGCCGGATCGACCACGGTATAGCCCGCGACCACAGCCTCGCTGCGCTTGTCCGGCGTGATCCATACGGCGTCGAGGCCGAATGTCGGATCCTTGCACGGACGGCCGTCGACCACGCCCTCCAACGCGCCACTGTCCAGCGCCAGCAGGTCCTCCGGCCAGATTTCGTCCTCGCCAACGATGACGCCGGCAATGGTAATGCGATAGCAGTTCGGTTCCAGCGCCAGATTGTCCTTCACCCGCACCATTGGCACGACGAAGCCCAGTTCCTTCGAAAGCTGGCGGCGAATGCCGGTGATCCGCGCCATCAGCGGCGCGCCCTTGCGCTCGTCGACCATGCCGATCAGGCCGTAACCGATCTCCAGGCCAAGCACCGCGCCATCCGATACGTCGGACCATTCGATATGCGCGGGGTTCGCCGGGGGCGCTTCCTCCACGACCGGCGCGGCGGCCTTGGCGGCGGCCGACTTGCGCAGGCGCCATGCGATATATCCGGCCAGCGCGGCGGCGGGCAGGATGATCATGTGCGGCATGCCCGGCAGGATACCCAGGAAACCCAGGATCGCGGCAACCGGAATCCATGCCTTGCCCGAACCGAACTGCGTGGCAATCTGGCCCGACAGGTCATGCTCGGAATTGACGCGGGTCACGATCGACGCAGCGGCGATCGACAGCAGCAGCGCGGGGACCTGCGCCACCAGCGCGTCGCCGATGGCCAGCAATATATAGGTCTGCGCCGCCTGGCTCATGCTCAGGCCGTGGCTGACCACGCCCAGCACGATGCCGCCGACAATGTTGATCACCAGGACCAGGATGCCCGCAACCGCGTCGCCCTTCACGAATTTGGACGCACCGTCCATCGAACCGTAGAAGTCCGCTTCCGTCGCCACTTCCTGACGGCGCAGCTTGGCTTCTTCCGGGGTCAGCAGGCCGGCGTTCAGGTCGGCGTCGATCGCCATCTGCTTGCCGGGCATCGCATCCAGGGTGAAGCGGGCGGACACTTCCGACACGCGGCCCGCACCCTTGGTGATGACCACCAGGTTGATGATCATCAGGATCGCGAACACGAAAATGCCGACGACATAGTCGCCGCCGATCAGGAAGTTGCCGAACGCCTCGATCACATGGCCGGCCGCGTCATGGCCGGTATGGCCGCTGACCAGCACCACGCGGGTCGACGCGACGTTCAGCGCCAGACGCAGCAGCGTCGCGAACAGCAGCACCGTGGGAAAGCTGGAGAAGTCGAGCGGCTTGGCGGCGTTCAGCGCGACCATCAGCACCGCCAGCGAAATCATGATGTTGGTGATGAAGCCGATGTCCAGCATGATCGCCGGGACCGGGACCATCATGAACATCACGACCAGAAGGGTAGCCAGCGGCAGGATTGCGCCCTTGGCGGCGCCCATCCACACTTTCGCATTGACCTGGGTACGAGTCATTTGTGGCATTACCTTCCGAAGGTGGCGAGCATGAGATAGGCGAGCCGGGCCGTGTCAGGCTGCGGCTTCATGGTGTCGATGCCGGTGGACTGGGCGAGGCGCTCGGTCTCGATCCGGACATAGTCCGAAGGCTGCACGGTCTTGCTGCCCGCGGGCAGCGACCAGTCGGCCTGCATGGGCACGGCCTTACCGGTCACGGATGCGGCGCCGCGCTCCAGCTTGTTGGCGAAATTCTCGCGAATGTCGGCAAAGCTGCGCGGATTGCCCTGCCGGTCGTAGAAGATCGACCGGTTGGCGCGCGCGGCGGCCGGGAACAGCGACGCGGCGGTGGCGTTCGGCGCGCGGTCGTTCGCCGCCAGGAATTTCGATGCGCCGCCCACGCCCAGGAAATGCGCCAGATAGAGGTCAGCCGGCTCCGCCTCGCGGCCCAGCTTCTGCTCCAGATAATTTTTATTGTCGGCGGCATGCTCGGCCGCCATCACCGATGCGGTCTCGGGATGCTTGCGCAGGTCCATGATCTGCTGCCGCAAATCCGGGTCGGACACATAATAGCGCCCGTTCTGACCGCGCTGGATAGCATCGGCGGCCCAGCCCAGCCCATATTCGCTGCCATGATCGTTGACGACCGCCAGCCAGCTCTGGTCGATAAACTGGTAAAGGCCGGTGGCCGAAGATGTCGCCGCTTTCGCGGTCGGGTTCAGGCTGCTCTCGATCTTGGCCTGACCCAGCAGATAGCCGAAGTCGACGCCCGTGCGACGGCTGGCCATCGCAATGGCGTTGGTCACACGGTCCTGCCGCGAAACGCTAGAAACTGACGTGCCTGCAAAGGCGGTCATCGATTATCCCCAAATGGTACCAGGGATAATTAAGCAAGAGCCGTGCCAGTTTTCGAAGCACCTAAAGTGTCGAGCAAAAAGAAAACCGTTCGCCCTGAGCTTGTCGAAGGGCTGCACGTCTTTGAAGAAAAGGCAGTGCTTCGACAGGCTCAGCACGAACGGCAATCAGAAATTCCAACAAAAAAGGCCGCTTTCGCGGCCCCTTTTCAAACGCATCTCTTGCGAAAGGCTTTCCGGTTTACCGCTTGTACGTCAGCGGCGCTGCGGTCGCGCCGCGTTCGGCCAGCATGGCGATCTGCTGGCGGGTCTGGTCGGCCAATACGCTGGTGCGGATGCGGGCCGCTTCCATCAGGGGGGCGATCGACGCCAGACGGGTGCGAACACCCGGCTCGTCATGCCATGCGCCCACCGCCCGGACCTTCGTCACGGCGTCCTGGACGCGCGCCGTCGCGCGATCGACCTTGGCGATATCGTCGCCGTCAAGCGCTTCGCGCAGGGCGACGAAAGCGTCGTGCAGCAGGTCGAGAGTCGGGGCGCTCATCGGTCTCAGTTCGACGAAGGCAGGTCGAGGGCAATCATGCGCTCGGCGATGCGCTGGGCATCGACCGGGTAATTGCCCGAAGCAATCGCCGCCTTGATCGCGGCAACGCGGTCCATATCGACCGGCGCGCCTTCCGCCGCCATGCGCGCAACCGGGCTGGCCGAAGCGCTTGCGGTCTCGCTGATGGTGGCGTTGGAAACGGTCGCGGCCGGGCGGGCCTTGCCGCTCTCGCGCAGCTTCGACGCCTCAAGGGCGGAGCTGATCGTCTGACCGACGGAGTTGATCATCTTGGCATTCCTTCTTTCGTCCCGCGTACCTTATAACGGCTTCGTTCAATATTCCTTAAATCCCGGTGCGCGGACAATCCCCATTTCTACGACCTGCGCAATAACCGGGGCCGCTTTCTTGTCTTCCCGCACCCGGATCATCTGTCCCGGAGCGCCATCCTCGTCCGCGATCATCGCCCGCGAAATGCTGAAGGCCGATCCGCCGGCGACCAGTTGCACAGGGTCTCCGCGCTTCACCACAACCTCCCGCGATACGGGCGCGGCAACCGCGCGCGCCGCCATCCGGGGGGCCACCGCATTGGCGCCGCCAGGGGCCAAAGGCACGCGAATCCGCCATCCAATGGCATCGCACTTCACCACGGCCGCGCCGAAAACCGGCCCCTCGACGCTGGGCGTCTGGGGGCAGGCGGCCAGCCGCAACCGGCGATCGACAGGGGCGACAGGGCCGCCGGGTTCGCCGATATTCGCCCCGACCGTCATGGCGACGATGCTGTCTACCCGGTCGAGATTCTCGAATTTCTGCTGCGCCTGCGCCGGGGCGGCATGCGCGGCCGACATGGCGGCAATGAGCAGGAGGCACGAGAAAATTTTGCGCACGGTTGGTCTCCGGTGGTCTGCGAAACGGTTCATCACGAACAATTAAGCAAATCCCGTGCCATATCCTCCAATCACTGGCTCGCAGCCGGGCTGAACCCCAGGCGAATAATTTGTCCCTTGCCTTCGCCCGCCGCCTGATCGAGGCCGCGGATGATAAGTTTCCGGTCGGGCACCCCCGCCGATTTCAGCGTCCGCGCCACCGCGCCCAGCCGCGCCGCGGCGAGATCCCAGGCGTCGAAGCGGCGGATCGCCCCGTTCTGCCCGTTTCTGTCCTGCCCGACGGATGTCAGCTCGACCTTGCCCTCGCCCTTCGCAAAATGTTGGCCAGCCTTGAAAATCCGCGCGTTTCCGGCCGCCGTCAGCACGGCCTCGCCCGGCTCGAACAGGTCGGCGGCGCGCCATTGCGCAAGGTCGGTCTTGGGGGCGGCATAGGTTGCGCCGAACTGCTCGCCAACGCCCTGCAGCACCGCCTTGCTACGGTCGCCGCTGGCCTGCAGCAGCACGAAAAAGCCGAGGAGGAGGAGGCAGAGGTCGGCGAAGCTGACGGCCAACCGCGCGCGGCGGTCGCCCATTATGCGACTTCCCGGATGGCGGCGCGGCGCACCGGCGCATTTTCGCGGCGGGCGATGACCATCATGCCGTGGGCAAGCTCACGCTGCCAGGCGATTTCCCGCGCAGAAATGTCCGCGAGGCGCGCGGCGATGGGCGCGGCGACCAGATTGGCGAGGATGACGCCATACAGCGTCGTCAGCAGCGCGACCGCCATATGCGGGCCGATGGCCGCCGGGTCGTTCATCGCCGTGAACATGCCGATCAGGCCGATGATCGTGCCCGCCATGCCCAGCGCGGGGGCGGCGTCGGCGACGGACACCCACACGGCGCGCGCTGCGCTATGCCGTTGTTCGCGATCGGAAATTTCCTGGTCCGCCCAGCTTTCGAACTGCTCGACGCGTTCGCAATTGGCAAGCTTGCGCACGGCCGTCGCCAGGAAGGGATCGGCGGTCTTTACCCGGTCCGTGCAGGCCAGACCGCGCAGATTGGCGAGATGATCGACCTGCAGCATGGCCGCGCGGGACGCATCGCGATCCCGTTCCGGCTTGGCGGTGAACAGCGGGCCGAGCGCCGCCATCGCGCTGCCGAAGGAGCGCGCGCCATTTTGCAGGAAAGCCAGGCCCAAGGCAGCGCCGACGATCAGCGAAAGCGTCGCCGGATCGATCAAATGGCCCAGAATTCCCAGCATTGACGCCCCTTTCGCACCGGCAACCGGCAAAACGGCAGGGAATTGCCGCAGACCGGCAAAAAATTGCCGCTCCTGCCGCCCTGCAGTCCCAAACCCGCGGAAACCCTTGCTTGGACGCCCCTTTCGCCGTTGCCGGACAAAATTGGCACGCCCTTTGCACGTATCTGACAGGATATCCCGCCCGAACGATCCGCAATGGGAAGAACGGCACGGGACGCCAAACTTTTAGAGGGTTGAAGGAAAAAAATCGTGGCTTTGGAAGACAGCCTGTTTGGAGTGCACGGAAAGGCGCTGGCGCTGCGGTCGCAGCGGCTGGACCTGCTTGCGTCCAACATCGCCAACGCTTCCACGCCTGGATACAAGGCGCGGGACATTGATTTCGACGCGGCGCTCAAAGAGGCGACGCAGAAGAATGACAGCGCTGCCCAGGCCGCCAAGGACACGATGGGCTATCGCATCCCGCTGCAGCCCAGCCTCGACGGCAACACGGTCGAACTGTCGACCGAACAGAACCTCTTTGCCGAAAACGCCGTGAAGTATCGCACGACCCTGTCCTTCCTTGAAGGCCGGATCAACACGATCTCGCGCGCGCTGAAGGGAGAATAAGGCATGGCCGGTGTGGATCGCCCCATGAACGTATTTGACATCGCCGGCCGCGCGATGTCCGCGCAGCTCGTCCGCCTGAACGCCACCGCGTCCAACATGGCGAATGCGGGCAATGTCACCGGCACGGAGAAGGAAGCCTATCGCGCGATCAAGCCGGTGTTCCGCTCGGTCACCGAAAGCCCTGGCGTCTCCACCGTCAAGGTGGAGTCCGTGGTCACCACTGACGCGAAGCCCGTGAAGCGCCACGACCCGAACCATCCGCTGGCCGACGCCAATGGCGATGTGTTCGAGGCCGCGGTCGATAGCAGCGCCGAACTTGTTGACATGCTGGAAACCGCCCGAATGTACCAGAACAATGTGCAGGTCGTCCAGACCGCCAAGTCCCTCATGCTCGATACGATAAGGATGGGCAAATGACCGTAGCAGCCACTGATGCCGCCGGCCTCACAACCTATAATTCCACAAAGACTGTCGGCACCGGCAAGTCGGAAATGGGCCAGGCCGATTTCCTGCGCCTGCTGACCACGCAGATGCAGACGCAGGACCCGTTCCAGCCGATGGACAACAGTCAGATGGTCACCCAGATGGCGACGATCACCAATTCGACCGGCATCGCCGAGATGAACCAGACGCTGGCCGGCATCAAGGAGCAGCTTTCGGGCACGCGCCTTGGCGACGCGGCGAGTTGGATCGGCAAGTCGATGCTGGTCAAGAGCAACATCGCGGCCCCCGACGCCGCCGGGCAATATGCCGGCGTGCTCGAACTGCCCGCGGACGCCGACAATGTGACGGTTCAGCTTCAGGACGGCAGCGGCAATGTCGTTAAGACGCTCGATCTCGGCGCGCAGAAGGCCGGTGAAGTCAACTTCTACTGGGATGGCAAGGATGACGCGGGCAACACCGTCGGCACCCAGGCCCTACAGGTGAAGGTGAACGGCGCATCGCCGACCGCCGTCGCCACCTGGGCCACCATCGCCGCCGTGCAGTCGCCCGCAGACGGCAGCTCGTCTTCGCTCATCACCCCGCTGGGAACCTACAAACCCACCGACGCCATCCGGCTCGGCTGACATCTGAATTGACCAAGGAGTAAGCGCATGTCCTTCTATATCTCGCTCTCGGGCCTCAAGGCCGCCCAGACCGACCTGTCCACGATCGCGAACAACGTCGCGAACGTGAACTCGACGGGCTTCAAAAAGAGCCGCGCCAATTTCGGCGACATCTTCTCGGCCGCGCCGATGCAGACGACGACGCAGGTATCTGGTCAGGGTACCCGCACCATCGGCATCCAGCAGCAGTTCACGCAGGGCACCGTTGAGAGCACCGACAAGACGCTGGACGTCGCGATCACCGGCGAAGGCTTCTTCACTGTTAAGGGCGCGGGCACGAACGGCGCGGTCAGTTATACCCGCAACGGTGCCTTCTCGATCACCGAGGATCGTAATGTCGTCGACACCACCGGCGCGCATCTGCAGGTCTTGCCGGTCGATGCGACCACGGGCGAGATCACCGGCAACGCTGCATCTGATCTTTCTGATCTGGTCGTTCCGCTTCTCAAGCCCAAGGCGGCGCCGACCGATCCTGACGTGCAGCTTTCCAGCCTCGCGGTTTCGGAAACCGGCTTGATCTCTGCGACTTGGGCTGACGGCACCACCACGCCGCTCGGCAACATCGCCATGGCGACTTTCGCCAGCCAGGACAGCCTGCGTCAGAAGGGCGACGCGCACTGGGCGGCCACGCTGCAGTCAGGCGACGCGCAATATGGTTCGGGCAATCAGGGGTCCTTCGGTTCGGTCCGCTCCGGCAGCCTTGAGCGCTCCAACGTCGACATTACCGAGGAACTGGTCGCGCTGATCAACGCGCAGCGCAATTTCCAGGCGAACGCCAAGGCGATCGAGACCGCCTCGAACATCACCCAGACCGTCGTCCAGATCCGTACCTGATCTAGACGCATAAGGCGCAGGACTGACCTATGGACCGGCTTGTCAACACGGCTCTCACCGCGATGCGCGGGGCGATGGCGCGGCAGACGGCGATCGCCAACAATCTGGCGAACGCCAACACCGTCGGCTTTCGCGCCGAAATCGCCAACGCCACGTCGCAGTGGCTGAACGGCGAGACCTACAACACCCGCGCGCAGCAGGCCGAACAGGTGCTGGGCGCGGACATGGGTCAGGGCGCGGTGACG
Source organism: Sphingobium phenoxybenzoativorans (assembly GCF_018286635.1). Lineage (NCBI taxonomy): Bacteria > Pseudomonadati > Pseudomonadota > Alphaproteobacteria > Sphingomonadales > Sphingobiaceae > Sphingobium > Sphingobium phenoxybenzoativorans. The sequence continues at coordinate 4,726,869 of NZ_CP073910.1, forward strand.
CAGACCGGCAATCCGCTCGACGTGGCCGTGAACGGGGATGGCTTACTCACCGTTCAGGGACCGGAGGGCGACGAGGCATATACGCGCCGTGGCGACCTGAAGGTCAATGACAGCGGGCTGCTCACCACCGGCGACGGCTATGCCGTCATCGGTGAGGGCGGTCCGATCACCCTGCCGCCTTATGACAGCCTGTCGATCGGCAATGACGGCGGCATCTGGATCATCCCGCAGGGCGGCGATTCCGCGCAGCCGCAGCGGGTCGACGGACTTAAGATCGTCAGCCCGAAGGGTTCGTCGATCGCCAAGGGCGCCGACAATCTGTTCCGCGAAACCAATGGCGGCGCACTGCCGCAGGACCCGCTGGGTTCCGTCACGGGCGGCGCGATCGAGGGATCGAACGTCAACGCCACGCAGGCGCTGGTGCAGATGATCGAGGCCAGCCGGTCGTGGGAAACCCAGATCAAGATGATCAACACCGCCAAGGAAATCGACGACGGCGGCGCCAGCCTGATGCGCCTGGATAGCTGAGGACAAGAAGGAACCAAGCCATGACCAACGCCGCACTTCATGTCGCCCGCACGGGCCTGGACGCCCAGAACACAAAGATGCGCGTCATCGCCAACAACCTGGCGAACGTGAACACCACGGGGTTCAAGCGCGACCGCGCCGATTTCGAAACGCTCGCCTATCAGCAGATGATCGCCGCGGGCGCGAATTCGGACAGCGAGAACAAATATGCGACCGGCCTTGCGCTGGGTTCGGGCGTCTCGCTTCAGGGCACCAGCCGCACCGATACGCAGGGCACGCTGAACACCACCGGCAACTCGCTCGACCTCGCCATTGAGGGCGCGGGCTATTTCCAGCTTCAGAAGCCGGACGGCACGATCGGCTATACCCGCGCGGGCAATTTCAGCCTGACGGCGGAGGGCACGATCGTCAGCTCCGACGGCCTGCCGCTGATCCCGCAGATCCAAGTCCCGGAAGGCGCGACGTCGATCACCATCGGCAATGACGGCTCCGTGTCCGCCATGGTCCCCGGTCAGGCCGAGGCGACCCAGCTTGGCCAGATCGAGACCGCGCGTTTCGTCAATCCGGCCGGGCTTCAGTCGATCGGCGGCAACCTGCTGTCCGAAACCGCCGCCTCCGGCGCGCCGCAGGTCGGCGTCGCCGGTCTCGATGGCCGCGGCAGCGTCCGTCAGGGCGCGCTCGAAGGATCGAACGTCAATGTCGTCGAGGAGCTGGTCGACATGATCGAGACCCAGCGCGCCTATGAGGTCAATTCCAAGATGATCAAGGCGACCGACGAAATGCTCCAATACGTCAACCAGCAGCTCTAACGGCCGGGACTGAGAACCATAATGATGCACATCGCCCGTCATTCGCTGATCCTCGCAGGCGCGCTGGCATTTGCCGGCGTGCTTGGCGCGAGCGCAGCCGACGCGAAGAAAAAGCCGCAGATCGACTACACCGCCACCTATGCGCCACCGCCCGTCGCGCAGCCGCAGGCGAACGGTTCGATCTTTCAGGTGTCGCAGGGCTTCTCCCCGCTGACCAGCGGCGGCCGCGCCGCGATGATCGGCGATGTGATCACCATCACGCTGGTCGAACGGACGCAGGCGACGAAGAGCAACAGCGCCAACACCTCGCGCGACGGCAGCATCTCGCTGACGCCGCCCAGCACCGGCCCGCTGTCGAAAATCGTCAATTCCAGCGATGTCGGCTCCAGCGGATCGAACGCCTTCACCGGCAAGGGCGCCGCCACCCAGTCGAACGCGCTGACCGGTGAAATCACCGTCACGATCGCGCAGGTTTTCCCGAACGGCAACCTGCTCGTCCGGGGCCAGAAGGCGCTGACGCTCAATCGCGGCGACGAATTCATCCAGATCACCGGCATCGTGCGCCCGGCGGACATCTCGCCCGACAACCGCGTGCCCTCCACGCGCGTCGCCGACGCCAAGATCACCTATAGCGGCAAGGGCGAGATCGCCCGCGCCAGCAGCCAGGGCTGGCTGCAGCGCTTCTTCACCAGAATCAGCCCCTTCTGACGGGACGAGCACGCATTATGAACCGCACCTTCTCTCTTTCGCGCGCGCCCGTCCTCCTGGTCGGCGTGCTGGCGATGTTGCTGGCGTCGCTTGGCTTCGCCTCGGTCGCGCATGCCGAACGCATCAAGGACCTGGGCGCGTTCCAGGGCGTCCGCCCCAACCAGCTCGTCGGTTACGGCATCGTCGTCGGCCTTGCGGGCACGGGCGATGACAGCCTCGACTATTCGACGCAGGGCATGAAGGGCGTCGTCTCGCGCTTCGGCCTCAACCTTCCGCAGGGCGTGAACCCGGCGCTGAAGAACGCCGCAGCCGTGCTCGTCACCGCCGACCTGCCCGCCTTCGCCAAGCCCGGCCAGCTCCTCGACGTCACTGTCTCGGCGCTGGGCAAGGCCAAGAGCCTGCGCGGCGGCACGCTGGTCATGACGCCCCTGCGCGGCGCCGACGGCCAGATCTACGCCATGTCGCAGGGCAGCCTTGCTGTCGGCGGCCTTGGCGTTTCGGGCGCGGACGGCAGCCAGGTTTCGGTGAACGTCCCCTCCGCCGGACGCATTCCGGGCGGCGCCACGGTCGAGCAGGCCGTCGCCACCGGCTTCGACACTGCGCCGACCCTGACCTTCAATCTCGCCGAGGCCGACCTCACCACCGCGTTGCGCGTCGCCGACGGCATCAACCGCGCCTTTGGCGATCGCCGCGCCCATGCGCAGGACGCCGTATCGATCGTCATCAATGCCGATCCGGGCGCGGAACAGCGCATCACCATGATGGGCATGATCGAGAATATCGAGGTTCAGCCCGCCGACGCCGCCGCCAAGGTGATCGTCAACGCCCGCACCGGCACCGTCGTCATCAACGGCGCGGTCCGCATCGCCCCTGCCGCCGTCGCGCACGGGAAACTGACCGTCACGGTCAGCGAATCCCCCCGCGTCGTGCAGCCCGCGCCCTTCTCCCAGGGTCAGACCGCCATCGAACCCTCCAGCTCCATTTCGGTCGAGCAGGAGAAAAAACCGATGATCAATTTTAAAGGTGGGGCGTCTCTGGCCGATATAGTCAAGGCTATCAACGCAATCGGAGCATCGCCGGCGGACCTCGTCGCGATCCTGGAGGCGATGAAGCAGGCGGGCGCGATGAAGGCTGAACTGGTGGTATTGTGATGCAGATTTCCTCGACTACCCTCAATCCCCTGTCCGGCCCGACCGGCGCGAAGGCCAGGGAAGACCTGCAAAAGGCGGCCAAGGCGTTCGAGGCGGTGTTCATGCGCCAGATGATCGGCGCCATGCGCTCGGCCAGCCTTGACGAGGGCCTTGGCGATTCCAGCGCCACCCAGCAGTTTCGCGACATGGCGGATGCCCGTACAGCCGATGCGATGGCCGAAAACGGTCATGGCTTCGGCATTGCTTCACTTCTTATCAAGCAGTTGGAGGGCAGGATCGCCTCGGCCGCGCCGCAGACGGACGCCGCTGCAACCGGTGAGGCCAAGGCATGAGTTCTGACCTTTTCCAGATCGGCGCTTCGGGCACCCGGGCCTATCGCGCCGCGATGGGCGCGATTTCGGAGAATATCGCGAACGCCAGCACCGCGGGCTACAGCCGCCGCACGGTGACGACTCGCGAGTCCGCCTTGTCCTCCTCGTCGATGGTTCTCTACAAATCTCAGGTCGCCTTTGGCGGCGTAGAGGTGCAGAGCGTCAACCGCGCCAACGACCCCTATCTGGACGCCGCCGCCCGCATGACCGGGCAGGCGCTCGCCAGCGCCAATCAGCGCCTGCAGTTCCAGACCGACATCGAAACCGCGCTCAACGACGACACGCTCGGCGTCGGGCAACAGCTTTCCGGCATGTATGGCGCAGTGACGCAGCTCGCCGCCAATCCCACCGATCCGTCGCTGCGCACCAATGTCCTGTTCGGCATTGAGCAGGTGGTGACCGCGTTCAACCAGAGCGCGCACGATCTGGAAGGCGTTCAGACCGCGATCACCTCCAATGCGCAGGCGGCGGTATCCGGCCTCAACAGCGCGCTGGAGGAGCTTGGCCGCATCAATGCGAACCTGCTGCGCTCGCAGCCCGGCACCGCCAATCAGGCGCAGTTGCTCGACAGCCGCGACCAGGCGCTCAGCCAGATCACCAGCAAGCTGGACGTGAACATCGCTTTCGGCGCCAGCGGCACCGCGCAGATCAGCTATAACGGCACGCAGGTTGTTCAGGGCAAGGATGTGACGACCTTTGACGTCACCGCCGCCACGGACGGCACCCTGTCCCTTTCGCTGGGCGGCGCCGCGACCACCGCGCCCGCCAGCGGATCGCTGGGCGGCCTGTTCCAGAGCGCGACCGTCGCCTCGCAGCGGCTGGCCAGCCTCGATGCTCTGGCAGCGCAGTTCACGACCGACATCAACACCTGGCATTCGCAGGGCCTGACCAACGCCAATGCCGCTGGCGGCCCGCTTGTGTCGGGCACGACCGCCGCCGACTTGACCAAGGTCATCACGAACATCGCCGACCTCGCGACCAAATCGTCGGACGGCACGCTGAACGGCAATCTCAACAATATCTCCAGCATCCGGGGCACCGGCGGCGTCGAGGCAGGCTGGACCGCGCTGGTCGCCGCCAACGCCAACCTGCTCGCCGGCACCAAGGCGGAGCAGACGGCGGCCGAAACCCGCGACACGCAGGCGCGCCAGGCGCGCGAGAATGTCAGCGGCGTCGATCTGGACATGGAGGCGGCGGACTTGCTGCGCATCCAGCAGGCCTATTCGGGCTGCGCGAAAATCATCCAGGTGGCGCGCGAGACCTTCGACGCCATCATGCAGATATTGTAAGAAGGACGCCGTTTCATGGTCGCCATCACGCAACAGTCGATGCTCGATGAAATCCGGCGCCAGCAACTGCTCGCCCGCAGCATTTCCTCCGATCAGGCCGCCATTTCGAGCGGCAAGAAGCTGATCACGCCTTCGCAGGACCCCCGCGCCTGGGTTCAGGTGTCGCAGGTCGCGCAGGCCCAGGCGCAGCAGGCCGCCTGGACCGCCAACGTCAAATATGCGCAGACCCGCTCGGACAAGGCGGAATCCAATCTGGACGAGATCAACAATCTGATGGCGCGCGCGCGCGAGCTGTATATCGCGGCATCCACCTCGACGCTCGATGAAGCGGGCAAGGCGTCCACCGTGACCAGCCTGGAGGGCCTGCGCAAGAGCATCAATGATCTGCTGACGGAGAAGGACTATCAGGGCCTTCCCGTTTTTGACGACACCACATCGGTCGCGGTTCCTGTCGGGCGCGGCCTGGATGTCGAGACGGTGGGCACGCGCCAGGCTGTTTCCGAGGGCATCAATGTCGGCGGCACGCCGATGTCGATCGACGACATCATGGGCGCAGCGATCGCCGCCGTGCAGGCCGGCACCGCCACGTCCAGCGACGATGGCCTGACCGGCCTCAACATCGCGATCGACCATATCATCGGACAGCAATCGCTTCAGGGCGTGCGCAGCGAACGGCTGGAGCAGGTCACGGACCGGCTGAAGAATGTTGACCTGAACCTGACGGAACGGCGCGGCAATCTTGAGGATACCGACCTGACCGAGACGATCACCAAGCTGCAGAACAAGCTGCTGACGCTGGAGGCCGCCCAAGCCGCCTTCGCGCGAATCAACCGGCAGAGCCTGTTCGATCTGATAAGCTGATTTTTCCGCCTTTTTCCAATATCTTGGAATAATGCAGCGAAAAAACTTCTTAGCCTAAACCCCGCGCTAACCAAGTCGTTATTAGAAAGGGTGGAAGCCGCTGCTCCAGCGGCGCCACCCGGACCAGATTTTCGCGGGGATCCTTAATGTTTGCAGCTATCGGCCTAGTCGTTCTGATCGTCATGGTGTTCGGCGGGTTCGCCTTCACCGGCGGCGACCTCGAACCGGTTCTGCACGCCCTTCCGCACGAAATGCTGATCATCGGCGGCGCGGCCGTCGGCGCACTCATCATCGGCAACAGCGGTTCCGACCTGAAGGCGCTTGGCGGCGGCTTCGGCAAGGTCTTTAAAGGCCCCGCCTACAAAAAGCAGGATTTCCTCGACTGCATCTTCCTCGTCAGCAAGCTGATGAAGATGCTCCGCGTCGAAGGCCCGGTCGCGCTCGAACCCCATATCGAGGATCCCAAGACCTCGACCGTGTTCAGCGAATATCCGCGCCTGCTGAAGGACAGCACGCTCATCCACCTGATCTGCGACACGCTGCGGCTGGTCGTCGTGTCGTCCGGCACGCTGGACCCGCACGCGGTCGAGGAAGTGATGGATAATGCGCTCAAGACCCACCATCATGAGGCGATCAAACCCGCCGACAATCTGCAGGGCCTGGCCGACGCGCTTCCCGCGCTGGGCATCGTCGCGGCGGTTCTGGGCGTGGTCAAGACCATGGGCTCGATCGACAAGCCGCCAGAAATTCTGGGCGCGATGATCGGTTCGGCGCTGGTCGGCACCTTCCTCGGCATTCTGCTCGCCTATGGCATGGTCAATCCTTTCGCCAACCGTTGCCGCTCGGTGATCGAGGCGGACGGCGCGATCTACCATGTCGTCAAGCAGATCATCATCGCGTCGCTCCACGGCCACCCGCAGCCGCTGGTGATCGAAGCCGCGCGCTCCGGCCTCAGCCACGCCAACCAGCCCGGTTTCGCCGAAGTGTTCGACGGCATGCGGGGCAAGTAAGCCATGGCGGGGGACAGCAAGAAGCGGGGGGCCAATGAGCCTGAACCGCGTCCGATCATCGTCAAGAAGATCATTGTCGAGGGACATGGCGGCCATCATGGCGGCGCATGGAAGGTCGCCTATGCCGACTTCGTGACGGCGATGATGGCCTTCTTCCTGCTGATGTGGCTGCTCGGCGCGACCACGGAGAAGCAGCGCAAGGGCCTCGCCGACTATTTCACCCCCACCCTGATCACGACCAAGGCGGACAGCGCCGGGTCGAACGGGCTGATGGGCGGCGACAGCGTTACGGGGAAGGAAAATTATCCGACCACGGGCGGTCAGGGCAACCTGGCCATCACCATCCCGCGCGACGCCACCGGCACCAAGGATGTCGGCGGCAAGGATATGAAGGACCGCGACCGCACCAAGTTTGAGAAGATCAAGAAAGAGCTTGAGAAGCGCATGGCCGCCAACAAGGCGCTGAGCCAGATGCTGAAGAATGTGCGCTTCACCGAAACACGCGAAGGGCTGCGCATCGATCTGGTCGATCAGGCGAACTTCTCGATGTTCGCAATGGCGACCGACCGGCTGGTGCCGCAGGCGCGCGCGCTGATCGGCGAGGTGTCGAAGGTCATTCAGGGCGTGCCCAATGACGTCATCGTGCGCGGCCATACCGATGGCCTGCCCTATGCGGCGGGTCAGACGATGAACAACTGGATGCTGTCATCCGCCCGCGCCGAGGCGACGCGCAAGGCGCTGAGCGATGCGGGCGTCGGCGGCGATCGCTTCGCCAAGATTGAGGGGGTCGCCGACCGCGAACCCTTTGCCAATGGCGACATCTACGACCCGCGCAACCGCCGCATGTCGATCATCCTCGCCTGGAGCAAGGGCCAGACCGAGACGCCGGACTCCGACACGGTGGCGCACAGCGCATCGCAGGCGCAGATCGCGGCGGCGATCCGCGAACGCGACAATCCCATCAACGTCATCCGGCGGGAGGCGATCGCGGCCGACATGGGCAATACCGGCCTGCCCGCGGGCGCCGTGCCGATCAACGCCGCCGACGTGTCACGCAGCGGCAAGGTTGGCGGGCAGAAGCCCAAGCCGAAACCCAAGGAAGAATGATCGCAGCCGCCGCCCCGGCCTTGTACCGGGGGTAACGGCGCGATGACGGCTAGGGGCTAGAAGGGGACATTCCGGGCTGGCGCATACGTTCTTGATAGCGGCATGCTTCCGTGGTCATAAGATGGAGCGATGCGGATCATCCTCATATGCTCGATCGTGTTGGCACTGACCGCCTGCGACGAACGTGGCGCGCGCATTCCGATTGATAATTCCACCGGTTTTCGTGATGGCTATCTTGTGCAAGTAAGGCGTGCCGGGGACATCGAATGGAACGGCCAAAAGCTCGATGACGCTGAATTTGATCGTTACCTTCAGCAGTATGCAGCGATGCCCAAAGGTGCTGGCCGTTTGTGGGTCGAATTTGAACCCAAGCTCCATCGGGCCGGATCGCCTTTGTTCGGGAGCATATCATCGAGAGCGGGCTCTGCAAGCATCAGAGATGCGTGGAAGGACCTTGGGACGCGCCACGGCCTGTGGCCAACTGAAGCGGTCTAGCAGCAAGCAACCATTTATGTCTGTTTGATGGGCTTGTCTGATCATCTCAAACAAGACATTTCCACAATATGAGCGCAGCTAGATTTATCGGAGCCGTTGTCCTGTCTTGGGGACTCGTTTTTCTCGGCCTTTCGGTAGCAGGCACGCTCTGGCTAAGCGTCTGCGTCGTATTAATTGCAATCATCGTATTTGTGGTTGGAAGTCTGTCTAGAGGCAAATCTACCGGGCTACGCAGGACCGCAAAAACTGCCGCACTTTGTTATATGTCTTGCCCGGTTCTGATGATTTCCGGACAATTATGGATGGATTTCGCCCTCCGTCCACCAGTCGTTGCAATATTGATGGTTGGCGCAGGAGTGTGGTGTGTTGGTGTAGCTTGGACCTGCGCCATCGCCCTTTGGAATGGTTCTTGGTATTTGCGATCTCGCCGGCAGCTTTAATGCTTGATCGGCGCTAAGCTGCCATTCCGCAAACCACCCATGCAGGACATCCGCAATTCAACACCCCCACCAAAGGGGACATTACGCCGCCTCTCACACCGGCAGGATCAAGCTCGCCTCCAGCCCGCCGTCCGGCCGATTGGCGAGGCGCAATGTTCCGCCATGTTCGGCCATGATCGCCCGCACCAGCGCCAATCCCAGCCCGGCCCCGCCCGTCTCGCGATTGCGGGAGCTTTCCATGCGGGTGAAGGGCTGCATCATCTCCTCCATCCGGTCCTCGGCGATGCCCGGTCCCTCGTCCCGCACGGCGATGCGTAACCGCCCGTCCTCGGCGACCACCGTCACATGCGCGCGGTCGCCATATTTGATTGCGTTCTCGATCAGGTTGCGCAGTGCCCGGCGGATGAGCTGCGGCCGGACCGATCCGATCACCCGCTCGCCCTCGATCAGGCCGACCGGTTCGCCAAGCTCCAGGAAATCCTCGACCACGGCGTCGGCCAGCGCGGACAGGTCGACCTTCTGCACCTGCTCCATGCTGCGCCCGGCCCGCGCCAGCGCCAATATGTCGTCCAGCATCCGGTTCATTTCCTCGATCGTCTCGGACATGCGGGCGCGTTCGCCCTCATCCTCGACAGACTCGGTCCGCACCCGCAGCGAGGCCAGCGGCGTGCGCAAATCATGGCCAATCGCGCCCAGCATCCGGTCCTTCTCGTCCAGCATCGCGAAGATGCGCGCGCGCATGGCGTTGAAGGCGGTGGTGAGTTCGCGCACGTCGCCCGGCCCGCGCTCCTCTACGGGATCGGCTGAGCCACTGGCGGCGAATTGCTGCGCCGATCCGGTCAGGTCCTTCAATGGCCGCGCCAGCCGCCTGCCGATCCACGCCAGCGGCAACAGCACGATGACATAGAGGATGATCGTCTGCGCGATCAGCCAGCCGCCGAAACGCGGCGGATCGGAATCGAGCCGGGACTGGACGCTGACCCATTTCCCAGCCTGATATTCAACCGCCATGGTCAGCCGCTTGTCGCGCCGTCCCCGCCGGTCGTGATCATGGTCGCCATGCGCGCGTTCGCGCAACGCCCGCCAGCGGTTGGCGCGCATCGGCACATCGTCGGCAATGGCGATCACCTGCAGCGCAGGCTCCTGGAAATCGGCCAGCATGTCGGCGGCGCGGCGCTCGATATCCGGCCGCCTTTCGCCCGTCAGCACGGGCTTGCTGGCGGAGAAGGTAACGCGCGAGGGTATGTCCTGCCCGGCCGCCGACCGGTCCAGCGCATCGACGATGCGGACCACGGCGGGGGCGGCCGCTCCGGTCAATATCTGCCGCTGCCGCTCGCGATAGATCATGGAGAAGCTGATCATCTGCGCGACCAGCAGCGCCACGGCGACCAGCAGGATGATCTGCCCGGCCAGACTATGGGGCAGGAACCGCCGCAACAGCGCCTTCACAGCTTGCGGACCTCGGCCGACAGCGTATAGCCGCCGCCCCACACCGTCTTGATGAGGGCCGGGTTTTTCGGATCGATCTCTATCTTCTTGCGCAGCCGGCTGATCTGGTTGTCGATCGCGCGGTCGAACGCATTCGCCTCCCGTCCCTGGGTGATGTCGAGCAACTGGTCGCGGCTCAGCACCTGATTGGGGCGCGTGGCGAAGGCGAGCATCAGATTATATTCGGCGGTGGACAGCGGCAGCGAAACGCCATCCTTGTCGACCAATGTCCGCTCCTGGCTTTTCAGCACCCACCCGGCAAAGGCATAGCTTGCCCCGTCCGGCGCGGTCACGCGCTGGCCGCCGGTGGCGACGCGGCGGAAGATCACCTTGATCCGCGCCACCAGTTCACGTGGCGAGAAGGGTTTCAGCACATAATCGTCCGCGCCCATTTCCAGCCCGACGATCCGGTCGGTCTCCTCCGACTTCGCGGTCAGCAGGATCACCGGAATGTCGCCCGTCTCGCGGATGTGGCGGCAGAGGCTTAGGCCGTCCTCACCCGGCATCATGATGTCCAGGATCACCAGGTCGATCGCATTGGCGGCAAGCCGCGTGCGCGCCTCGGCGGCATTTTCGACCGCCGTCACGCGAAACCCGTTGCGTTGCAGATATTGCGCGAGCGGCTCCCTGATGGAGCGTTCATCATCGACGAGGAGGAGGTGGGGGCGATCGGTCATGGCGCTCAACTTGTCAGTCTTTTGATGGCGTTGGAAGCGCGAACGCCCATCGGCATCCGCGCTTCCCTCTATGTCAGGCTCCTGCGCCGGGCTTATTTGCTCGGCGGAGGCGGGGGCGTATCGCCCTGCGGCCCGCCGGGACCGCCACGGCCCCACTTGCCCTCACCCCACTTGCCAGGCCCGCGTCCCTTGCCGAACTGCGCCCAGGCGGCCTTGGCTTCCTCTGCGGTCACGGTGCCGTCCTTGTTGGCGTCGGCCTTTTCGAACATCGCCAGCGGGCGCGCCATGAAGGCTTCGCGGGTGATGACGCCATCCTTGTCGGCGCCCATCATGCCGCCGCCCTTCATGCCCATCCGCCCATGATGGCGCTTGCCCGGACCATCCTGCCCGCCGCGGCGTTCGCCACGCGCTTCATGCGCCACCTTCATCTCGTCCTTGCTGATCTGGCCATTATGGTCGGCGTCCATCTTCGCAAAGCGATCGTCGAACCGCTTCTCGCGAAGCTGGTCGCGTTCTTCCTTGGTGATCTTCCCGTCGCCGTTCAGGTCCATCTTCGCGAACCTTTCTTGCAGGGAAGCGGTCAGCTCCGCCTTGGTGACCTTGCCGTCGCCATTGGCGTCGCCGGGCAGTCCGTGGCGCGGCATCGCGCCGGGGGCGGGCGCTGCGTTCTGGGCGGCGGCAACGCCACCGGCAACCAGCATCGCGCCAAGCGCAGCGGAAATCATCAGCTTCTTCATCATCTCAACCCTCATAATCTTTCATAAGAGAAAGGCGTTGGGGCGCCTTCCATGAATGCGGTTATGCAGGGCTGTTGTCGTCAGTTTGTGTCATCGCAGCGGAAAATTGTCGCAAAATGTATCTTCGCCTTCACTGACGCGACATCTTGCATGACTTTAATTTTGGCAAACGACAATCTGGACCAGCATACCAGTTGAGCATTTGTGGACGTGCAGGTCAGATGGACTGTGCACCTAAATCGTTAGCCTCGTGATTTAACCAGCATGAAGGTGCCGTTCGTGCCCCGGTTCCTGATAACCTTGGGAAGCAAGCTGAGAGATTTGCCCAAAGCGGTTTGATTATTGGCTGTGAGCTCTCGCCATGAGAGGGTTGGAAGGGTTAGGGATGAGGAGAGATGCGCAGCGACCTTGATCATTTACCGGCAGCCAAGGTGCGGGAGCTTGAGCGTGTTGTGCAGATCCTGTTCGAGGAGTTTGGCGATGCGCTGGCGGGGGCGACCGGCCGCAAGCGGCTGGGGCGTATCGGCAAGATCATTTTGTACGGCTCCTATGCGCGAGGCGGCTGGGTGGATGAGCCGCATACCGCCAAGGGCTATCAGTCGGACTTTGATCTGCTGATCATTGTGAGCGGCAAGGAGCTGACGGACCGGGTAGCTTATTGGTCGCGTGCGGAAGAGCGTCTGAACCGGGAGCGGGCGATCACGGGCACGCTGCGCACGCCAGTGAACTTCATCGTGCACAGTCTGCAGGAGGTGAATGACGGTCTGGCGCATGGGCGCTACTTCTTCATGGACGTGGCCCGTGACGGCATCGCCCTCTATCAGGCCAATGACAGTGAACTCCACACCCCCAAGCCCAAGACCCCCGATCAGGCCCTCGCCATAGCCAGGGAATATTTTGAGGAGTGGTTTCCTAGTGCTGGCGGATTTATGCGCAATGCCGGATACGCGATTGAGGATGGCGACCGAAAATTAGCAGCATTTTTGATGCACCAAGCTGCCGAACGCCTCTACCACTGCGTTCTTCTGGTCTGCACCTTCTATACTCCGCATGTGCACAACCTCGCCTTCCTGCGGACGCAGGCGGAGCGGATTGATCGGCGGCTGGTCCATGTCTGGCCCTCGGACAATCGCAAGGAGCGGGCGATGTTCGAGAAACTGAAGGACGCTTATGTGAAGGCCCGCTACTCCAAACATTACCGCGTCAGTGAGGAGGAGCTCAGCTGGCTTGGTACACAGGTCGAGGAACTTGGCCGCGTCGTCCATGCCGTGTGCAGCGAGAAGATCGCGGAGCTGGAGAAAGCAATTATGCCTGTCTGAAATTATCTACCATTGTGGCATGTTATGATAATGATCAATGGCAGCTTGTTATCCAGGGAATAAAGCAAAATAGGGTTCGGCTTCCTTCAATACGCGCTGCACTGACGGCCGCGCCTCCAGCCGGTCCAGATAGGCCGCCAGCACCGGATGGTCGCCGCGGAACGGCGCCACCTTGTCCGCATACCACAGCGACGGCATGGCCGCGCAGTCGGCCAGCGTGAACGCCTCCCCCGCCGCCCATGTCCGCCCGGCGATCCGCTCCTCCAGCATGGCGTAGGTCTTGCGCAGCATCGCCCGCGCCTGATCCGCGCCATACTCATCCTTGGCGTCCTCTGGGCGCAGACTGTTGAAAACGACCGTCTGCATGCCCGTCATCACATGATTGTCGAACAGCCGGTCCATCACCCGCGCCTCCATGGCGTCATCGAACCCGGCCGGGATCGCCGCGAAGCCGCCGGGATAGCGCACGGACAGATATTCTATGATCGCGCTTGATTCGGGCAGGGTGACGTCATGGCTGTCGTCGCGCAGCACCGGGAATCGCTCCATCGGCCAGGCCGCGCGCAACGCCGCGCCGCTCTCCGGCCGGTCATGATCCACCTGATAGGGGGTGAAGGCCGTGCCATTCTCATAGAATGCGATCAGCACCTTCCAGCAGTAGGAGGACAAGGGGTGGTAGAAAAGAGTGAGGCCGGCCATATGCGTCTCCTGTCCGTCGCGGGCGTCGCCGCGCGCCGTGGCGGGATAGCATCTTCTACGGCGGATGGGACCGCGATCTCGCCCTTCCCCCGCTTTCTCAATGGGTTTTGGCTGTATGTACGGTTATCGTGGCCCCCATGCGGGATGTGGGGCCGTTCGATTCAGACCTTAGTCGCATGATTTTGTAAGAAATTTATTTTTCTTTTCGCCTCTCGCTCTTGCCTTTCAAAAACCCGTTGCAAACCCGCGCGTCGCGACGGTGGAACGTGCTTGTCATGCCATGAACCGAGTCATATCAGCGGCAGGACGAGTCATGGGTCTGTCATTTACCCTCTTGCATAGGCGCATCGCTGTGGCACTATCAGTGGTGTCGGGATAACGGGGGTTACTCTACAAATTGTGGTTAACAGCTTCGGGACACTTTCCCTGGGGCATGCATTATCGACCGCAGGGGAGGGTCGCGCCACCCGTTTCCGGTGCCTTGAGCGCCGGAAAGCTGCTACAAGGGACGTTCGTCCTTGGAGCACTTGACCGAATCGAACGGAACGTGAACATTTGGGGCGATTATGGATTTTCGGGACAGCCAGGAAACAGGTGCGCACGACGTGGCAACGATGATTGAGGAACGCAGCGAAACGGCAAAGGCGGCGTCCGCGCCCGCCCAGAGCGCCGCTGCCGAGAAGCCGGTTGCGGCAAAGCCCGCCTCGCACGCCGTGCAGGCCCGCCGCTTTGCGGTCGCGACCGATTCGTCGCGCGACGCGCTGCTGACGGATTTCGGCAAGGAAACGCTGCGCGACCGCTATCTGCTGCCCGGCGAATCCTATCAGGATCTTTTTGCCCGCGTCGCGGCCGCCTATGCCGATGATGAGGCGCATGCCCAGCGCATCTACGACTATGTTTCGCGCCTGTGGTTCATGCCCTCGACGCCCGTGCTGTCGAACGGCGGCACCGGCCGCGGCCTGCCGATCAGTTGCTTCCTCAACTCGGTCGACGACAGCCTTGAGGACATTGTCGGCACTTGGAACGAGAATGTGTGGCTGGCGGCGCGCGGCGGCGGCATCGGCACCTATTGGGGCAGCGTGCGCGGCATTGGCGAGCCGGTCGGCCTCAACGGCAAGACCAGCGGCATCATCCCCTTCGTCCGCGTGATGGACAGCCTGACGCTGGCGATCAGCCAGGGTTCGCTGCGCCGCGGATCGGCCGCCTGCTATCTCGACATCTCCCACCCGGAGATTGAGGAGTTCCTGGAAATCCGGAAACCTTCGGGCGATTTCAACCGCAAGGCGCTGAACCTGCACCATGGCGTGCTGCTGACCGACGCCTTCATGGAGGCGGTGCGCGACGGCAAGGAATGGGAGCTGAAAAGCCCGAAGGACAACAGTGTTCGCAGCACCGTCGATGCGCGCGCCCTGTTCCAGAAGCTGGTCGAGACCCGCCTCGCCACCGGCGAACCCTATATCATCTTCAACGACACCGTGAACCGCATGATGCCCAAGCATCATCGTGATCTGGGCCTCAAGGTCTCGACGTCCAACCTGTGCGCGGAAATCACCCTGCCCACCGGCCGCGACCATCTGGGCAAGGACCGCACCGCCGTCTGCTGCCTCTCTAGCCTCAATCTGGAGACATGGGACGAGTGGCATGGCGACAAGAGCTTCATCGAGGATGTCATGCGCTTCCTCGACAATATCCTGCAGGACTTTATCGACCGCGCGCCGGACGAGATGGCCCGCGCCAAATACAGCGCCAGCCGCGAGCGTTCCGTGGGCCTGGGCGTCATGGGCTTCCACAGCTTCCTGCAGGCGCGCACCATTCCCTTCGAGGGCGCAATGGCCAAGTCGTGGAACATGCGCATCTTCAAGCATATCAACGCCCAGGTGAACGAAGCGTCGATGATGCTGGCGCAGGAGCGCGGCCCGTGCCCCGACGCCGCCGACATGGGCGTGATGGAGCGTTTCTCCTGCAAGATGGCGATCGCGCCGACCGCGTCGATCAGCATCATCTGCGGCGGCACCTCCGCCTGCATCGAGCCGATCCCGGCCAACGTCTATACGCACAAGACGCTGTCGGGCAGCTTCTCGGTCAAGAATGTCCATCTGGAGAAGATTCTGCGCGACAAGGCGAAGGATTCGACCAATGTGTGGAATTCCATCCTGGAGCGCGGCGGTTCCGTCCAGCATCTCGACTTTCTGAGCCAGGACGAGAAGGATGCGTTCAAGACCAGCTTCGAGATCGACCAGCGCTGGCTGCTCGAACTCGCCGCCGACCGCGCGCCCTTCATCGATCAGGCGCAGTCGCTCAACCTGTTCATCCCGGCCGACGTGGAGAAATGGGACCTGCTGATGCTCCACTTCCGCGCCTGGGAACTGGGCATCAAGTCGCTTTATTATCTCCGCTCGAAATCGGTGCAGCGCGCGGGCTTCGCGGGCGGAGTCGAGGCCGACAACACGATCGACGCGCCCAAGTTCGAAATCGGCGAGACGACGGACTATGACGAATGTCTGGCGTGTCAGTAGGAGTCTTTTCCTCTCCCTGCGGGAGAGGAAACGGAAAGGTGAGGGCGATGCGCAATTATCAGACATTGCCCTCTGGCTCCGTCGATCGCGCCAAAGGCTTGCGGCGTAACGCTACCGATGCGGAAAAGCGGCTGTGGAGTGCTTTGCGCCAGCAACTTGGTGAAGCGAAATTCCGTCGACAAGTGCCCCTAGGCCCTTATTTTGCGGATTTCTTGAGCTTCTCAGCCAAGCTCATCGTCGAAGTCGATGGCGGCCAACATGTAGAACGCTTCGAACAGGACGCCGCCCGCACTCGCTATCTGGAATCGCAGGGTTACCGCGTCCTGCGCGTTTGGAATCATGACGTCATGGAAAATACCGATGGCGTCGTGGAAACCATTGCCGCTGCCCTGAACCCCCTCTCCTTTCAGGAGAGGGAGGGGCCCGCGTCACGTAGCGGCGTGGGAGGGTAAGGTTGATGACAACACACCCTCACCCTCCCGCTGCTTCGCAGCTCCTTCCCTCTCCCGGCGGGAGAGGGACAGTGGCGTCACCCGTCCTTCTCTTCCTCGAAGAACACTGCGTTCGCGCCGGTCGCGGAAAGGCGCACCGTGCCGTCGCCGTCGATGCCCGCGATCAGGCCCTGCGCGATGTAATGATGATGGCCCTTGTGGCTGCCTTCGCCGCTATCGGCCTTGGTCAGCTTGATGCGGTCTCCGTCCACATGATCGACGGTGCCCACATGAACGCCGTCCGCGCCAATCACTTCGGCATGTTCCTTGATCGTGCTAAGATCGACCATGATAATTCTCCTGTACGGGGGGTGTTGGCGATTGAACGCCCCGCCACCATGCAGGTTGCAACCGCCCTTCACCCGTAACGATTTCCGCCGGAGCCGACCCATGCCCCTTCTTCAAGCCTCCAAACAGTATAAGCCCTTCGAGTACCCCTGGGCGTTCGAGTTCTGGAAGCGCCAGCAGCAGCTCCACTGGTTGCCGGAGGAAGTGCCGCTGGGCGAGGATTGCCGCGACTGGGCGCAGAAGCTCAGCGACCATGAGCGCAATCTGCTGACGCAGATCTTCCGCTTCTTCACCCAGGCCGATGTCGAGGTGCAGGACTGCTATCACGAAAAATATGGCCGGGTGTTCAAGCCGACCGAGGTGAAGATGATGCTGACCGCGTTCAGCAACATGGAAACCGTCCATATCGCCGCCTATTCGCACCTGCTCGACACCATCGGCATGCCGGAGAGCGAATATAGCGCCTTCCTCCAATATAAGGAGATGAAGGACAAGCACGACTATCTGCAGCAGTTCGGCGTCGATACGGATGAGGATATTGCCCGCACGCTGGCCATGTTCGGCGGCTTTACCGAGGGGCTTCAGCTTTTCGCCAGCTTCGCCATGCTGATGAATTTCCCGCGCTTCAACAAGATGAAGGGCATGGGCCAGATCGTCACCTGGTCGATCCGCGACGAGACGCTGCATTGCGAGGGCATCATCAAGCTGTTCCACGCCTTCTGCGCCGAACGCGGCTGCCTGACCAACGCGGTCAAGGAAGATATCATGGACATGTGCCAGAAGACGGTGCGGATCGAGGACGCGTTCGTCGACCTAGTGTTCGAGATGGGTCCGGTCCCCGGCATGACGCCCAAGGACATCAAGCGCTACGTCCGCTACATCGCCGACTGGCGCCTGGGCCAGCTTGGCCTGAAACCCATCTACATGATCGAGGAGCACCCGCTCCCCTGGCTCACCCCGATGCTGAACGGCGTCGAGCACGCCAACTTCTTCGAAACCCGCGCCACCGAATATTCAAAGGCGGCGACGCGCGGCCAGTGGAACGAAGTCTGGGACAGCTTCGACAAGCGCAAGCGGCTGAAAGCGAACGACAGCGGCGATGCGGCCGACGAGAGCGAGGACATGTTCACGAAGGCGGGGATCGCGGCGGAGTGATAAATGCGCCGTATCAATCTCTATGATTTAGTGGAACTTGGCAAAGCTCTCCAAAGTATCGCAGAGTTGCGCGATGAAACCGAGCCTGTTCGCGCATCAATAAATGGGGATCTAGTGCGAGAATCGCTAGAAAAAATTGAGAATGGCGATTTGGTAGAATTTGGCCTTCTTGACGAAAATATCAAGAAAGTGAAAATTTCATTAGACGAAATTGACGCACGTTGGAGAGGTAAAGATAAAAACGGCGAGCGCTTTACAGAATTGGGGTGGTCAATCAAATATCACGCTCAAGAAGCTATAAAATCGTTCGAACACGTTCTTGCCGCTGAATGTAGGATGGCATCAACCTATTTTGTTTCAAAAGTTGGAATATATTCTACCAATGATCTTGTATCGAATGCTTCTGCAAGATTTCCTAAAGATATGCATACTACCATTGGGGAAGAGGCACTGGGGCAATTTCAAGAAGCTGCACAATGCCTTTGTTTCCAGCTTAATACCGCCTGCGGGTTCCACATGATGCGCGCAGTGGAATACGTTCTGTTGAAATATATGAAATTAATTTGCGGGAGAAGATTTTCTTCTTTAAATACTAACTGGGGATCATATATTGCAGAATTAAAGAAAATTTACAGAGGAAATTCGAGAAAAAAGCCGCAAATTGGAACTATAGACCTTATAAGACAAATAAAAAATAATCACAGAAATCCAGTAATACATGCAGAATTTATCCTAACCGCTCAAGAAGCTCAAGATATATTTCAACTTGGATCTGTAGTTATTTCTCATCTTGCCGATGCAATAAATAATTTAAAGAGGGAGAATAAAACAACTACAAAACGCGCAGAAAGCGCCACAGAATAGCGGACTACCTCTTACCCCCATCCCGCATCATCGCCTCGCGCAGGATGGCATTGATCCGGGTCTGATACCCCTTCCCCTTCGCTTTCAGCCAATGCAGCACATCCGCGTCGATGCGCACAGTCGTCGATTGCTTGAGCGGACGATAGAAGCGCCCGCGCTCCGCATCGCGCCAGAAGGCGTCGCCCTGTTCCGCTATGTCGCTGGTGTCGATCCGTGCGTCATCCATCGCCTCCAGCGCGACCAATTCAGCCTCCAATTCCGCATCAAGGGGCGGCGGCGCAGCGAAATCCATACGCTTTTCAGAAAGCCTGTTGTTCATAGCGCCTCCTCTCCCCGGCCGTAGCCCGCCGGGCGGAAATAATGCGGATGGTCTCGCCGCCGTCGCGTTCATCCCGCACCGTATGCGCAACCAGCAACAGCACTCGCCCCTCGACCATGCCCAGCAATTGCCAGCGAAACTCGCCGCCTTCGATCCTGTCCTGAACGCTTAGCGCAAAAGGATCGGCAAAGGCGCGCATGGCTAAATCGAAACTGACGCCATGCTTGGCGCGATTGCTGGCCGCCTTGTCCGGGTCCCATTCGAACCGCATGTCCATACATTTTTGTTACTACAATTTTGTATGATTATCAACAGGCCTGCTGCGCGTTGCTACCCCCCTCAATCCACATCCTCCTCCGTATTTCCCAGCCAGCCCTCCTCATCGTCCATCATCGGCTCGCCGGCATAAGCGCCGTTGTCGATGGTGCCGCTGCGGTTCATCGCCTCCATCGTGTCGACCAGGTCCGGCACATCGTCCGGGATCACCGCGCCGCGGTCCGATCCGCCGCCCTTCTCGCTGTCCTCCGACAGGTCGGTGCGGCGGGTCAGCGCGTCGCTGGCGACGTCCTGCGCCTGCGCGCCTGCATCGCTTTGTTCGCTGTTTTCTTCCGTGTCGGGGTCGATCGCGTCGGGGGAGCGGGGCATCGGCATATCCTCTCAAACTGTCCTGCGCGGATCAACGGATGCGCCGCGCGCCGGTTCCGCATCAACCCGCCGGATATCGCGGCTTTCGGGCGTCCGGCGAATGGCCTGATACCCTCGCATTCCCCGTCGCCTTTGATGCGCATGGAGGCGGCGGCCGCGCCGGCGTTACCCCGCCCTAACCGGTTTGCAGCATAAGGGGGCGATGATCTTCGGCGTCCGCCCCTCCTCGCTTTTCACCAGCCGCTGGATGGCGCTGCTCTGGGGCGTGCTGATCTGCCTGACGGCCGTCGGCTTTGTCGGCGGCGGCGGCAAGGGTAACGACGGCGCAGGAGGCGATCAAACCGCCCTTCCCACCGATGCGGCGGGGGACCCCATCACCGCGCAGGATGTCGCCGCGCTGCGCAACGCGGTCGAGGCGCAATAGCCCGCCCCGAAGTATAGCGGCCCCGCATGACCCCGCATGACCTGGCGCGGAAAGCCTTGACCCTGGCCGCCCGCCATCCGATGGTCCGCCCATAAGGAGACCGCGCGATGCCCGAAACCTGGCTATATGACGAAAATCCCGCCATGTTCCGCAGCAGCCCGCTGCTTTTCACCCTTCTCCTGATCTCCGTCGTCGGCATCCTTGGCCTTGGCGTCTGGTGGATCAAGTGCAAGGGGGAGCGCCTGGCCGTTTCCGACCGCGAAGTGCTGATGGAGCGCGGCCTGCTCGCCAAGCAGCGGACGCAGCTCAACCTGTCCACCGTGCGCACCGTGCGCATCAGCCAGACGGTGGGCCAGCGCATCTTCGGCGTCGGCAATATCGAGATATTCAGCGCCGGCGACTATGCGGAGATCGCGATCCGCGGCATGCGCAATCCTGACCGCGTGCGCGAACTGGTGTCGGTCCATAACGACGCCCAGCCGGTCAGCGTCCGATAGCGCTCATCGCCCGCTGAACAGCAGCGCGACGGCCGCCATGATGCAGGCGAACGCGCCCAGATGCCGCCAGCCGACCGGCTCGTGCAGCACCAGGATCATGAACCCGGCGAACACGATCAGGGTGATCGCCTCCTGCACGATCTTGAGCTGCGCGCCGCTCCATCCGCTGGCGTAGCCGATGCGGTTGGCCGGCACCGCCAGGCAATATTCGAACAGCGCGATCCCCCAGCTTATCAGGATCACGATCAGCAGGGGTTTCCCCATCCCGCCTTTCAGGTGCCAGTACCAGGCGATGGTCATCATGATGTTGGACGCGATCAGCAGGGCGACGACTGGCATGGCTGGCATTTTCCCGGTTTTGGGCTGACCGAATGGTTACCGCCCCTTGACTTGACTGCATTTAAGTCAACGATGGGTGTCAAGGAAGCCGGTACGCAGATGCCGGTGCGGAGAGGCGTAACCAGGGGGAAGTACCGCCATGCCCGCGCCGTTGATGCGCCCGTTGCCAGACCTGCCCCCAGACGCCCGCGCAGACCTGCGATACCGCAGCGGCTTCGGCTGCGTCCGTTGCGGCGTCACCATCTATCAATATCTCTCCCTGCCGGTCATCAAGGACAAGCGGACGGAGGGCGGCGAGGGCGCGACCATGCTGTGCCCTACTTGCCACCGGCTGGTGGAGGAGGAACGGCTGACCCCGGCGCAGGTCCATGGCTTCCACGCCAGCCCGATCGCGCGGCAACGGCATTTCCTGCGCGATCGCCTGCCTTTTTCCAATGAACTGCCCGAACTGGCCGTCGGCGGCTCCCGCGCGGTGCGCGACACGCCGATCCCTCTGGCACTGGACGGGGAGCCGCTGCTGTTCTTCGCCCCCCCGCGCCAGGGCGTCGGCGCGACCCGCATCAGCATCCGCCTGGGCGGGGACAATGGCGAGCCGGTGCAGGTGATCGACGCCAATGAATGGCTGGTCACGGACGGCAGCTTTGGCTTCGCCTATCGCGGCGACCGCTATTTCGTGACCGAAACCGCGGGTGACGGCCTTGCCGTGCTGCGCATCATCCAGCGCAACCGGATCGCCGTGGAGCATCTGCGCACCTCCATCCGCGGCCGCCGGCTGGAGGCGACGCCGGACTGGGTGGAGGTAGACGGCAGGCGCTATATCGACCGCATCGGCAGCGGCGTGCTTATCGGGCTTGATGTGTAGGGGTGCGGATTGGAACCCCATACTCCCGTCATCCCGGACGTGATCCGGGATCCATGAGCCCAGGCGCTTGTGCAGTCACGCCTGCGTAGAGCCAATAGATCCCGCATCAAGTGCGGGATGACGGACCGGGTGGGAAGCGGACTGCGGGCTGTTCGAAAACGACATGTTCCTGCGCACGCAGGAACCCAGGGTGCAGTGACGCAGATAACCCTAGGCTCCTGCTTTCGCGGGAGCACAATGCTATTCAACACGGCCACACATGCGCGCCGCCACACCTTCCCACTTTCCTCCGCCCACCCCTGTCGCCCCCATGAACCAACCCACGCCGGAAACGCGAAATAGTCTTGGCCCTTACGGAAGCGGGCGTTTATAGACGCGCACCGGCCACGCGGTTGCCCCTGCGCCGCCGGTGGGAGAGATGAATGCGCGCGCTGGAGACATTCCCGAACCTCGTCACCATGTTCTTCGCGCGCGCGGCCGAGGGCGGCGATCGCCCGTTTCTGTGGACCAAATCCGGCGGCGCATGGCATCCGCTGAGCTGGGCCGAGGTCGCCCGCCGCGTCGCATCGCTGGCCGCCGCGTTGAAGGCGGAGGGGCTGCGCCCCGGCGACACGGTGATGCTGGTCAGCGAGAACCGGCCGGAATTCTGCATCGCCGATCTGGCGATTATGGCGGCGGGCTGCATCACCGTGCCGACCTACACCACCAACACCACCCGCGATCATCAGCATATCCTGACCGACAGCGGCGCGCGCGCCGTCATCGTCTCGACGGCCAAGCTCGCCTCGGTGCTGATGCCCGCCGTGCTGCGGTCGCAGGTCAATCTGGTCATCGGCATGGAACCGCTGCGCGCCGTGCAGGGCGACACGATCCGTTGCCGCGCCTGGGACGCACTGCTCGCCGCGCACCCGGCGGATGTTGCCGCCTGCGCCGCCGCGCAAACGGCGCAGCGCGATGATCTGGCCTGCATCATCTACACCAGCGGCACCGGCGGCGCGCCGCGCGGCGTGATGCAGCATCACGGATCGATCCTCTGCAATGTCGAGGGCGCGCTGAAGGTCATTGCAGAGGATTTCGAGTGGGAGGACGAGGTTTTCCTCTCCTTCCTGCCCCTCTCCCACGCCTATGAACATAGCGGCGGACAGTTCCTGCCGATGCTGCTCGGCGGCCAGATCTATTATGCCGAGGGGCTGGAAAAGCTCGCCGCCAATATTGAGGAAGTCCGCCCGACATTCATGGTCGTCGTGCCGCGCCTGTTCGAGGTGCTGCGCACCCGCATCATCAAGGGGGTCGAGAAACAGGGAAAACTCGCCAATTTCCTGTTCCGCCAGGCGCTGCGCATCAATGGCGATGACGTGAAGAATGGCGGCGTCGCGCTATGGGACATCCCCATGCAGATGATCGTCGCGCGCACCATCCGCCCCAAAATCCGCAAGCGTTTCGGCGGCCGGATGAAGGCGATGGTTTCGGGCGGCGCGCCGCTCAACCCGGACGTCGGCATCTTCTTCCAGTCGCTCGGCATCACATTGCTGCAGGGCTATGGCCAGACGGAGGCAGGCCCGGTCATCAGTTGCAACCGGCCCGGCGCCGGCATCGCCATGGACACGGTGGGACCGCCGCTTGACGGAGTGGAGGTGCAGGTCGCGGAGGATGGCGAGCTGCTGGTGCGCGGCGAGCTGGTGATGAAGGGCTATTGGCGCAACCCGGCGGAGACCGAGCGGGCGCTGGAGGGCGGCTGGCTGCACACCGGCGATATCGGCGAGATTGACGAACGCGGGCGCATCAAGATCACGGACCGCAAGAAGGACCTGATCGTCAACGACAAGGGCGATAATGTCGCCCCGCAGAAGGTTGAGGGCATGCTGACGCTGCAGCCGGAGATCGGCCAGGCGATGGTCGCCGGGGACAAGCGGCCCTATCTGGTCGGCCTGCTGGTCCCGGACGCCGACTGGCTGAAGGACTGGGCGCGCGGCCGCCGCATGTCGCCCGAAGCGGCCATGAACGACCCCGCCCTGCTAACCGCGCTGCGCGCCGCCGTCGACCGGGTGAATGAGGACCTGTCCGTGACCGAACGGGTCCGCCGCTTCATCCTTGCCGATGAGCCGTTCACGATCGCCAATGAGGAGATGACCCCCTCAATGAAGATCCGGCGGCACATCATCCGCAAGCGCTATCAGGACCGTCTGGATGCGCTCTACAAAGGGTAGGGCGGCATAGCTGAGCTTGCCGCTGGGGGTAGAGAGCGGCCATTGCTCGGCGCAATTTACGCTGCAACACACTGCCGTCATCCCAAATACCCGCCGTCATCCCGGACTTGATCCGGGATCCATGAGCGCAAGCGTCCGCGCAGTCATGCTTACCGGGAGCCAATGGATCGCGCATCAAGTGCGCGATGACGGATTGGGTGGGAAGTGGATTGTTCTCCCTCCCCTTGCAGGGAGGGATTTTAGGCCGGCACCAGACTCCTCAACCCATACCACCGGCCTTATTTCTTCACCCTGCGATACGGCACGAAATCGCCCAGCGAACATACGCCGGACAAAGTGCCCACCATCAGGTTGGCGACCCGCGCTATGTCGCCCCGGCACAACTGCCCGCCAAAGCTCTGCGTGATCAGCGTGTCGCCGCGGGTAAGGCCGGAACAGCGGCCCATGACCTCATTCTTGTAAACCAGGCTGTTGCTGACCTTGTAGAGCAGCACCTGATCGCTGATCACCTGCAGGTTGGTTTGGCGATATTGCTGGATGCACGTCACCTTGTCGCCCGGCACCTTGCCGTCCAGCGCCTTTTCCAGCGCCTGCGTCTGCTTCTCGGTCAGTTTCGGCGGCCCCTCCGGCGCGGTGGCGCAGGACGCCAGCAGAACCGGCGCCAACAGGAATAGCGGAAGCATCAGTGAGCGCATGGCGAAGGTCCTTTTCTCTCCGGTCCCGTCCGGCGGAAACAGGACGCCATCATAGGACAGATTCCGTCAGAACGCATCCTTCGCCGCGCGCAGCGACGCCAGCGTTTCCGCGTCCCCCGCGCGCATGAACACATTGGTCGCCCGCTCCAGCCCGATGCTGGTCGGCACCGTCGCCTTGCCCGCCGCGCGGGCGGCGTCGACATCCCCCATGCGCTGACGGATCGCGTCATTGTCCGGCTCGGCCACCAGCGCGAAACGCCCGTTCGACTGGGTATATTCATGCGCGCAATAGACCGCCGTATCGTCGGGCAGCGCCGCGAAGCGGGCCATGTTGCTGAACATCTGCGCCGCCGTGCCCTCGAACAATCGCCCGCATCCCATCGCGAACAGCGTATCGCCGACGAAGATGATCTCGTCATCGGCCAGATGATAGGCGATATGCCCGGCCGTGTGCGCGGGCACCGCCATCACCTTCGCCGCATGCGCGCCGATGGCGACATAATCCCCCTCCCCGACCAGCCGGTCGAGCGTCGGAATCTTGGCCGCCTCCGCGCCCGGCCCGGTGATCATGCAGCCTGTCGCCGCCTTGATCTCTGCATTGCCGCCGGTGTGGTCGGGGTGCCAGTGGGTGTTCCAGATCTGGCTGATCGGCCAGCCGCGCTCCGCCGCCGCCGCAAGCACGGGTTCGGCGACGGAAGGGTCGACCACCACCGTCTCCCCGCTGGCGCCGTCATGCATCAGCCAGACATAATTGTCGTTCAGCACCGGGATGCGGGCCACTTCAAGCATCTGCGGTCTCCTGTGTCATGCCCGCCATCAAGGCCAGCGCGCCCTCGGCCAGCGACCGGGTCAGCGCCTCCGCCGTCATCGGCTGCGCCAGCCGCGCCGCCTGCCCGCTCCACATGGAGGTAAAGCCGCTATCACCCCGCTTCTCCGCCTCTGCCTTGAGCGAAGCAAGCGCGTTGGAGGCATAGGGGAAGGGCGGGGCGGCGTCGCTCACCGGCCCCAGTTCCTCCATCAGCCGGTTGGGCAGGCCGCGCGCGAGGCGGCCGGAAAACAGGTTGGTGAAGCGCGTGACCTCTGCTTCCTGCCCCTGCAGCAAGCGCCTGTGCGTTTCGCCCGCGCTGCTTTCGGGCGACAGCAGATAGGCGGTGCCCACCTGCACTGCGCTCGCGCCCAGCGCCAGCGCCGCGACCACGCCGCGCGCATCGGAGATGCCACCGGCCGCGATCACCGGCGCGTCCACGGCATCGACAATCTGCGGCAGCAGCGCGAACAGGCCCATGGCGGCCCCCTGCGGCGCGGGCAGGAACCGCGCGCTGTGTCCGCCCGCCTCAAAACCCTGCGCGATCACCGCGTCCACGCCGCGCTCCGCCAGCCAGCGCGCCTCCGCCACGCTTGTCGCCGATGACCAGACCTGCGCGCCCGTCGCCTTTACCCGCGCCAGCAGCGCCTCATCCGGCAATCCGAAATGGAAGCTTACAATCTCCGGCCGGACTTGCTCCACCACCGCGCAACGCACGGCGTCGAACGGCGCGCGCACCGGCGGCGGCACGGCGGGCGGCCCGACGCCATATTCGGCATAATAGGGCGCCAGCGCCGCCACCCAGGCGCTATCGTCCACCGTTTCGGGCAGGGTGTGGCAGAAGAAATTGAGGTTGACCGGACCAGGCGCCGCCGCCCGCACAGCCGCCACCTGCCCAGCGATATCGGCGGGCGGAACCAGCGCGCAGGGCAGCGACCCGACCCCGCCCCCCTTCAGCGCGCCGATGGCCAGCTCCACGCCGCCAGACCCCGCCATCGGGGCCTGGATGACCGGCGCATCGACGCCGATCCTCTCCAGAAACCGCCGGTCGGGCCAGCCAGCCATGCGCTTACCAGACGCCCGTATTGGGCATGGAGGCCCAGGGTTCGGCCGGTTCCAGATGCCCGT
This sequence comes from Sphingobium phenoxybenzoativorans, assembly GCF_018286635.1. Taxonomy (NCBI): domain Bacteria; kingdom Pseudomonadati; phylum Pseudomonadota; class Alphaproteobacteria; order Sphingomonadales; family Sphingobiaceae; genus Sphingobium; species Sphingobium phenoxybenzoativorans. The sequence continues at coordinate 4,753,793 of NZ_CP073910.1, forward strand.
CCTGCAACAGCTCGATCGAAATATTGTCGGGCGTGCGGACAAAGGCCATATGCCCGTCGCGCGGCGGCCGGTTGATCGTCACCCCGGCATCCATCAGCCGCTGGCAGGTATCGTAGATATTCTCGACGCGATAGGCGAGATGGCCGAAATTGCGCCCGCCGTCATAAGGCTCCACGTCCCAGTTATAGGTCAGCTCCACCTGCGCGGCTTCGTCGCCCGGCGCGGCCAGGAACACCAGCGTATAGCGCCCCTGTTCATTGTCGAAGCGCTTCTGCTCCTCCAGGCCGAGCAGGTTGAAGAAGCGCACGGTGGCGTCGACGTCCGTCACACGGATCATGCTGTGCAGATATTTGGGCATGGAAAAGCGACTCCGGCGGGATGGGCGGGGTGGGATACCGTCAGCCGCTAAATAGGATATGCCAGCCCCAAGGAGAAGGGCGCGGGCCTATTTCGCTGGCTTTTCCGCCGCCAGTTGCGCCAGATTGGCCGTCGCAGCCTTGCCCGCCACGCTTTGCGGGGCCAGCTTCACCGCACGCTCCCACGCCATTTTCGCGACATCCTCATTGCTGGACAGGATGGCGATATTGCCCTCCTCCAGCGCGACGGAGGCGTCGTCGGGCGACAGTTTCACCGCCTGCGCTATATGTTTCTGCGCCAGCGCCAGTTCGTTCATCCGCCGCGCCAGCGTCGCCGACAGCAGCCAGGCGAGCGGGTCCTGCGGCACCAGCGCCAGCGCCCCGTCCAGGTCGGTGCGCGCCGCCGGCAGGTCGCCCAGCGCGACCCGCGCCCGCGCCCGGTCAAGCTGCACCTCACCCTTGGCGATCCCGTCGGGCAGGCCGCGCACCAGCGCCGCGTCGAAATTGCTCTTGGCCTTGGCGGCGTCGCCCCCGGCCAGCGCAGCATTGCCCGCCTGCGCCCACAGCCGCGCCCCGTCCTGCATGCTGCCCGCGCGCTCCGCCTCGTCCGCCGCCTGTTCCAGCGCGACCAGCGCGGCGGGCCAGCGCTCCGCCCGCGCCAGTGCAAAGCCCATGCATTCGCGCGCATGGAAGCCGCCGCCGTCGATCCGCCATTCGTCTGCAAAGCGGACCCCGGCGTCGGGATCGGCAACGCTCGCGTCCAGGCATCCCTGAAATTTCGCCGCGGCCTGTGGCGGCATGGGCAGCGGTTTGTCCACGCCCTGCCGCGCATTGCTGCTTGCGGCGGCATTGCCGCCCGTCGCCGCTTCCTCCGCCTTCGCCGCGCGCTTTTCCGCCGCCCGCTGGCGTGACCGGTTCATCACGGCCTCCGTCTCCGGCGAATAGGCCTGCATCATCAGAAGAATGGCTGTCAGGATCATGAAGGTTCCGGCATTTGGGCGATGGTGCGGATCAGAAGGGCAATGTCCGCATCGCGGGACAGGCGATGGTCGCCATCCTTAATCAGCACGGCCTGCACATCGGATGAACGCACGCCCTCCGCGATCCGCAGCGCCGTCTGCCACGGCACGTCCGGGTCCTCCTGCCCCTGCAGCAGCCGGACCGGGCAATCGATCGCGATCTCGCCCCCGCCCAGCAACAGGTTCGCCTGCCCCGAATTGCGGAACGCCAGTGTTGTCACATAGGGATCGTCGCCATAGGGCGTATCCTCGACCAGCCTGCCCTTCGCCTCCATCTCGGCGATTTCCGCTTCCGAAAAGCCCCAGTCGGTGAAATCCGGCGCGGCGGCGATCCCGACCAGCCCGGCAACCCGATCCGGCCGGGCCTGTGCGATCAGCAAAGCCAGCCACCCGCCCATCGACGATCCCACGACAATGAACGGCCCGGCGACCAGCGCATCGATCAACATCAGCGCATCGTCGCGCCAGATATCCAGCGTCCCGTCCTCAAACGCCCCGTCGCTCGCCCCGCATCCCGAATAGTCGAGCCGCAGCACCTCCCGCCCTTGCGCCACCGCCCACGCCTCGACCGCCAGCGCCTTCCCGCCCTCCATGTCAGACATATATCCGGGCAGGAACACGACCGCTGGGCCTGCACCCGTGTGATGATGATAGGCAAGGCGCAGGCCATCGGGGCGGGGGAAGTAACTGGGCATGGAAACGCTATGACAGGAAAGAAGAAGTGGCGACAGCTATAGCGCACAGACTCGCCCCCGCTTGACTTCGCCGCCGCCGCTGGACATGGCAGGGCGCTTATAATTTCGCCACGAAAGCCCATATCCCCGCCATGTCCCAGATGCTGAAGATCACCCTGCCCGATGGTTCCGTGCGTGAAGTCGCGCCCGGCACTACCCCGGCGGACATCGCGGCGGCGATCGGGCCGGGGCTGGCCAAGGCGGCTATCGCGGCGCGCGTGGATGGCGAGTTGCGCGACATCATGCGCCCGCTGGAACAGGATTCCGCGCTCGCGCTGGTGACGGCGCGGGACGAGGCGGATGCGCTGGAGCTTGCCCGCCACGATTTTGCGCATGTGCTGGCCGAGGCGGTGCAGCAGCTTTTTCCCGGCACGCAGATCACTTTCGGTCCGTCCACCGATGACGGCTTCTATTATGATTTCGCGCCGAAGGACCGCCCGTTCACGGACGAGGACCTGCCCGCGATAGAGGAGGCGATGCGCAAGATCATCGCCGCCGACAAACCACTGGTGCGGCAGGAGATCGATCGCGCGGACCTCATCGCCAAATGGCGCGCGGCGGGCGAGACGTTCAAGGCCGAATGGGCGGGCGAGCTTTCGGGCGACGAGCCGCTGACCGTCTATCATAGCGGTAGCGACTGGTACGACATGTGCCGCGGCCCGCACCTCGCCTCCACCGGCAAGCTGGACCCGCAGGCGTTCAAACTGACGCGCGTGTCAGGCGCTTACTGGCGCGGTGATCAGAAGAACGCGATGCTCTCGCGCATCTACGGCACGGGCTGGCTCAACAAGAAGCAACTCGATGCGCATCTGCTGCGGCTGGAGGAAGCGGCCAAGCGCGACCATCGCAAGATCGCGCAGGAAATGGACCTGTTCCACCTCCAGTCGGAGGCGCAGGGATCGGTTTTCTGGCATCCGAAGGGCTATATCATCTGGCGCGCGCTGGAGGCCTATATGCGCCGCCGCCTCGACGCCGCCGGCTATGAAGAAGTCAAGACGCCGCAATTGATGGACGCGCGCCAGTGGGAGCAGTCCGGCCATTGGGGCAAATATCGCGAGAATATGTTCGTCGTCCCCGACGAGGTGCCCAATACCGAGGATGAAGGCCCGGTGCTGTCGGGCGAGGCGGACATGATGGCGCTGAAGCCCATGAACTGCCCCGCGCATGTCCTGATCTTCCGCCAGGGCATCAAATCCTATCGCGACCTGCCGATGCGCCTCGCCGAATTTGGCTGCTGCCACCGGAATGAGGCGCATGGCGCGCTCCACGGCATCATGCGCGTGCGCCAGTTCACACAGGACGACGCCCATATCTTCGTGCGCGCCGACCAGTTGGTGGATGAGGTCAAGACCTTCTGCGACCTGCTGGACGTGATCTACAAGGATCTCGGCTTCGACAGCTACGCCATCAAGCTGGCGCTGCGCCCGGAAAAGCGGTTCGGTTCCGAGGAAATGTGGGACTGGGCGGAACAGTCGCTGCGGGACGCCGTGGCTGCCGCCGGCCGCGCGACGGCGGACTATGGCTGGGAGGAACTGCCCGGCGAAGGCGCCTTCTACGCGCCGAAGCTGGAGTTCCACCTGACCGACGCCATTGGCCGGACATGGCAGTGCGGCACGCTGCAGACCGACACGGTGCTGCCGGAGCGACTCGACGCCAGCTATGTCGGCGAGGATGGCGAACGGCACCGGCCGATCATGCTCCACCGCGCCATCCTGGGCACGTTCGAACGCTTCATCGGCATCCTGATCGAGCATCATGCCGGGCGCTTCCCGCTCTGGCTTGCCCCCGTGCAGGCGGTCGTCGCGACCATCGTGTCCGACGCCGACGATTATGCGCATCAGGTCGTGGAGAAGCTGCACGCCGCCGGAATCCGGGCGGAAATCGACGTGCGGAACGAGAAGATCAATTACAAGGTGCGCGAGCATAGCCTTGCGAAAGTCCCGAACCTGCTGGTCGTCGGCAAGCGTGAGGCGGACGAGGGCACCGTGGCTCTCCGCACACTCGGCAGCCAGGCGCAGACGATGCTTTCGCTCGACGATGCCATTGAACGGCTTGCAAATGAGGCGCTGCCTCCCGATATGCGGTGAGGCATGGATGCCACAGGGTGCGAGTCCTTCGGATGCCGAGGGCCCGCGCCCCTTTTCGCCTTCCATGAAATCCGCTATTAGCGGCCGCAAAGTATGTTAACGACCACAGGAGATATCGCTATACGTCCCCCAATGATGCGCCGCCCGCTGGCGCCGATGCCGAAATCCGGCCCTCGCTACAACGAATTCATCACGGTCCCCAAAGTGCGCGTGATCGACGATGAAGGCGAGAATCTGGGCGTGATGTTTACGCAGGAAGCGATCGAGCAGGCGGCCGAGGTCGGCCTGGACCTGGTCGAGGTCTCCCCCAACGCCGATCCGCCCGTCTGCAAGTTCCTCGACATTGGCAAGTTCAAATATGAGGCGCAGAAGAAAGCGAATATCGCCCGCAAGACCCAGAAGACGCAGGAACTCAAAGAGATCAAGATGCGTCCGAACATCGACGATCATGACTATGAGACGAAGATGAAGAAGGTCCATGACTTTCTGGGCGACGGCGACAAGGTGAAGATCACCCTGCGCTTCCGCGGCCGCGAGCTTTCCCACCAGCAGCTCGGCATGGCCCTGCTGCAGCGCGTGGCCGAGGACACGACCGACGACGGCAAGGTGGAGGCCTATCCCCGCATGGAAGGCCGCCAGATGCTGATGGTGCTCGCGCCGAAGTAAGGCGACGAGGCGGGGCGGCTCTGCTGGCGTCTCCCCGATCACATTCAGGCAACCCGTCATCCCCGCGAAGGCGGGGATCCCGCTTGTTCTTCCGGCATCGATCAGACAGCGGGGCCCCTGCCTTCGCAGGGGTGACGAATGCTGGCGTAGTCCGGCAAGTTAGGCCGACGGCCGCTCGCTATAGTTCTGCGGAAACAACTGTTTCAGCGCCGCCACCTTCTGCGCGTCCCAGCGCAGGATATAGGGATGGCGCGGGTTACGCTCCAGAAAGTTCTGGTGATAGGCCGGGCCGTCCTGAAAGCCGGTGAAGCGCTCCACCTTCGTCACGATCGGCCCGTTCCACAGCTTCGCCTGGCCCAACTGCGCCAGATAGGCGTTCGCGGCCTTCGCCTGCTCCGCATTCAGCGGGAACAGCGCGCTGCGATATTGCGTGCCGTGGTCGGGACCCTGATAGTTCAAAGTGGTAGGGTCGGCGATCACCGAAAAGAAGATGCGCAGCAGCGCGCCGTAACTCACCACCTGCGGATCATAGGTGACGCGGACGGATTCGGCGTAGCCCGTGTCGCCCTCGCCCACCCGGTCATAATCAACCTTCATGGCGCGCGGCCCGCCGGCAAAGCCGGAGACGGCGAGCTTCACGCCCTTCACATGCGAGAAAACGCCCTCGACGCCCCAATAGCAGCCGCCGGCGAACACCGCGGTTTCCAGCTTGCGTGCGGGTACGGCGTCGATTTTGGGGACCGGGGCAAGGACAGCGCTTTCCGCCGCCAGCGCCGGGGGCAGCAGGCCGGGCGACAGCGCCCACACCCCGCCCGTCAGGCCGCCGCCCACGGCAGCGGCCAGCAGGAAGGGACTAAAGCGCTGCCTTAACGCTCGCCGGAGGCGGGCTGGCCTGGACGACACTGCTATATCCGGCCGATGGCTTGGCTGGCTGGTCATGGTGCGACTCCGTCATCTGCAACGCCAGGATGCCTATCGTGCCCAACACGAACCCGCCCGCAAAGTTGCGGAACATGTCGGATTTGAAGAATGCGATCATGTCGCGGCCTTTCCTGGTCTCGCACCTATTCGGGCCATGCCCGTCGCGGGTTACGAAGCGGTTTAAAAAATTCGCATTGCCCCTGTCTGAACGAAATGCCGGACGACACAGCTTGTCGCCCAAATCGCCGATTGCATCGACGAACGCTCAGATAGGTTGCATAACGCAACGGGGATTTAGGGTGGAAGGGAGCCGGTTCAAGGGTTGTCGGCAAATAATCGTGCGGCCTTAACGTATCCGTTCGCCCTGAGCGAAGTCGAAGGGCCCAGCCGAACGCAGTGAGGCGCTTCGCTTAGCTCAGCGGAAGGCTTCGACTTCGCTCAGCCCGAACGGGGGCAAGGGCAGGTCTAACCCGTCCCTCACTTCAGCGCGGCGCAGGCTTCCTGAATGCGGGTGCAGGCCTTTTTCAGCAGCTCGTCGGATGTCGCATAGCTGATGCGGAAGGCCGGGCTGAGGCCGAACGCCGCACCATGCACCGCCGCCACCTTCGCCTCGTCGAGGAAATAGCCGATCAGCGCCTCGTCCGAATCGATCTTCACGCCCTTCGGCGTCGTCTTGCCGATCACGCCGCTGGCGTCGGGATAGACGTAGAAGGCGCCCTCCGGCGTTGGGCAGGACAGGCCGGGCGCGTCGTTCAGCATTGCGACGACCATGTCGCGGCGCTTGCGGAACGCGGCGTTGCGCTCCTCCAGAAACTCCTGGTCGCCGGTCAGCGCCGCCGCCGCGGCCGCCTGACTGATCGAGCAGGGGTTGCTGGTCGATTGCGACTGCAGCTTCGCCATCGCCTTGATGATCCATTGCGGCCCGCCCGCGAAACCGATGCGCCAGCCGGTCATGGAGAAGGCTTTCGAACAGCCGTTCACCGTCAGCGTGCGCTCATACAGGTCCGGGCACACCTGCGCGATCGTCGCAAAGGGCGACGGCGCGTACCAGACATGCTCATACATGTCGTCCGTCATCACCAGCACATGCGGGTGGCGCAGCAGCACCTCGCCCAGCGCCTTCAGCTCGTCCGCCGAATAGGCAGCGCCGGAGGGGTTGGACGGCGAGTTCAGCATCACCCACTTGGTCCGGGGCGTGATCGCCGCGTCAAGCTGCGCCGGGGTGATCTTATATCCCTGCGCCGCCGGTCCCTCGATGAACACCGGGGTTCCGCCCGCGAAATTCACAATGTCGGGATAGCTGACCCAATAGGGGGCCGGGATGATCACCTCGTCGCCCGCCTCGACGGTCGCGACCAGCGCGTTGAACAGGGTGTGCTTGCCGCCGGAATTGACGCTGATCTGGCCGCGTTCATAGATCAGGCCATTGTCACGCTTGAACTTCAGCGCGACTGCGTCCTTCAGCGCAGCGGTGCCGTCAACATCGGTATATTTGGTCTGGCCGCTGCGGATCGCGGCGATGCCCGCTTCCTTTACGAAATCCGGCGTGTCGAAGTCCGGCTCGCCCGCCGACAGGCCAATCACGTCAACGCCAGCGGCTTTCAGCGCGGTCACGCGCGCGGACATGGCGAGGGTGGCGCTGGGCTGGATGCGGCCAAGGGCTGCGGACGTCTTCGTCATCGGCGTTTCTCTTTATGGATGGTGTGTAGTGCGGCGCCCTTACGGACGCGCGGTTCCATAGAGCGCAAAGGGGTTTGGGGCAACCGGGGATGGGGAGGTTGCAGAGGAAGGTACAGACTGCGTAAATCGAGTTAATGCAAGAATTGCAGGCGATCACAGAAAAATATCATGCTGAATATGTCAGCGAGAGTTTCTCGTCACTTGAAGGCATAAACAGTTTCGCTCTGACGTTTTATAAGGACGTCGCGGAAATATATGACTGCATCACCCGACTCAAAAATATCGAACGCAATCCGTCAGGATTTTCAATTGATGACGCACCCGTACTGGGCCTCCTTGTGCGGGTCTGGAAGCTGCTTAAGGAGGTCATCAAATATTATGAGCAGGACAATGCCGAAATTATTTCCTTGTTTGAACGCCCAATCATTGAGGCGTCCACGATCGCTACATACCTGCTGACAAGCGGCCCGGAGGTCATGCTCGACTATCGCAAGTGCTCCTATAAAGATCGGCTTCGGATTCTGCGAGACCTAGAGAGCGGCTCGACTTTTTTCGAGACGAAAGCCGGGAAACGCCTGCTCAGGTCCGTCCATGAAAAGCTGGATATCGAGGGCTTCAGCAGAGATGATTTCAAAGAACAGAAGAGCAACCGTTGGAAATTACAAGGTAAAAGTTTCTATGACATATTCGCGCAAATCGAACACGCCGATCTGTACGCCTGCACTTACGGAATGATGTCGGAATCCATTCACGGTTCATGGAACGAATCTATCGACTGGTGCCTCGTCTCTCAGGACGACGGGACATACAAAACTAATCCGTTTTCATATCCGGCGGATATCCGCTTCATTACTCCGCTTCTGAGATTTACGACACGGCCCTACCGCTTGTGGTGCCAGCGGATCGACGTCTATGATAAAAATGTTGAAGGCACGCTCAATTGGGTAGAGCGCGTCAACCGCCGACTGTTTCAGGCTTTCGATAAGCTTTTTGATCCATTGAGTCGTTGAGGCAGCTCGCCGGAACGGTCAACATTGGTGCAAGACTAGCGATCAAGTATTTTAGCCATCCCCTCAAACCAACGTCGCCGCTACCATCCCCCGCGCCGCATTGCCGATGAAGAATCCCTTCTCCAGGTCGTGCAGCCGCAAATCCCCCTCCACCGCCTCGCCCATCGCGATCAGGCTTTCGCGCAGGACGCCGGGGAGCACGCCGCGCGACAAAGGCGGCGTCACCAGCTTGCTGTCGCGTTCCACGAAGATGGAGCTGAAGCAGCCTTCGGTCAGGTAGCCGTCCGCGTCGGTCATCAGCACTTCGAACGTGCCGCCCGCCGCCAGAGCCTCGCGGTAGACGCCCCGGTCCGTGGTCTTGTGGCGCAGGCGGGGGTCGTCGCTGTCCGCCGGGCGCTGCACCACGGCCACGGGCACGATCGCCTGCGGCCAGGTGCGGTGGGCGCGCACCTCTATCGCCACCGATCCCTTGTGCGAGACCAGCATGCGCACCCGGCTGCGGTCGCGCACGCGGAACGTCGCGGCCTGAAGCTCGTTGCGGGCGCCATGCCGGTCGAACGCGAAGTCCAGCGCCTTCGCGCTGCTTTCCAGCCGGCGCAGATGATATTCCAGGAGGGGGATGCCCTCCACCGGATCGAACGCCATCGTTTCCAGCAAATCGAAACGCCCGTCGGCAAAACCCACCAGATCGATCCTCGTCTGTCGAATATAAGCGGCGCACAGTAACCCCGCTTCGGGTGGGCGCAAGGGTCTATGGCCTTTGATCCACAGGCTATTTCGTGCGCTTTGCGGTACGGCCACACACACACGTCCGTCATCCCGGCGGAAGCCGGGACCCATCTCTCACCAAGGCGCCTCCATTGCCCAAGGCGAGATGGGTCCCGGATCAAGTCCGGGATGACGAAAGGAGGAGTGGCAGAGGGCGTGCGTCAGGACCGGCCTAAACCCCCGCCAGGAACCGGCCTTTCGCCAGGCATTCCCGCCACTCCGCCTCCGCCTGCGAATCCGCGACCACGCCGGAGCCAAGGCCGATGCGGGCGGTGCGGTCGCCATCGGCGAGGGAGAGGGTGCGGATAGCGACGTTGAAGGCCGCATTGCCGTCCGCGTCGATCCGGCCGATCGCGCCGGTATAAGGCCCGCGCGAAAAGGGTTCGGTCAGCGCGATCACCTCCATCGCCCGCATCTTCGGCGCGCCCGTCACCGATCCGCAGGGGAAGATGGCGCGCAGCACGTCCACCGCCGACAGGCCGGGCAATATCCGCGCGCGGACGGTCGATATCATCTGATGGACCGTGGGATAGGTCTCCACCTTGAACAGGTCCGGCACCGTCACGCTGCCCGCCAGCGACACGCGGGACAGGTCATTGCGCAGCAGGTCGACGATCATGAGGTTTTCGGCGCGCTGCTTGGGGTCCTCGCGCAGATGGACGATGGCGGCGGCGTCCGTGGCGGGATCGGCCTCGCGGACGGCGGTGCCCTTCATCGGCCGGGCGGTGAGCTGGCCGCTGGCGAGGGTGAAGAACAGCTCCGGCGAGAAGGACAGCAGCCAATGGTCGCCGGTATGGACGATGCCGCCATAGCCGCCCCGCGCGCGCGGACGGATGGCGGCGTAAAGCGCCAGCGGGTCGCCGGTCACGTCCACTTCGCATGGGAAGGTCAGGTTCGCCTGATAGATGTCGCCGGCGCGGATGCGCTCCTGCACCTCGGCAAAGGCGGCGAAATAGGCGTCTTTATCGATCAGCGGGCGGAGCGGCCCGGCGGCGGCGTCTCCCGGCGGGGGGAGCAGGGCGGGCACATCCTCCGGCGCGACGAAGCGCACGCCGTCGAACAGGCCGAACCAGAGCAGCGGCATCGGACCCGGCTCGGCCAGCGGGCACAGCCGCTCCTCCAGCGCATAGCCAGCCTCATAGGCGAGATATCCGGCGGCGTGCAGGCCATCGTCCCGCGCCTCGCCTATGCGGTCGAGCGCGGGCTGCACCTCCGCCGGGGTGCGGGCGCAGACAATCTCCACCGGGTCGCGATAAAGCCGGGAGGGCGCCGCGCCAGTGACGCGGGCATCGTCCAGCAGCAGAAAGGGTTCCGAGGGACCGGGGAGGCGCATGGGGCGGGTAATGGCAGGGAGCGGCGCTGCGCGCCAGTGGGGTGGTGGGAAATGTTTGGGAAGAAGGTAGAGATGATTGCGGCCACCATCAGTTCCCAGCATATTCTATTGATGGCGATTTTTAAGCGGGCATGGACGGCAGTCTCTGTAATAGGCATCTCGTTATCGGCACCTGCCGATGCCGGGCCATTTCCTCCCATTGCTTTTATCGCAATGGGCTACAAGGAAACGACCTTGGACACCTTGACCGGCAGCACGCACTATTCGGCCAGATTGGCTGATCCTGCAGGTTTTCTATCCGTAACTGCCGATTTCAATGGCGACGGGCGGGATGATGAAGCCCGCATATTATCAAATGCCGCACAGGGCGATGCGCGCATCGTCGTGGTCATCCAATCACCTGATAAAGTTGATACCTATGTCCTCAATTCCTTTGCCATTGGTGCTCTCGACCAGATCGGTATTCGACTGGTGCCTGCCGATAGCCGTCACACCTTACCTGGTCTGGCGATATTCCGGTTTGGCGGCCAGGGAGAGGTCAACCGCTTTAACGGCGAAGAATTTGATCGTATGCCGCTCCAACAATAAGCATCCATGACCCTCCCCATCCTCTACAGTTTCCGCCGCTGCCCCTATGCGATGCGGGCGCGGATGGGTCTGTTGGCGAGCGGGATCGCGGTGGAGTTGCGGGAGGTTGTGCTGCGCGACAAGCCCGCCGAGATGCTGGCCGCGTCGCCCAAGGGGACGGTGCCGGTACTGGTGCTGCCCGATGGCGGCGTGATCGACGAGAGCCTGGACATCATGCGCTGGGCATTGGCGCAAAGCGATCCGCTTGGCTGGCTGGCGCGGGACGACGCCGCGCTGATCGCGCGCAATGACGGGCCGTTCAAACAGCATCTGGACCGCTATAAATATCCCGGCCGCCACGGGTCCGACCCGGCGGCGCACCGGGCGGCGGGGCTGGCGATCCTCTCGGAGATGGACGCCCGGCTGGCGGCGGGCAGTAAGGTTGGAGATCGGCAGCTTTGCGGAGATGTAGCGGGGATCGCCGACATCGCGACATTCCCCTTCATCCGCCAGTTCGCGGCGACGGATCAGGCCTGGTTCGACGCGCAGCCCCTGCCGCACCTCCAGCGCTGGCTGGCCGGCCATATCGGATCGGACCTGTTCGCGCGCGCGATGCTGCGCCTGCCGCCGTGGAAAGCGGGGGATGATATGGTGGTGTTTGGGGGGCGTTAAATAAAACCGTTCGTGCTGAGCTTGTCGAAGCACTGCCTTACTTGAAGAAAGGGCAACCCTTCGACAAGCTCAGGGCGAACGGAGGAGAATGCCGATCACTTCATCCCCTCCCAGAGAAAAGAAAAGTGCTTAGGCTCACCCCCCAGCCTTCGCCGCCCGCGCCTTGTCCACCGCTTCCTTCAGCGCGTCATAGCCGACCGCGCCGCTCAGCACCTGGTCGCCGACCACGAAGGTCGGGGTGCCGGTCGCCTGCAGCTTCTGGGCGAGGCTCATATTCGATTCGACCTCGGCATCATAGGTTTTGGACACCATCGCCGCCTCCGCCGCCTTGCGGTCTATGCCGACGCCCGCGGCCGCCGCGAAAATGGTGTCGCGCGTCACCTTGCCCGCGCCGTAAAGCGCCTTGTGGAAGGGCATATATTTGCCCTTCTCCGCCGCGAGCAGGCTGACCTTCGCCGCGTCGCCGCTGGCCGCCGACAGGATCGGCAGTTCGCGATAGACCACCTTCACGCCCTTGTCGGCCGCAACCAGCTTCGCAAGGTCGGGCAGCGAGGCGCGGCAATAACCGCAGGCATAGTCGAAAAATTCGACGACGGTGACATCGCCCTTCTCCGCCCCTTCCCATGCGCCCGCGAACGGCGTTTCGATGGCGGAGCGGTTCTGGCCGATCAGCGCGCCGGTGCGCTTGCCCTGCAGCTTCTCGATCGCCTGCGGGATGATTTCGGGATGTTCGAGGATATAGTCGTGGACGATCTTCTCGATCGCTGCCTTGTCGGCCATATTCACCGTGGCGGGCGCCTGCATGGCGAGCGCCGCGCTCGCCGCCGCCGCGATAAACACGGTTCCGCCTAGCATCATCTGTATGGTCCTGTTCGAAAGGGCTGCCCGAAGGCCGGGCCGGGGGGTGTTCATCGTCTTTTCTTCCGGTTGCCTTCGACGGCGGAGCGGGACACCATGGCGATGTCCTGCGCGCGAAGCCAGTCGGTGGTGCCTTCCTTCAGGCCCTGCATCGCCTGATCCGCGTTCAGCAGCGCCAACTGGTCATTGCCCTGCATCTGGTAGCGTTCGGCCGTGGCGAGGGCGGCGCGCGGCGTGTCCCCGCGCCGTTCGTAGACGACGCCCAACTGATACCAGGCGAAGGGATTTTCCCGGTCGCGGGCGACGGCGGTGCGCAGCACCTGCTCGGCCTCCTTGAAATTATTATCGTCCTCGCTGGCGATCAGCGCATGGCCCAGCAGCACGGCGATCAGCGGCTGGTTGTTGGACCGCGCCACCGCCTCGCGCAGCGGCGCGATGGCCTCCGCCGGACGGCCGCTTTCCAGCAAAATCTGCCCTTCCAGCTCCAGGAAATAGGGGTCGTGCGGCTGCGCGGCGAGCAAGGCCCGCACCTCCTGCATCGCCTTGTCCGGGTAGGCGCTCTTGTGCCAGGCATAGGCGCGGGCATAGTGCGCCGGGATCGTCTGGTCGCTTTCCGGGTAGACCTGCAGCGTGCGGGTTGGGTCGGATACGAAGCCGACAAGCTTCGCCTTCACCCGTTCGAACCGCGCCTCCAATTGGGGATCGACCGGCTTGTTCCAGGCCGGGTCCGGCTCATACACCTCGCGCAGCACCGCGATGCGCTCACCCGACAGGGGGTGGGTGCGGGCGTAGCTGTCATCCTGCGGGATGGCGAGGCGATATTCCAGATTCTGCAGCTTCTTGAAGAAGGCCAGGCTGCCCTTGCCGCTCAGCCCCGCAGCGCTCAGATAGCGTGCGCCGGCAAGATCTGCGGAGCTTTCCTGCGTGCGGGAGAAAGCGAGATATTTGCCCATCGCCGCCTGCTGCCCGGCGGCCATGATGCCCATGCCCGCCTCGCCGCCGCCCGCCGCGATCGCCGCCGCGCCAAGGACCAGGCTGAGCAGGGTGATGCCGGTCGCGGCCTTCATCCCCTCCGCCGAACGGATGATATGGCCGCCCTCGATATGGCCAAGCTCATGGGCGATGACGCCCTGCACCTGGTTCACATCGTCGGCCGACGCGATCAGGCCGCTATGCATCCAGACATATTGGCCGCCCGCGACGAAGGCGTTGATCTCCGGATCATTGATCAGCAGGACCTGGACATTTTTGGGGTCGAGCTTCGCCGCCGTGATCAGCGGGCGGGAAATATCGTTGAACAGCGCTTCGGTTTCGGCGTCGCGCAATATCTGTTGGGCCAGCGCCGGGCGCGCCATCAGGGCGAAGGAGCATAGCAGAACGGCCAGCAGCCGAAGCAGCGTCCTGCTCCCCGGCAGGGCGTTCGGAGCGGATTGTCCCGTCATGCCTGCGCCTCCTGACAGAAGGGCGATGAACGCCGCGTGAAAGGCGTCCGGCCCCTTCGCGTCATGGAAGGGGCCGGGCGTCCTGAGCGTCTATGCGCCGAAGGTGCGCTGCCACCAGCCGCGACGCGGCGTGCCGTCCTCCGCGGTTTCCTCATCGGCGGGCGCGCCGCTGACGAACTCGCCCGCATTGGCGCTGGCGAGGCTGGAGACCGGAGCTTCCGCCTCTGGCGTTTCCTCTGCCGGAGCCGCTTCCTCGGCCACGGGCGCGGCCTTCTTGGCGCGGCTGCGCTTGGGCTTGGCGGCGGGCGCCGATTCCGGGGCAGGCGCTTCCTCGGCCACAGGAGCCTCGGCGGCGGGTTCGGCGGGAGCCGCCTTCTTCGCACGGCTGCGCTTCGGTTTCGCAGGCGCTTCCGCCGCTTCGGCCACGGGAGCCTCGGCGGGCGCTTCCGCCTCAACCGCGGCCGCCTCTACCGGCGCTTCGGCAGCGGCGGCAGCCTTGCGGGCGCGCGGACGGCGGCGGGTCTTGGGCGCTTCGGCTTCAACCGGCGCTTCCTCGGCCGGAGCAGCTTCTTCCGCCACCGGCTCTGCGGCAGGCGCGTCCTCGCTGACCGATTCGGCCTCAGCGCCATGCTCGGCGGCAGTGCCCTCACCTTCGCCACCGCGACGGCGGCGGCCTCCACGGCGGCCGCGACGGCCACGGCGGCGCGGTTCGCCGCCTTCTTCGGCGGTCACTTCGCCCTGTTCGACTTCACCGGCTTCGGCGTCCAGTTCCCCGGCGTCGCTCTCGCCTTCGCCATCGGCGGCTTCTGCGCCACCCTCAGTGGATGCGCCTTCGCCCTGTTCGCCGTCACGGCGGTTGCGGCGGCCACGGCGGCGGCGGCGGCGGCCGCGGCGGCCGCCCTCCCCGTCGCGATCTTCCTCACTGCGCGAGTCCCGGCGCTCGGAGTCTTCGGAAGCTTCCTCGGCTTCCTCCTCCTCGTCCAGCTCCTCCTCAAGCAGATCCAGATCGTCATCTTCCTCGACGATCGGCGCATAGGTCACGACCTGCGTCGGACGGGGACCGCTGGCCTCCACCGACATGCGCGCGCCCTCAACCTCGCCATCGGGCAGGATGGTGATCGACACACCATAACGGCTTTCGATCTCGTCCAGCTCGCGGCGCTTGTTGTTGAGGACGTAGAAGGCCGCCTCCTGGCTGGCGCGCAGCGTGATGAAGGTGCCGCGGCCGCGCGCAGCCTCCTCCTCCAGCATGCGCAGCGCCGACAGACCGGCCGATGACGCCGTGCGGACAAGGCCGGTACCCTCGCAATGCGGGCATTCGCGGGTCGACGCTTCCAGCACGCCGGTGCGCAGGCGCTGGCGGCTCATTTCCATCAGGCCGAAGCCGGAAATGCGGCCGACCTGGATGCGGGCGCGATCGTCCTTCAGCGCTTCCTTCATCGCCTTCTCGACCTTGCGGATGTTGGAGTTCACCTCCATGTCGATGAAGTCGATGACGACAAGGCCCGCCATGTCGCGCAGGCGCAGTTGCCGGGCGATCTCTCGCGCGGCTTCCAGATTGGTGGCGACGGCGGTCTGCTCGATGCCATGTTCGCGGGTCGAACGGCCGGAGTTGATGTCGATCGACACCAAGGCTTCCGTCGGGTTGATGACCAGATAACCGCCGGATTTGAGCTGCACGACCGGGTGGTACATGGCCGCAAGCTGATCCTCGACGCCGAAGCGCTGGAACAGCGACACCGCGTCGGCATATTGCTTCACCCGCCGCGCATGGCTGGGCATCAGCAGCTTCATGAAGTCGCGCGCGGCCTTATAGCCATGCTCGCCCTCGACGATCACTTCCTCGATATCCTTGTTGTAGATATCGCGGATCGCCCGCTTGATGAGGTCGCTGTCATTATGGATCAGCGCGGGCGCGGCGGCCTTCAGCGTATTCTCGCGGATCTCGTCCCACAGGCGGGCGAGATAGTCGAAGTCGCGCTTGATCTCGACCTTGGTGCGCTGCAGGCCCGCGGTGCGGACGATACAGCCCATGGTCGAGGGCAGGTTCATGTCGGCGATGATCGACTTCAACCGCTTGCGGTCGGCGGCGTTGCTGATCTTCCGGCTGATACCGCCGCCATGCGACGTGTTGGGCATCAACACGCAGTAACGGCCGGCGAGCGACAGATAGGTGGTCAGGGCCGCGCCCTTGTTGCCGCGCTCCTCCTTGACGACCTGGACCAGCAGCACCTGACGGCGCTTGATGACGTCCTGGATCTTGTACCGGCGGCGCAGCGACATGCGCTTGCGGCGCAGTTCGTCGGCGGCATCCTCATTATTGCGCGACGGCCGGGCCGGGCGCGCGGATGCTTCCTCGCCCTCTGCCGCCTCATGCGCGTCCTCATCCTCGTCATGCGCGGGATGATCGACATCCATCACATCGCCATGATCGTGATCATGATCGTCATCATCCTCGTCGTCGGCGCGCAGCGCGGCTTCCTCGGCGGCGTGCTTCGCCTCCTCGGCCAGCAGCGCCAGCTTGTCCTCACGCGGGATCTGGTAATAGTCGGGGTGGATTTCCGAAAAGGCCAGGAAGCCATGGCGGTTGCCGCCATAATCGACGAACGCCGCCTGAAGCGACGGTTCGACCCGTGTTACCTTGGCGAGATAGATATTCCCCTTGAGCTGCTTGTGCTCAGCGGATTCGAAATCAAATTCCTCGATCCGGTTTCCCTTGACGATGGCGACGCGGGTTTCTTCCCGGTGGCGCGCATCGATCAGCATACGCAATGTCATTTATGATACTCCGGGCATGGCGGGCCGCGACGCGGGGCCGGGCGGCCATGCTGTTAAAAATAGGCTTCCGCAGGCAGCGTGCGACCTTGTGCGGGTGCTGCGGCGGCGCCAGGGTTGAAAGGCGGGTTTGAAGGGCGGTGTTTGTGTCTGCTGCAAAGGCAGGGCAGGCGATATCGCCGTGCCGGGCTTTGGCCGTCCACGCCCCTTGACCCGGAAACGGGCCATTCGGGAACGTGAAAAAATGCCTCATGCAGCGTCAACCTGTTGGATCGCCTCAAAAATCGGCGATCGTTCGATCCTGACAGTGTGCCGCGATCAGGCGGACTTTTCAGGATTGATGATGGGTAGCAGTGGTGAGGGGAACGCGCAACTTTTTTGCTCGGCCTGCCGCTGCAATGCAGGATGATCCTGCCCGGCTATAGTTAACAATGCCTTAACATCCTTTCGGACCGGCGGGACGGCCCGCTCCCAAATTCGGCTGGACGGCGGGCGGGATGCGGTAGCAAAAGCGGCCCATGCTTCCCTCCCTCGCCCTGGCCGCCATGCTGCTCACCGCCGGTCCCGCGCCGAATCGTCCGTCCGGCGCGATGGAGGCGATTTCCGGCGCATCGGCAGGCATGACGCGCCCGCCGCGCCGAAGCCACAGCATCACCGTTCCGATACCTGCGACCGCCAAGGGCATCGCCCTTCCCCCGATTCAGGGGCCGCGCGACCCATCCCGCCCGCTTGTCGTGATCGATGCGGGGCATGGCGGGCATGATCCCGGCGCGGTGAACAAGGAAACCGGCCGGCAGGAGAAGGATATCACGCTGGCGATCGCCCACGCCATTCGCGATGAATTGCTGAAATCCGGGCGTATACGGGTCGCCCTGACCCGCAATGACGACCAGTTTCTGATCCTGCAGGAACGCTATGGCATCGCGCGGCGGATGAATGCGGACCTGTTCATTTCCATCCATGCCGATGCGGCGCAGAATGCGGAGGCGCGCGGCGCGACGGTCTACACCCTGTCGGAAACCGCGTCCGACCGGGAAGCGGCGCGGCTGGCGGCGCGGGAGAACCGGGCCGACATCATCAACGGCGTGAACCTTAATGAACAGAGCGGCGACGTGTCGTCGATCCTGATCGACCTGACCCAGCGGGAAACCATGGCCATATCCGCCAGCTTCGCCCGGCTGCTGCAGCGCGAGGCGGCGCCCTTCATCACCTTCCGCAACACCTATCACCGCTTTGCGTCGCTGATCGTGCTCAAGGCCCCCGACATCCCGTCGGTCCTGTTTGAGACCGGCTATATCAGCAATGCCGACGATTCGGCCCTGCTCGGTTCGACCGAGGGGCAGGACCGGATCGCCAAGGGCGTCGCCAAAGCCATAGAGGTGCATTTCGCACGCCGGGCGGTGGCGAAATAGCGTCCGGCCCAAATAGCGCCGGACCCAAATAGCGACTGGCCAGATAGCGCCAGATCTAAATAGAGACTGGCCCGCATCCGCCCGCGGCAACCATTTGTTAACCACGACTCCCTAGCCTTGGCGGCCTGTCCCTTGAAGGATCGGCCATGTCTCTCCTGTCCCTGCTCAACGGCGCGCAATCCAGCCAGACCCAGTCCAGCAAAGCCTATGTCGGCACGGGCCTGAGCGCCGCCGCGCAGAAGGCGCTCGCCACCGCCAAAGAGGCTGCATCGACGGCATCGACGGCATCGTCCAGGACACAAGCGGCATCATCCCAGTCCGACGTCTCCATTTCTCCGGAGGCCCTCGCCGCAGCGCAGGCGAAGGAGGATAACGCCAAGGATTTCGCCGCCCTGTCCGCGCAGGTGCGCGCGGCGCTGGACGCGCATTATGCAACACTGAATGCGACGGGGAACGCGACGGTGGAACGGGGTTCCGCGCCGGACCTGTCGGCCCTTTCCGGGCGCGCCGTCGCGGCCATCGCGCTCAACCGGACGGGCGCGTTCAGCCGGACCGAAGTGCAGGCGGCCAAGGCCGAAATGCGCGCGCGGATTCAGGAGGATTTCGCCAATGCCGCTCTATCGTCCGGGGGGTCCTCCGGGGGCATCGCCGCCTATAGCAGCCAGCTCGTCAGCCAATATGACGCAATGAGCGACGAGGAACGCGAGGCCCGCGGCTGGACCGAAAGCACCCGCGCCAGCGCCAGCGCATTCGCCCTGAAAGCGACCACGCCCTCCCTCTGGGACAAGCTCGCCAGCGACGCATAAAGGCGAGGCATCGCGTTCACCGCCGCGCCGCATTTCGCATAGCCGGACACCCTCGCTTTCCCCGTCGCGTTCACCGCCTGTCGATCCGCGCTGGCAATGCGCGCCGGATTTGCCTAGAGCGCTGTCCGGTATGGACGAAGCCGAAGCGACCAATCCCGGAAAGAGCGACGTGGCGTACCGACTGCGCAGGGGCGCGGGCGGCGTATCGGCGTGGTTCCAGGATCGCGTCCGCAACAAATGGGCGCGCCGCGCGCTGTGGCTGCTTGCGGGCATCGTCATCCTGTTCAGCCTGTTCTGGGTGATCTTCGCCCGCGACCTGCCCGACGCCCGCACCCTGCTCGCCTATGAGCCGCCGCTGCCGACCATCGTGCGCGACGTCAACGGCCAGCCGGTCTACAGCTATGCCCGCGAACGGCGCGTCCAGCTTCAATATGCCGATTTCCCGCCGATGCTGATCCACGCCTATCTGGCGGCGGAGGACAAGACCTTCTTCAGCCATCATGGCGTCGACATTCCCGGCTTCTTCGGCGCGGTGTTCGATTATGTGCGCAAGTTCGGGTCCGGCGAGCGGGCCAAGGGCGGCTCCACCATCACGCAGCAGGTGGCGAAGAACCTTCTGATCGGCGACGCCTATTCGCCCACGCGCAAGATCAAGGAGATGATCCTTGCCTATCGCATGGAGAATGTCCTCACCAAGCAGCAGATACTGGAACTCTATCTCAACCAGATATTCCTCGGCCGGAACGCCTATGGCGTGCAGGCGGCCGCCCGCGCCTATTTCGACAAGGATGTGGGCGAGCTGAAACTCAATGAGATGGCCTATCTGGCGATCCTGCCCAAAGGCCCCGCCAATTACCGCCCGGAAAGCGAGACCGGATATCAGCGCGCGATCGAGCGGCGCAACTGGGCGCTGGGCGAGATGCGCAAGAATGGCTGGATCAACGACGCGCAATATCGCGAGGCGCTGGCCACGCCGCTCAGCACCGTGCGTCAGCGCGGGTCGCCCTATGGCACGGCGGGCGGCTATTATATCGAGGAAATCCGCCGCCGCCTGATGGAGAAATTCGGCGAGAAGGCGTCGGACGGCCCGAACAGCATCTATGCCGGCGGCCTGTGGGTGCGCAGCCCGCTGGACCCGGTGATGCAGGACCATGCCGCCGAAGCTTTGCGCGCGGGCCTGATCCGCTATGACGCGGGCAAGGGCTGGTCCGGCCCGGTCGGTGAAATCCAGATGAGCGACAATTGGCGCCGCGACCTGGCCGTCAGCAATATCGGCATTGATTATCAGGACTGGAAGGCCGCGCTGGTCGTGTCCAAGACGTCCGGGTCGGCGGAGCTGGGCTTTACCGACGGCACCACCGGCACGCTGCCTGCATCGGGCGCGCAGATGCTCTACCGCCGCACCGACCGCCCCGCCTTCGATTCGCTGAAAGCGGGCGACCTGATCGTCGTAACGAAGAATGGCGGCGGCTGGGCGCTGCGCAATGTGCCCGGCGTGTCCGGCGGGATGGTGATCGAGGATACGCATGGCGGCCGCATCCACGCGCTGCAGGGCGGGTTCGACGCGCGCCTCTCTTCCTACAATCGCGCGACGCAGGCGATGCGCCAGCCGGGATCGACGATCAAGCCGTTCGTCTACGCCGCCGCGCTCGACAATGGCATGACGCCTGCGTCGATCATCGTCGATGGCCCCTTCTGCGTGTTCCAGTCGATCCGCCTCGGCCAGAAATGCTTCCGCAACTTCTCCGGCGGCGGCGCGGGGCCGCAGACCATGCGCTGGGGCATTGAGCAGTCCCGCAACCTGATGACCGTGCGCGCCGCGTCGCAGACCGGCATGGAGCGCGTCGTGCGCACCATCAAGGCGATGGGCATCGGCGATTATCAGCCCTACCTCTCCTTTGCGCTGGGCGCGGGCGAAACCACCGTCGCGCGCCTGACCAACGCCTATGCGATGCTGGTCAATCATGGGCGGCAGCTCGACGCCAAGGTGATCGACTATGCGCAGGACCGGCACGGCAAGGTGATCTGGCCGGAACGCTGGCAGCCGTGCCAGGGATGCAACATGCCCAATTGGGACGGGCGGGCGATGCCGCGCTTCTCGAACGAGGGGCAGCAGGTGATGAACCCGATGACCGCATTCCAGATGGTGCACATTACCGAGGGCGTGATCCAGCGCGGCACCGCGACCGTGCTGCGCGACCTGGACCGGCCGCTGTTCGGCAAGACCGGCACCACCAACGGCCCGACCAATGTGTGGTTCGTGGGCGGATCGCCCGATCTCGTCGCGGGCGTCTATCTCGGCTACGACACGCCGCGCAGCCTGGGCGGTTACGCGCAGGGCGGCCGCATCGCCGCGCCGATCTGGAAACAGGCGATGGCACCGATCCTGAAGGATATGCCCAAGACGCCCTTCATCGCCCCCAACGGCATCCGCATGGTCCGCATCGACCGGCGCTCAGGCAAGCGCGTCTACGGCGCATGGCCGACTGATGACCCCAAGGCGTCAGTCATCTGGGAAGCCTTCAAACCCGAAACCGAACCCCGCCGCACCATCCGCAAGGAAGAAGTCGAGGCGCAGGACAAGGCGGCGGCGAGGACCGGCGCGACCGGACGGCCGACGAACGACAATGACTTCCTGCAGCAGCAGGGCGGGATTTATTGAGGTTGGCCGGGGCTGGCGATCGCGCCGGTCACTAAACGGCCCCTTACCCACACTTCCCCGTTCGTGCTGAGTAGAGACTGGGCAAAGTCGAAGGCTCGTATCGAAGCACTCTCACGCCACGCTGTTCCGGCTTCGCTAAGATGCCCGCCGGTATTTAGCCATTGGCGGCATCCATGTCTTTGAGGAAGGCATCGAAGAGGAAGGCATCGAAGTCGAATGGACGGGGATCACCGCTCTGCTCCCCCTTGATCAACGCCTGACGGATCACTCTACGAGTGTTAGCATTTAAGCAGGAAGCCAGTTGCTCAAATAAGCCGATAGCGTCATGGGCTACGCGCATAGATACAGTTCTCTATAAATATTACTACATCGGCAGCTAGAATTTATACCGATCTAAGTAGCGCCCGTACGTCTATGACCCGGCATATCTGATACTATAATCTGCCGACTTACTTCATCAAAAGCGTAATATATCCGCAAACATCGCTCCGGCTGCCGCGTATTCCCGCCATTCTTAATATGCCAATTTGCCGAAAGTCGGCGGCCCTGAAAATCAAACTGATACTCATCTGCACCACAAGGCGCGTTTGTTACACCTTCAAAAACTGGAATGTTTGCCAGCGCGCCTCCGCCCCTAAGAAAACGATTGCGGGCTTCATTGGCAAGCCACTGAAGGCAGCGCGCAGCCAGAGAAATGTCTTCGAAATCTGGCTTACGGATCGATCTTCTGGCGGTGGAAGATAGCGATAATCGACTGGATAGAGTGTCGTCACACCACTTTCCAAATTCAGACCAATCGTCCGGCTGAGTATTACCCTCCTCAAGCGCTGTGCCATTCGATTTCAACGCAGCTTCCAACTGCTCGATACGCGCCCATGCAGAAGCTAACTGCTTTTCGGCATCTTCAGCTCTATCTGCCTCTTGCAGAGATAACTCTAGCGCTTGATCAACCTCCGCCCTGAGTCCATCAACTTCCAGTTCGAGCGCGTCACTCCTGTCGTTCGCTGCTGCTAGTTGTACGCTATCGCTTGCCCCATCAGCGATTTGCTGGCGCTGCTGGAGACGTAATGCAGCGCTTCTAACGGCAGCGAAGGGCAATACATCGTGACCAAGCCGCGTTACGCGGAGGCTAACTCTGGCAACAGCACTTCGGATTTCAGCTTCTATCGCTTTTGAAGCGGTTATCAACGAATTGCCTAAATAAAGCCGATGATCTCTCGGATCTCCGCGAACATATAATCTTGGCTCATATATCCGAACACCCCCGTGAAATACCATGAGTTCTTTTCCAAGAACGTGATTCAGCTTATAGGTAAGATTGGCTGGCAAAGATACCACATGTGCCAATCCGCATAAAGATTTGGCCAAACTTTCAACATCTATCAGTGGACGTGCGGGATATTCTGATCTCTCGTCTCCGCTGGCAACAATTATTGGATTTCGCCGCGTATCTGACAATAGCCAATCTATGAGAGTATCTGCGTCACTTTCAGTCTCGGCATAATAGGGTTTGGTTAGAACAGGAATCGGCCCGTCTCTCAAACCACAATTATCGGCGATTTGAAGCACAAGTCCTGGTACTGAAGGCGTGATGGATACTTCAGCCTCCGCGGAATTTACGAGGAGGCGTACACCAAGAAGAATTTCTTCGCTGCCCTCGGGCTGACCCAAGCTGACTTCGGTCGACCAAATTCGTCCTGGAACCGACTTGTCAGGGTCATCGCCGCGAAGTGACCATAGGAAACCGCTCTCGGTTTCAACATTAGTTCCCATTGTGGTGCGCCCAGCAGCAAGCATCTCAAAGGGTGCCCCCTGCCACGCATGCTCGGGCAACACCGCTCCTGCACGTTTACGTGCCCATCTGAGGACTTCCTTTTGCGACGCCCTCAACATACTTTCGGTGCCTGCGACCGGTATAATAGAAACTACCCGCAATATTTCTCGTTCGATGACCGATCTCAGCGGCCTTTCTGTCGGCGAAACTAGCGCAGCGACGGCGGATTTCTTTGTACCATGAAGATTCTCCTCACCTTTGGTCACGCCATGCTCTCCAATTTCCTCTGACTCCTTGGTACAACGAAATAGAACTATCCGTGCAAATTGGTCCAAATTGGTCCGAAATAATTTAAGCATTTGTAATTTATCATAAATTCTATTTCTAATAAACGCTGTAAGAAGACGCCCTGTCCTACATTCCACCACTCATGCTCTGCTCCCCCACATGGAACCTTACCCAACCCTCGCCCGACGTCTGCGCCATCACTCCGATGGCCCGCGATGCGACGCAGATGAGACCTACATGCGACGTTCGTGAGACCAACATGCAACCTTATTGTGACTTTCCGGCTCAAAACGCGCACAAACCGCAACTTCCCCCTCCCTCATGCCGTTCCCCGGCTCCAACCGCCGCACGAAGCCCTGCCACCGCGCAATCCGACACGCCGCCAAGCCCCTCCAACCCCGTCCCGCTTGACGAACGCGCAAATCCCCCGGAAAGGACGGCGCTTGCGCCTGCCGGGCTGGGTGGGTGACTCGCCCCTCGCGGCGACGCCCCCGCCTCCCCATATCGGGGGCGATAGTGAAAGTGGAGACCCCCCATGCGCGCCGAAGCGCAGCAATATATTGATCGTATCGACGCCGCGCTGGATTTGCTGCGCCGGTTTCTGGACTGGGACCGGGCGCTGCGGCGGCTGGACGAGCTGAACGCGCGCGTCGAGGACCCGACTTTGTGGGACGACGCGAAAAAGGCGCAGGAGGTGATGCGCGAGCGCACCCGGCTGGACAGCGCCATCGGCGCGACCCGCGCCATCGACAGCGAGAAGAAAGACACGGCCGAGCTGATCGAAATGGCTGAGGCCGAGGGCGACGAGGATATGATCGCCGAGGGCACGGCGGCGCTGAGGGCGCTGGCCGAACGCGCGGACGAGGACAAGGTGAAGGCGCTGCTGGCCGGCGAGGCCGACGGCAACGACACCTATCTGGAAATCCATGCGGGCGCGGGCGGCACGGAAAGTCAGGACTGGGCCGAGATGCTGCAGCGCATGTATCAGCGCTGGGCCGAGCGGCGCGGGTACAAGGTGGAGCTGGTCGACTATCATGGCGGCGAGCAGGCGGGCATCAAGTCCGCGACGCTGCTGATCAAGGGCGAGAACGCCTATGGCTATGCCAAGACCGAGAGCGGCGTCCACCGTCTGGTCCGCATCAGCCCCTATGACAGCTCGGCGCGGCGGCACACCAGCTTCTCGTCGGTCTGGGTCTATCCAGTGATCGACGACAATATCGACATAGAGATCAACGAGAGCGACCTGAAGATCGACACCTATCGGGCGTCGGGCGCGGGCGGGCAGCACATCAACACCACCGATTCCGCCGTGCGCATCACCCATGTGCCGACGGGCATCATCGTCGCCTGCCAGAACCAGCGCAGCCAGCACAAGAACAAGGCCGAGGCCATGAACATGCTAAAGGCGCGCATGTATGAGGCGGAATTGCAGAAGCGCGAGGCGGCGGCGAGCGCCGAGCATTCGGCCAAGTCCGACATCGGCTGGGGCCACCAGATCCGCTCCTATGTGCTGCAGCCCTATCAGATGGTGAAGGACCTGCGCACCGGCGTCGTCTCCTCCTCGCCCGATGACGTGCTGGACGGCGCGCTCGACCCCTATATGGCCGCCGCGCTGTCGCAGAAGGTGACGGGCGAGAAGGTCGATGTCGAGGACGTCGACTGATGTCCGCGCTCCGGGCGGTGATCGCGATCGCCGGAGCCATCACGCTCATCCCGGCGTTGGGCGCCTGTCACATGCTGGGCGCGGCGGACGATGCTGATCGTCCCGCCAGTTCCCGCCCCTTCCCCCGCGCCGACAGGCCGGTGGCGCCGATCGTGTCGACTCGCTGGTCGACCGAGGAAGCGCGCGACCGGGTGAATGAGGCGGAGGATATCATGGACCGGGCGGGCATAAGGCCGGGCATGACCGTGGCCGACATAGGCGCGGGCGAGGGCTACTACACCGTGCGCCTCGCCAAGCGCGTCGGCCCGACCGGCCGCGTTCTGGCGGAGGACATCATGCCGGAGACGATCGACGCGCTCGGCCGCCGCATCAACCGCGAGGACTGGAAGAATGTCAGCGTGAAGCTGGGCACGGCGGACGACCCGAAGCTGCCCGCTGACAGTTTCGACCGGGTGATGATGGTGCATATGTATCATGAGATTTCGGAGCCTTACGCCTTCCTCTGGCACCTGTTCCCGGCGCTGAAGAAGGATGGCGAGATCATCGTCGTCGATGCCGACCGCCCCACCGAACAGCATGGCACCCCACCCCGCCTGCTGGCCTGCGAGTTCGCCGCCGTGGGATACCGGCTGGAGCAGATGATCCCGAAGCCGACGGCGGGCGGATATATGGCGCGGTTCAGGAAGATCGCGGCGCGGCCCGATCCCGCGAGCATTGTGGCGTGCGCGATGCGGTGAGCGTATTACGCTCCCGCCTTTCCCTAACCCCGTTCGTGCTGAGTAGAGACTGAGCGAAGTCGAAGGCTCGTATCAAAGCATGGTTGCACCAAGCTCACATCCTTCGATACGCCATTTCGGCTTCGCTCAATGCCTGTCCTGAGCGCCTGCCTTGCAGGCAGTCGAAGGGGCTACTCAGGACGAACGGGGTTAGGGGATGTGGCATACAATCCCACGCCCCAAACCATCCTTAGCCATATCCTAACCCTTGCCGCCTATGGCGGACCTCATGGACATGGCGCCCGATCCCGCGCTGAAAACCGGTATTCCGGGGACGATGCCGGTCGGGCAGGCGGAACGCTGGGCAGAGCTTTCGGCCCATGCGGCGGAGGCGAACTGCTTCTACACGCCCGAACTGCTGCTGCCGGCGCTCGCCCATCTCGATGGACAGGATGTGCGCCTGATCGAGGCGAAGGACGGCGACACCGCCATCGGCGTGATGCCGGTGAGCGTGGAGCGCCATTATGGCCGCCTGCCGGTCCGCAATGCCGCCAACTGGATGCATCGCCATTGCTTCTTCGGCGCGCCACTAATCCGGCGAGGGCACGAGCAGGCGGCGTGGGCAGGGTTCCTGGCGCTGCTGGACGAGACGCCGGACATGGGGAATTTCCTGCACCTGTCCGGCCTGGATGCCGCCGGGGCGAACGCCGCCGCGCTGGAGGCGGTGTGCTTCGCGCAACGCCGTGCGATTGTGGAAATCAAGCGCTACGACCGCGCACTCCTCCGCAGTGCCCTGTCCGCCGACGAATATTGGGAAACCCATGTCCGGTCGAAGAAGCGCAAGGAAATCCGGCGGCTGCAGAAGCGGCTGGCGGAACTGGGGACGGTGCAGAGCCGCACGCTGACCAGCGCCGCGGACCTGACATCATGGTGCGACGATTTCCTGGCCCTTGAGGCGGCGGGATGGAAGGGCGAGGAGGGCACGGCGCTGCAATGCCGGGCGGGCGACACCGCCTTTTTCCATGCCGCCTGCGCCGCGGCTTTTGCGGCGGGCGCGCTGCATTTCCTGCGCCTCGACCTGGACGGCCGCGCCATCGCGATGCTCGTGAATTTCCGTCACGCTGGCGGCGCTTTCTCCTTCAAGATCGCGTTCGATGAGACGCTGGGACGCTTTTCGCCCGGCGTGCTGATCGAGATCGACAATCTGCACGCGGTGCAGGGCGATGCCGCCATCGGCTGGATGGATAGCTGCGCCGCCGTGGACCACCCGATGATCGACAGCCTGTGGGCCGAACGCCGCAGCATCGTCCAGTATCGCGTCGCCCTGAAAGGCAATGGCCTGACCCGCGCGCGCAGAACCACCGCTTTCGCCGCCGCCGACATTGCCGAGCGCGGCAGCGCCTTCATCAGAGGATATAGAACCGCATGACCGCCCAACGCCCCGTTGTCGGCAAAAGCCCCTGGCTCGCTTTCTCGCAAACCGCGCGCGAGGCGTTCGGCAGGGCTTATCCGGACCAGCCCGTGATGCTGACCCACGAACTGGCCGGGCACCCGCTCTTTTCGCGCGAGGCGCTGGCCATATTGGCGGAGCGCATGCCCCCGGCGTCGGTCGAATATAATCTGGGCAAACTGCCGCTGGGCGTGAAGCCGGACGAAACGCCGGACAATGGCCTGACGCTGGGCGAGACGGTGCGGACGATCGACACCAATGGAAGCTGGGTCGTTCTGAAGAATGTCGAGCGCGATACCGAATATGGCGCGCTGCTGGATTCGGCGCTGGCGGAGATCGAACATCTGGTGATCCCCGCGACCGGGCCGATGCTGCACCGGGAAGCGTTCATCTTCCTGTCCTCACCCGGCAGCGTGACGCCGTTCCACATGGACCCGGAGCACAATATCCTGCTGCAGATCGACGGTGAAAAGACGATGACCGTATTCCCGGCGGGCGATGAGGCGCTGGTGCCCGGCGAGCAGAGCGAGAAATTCCATGCGGGCGGCCACCGCAACCTCGCCTGGAACGAGGACTATCTGGAAAAGGGCGCGCCATTCATGCTGGTGCCAGGCGAGGCGATATTGGTGCCGGTCAAGGCCCCGCATTTCGTGCAGAATGGCGCGACGGTATCGGTCAGCTTCTCCATCACCTGGCGGTCGGACCGCAGCGTGGCGGAAGGCGAACTCCACGCCTTCAACGCGCTGTTGCGGCGGCGGCGTCTGCCGGTCGGCAAGGTGAGCAACCGGCCGGAAACGCAGAAGATGCGGCGGTTCATGTATCGCGTGATGCGGAAATTGGGGTTTTAACGCCCAAGCCCATTACCCCCAACATCCGTTCGTTTCGAGCGAAGTCGAGAAACCTCGCGCTCAGTTTCTCGACTTCGCTCGAAACGAACGGTGTTGGTGCCCAGACCAATGCTAAGAAACCGGCCGCCTGAGCAGTTTCCGCAAAACCGCCTCCGCCTCCAGCCGGGGGGAGAAACGCTCCAGCGACCACCATTCCAGCGTTTCCGATCCCGTCGACAGGCTTTGCTTGTACCGGTCCTTGCCCGCCAGCAGCGAATAATGGTCCAGGCCCATGCCCGCATAACGGCCAACCGCCGCCGCATGGCAGAGCAGGCCCGGCTTCCCCTTCGGCCCCAGCGGCGCGGCGAAGGCGGACTGGTAATTCATCGCCCGCCCGCGATGGACGAAGTTGAGCAACAGGCCGAGCAAATGATCGCCAGCCGTGATGCGCAGCAGTTCCACCTCGCCGGTTACGAGGCCCCGGCGCAGCAGAGTGGCGGCAAACTGCCTGAACATGGCGTCATCCCACGCATTTTCGGCGTGACGGCCAGTGTTGAGCGCCTGCATCTCCGCCAGCCAGCCGTCGATATCCGCCTCCGTCGCCAGAGCGATGGCTGGTTCAGCGGCGCCATAATCCTTCGCGGCGCGCTTGATCTGGCTGCGCGTATTGGCGCTGAGCAGGGAGAGATAATCGCCCTTTGTCGCCCGCACGGCGGCGAGGTCGACATGATAGGCGGGGGATTGGTCGATCCGCACCCGGCGGCGGAAGCCAGCCGCAAGCAAAAGCGAGTCCGGTTCCACGCCCGACAGCCGGAGCGCGCGCCAGTCATTGTGGCGCAGGATCGCGCGCATCGCCACGTCATGCAGGTCGGCGGGCGCGTCCCTGTCCGCAAGCAGGCCATTATATTCGATGAAGGGCCGGTCCGCCTGATACTGCCCGGCCTGATTGAGCCATAATGTGGGCGTCCGCCCCAGCAGCCGCTTGTCCAGCGACCGGCCGATCAGCGCCAGCGCGGCGTCCCCGCCCGCATCGTCCTTCACCGCCAGCAATTCCGGCGTTGCGCCGGTCGCCGACAGCCAGCTTTCCATCCAGGTCCAGCCCAGGAAAAAGCTGCCCTCCGCCCGCACCTCCAGCGCCCGCCATCGCGGCTCCAGCTTGTCGAGCGGCGGCAGGGGCGAGAAGGTCGCGGTGAGCGTCATAGCGCCGCTATTTCCGGGCGCGGCGATGCGGTCAAGCGAAAGCGGCGGGGCCGGGAGGCTTAGACCATCATGATGTTGCTTGCCGCCGTTCGCCCTGAGCCTGTCGAAGGGCTGTCCTTTTCTTCAAGAAAGTGCAGGTCTTCGACAGGCTCAGCCCGAACGGATTTAAATCAGACCAACCTGATTGCGCATCACGCCTGCACGATCAGCCGCTCAATCTCCGACACCGGGTGGCTGGCAAGGTCCTTGCTCAATTCCCCGGTCAGGCGGCTCTGCACCGCCTTGTGATAATGTTTGCGCAATTCGCCCAGCGTGTTGGGCGGCGCGACGATGATCAGCTTCTCAAAATCATTGGCCAGCGCCCGCCGGTTCAGCATCGCAGCGGCTTCGGCGGCGAAGCGATCCTCGCTCTGTTGGTGGAAATCGGTCTGCTCGAACGCGCCCCTGCGCGACCCGCCGGGCGCTGCATTGCGGCCGGGGGCGGACGATCCCTGCTCGCGCGTCGCTTCATCTTCGTGGGTCAACGCTTCCTCGACCTCCAGATTGGGATATTCGGCATCGCCCTTGTTGCGGAACAGCAGCATCTTCGCGCCGTCCACCACCATGACCAGCGCGTCATTGTCGATCTGCATATCCGTATCTCCTTATGCTTGGTTCTCCGGCATAAACGTATGGCCGCGCCCAAGGGTTGCGCGGCTCGTCGCGCGGCGGCATAGGGCTGGCCATGCACGACATCCGCTCCATCCGCGAAAATCCCGCCGCTTTCGACGCCGCGCTCGCGCGCCGGGGGCTTGATCCTGCGAGCGGCGAGATCGTCGCGCTGGACGAGAAGCGCCGCGCGATCGCCACCGAGTTGCAGCAGGGTCAGGCGCGCCGCAACGAGGCCAGCAAGGCCATCGGTCAGGCCATGGCGAACAAGGACGGCGAACTCGCGCAGCAGATCAAGATGGAGGTCGCCGCGCTGAAGGAACGGCTGCCCGACCTTGAAGCGCAGGAGAAGGAAACGGGCGAGGCGCTGGACGGCATTCTCGCCGCCATCCCCAATCTGCCCGCCGCTGATGTGCCCGAAGGCGAGGACGAGGCCGGCAATGTCGAGGTCAGCCGCTGGGGGACCGCCCGCGCGTTCGACTTCACGCCCCAGGATCATGCCGATTTCGGTCCGGCGCTGGGGCTGGATTTCGAGGGCGGCGCGGCCCTGTCCGGCGCGCGCTTCACGGCGCTGCGGGGGCAGATGGCCCGCCTGCACCGCGCGCTCGCCCAGTATATGCTGGACCGCCAGTCGGGCGAGAATGGCTATGAGGAGGTCAACCCGCCGCTGCTGGTCCGCGACGCCGCGCTCTACGGCACCGGCCAATTGCCGAAGTTCAAGGATG
This sequence comes from Sphingobium phenoxybenzoativorans, assembly GCF_018286635.1. NCBI lineage: Bacteria > Pseudomonadati > Pseudomonadota > Alphaproteobacteria > Sphingomonadales > Sphingobiaceae > Sphingobium > Sphingobium phenoxybenzoativorans. Next base: position 4,784,852 of record NZ_CP073910.1, read on the forward strand.
ACCTGTTCCAGACCGCAAGAACCAATGTTCTGGGCACGGCCTTGCAAACGATGCGCAACGTAGAGGTCAATTCTACAGAGTGGGCACTGGCAGCGCAGGATGCCTTAGCTGCGGATGAAAATGCAGCGGCACGTCTTTGGCTGATCCCAACCGCCGAAGTCAGCCTGACCAACCTCGTCGCGAACCAGATCGTGCCGGAGCCGACCCTGCCGCTGCGCTTCACCGCGCTTACCCCCTGCTTCCGGTCCGAAGCGGGCGCGGCCGGGCGCGATACGCGCGGCTATATCCGCCAGCATCAGTTCGAGAAGGTGGAGCTTGTCGCCATCTGCCGCCCGGAGGAGTCCGAGGCCGAGCATGAGCGCATGTGCGCCGCGGCGGAGGGGGTGCTGCAGGCGCTTGGCCTGCCCTATCGCAAGATGCTGCTCTGCACCGGCGACATGGGCTTTTCCGCGCGCAAGACCTTCGACCTGGAAGTGTGGCTGCCGAGCCAGAACACCTTCCGCGAGATCAGCAGCGTGTCCAACTGCGGCGATTTCCAGGCTCGGCGCATGAACGCGCGTTACAAGCCGGAGGGGGAGAAGCAGACGCGCTTCCTCCACACGCTCAATGGCTCCGGCCTCGCGGTCGGCCGTACGCTGGTCGCTGTGCTGGAAAATTACCAGAATGCGGATGGCAGCGTGACCGTGCCGGAGGCGCTCGCCCCCTATATGGGCGGGATCAGCAAGCTGGAGCCGAGATAAATTACACTTACCCCCCGTTCGCCCTGAGCGAAGTCGAAGGGTTCGCCCGAACGGAGGGAGGGCACTTCGCTTCGCTCAATGGAGGGCTTCGACTTCGCTCAGCCCGAACGGAAATAGAGGTATGAAAGACAAATGCGCATCCTCCTGACCAATGACGACGGCGTACACGCCCCCGGCCTGAAAGTGCTGGAGGCGATCGCGCGCACTTTGTCCGACGACATATGGATCGTCGCGCCGATGGAGGAGCAGTCGGGCGCGGGGCATAGCCTGACCCTGACCCGTCCCCTGCGCGTGCGGCAGCATGGCGAGAAGCATTACAGCGTCAGCGGCACGCCGACCGACGCGGTGATGATGGCGGTGCGGCAGTTGATGAAGGACAGTCCGCCCGATCTGGTCCTGTCCGGCGTCAATCGCGGCGCGAACCTGGCCGAGGACATCACCTATTCCGGCACCGTCGCCGCGGCGATGGAGGGCGCCATATCGGGCATTCGCTCCATCGCGATGAGCCAGGTCTATGCCAGGGAAGGCATGGGCGACACCGTGCCCTTCGCCTGCGCCGAGGCATGGGGCGAGAAGGTGCTGCGCCCGCTGATCGCCATGCCTTCGGGCCAGCGCATGTTGATGAACGTCAACTTCCCGGCCATCGACCCGGCCGCCGTCAAGGGCATCCGCGTCGTGCGGCAGGGATTCCATGATGTCGACCGCACCCATATCGTCGAGGGCACGGACCCGCGCGGATACCAATATTACTGGTTCGGCCTGGGCAATAGCGACGTCATGCCTGAGGGGACCGACCTGGAGGCGATTGCGCAGGGCTATGTGACCGTCACGCCGCTGCATTACGACCTGACGCATGACGGATCGATGGCCGCCACCGCCGCCGCCTTCGGAGCCTGAGCAGGAGACCATAGGCAGAAGGATAGGCAGGGCGGGCAAAAGCCGTTAGCTTGCCCGCGATGCGCGCGGACCATTCAAGCGGGAAACGATAATGCGCCTGCCCGTCAGGCCCTCGCGGGAGGGCGTCAGCTTCCTGCGCCGCCGTTCCGCCATGCCGGTCTGGGCCGACCTTGCCTGGCGGGTGGCGCTGATCCTGCTGCTCGGCGTGCTGGTGCTGCTGTTGCACTGGTTTGGCCGCGCGGGCCTGAAAGACAATTACGACAATCACATCAGCTTCATCGATGTGCTCTATTTCACCACCGTCACCGTGACGACGGTGGGCTATGGCGATATCGTGCCGGTGACGCCGGACGCCCGCCTGTTCGAAACGGTGATTGTCACGCCGATCCGCCTGTTCATCTGGCTGATCTTTCTTGGCACGGCCTATAGTCTCTTTTTCCGCAACATTCTCTACAGGTGGCGCATGGCACGCATTCAGGACGCTCTGCACAACCATATCGTCGTCGCCGGTTTCGGCACCAGCGGCAATGAGGCGGTCAACGAACTGCTGAGCCGCGGCACCAACGCGCATGAGATCGTCGTCATCGACACAGGCGAAAAGGCGCTGCAGGTCGCCGAGGGGCTGGGGTGCAATATCCTGTGCGGCGATGCGACCCGCGACCGGACGCTGACCGATGTGCGCATCGACCGGGCGCGGACGATGATCGTATCGGCAGGACGGGACGACACGTCGATCCTGATCACGTTGACCGCCCGGCACCTGGCCCCCGACCTGCCGATCAGCATCGTCGTGCGGAACGAGGATAATGAGCTGCCCGCGCGACAGGCGGGCGCAACGACCGTGATCAACCCGGTCAGCTTTGCCGGGCTGCTGCTGGCGGGCAGTTGTTCCGGGCCGCATATCGCCGCCTATATGGCGGACCTCGCCTCGGCTGGCGGGCGGGTGCAACTGGGCGAGCGGATGGTGCGCCCGGACGAGGTGGGCAAGCCCCTCTCCGCCGCCGGACCCGGCATCGCCCTGCGCATCTATCGCGGCGGCCAGCCCGTGGGATTCTGGGAAAAGGGCGCAAGGAGCCTGATGCCCGGAGATATGATTGTTGAGGTGATTCCGGGCAAGGGATCGGTGCCCGACACGGACGATTAATCCGAAGTGGATGATTCCACGCCCTAATTTCCGCACCGCAACATAGACTGGCCAGCGTCGATACTGTCCCGTAATGATACGGCGTTAACCAATGCGATCTTTGCAATCGGCATGTTGCAAAACGCCCATAGCGTCTTGGCGTCGATTCTCGGGGGCGGAGTGGGGCGCTGCGCGTACATGCGATTTGCTATTACCGGGGAAGCGGGGCCGGTTGGCCGGACGTCTGGCGTGATGTCGATCTGGAGGCGCGCAATCTGATCAGCGCGCTGAAGCAGCTCGGCATCAATCAGGACTATGGCTACACCATGACGGGGTTCGGGATCGGCCTCGGCTCCAACGTCACGGCCAGGCCGGAAACGCCGCTGATGCTGGCGGCGCGGTTGATGCTGCGCGCCATCAGGGCGGCGGGGTATGAGGAAGGCGCGACGATCGTGCCTGTCCCCTCCGGCACCCATACCCGTCCCGGCAGCGATTTTGTCGGCGGCCGCATCGCGCGGGTGATCGAGATACGCGACCCCAATTTCGCAAGCGCGCCCCTGCTGCACTTCGCGCGATCGGTGCCCCGCACCGCCGCGGGCCGCCGCCGCACGGAAACGGCGCTGCGCGTCAACCTGCGCGCCTCCGCCATGATTCCGTCAAAGCGGCGCGTGATCCTGCTGGACGATGTGATGACGACCGGGGCGCACCTGCGCGCGGCCGCCGGGTTTCTGGCGGAAAGGGGCATTCGCGTGGATGACGCCTTCGTCGTGGCGCGGCAGGCCGTGAACTGCCCGGAAAATATGTTCAATGTGCCAGTGCTCGATCTGTAGGGTTGCATGCCGCCCGGCCTGCATTTAGCCCGAAGGAGACGATGCGGCACATATTTGCTTCCCTCCTCTGCCTGTTTCTCCTGGCTTTCGCCTTTTCCGCCAGCGCCGATGCGCAAGGGACGAACAAGCCTGCGCCCGGCCCTGCGCCCGGCATCGTGCGCGTGCGCCTGGTCACGTCGGAGGGGCCGATCATCCTCGCGCTCGACGCCCGCCGCGCGCCCAAGACGACCGGCAATTTCATGACCTATGTCGATGACGGCCGGTTCGACGACACCCAATTCTATCGCGCGGCGCGGCGCAAGACCGACCCGAAGCTTGGCTTCATCCAGGGCGGCGTCGGCACCGACGCCCGCCGCACCCTGCCCGCCATCCCGCATGAGCCGACAACGCAGACCGGCATCCAGCATCTGGACGCCACCATTTCGATGGCGCGCAACGCGCCGGGCACGGCGATGGGCAATTTCTTCCTGACCGTGGGATCGACGCCCAATATGGACGCCGCAGGAGCCTATCCCGGCTATGCCGCGTTCGGCCATGTCGTTGCGGGCATGGACACGGTGCGGCGCATCCTGGCCATGCCGACGGGTGGCGGCGAAGGCGCGATGCGCGGGCAGAAGCTGCTGAAACCCGTGCGCCTGATCCGCGCGGAACGGATAGACGGCAAGGCCAGGCCCTCCAGCCCGATCAAACCCTGGCTGATGAAAACGCTGCGCAAGGACATGAAGCCCCGCAAGTAAGCGACAAAGTTGCTTGAGACCCGATCCATGCGGACTCATGGCGATTTGGTCTGACTGCCCTTTAGACGGCCCCGTTTAAGGCTAGTCGTTCGCGGCCTCTGGGGCAGTTCCCATCTGGCGACGAAATCTGAGTGTCCCTCCCCCCTCAGGGGACACCCATCTAATTAACAGGTCATCATCTTCTCTAACGAGATCAAAGCGTTGAACCATGGGATCGGTCATATTTACAAAGTTCATTTCAGAGGGTGGCGACGGAATCCCATTATAACTGACCCTCCTCTTGTCCACGAAAGACGCATGAAATATCGCACGCTTTGTCCCGTCGCCTTCAACTTTCCAGCTACTTAATCCGCCTGCCCATTCTTCGAACTCCGACTTCAATGTACCAACCATTGAGCCATCTTCCGTAAAACGGATCTTCATATCGACGGCCAGAGATCCATTCCCCAGACGCCAATCACCGATGAGCTTTTCAACAGGCAGTTGCGCCAACTTGGTTGGAGCAGGGGGGCTTATAATCACGCGCGCATCCAGCCGATCGAGAAGAAAGCGAGCGTCAGTTGCTGCCGAAGTCGCATCAGGCGAGTCTTTGGAGTCCTCCACCACGCGTTCGACAAAAAGTGCATATTCCTTCTGGCATGCCGCCTTTGCCGCTTTAACGTGCTGCTCAGGTGATCCGGCATCTTGACGCCGGTCATATGCTTCTTTGGCCAAGCATAGCGTGTAGGCTTCATACTGCTTCTTAGTTTCGGTCGAGTAGCGTTCATCAAAAATGTTCAAAGGTGGCGACTGCGAAAGCGCTTGTACCAAAAGGAGTGCGGCCAGAATCATTGAGCACCATTCTACCTTCAACGTCTGCAAACTGCGCCGCTTCCATGTATCTGGACTCAAAGCCGGATGAGGTCGAGAAAAGCCTGCCTCGATATGGATGCATCACCCATATCAGGGCATGACAGACCTTCGGATCATTGCGCGATCATCGGGGATGCCAATTCCCATAGCCAAGGATCACACACTAGCTCACCGCCCGTAATCGCGCCCCGTGACATTTGCCGCGCGAAACATTATGTGGCGCGGCAATCATGGCAACTGCATTCCCCCCCGCGCCCAAGGTCGGCATGGTGTCGCTTGGCTGTCCCAAGGCGCTGGTCGACAGCGAGCGCATCCTCACCAAGCTGCGTTCCGACGGCTATCAGATGTCGCCCGACTATGCCGGGGCCGATGTCGTGCTGGTCAACACCTGCGGTTTTCTCGATTCCGCCAAGGAGGAATCGCTTGAGGCGATCGGCGAGGCGATCGCCGAAAATGGCCGCGTCATCGTTACAGGCTGCATGGGCAATGAGGCGGAACTGATCCGGGCGCGCTTCCCCTCGGTCCTGGCGGTCACCGGCGCGCATCAATATGAGCAGGTCGTCAACGCGGTGCATGAGGCGTCGCCGCCCGTGCCCAACGCCTTTGTCGATCTGGTGCCCGAAGGCGGCCTGAAGCTGACGCCGCGCCATTACAGCTATCTCAAGATTTCGGAGGGCTGCAATCATCGCTGTTCCTTCTGCATCATCCCCTCGCTTCGCGGCGATCTGGTCAGCCGGCGCATCGACGCGGTGCTGCGCGAGGCGGAAAAGCTGGTGTCGGCGGGAACGAAGGAACTGCTGGTCATCAGCCAGGACACGTCGGCTTATGGCGTCGATACCCGGCACGAACCGCGCATGTGGCATGGCCGCGAAGTGCGCGCGCATATGACTGACATGGCGCGCGAACTGGGCCAGCTCCGCACGGCGGAAGGGCGGGCGCCCTGGGTGCGGCTGCACTATGTCTACCCCTATCCGCATGTCGATCAGGTCATCCCGCTAATGGCCGAGGGGCTGTTGACCCCCTATCTCGACATTCCGTTCCAGCATGCCGCGCCGTCAGTGCTCAAGCGCATGAAGCGCCCCGCGAACGAGGCGAAGGTGCTGGACCGCATCCGCACCTGGCGCAGCATCGCGCCGGACATCGCCATCCGCTCCAGCTTCGTCGTCGGCTTCCCCGGCGAGACGGAGGAGGATTTCCAATATCTGCTGAACTGGCTGGACGAAGCGCAGCTTGATCGCGTCGGCGCGTTCCGGTTCGAGGCGGTCGAGGGCGCGGCGGCCAACGCGCTCGACAATCCGGTGCCCGAGGAGGTGAAGGAAGAACGCTATCAGCGGATCATGGAAAAGACCGCTGCGATCTCCGCCGCCAAGCTGCAGGCGAAGGTCGGCCGCACCCTGCCCGTGATCATCGACGAGGTCGGCGAACCGGACGAGGAGGATGGCGGCATCGGCGCAACCGCGCGCAGCCAGGCCGACGCCCCGGAAATCGACGGCAATGTCTTTCTGCGCGATGTTGGCGATGATGCGAAACCGGGCGACATCATCGACGTGCTGATCGAGGATGCGGACGATCACGACCTGTTTGGTGCGCCGGTGGCGGGGTGAGATTGTCGGAGGGGGTACGTCCCCTCCCTCCGTTCGTGCTGAGTAGAGACTGAGCTTGTCGAAGGCTCGTATCGAAGTATCGCTCCGCCAAGCTCAAGTCCTTCGATACGCCATTTCGACTTCGCTCAATGGCTACTCAGGACGAACGGGGAATTGAACAAGAAATTTACCCCGCAAGACTCCGCTGGAATCCCCGCCGCCCCTTGTCTAGAGCGGGTCGCATGAACGACATAGTTTCCTTCGGCTATCGCGACGTCGACGCCTCCGAAAAGGCCGGCATGGTCCGGGGCGTCTTTTCCAACGTCGCCTCCAGCTACGACCTGATGAACGACGCCATGTCGGGCGGCGCGCATCGCCTCTGGAAAGACCAGTTCGTCCGCCGCGTGAAGCCACAGCCCGGCGAGGCGATCCTGGACATGGCGGGCGGCACCGGCGACATCGCTTTCCGAATGCACGCCCGCGGCGCGAACGTCACCGTGTCGGACATCAACCCGGAAATGCTGGCCGTCGGCATGGAGCGCGCGCAGAAGAAAGGGCTGACCGGCCTCGCCTGGTCGGAACAGAATGCCGAGGCGCTGACCTTCGCCGACCGCAGCTTCGACGCCTATACGATCGCTTTCGGCATCCGCAACGTCACCCATATCCAGCAAGCGCTGGAGGAAGCGCATCGCGTGTTGAAGTTTGGCGGGCGTTTCTTCTGCCTGGAATTTTCGGCGACGCTGTGGCCGGGTTTCTCCGACATTTACGACGCCTATTCGCACAAGGTGGTGCCGAAACTCGGCAAGCTGCTGGCGAAGGATGAGGACAGTTATCGCTATCTGATCGAATCGATCCGCCGTTTCCCCGACATGCCGAAATTCGAAGGCATGATCCGCAAGGCGGGCTTTGTCAGCACGAAGGTAGAACCGATCCTCGGCGGTCTCGTCGCGATCCACAGCGGCTGGAAGGCATGATGCGCGACCGGGATAAGCCCCTCCCTTCCAGGGAGGGGTTGGGGTGGGTGCGCCGCGTCAGCGGCGCGTACACGCCACCTGTATCCCATAAGCTCGCTGCGCTCGCACCCACCCCTTCCCCCTCCCTTGAAAGGGAGGGGCTTAGGTAGATGGCTTCTCACATCACCCATCTCTGGCGGCTCCTGAAATGGGGGCGGACGCTCGCGCGGCATGGCGCGTTGCGCGGGATCGAGCGCGACCCGATGACCCCCGCCCCGGTCCGCCGCCTCGCCCGCCTTGCCCGGTTCGGCGCGCGCGTGCCGAAGCAGCCGCGCTATGCCGACGCATTTCAGGCGATCGGCCCGGCGGCGATCAAGCTGGGCCAGACGCTCGCCACCCGGCCCGATCTGGTCGGGGAAGAAGCGACGCAGGACCTGTTGCGCCTGCAGGATGCGCTGCCGCCCGTGCCCTTCGCCGCGATCCGCGCCCAGATAGAGGCGAGTTTCGGGCGTCCGCTGGAGTCCGTCTACGCCAGCTTTGACGAAACCCCGGTCGGCGCGGCCTCCATCGCGCAGGTGCATCGCGCCCGCACGACCGAGGGCCGCGACGTCGCCGTCAAGATCCTGCGCCCCGGCGTCATCGACCAGTTCAGCCGCGACATTCAGACCTATGAATGGGCCGCCGCCCATCTGGAACAGCTTGGCGGAGAAGCCGCGCGCCTGCGCCCGCGCCTGGTCATCGCGAACCTGAAACGCTGGACCGCGCGCGAACTCGACCTGCGGCGGGAGGCGGCGTCGGCCTCCGAACTGGCCGAAGCCATGCAGGCCATGCCCGGCTACATCATCCCCGCCATCGACTGGGACCGCACCAGCGGCCGGGTCATGACGATGGCGTGGGTCGACGGCATCAAGATATCCGACCGCGCCGCCCTGATCGCGGCGGGCCATGACCTGAAGGCCATCGCCGCGCGGCTGGTGAACGCCTTCCTGCGACAAGCGATCGCGGAGGGCTTCTTCCACGCAGACATGCATCAGGGAAACCTGTTCGTGACGCCGTCGGGCGACATCGCCGCGATCGATTTCGGCATCATGGGCCGGATCGACCGGCGCGCGCGCATGTGGCTGGCGGAGATTCTCTATGGCCTCATCACGGGCAATTACCGCCGCGTCGCGGAGATTCATTTCGAGGCGCAATATGTGCCCGCCCATCATGACGTCGCGGAGTTCGCCACGGCCCTCCGCGCCGTGGGCGAACCGATGCGCGGCAAGCCGGTGAGCGAATTGTCGGTCGGCCAGATGCTCGACGGCCTGTTCGCCATCACCCGCGATTTCGACATGCAAACGCAGCCGCACCTGCTCCTCCTGCAAAAGACGATGGTGATGGTCGAGGGCGTCGCGACGGCGCTCGATCCGCAGATCAACATGTGGGAAACGAGCGGCCCCTATGTGAAGGAATGGCTGCGCACAGAGCTGGGACCGGAGGCGGCGCTGGCCGATGGCCTGATCCGCAACGTCCGCACGCTCCAGCGCCTGCCCGACCTCATCCGCCGGATCGAGGACGCCTTCCCGGAAAAGGGCGGCGCGCCACCCCCGCCGCCACTGACCGAGGTGAAGCTGATCCGCGTTGGGGGCGGGTGGAAATATGCGTTGGTGGCAGCGATTGCGGCCGTGGCTGGGGCTGGGGCGATGATCTTCGCATCCCATCTTTAGCCGGACATGCTTGCTCCCCTCCGATCCATTCCAGAAATCTTCGACCCGGTTACGGTCGCGCAGATCGACGCAAGGCTGGACGAGATTGAAGCCAGTGACCATGTGGTCATTGGCTGGGCGATCGAAAGCGGAAGTCGCGCTTGGGGCTTTCCATCGCCCGACAGCGACTATGATTGCCGCTTTATCTATGTGCGGCGACAGGATGACTATCTGTCCCCCTGGATGCGGCGCGACGTAATAGAAACGCCGCTCGATGGCGTCCTGGATGTGAACGGTTGGGACCTTGGCAAAGCGGTCAAACTGCTGCTCAAGGGCAATGCGGTCGTAATCGAATGGCTAACTTCGCCCATAGCGTATCGCGGAGATATTTGGCTGCGGGACGCATTGCTGGATCTTGCCAGACGATATACCGATCGCGATGCGGTGGCTCGTCACTACCTCCATCTGGGCGAGGCGCAGCGGCGAAAATATTTTTCTGATGAGAAGGATGTTGCGCTCAAAAAGCTGTTCTACGCATTGCGGCCAGCCGCTTCCCTGCGCTGGATGCGCCACCATCCTGGCGAACGGATAGCCCCCATGCATTTCCCTACATTGATGGAACAATGCGAGCCGTCCGCCGAAGTTCGTTCCATTGTGGCTGAACTCATCGCACGCAAGGCCGCTTCCAAGGAAATGGGCAGTGCGCCGCTGCCGCAGCCAATCCGCGCCTTTGTGGATGACGAGTTCAAAGCCGCCCGCGCTTGTTTCGCATCTACCAGCCAAGTAGCGAGCGCAGAAGCGCGAACAGCGGCCGAAAGGCTTTTCCGCGCCGCAATCCGGCGATATGCACTAACTTCATGACCCCACCCCGCATCCTCCTCATCGTCTCCGGCGGCATCGCGGCCTACAAGGCGCTGGAGCTGGTGCGTATGCTTCGCCGTGACGGGATCGCCGTGCGGGCGGTGATGACGAAGAGCGCGGAGAAGTTCGTGACGCCGCTGTCGCTGGGCGTGCTGACCGAGGATCATGTCTATGGCGACATGTTCGACCTGAAGGAAGAACGGGAGATCGGCCATATCCAGCTTAGCCGTCAGGCGGACCTGATCGTCGTCGCCCCCGCCACGGCCGACATATTGGCGAAGATGGCGGCGGGGATCGCCGACGACCTGGCGACCACCATATTGCTCGCCACCGACAAGCCGGTGCTGGCCGTGCCCGCAATGAACGTGCGGATGTGGCACCACAAGGCGACGCAGCGGAACCTGGAAAGGCTGCACGCCGACGGCATCCACATCCTTGAGCCGGACAGCGGGGCGATGGCGTGTGGCGAATATGGCAAAGGCCGCCTGCCGGAGCCTGAGGCGATCCATGCGGAGATCAAACGGCTGCTCGCCGCGCCGCGCCTGCCCGATCCGCTGAGCGGCCAGCCCGATTTCGCCGGGCCGGAGCAGCCGCTTGCCGGGCGGCATGTGCTGGTGACGGCAGGCCCCACGCATGAGCCGATCGATCCGGTGCGCTACATCGCCAACCGGTCGTCGGGCAAGCAGGGCTTCGCCATCGCCCGCGCGGCCGCCGCCGCCGGGGCCAGAGTGACGCTGGTCGCGGGGCCGGTCGCCCTGCCGACGCCCGCCGGTGTCGACCGGATCGATGTCCAGACCGCGCAGGAGATGCTGGCGGCGGTCGAAGGCGCGCTCCCTGCCGACGCCGCGATCATGGTCGCCGCCGTTGCCGACTGGCGCGCGCAGGCGCCATCGGGGCAGAAGATCAAGAAAGCCGGAAACGCGCCGGAGCCACTCGCCCTAACCGAAAATCCCGATATCCTCGCGACGCTCGGCCATCATGCGAAGCGCCCCGCGCTGCTGATCGGCTTCGCCGCCGAAACGCAGAAGCTGGAGGAGCATGCCCGCGCCAAGCTGGCAAAGAAGGGCGCTGACTGGATCGTCGCAAACGATGTGTCGGGAGACGTGATGGGCGGCGACGCCAACCGGGTCCATATCGTCACCGCCAGCGGCACCGAAAGCTGGGAGGACCTGCCCAAAGATGCCGTCGCCAACCGCCTGATCGAGAAAGTGGCCAATGCCCTCACATCCCCTGCCGACGATTAATATCCTGCTGAAACGCCTGCCACATGGCGAGGGGCTGCCCGCCCCATCCTACACCACCGAAGGCGCGGCCGGCATGGATGTGGTCGCGGCGGAGGAGCTGGACCTTGCCCCCGGTCAGCGGCACGCGGTCGCCACCGGCTTCGCGATGGCGATCCCGCCGGGCTATGAGGTGCAGGTGCGCCCCCGGTCCGGGCTTGCCCTGAAGCATGGCGTCACCGTGCCCAACACGCCCGGCACGATAGACAGCGACTATCGCGGCGAGCTGAAGATCATTATGATCAACCACGGGGCTGATGCCTTTCCCATTCGCCGGGGCGACCGTATCGCCCAGCTCGTCCCCGCCCCGGTGCAGCATGCCCGCTTCGCCGAGGTAGAAGAACTGGATGGAACGGCCCGTGGCGCGGGAGGGTTCGGATCCACAGGAGTGTGAGGATGAGGTATCAACTGGCCCTGTTGGCGACCTTTGCCATTCCTTCTTTCGCTTGTGCGCAGACATTGCCGCCCATGCCCACATCGCTGGAGTCTACGGAGCGCCTGACCCTGCCGAAAGCGGCCCGGACAACCGCGATGAGCAGCCTGAAAGGCTTTGCGGCGATCGAGCGCGGCAAGTGCAAGACGCCGGTCAGCGTCCAGAACAAGCTGAGCACCGTGTCCGTGCCGATGTTCGTGCTGGTGTCCGGGACGGGAAACGTGTCCAAGATCGTACCGCTCAACACCGACTGTCCCGGCCTTGATACCGTCGCGGCGACCGAACAGTTGCGCATGATGAAGGGCAATACGCCCGTCCCCGCCGATGGGCAGCCGCACTGGTACTGGACAACGCTGGATTTCTCCGTGGAATTTCAGGGATGACGTTGAGCGACGCGCAGCTTGAACGCTATGCGCGCCATATCATCCTGAAGGAAATCGGCGGCGCGGGGCAGGCCCGGCTGCTGTCCGCCCAGGTGGCGGTGATCGGCGCGGGCGGCATTGGCAGCCCGGCCATCCAATATCTGGCGGCCGCGGGCGTCGGCGCCATACGGGTCATTGATGATGACCTGGTATCCTTATCGAACCTGCAGCGCCAAACCCTGTTTGGCACCGCTGATATCGACCGGCCAAAGGCGGAGGCGGCGATGAGCGCCGTCGCAAGATTGAACCCCGATGTGAAGCTGGTGCCGATCAACCTGCGGATCACGCGGGACAATGCCGCGGACCTGCTGCGCGATACCGACGTCATCCTGGATGGATGCGACAATTTCGATACCCGCCTGGCCGTTTCCGACATAGCGACGCACCTGCGCATCCCGCTGATTTCGGCGGCCGTGGGGCAGTTTGACGGGCAGTTGGCCGTCTATCGCGGATGGGAAGCGGACAAGCCCTGCTATCGCTGTTTTGTCGGAAACGATCCCGCGCGGCCGGACGTGAATTGTTCCGATCAGGGCGTCGTTGGCGCGCTGACCGGCATTATCGGTAGCATGGCCGCGCTGGAGGTGATCCGCGCCATCTGTCCCTTCGGCGACGACAGCGCGGGCAAGGTGCTGCTTGCCGACACATTGTCCCTGCGGTTTCGCACCCTGTCCCTGCCCAAGGACCCGGCCTGCCCCGCCTGCGCGGCCCTGTCATGCCCGGCCTGAAGATCATTGTCCTGACCGCCGATGCCGAACGGTTTCGCGGCGCATTGACGATCGCGGCCGCGCATGCCGCGCTGGGCGAACCCACGGCGATCCTGTTGCAGCATGAGGCGGCGGCGCTGCTTCGCCAGCCGATCGCCGTGCCCGGCGACGCCATGCACGCCGCCCACGGCCTGCCCCCGCTTGCGACGTTGCTGGACGGCGCATTGTCTTTGGGGGTGGAGGTCATCGCCTGCCAGAGCGGGCTGAGCCTGTGCGGTCTGGCGGCGGAGGACCTGGACCAGCGGATCAGCGCGGGCGGTCCGGTGTCGTTCCTTCAGGCCATGTCACTGGACGACCGGCTGACTCTGGTCTGACAAACCGGGCATAATGCGATGGCGAATGCGACGGTATATGCAGTCCCGGCCTTTTCGCACCTTCATTTAAGATATTGAAATATGATTGTTAATTTCGGACCTGTTGGACCGGCCTTGTTGGAAGTGTCGACTTTGTAGGATCACGCCTGCGCGCCTGATGCGTTGGATTTGACCGCGATGTTGGAAGTGTCGCGTTTGCCGCACGGGCACCAGCGCGCGCCAATCCCATCAGGACGAAGATCCGTTGCGTCAGACCGGACGGGTGAAGCGGAACACCGTGGCGGGCGGGAAATTGCGCACCGTCTGCCCCACGCGCTCAACCTCCAGCCCGAGAAGGGCCATCGTGTCCCGGCTGATCGGCGGGCGCAGCGAATAGGTGAACTGGACGAAGCTGCCGCCCGGTTTCAGCATTGCGAAGGCTTCCGACAGGATGGCGATGTGCATCGCCTTGTCCATCGCCAGCAAGGGCAGGCCGCTGACGACGATCTGATAGTCGCCCGGCTTGCCCGCCGCGCTGGATGAGACGGACTGGGCGGGAACCTCCAGAATCGACACGCCGGGAAAATGGCGGCGCAGGCCGCGCGCGAAGGCGGGGTTGATCTCCACCACTTCCAGCATGTCGGCGGGCAGGCCCGTCGACAATATCTCGCGGGTGAATACGCCGGTGCCGCCGCCCAACTCCATCACCCGGCCGCCATCCGCCGCGATGTCGCGCACCATCAGGCGGGCGAGGTAACGGCTGCTCGGCACCACCGAGGCGGTCTGCCGGGGCTTTTTCACCCAGGCCGCCAGAAAGTTCAGATATTCCGACGCCTGCGTCCGGTGGTCGGGCATGCAATCAAGAGCGGATGCGCGGATGCGTTTGAACCTGTTCTGCATTGGCGCGACCCGGATGCTCCCTTCAAGGTTGGAGTCTCCGCTTAACGTGACGCGGACGTTACGTCGATAGGCCGGATGCGATCAACCGACAGGGAATCGACACGGCGTTGCAGCCATTGGGCGACTGCCGCGATCCGCGCCAGCGCCCGCATGTCGCCATGGGTGACCAGCCAGAAGCTGCGCTGTATCTCCACATCGGCATCCAGCACCGGCACGAGCCGTGGATCGCTGCGCCCGATAAAGTCGGGCAACACCCCTATTCCGGCCCCTTCAGCGACCATCCGGTGCTGCACATTGATGCTGGTGCTGCGCAGATGCGCCTCCAGCCCCGCCTCCACCTCGCCCAGATAGTCGAGTTCAGGCGAGAAAATAAATTCAGGGACATAGCCGATCAGCGTATGGTCGCGCAGGGCCGCGCGCTGCCCCGGATTTCCGGCCCGCTGCAGATAGGCGGGGGCGGCATAGAGGTGCAGGCGGTAATCACCCAGACGCCGGACCGCCAGCCGCCCGCGTTGCGGCCGCGCCAGCATGACCGCCATGTCCGCCTCCCGCTTCGACGGGTTGAGGAAACCGGAGGCAGTGATCAGGTCCAGCCGGATGCCCGGATTCTGCGCGTGAAAGTCTGCGAGGCCGGGGGCCAAAATCCATGTGCCGAACCCCTCGGCCACCGACAGGCGGACCTGACCCGACAGGCTGCGCGATTCGCCCGTCACCTCCTCCATCGCCGCCAGCGTGGCGCTTTCGACGGCCTCCGCATGGCGGAACAGCGCCTGCCCGCGTTCGGTAAGGCTGCGCTCTCCCCCGGCAATCTCGAACAGTTCGGCCTCCAGCGACCGGCCAAGCCGCGTCAGCCGCCGCCCGATCGTCGTCGCGTCGATCCCCAGCGTGCGCGCGGCCGGCGCGATCTTGCGCGCGCGGGCCACCGCCAGAAAAATCCGCAGGTCGTCCCAGTCGAACATCTCACCGCACCCCTGCAAAATCGCAGCGCCATGTTGCGCATGTGCCCCATTGTGTGCAATTCCGCAATGGTTCAGAAGGCGCGCCAACGACTCCATCAGGATCTATGCCGAGAGGAACCGCCGGTTATGCGTGAGATTTCCCACAAGCTTGCCTTTGCCCATGACGGCAAGGCCGCCCGTTACAGCGATGTGTTCGATCCCAATAATGGCGGCGTCCAGGCGCGTGTCGCGCTGGGCGACAAGGCCCTGCTGGATCAGGCCGTCGAAGCCGCGAAGAAGGCGCAGCCCGCATGGGCCGCCGTCAATCCGCAGCGCCGCGCCCGCGTGATGTTCAACTTCAAGGCGCTGGTCGAGAAGAATATGGACGAGCTGGCCCACCTGCTCTCGTCCGAACATGGCAAGGTCATCGCCGACGCCAAGGGCGACATCCAGCGCGGGCTGGAAGTCATCGAGTTCTGCTGCGGCATTCCGCACGTGCTGAAGGGCGAATATACGCAGGGCGCTGGTCCGGGCATCGACGTCTATTCCTTCCGCCAGCCGCTCGGCATCGGCGCGGGCATCACCCCGTTCAACTTCCCCGGCATGATCCCGCTGTGGATGTCCGGCGTCGCGATCGCCACCGGCAACGCCTTCATCCTCAAGCCCTCCGAGCGCGATCCGTCGGTGCCGGTGCGCCTTGCGGAGCTGTTCCTTGAGGCTGGTCTGCCCGAGGGCATCCTGCAGGTCGTGCAGGGCGACAAGGAAATGGTCGACGCCATCCTCGATCACCCGGATATCAAGGCGGTCAGCTTCGTCGGTTCGTCCGACATCGCCCATTATGTCTACAAGCGCGGCGTCGACGCCGGCAAGCGCGTGCAGGCGATGGGCGGCGCGAAGAATCATGGCATCGTCATGCCGGACGCGGACCTGGACCAGGTCGTCAACGACCTGTCCGGCGCGGCCTTCGGCTCGGCGGGCGAGCGCTGCATGGCGCTGCCGGTCGTGGTGCCGGTCGGTGAAAAGACCGCCATTGCCCTGCGCGAGAAGCTGATCCCGGCGATCGAGGCGCTGCGCGTCGGCGTCTCCACCGATGCGGAGGCGCATTATGGCCCGGTCGTCACCGCCGCGCATAAGCAGAAGATCGAGAACTGGATTCAGACCGGCGTCGATGAAGGCGCGGAGCTGGTGATCGACGGCCGCGGCTTCAAGCTGCAGGGGCATGAGGAAGGCTTCTTCGTCGGCCCGACGCTGTTCGACCATGTCACCACCGACATGGAAGCCTATAAGGAGGAAATCTTCGGCCCCGTGCTGCAGATGGTCCGCGCCGAAAGCTTTGAGGAAGCGGTGTCGCTGCCCAGCAAGCATCAGTACGGCAATGGCGTCGCGCTGTTCACCCGCAACGGCCATGCGGCGCGCGAGTTCGCGGCGCGCGTCGATGTCGGCATGGTCGGCATCAACGTGCCGATCCCGGTCCCGGTCGCCTACCACACGTTCGGCGGCTGGAAGCGGTCTGCCTTCGGCGACACCAACCAGCACGGCATGGAAGGCGTGAAGTTCTGGACCAAGGTCAAGACGATCACCCAGCGCTGGCCGGACGGCGGCGGCACCGGCGACAGCGCCTTCGTCATTCCGACGATGGGATGATGCATTGGGGAGCGGAAGCAGGCTTTCGCTCCCCATCGTCATGCTGACGAAAGTCAGCATCCATTGGCTCTATCTTTGAACGAGTGGTGGAAAGCCGAGCATGACAGCCCGATCTTCCCAGAACGGATTATCTTTCTCGATCAGCGCGACCTTCCATTCGCGACGCCAGTCTTTTAGCTGTTTCTCGCGCGAAATCGCCACATCCATAGTGTCGGCCATTTCGAAATGAACCAGCCGTTTTACGCCATAACGCGCAGTAAATCCGGGTATGGCGCCGGCGCGGTGCTGATCCATTCGTTGCAGCAGATTGGACGTCACGCCGATGTAAATCGTTCCGTGACGGCCACTGCTAAGAATATAGACGCAAGGTTGACGATCCATCGATATGCCAAGCTAATGGATGCTGACTTTCGTCAGCATGACGGATTTCTTCTTATGGACAAGATGTCATGACAACCCAGTTCGAGCTTACCGAGGACCAGCTCGCCATTCAGGATATGGCGCGCAAGTTCACCGCGGACGCGATCACGCCCCATGCGGCGGAGTGGGACGAGAAGCACATCTTCCCGCGCGACACGATCAAGGCGGCGGCCGATCTGGGCTTTGGCGGCATCTATGTGTCGGAGGAGTCGGGCGGCATCGGCCTGGGGCGGCTCGAGTCGGCGATCATCATGGAGGCGATGGCCTATGGCTGTCCATCCACCAGCGCCTTCATCTCCATCCATAACATGGCTGCATGGATGGTCGACCGCTTTGGTAGCCAGGCGGTGAAGGACAAATATCTGCCCGACCTCGTCCCGATGAACCGCATGGCGAGCTATTGCCTGACGGAAGCGGGCGCAGGATCGGACGCAGCAAGCCTCAAGACCAAGGCGGTCAAGGACGGCGACCATTATGTCGTCACCGGCTCCAAGCAGTTCATTTCCGGCGGCGGCGAGAATGAAATCTACCTCGTCATGGTCCGCACCGGCGACGACAGCCCGAAAGGGATAAGCTGCCTCCTCATCGAGAAGGATATGCCCGGCGTCAGCTTCGGCGCGCAGGAGAAGAAGCTGGGCTGGCACAGCCAGCCGACCGCGCAGGTCAATTTCGACGGCGTGCGCGTTCCGGTCGAAAATCTCGTCGGCAGCGAGGGCGAGGGTTTCCGCATCGCGATGATGGGTCTCGACGGCGGCCGCCTCAACATCGGCGCATGCTCGCTGGGCGGCGCGCAGCGCTGTCTGGACGAGGCCGTGACCTACACCAAGGACCGCAAGCAGTTCGGCCAGGCCATCGCCGATTTTCAGGCGACCCAGTTCACCCTTGCCGACATGGCGACCGAGCTGGAGGCCGCCCGCGCGCTGCTCTATCTCGCCGCCGCCAAGGTGACGGCCAATGCGCCGGACAAGACCCGCTTTGCTGCCATGGCCAAGCGCTTTGCGACCGACACTGGATCGTCCGTGGTCGACCGGGCGCTGCAACTGCATGGCGGCTATGGCTATCTGCAGGACTATCCGATTGAACGCTTCTGGCGCGACCTGCGCGTCCATTCGATCCTTGAAGGCACCAATCAGGTCATGCGGATGATCGTCGGACGGGACATGTTGCGGCAGTGAAGTGCTTAACCGACCTTTTTCCGTTCGGGCTGAGCTTGTCGAAGCCTTCCACTGAGCGCAGCGAAGTGCCTTCACTTCGTTCAGTCTGCCCCTTCGACTTCGCTCAGGGTGAACGGCGTTTGAGAGATAATCCATGACCGAAGAAGTCCTGACGTTCATCGAAAATGGCGTCGGCCGCATCCGGCTGAACCGGCCCAAGGCGATCCACGCGCTGACGCCGGGCATGTGCGAGGCTGTGAACGCAGCGCTGCTCGCCTGGCGCAAGGATGATGCCGTTGCCGCGGTCATGATCGACCACAGGCCCTCACCGGATGGCGATCCCAAATTGTCGCGCGGCTTCTGCGCAGGCGGCGACATCGCGCTGATCGCCAACAGCGCCAAGGGTGATTGCGTGGAGGCGGAACGCTTCTTCCATGTCGAATATCGGATGAACCATCTGCTGTTCGTCTATGAAAAGCCCATCGTCGCCTTCATCGACGGCATCACCATGGGCGGCGGGGTCGGCATCTCCCTCCCGGCCCGCTACCGGGTCGCGACGGAGCGGACGATGTTCGCCATGCCCGAAACCGGCATCGGCCTGTTCCCCGATGTCGGCGGCGGGTGGTTCCTGCCGCGCCTGCCGGGACGGACCGGCGCGTATCTCGCCGCCACCGGGGGCCGGATCGACGGCGCGGACGCAAAAGCGATCGGCCTCGCCACCCATTATATGCCTTCCGAAAAGCTGGAGGATGTGAAGGCGAAGATCATGGCCGATCCCGCTTCGCTCGCCGCGATCCTGGACGCCGGAACGGAAACCCCGCCGCCGTCCAAGCTGGAAAGCCAGCGCGCCGACATCGACCGGCTGTTCGCTTCCGACCGTTATGAGGACATACTCGCCGCGCTGAACGCCGACGGTTCGGAATGGGCGCAGAAGCAATTGTCGGTGCTGGCGACCAAATCGCCCCAGACGATCAAGGTGGCGCTGCGGCAACTGGTCGAGGGCGCGGCCTTCACCGATTTCGCCGACAATATGCGCAACGAATACCGGATCGCCTGCCACGTCATCCGCCGTCCCGATTTCGTCGAGGGCGTGCGCGCCGTGATCTTCGAGAAGGATAATGCGCCGAAGTGGGAGCCTGCCACACCCGAAGCTGTTACCGACGCCCTTGTCGATTCCCTTTTCGCGCCCCTGCCGCCGGAAAAGGAATGGACCCCATTGCCTGAATTAAGCGCCTGACCAGGGAGCCTGAACCATGTCCTATGAAACCATCCTCGTTGAACAGCGCGACGCCGTCACGCTCATCACCATCAATCGCCCGCAGGCGCTGAACGCGCTCAATACGCAGGTGCTGGCCGAGCTGTCGGACGCCTTCGCGAAATATGACGCCGACCCGTCGCAGCGCTGCGCGGTCCTGACCGGCAGCGGCGAGAAGGCGTTCGCCGCCGGCGCGGACATCAAGCAGATGGCCGACAAGCCCGCCTCCGACTTCTTCCTGGAGGATTTCTTCTCCGGTTGGCAGCGGGATGTGGTCGCGACCCGCAAGCCCTGGATCGCGGCCGTCGCCGGTTTCGCGCTGGGCGGCGGATGCGAAGTGGCGATGATGGCCGATTTCATCATCGCCGCCGACACCGCGAAATTCGGGCAGCCGGAAATCAAGCTGGGCGTCGCGCCCGGCATGGGCGGTTCGCAGCGCCTGACCCGCGCGGTCGGCAAGGCGAAGGCGATGGAAATGTGCCTGACCGGCCGGATGATGGACGCGGCGGAGGCCGAGCGCGCCAGCCTGGTGTCGCGCGTGGTTCCGGCCGCCGACCTGCTGGACGAGGCGCTCAAGACCGCCGCCACGATCGCCGCGATGCCGCCCATGGCCACCATGATCAACAAGGAGATGGTCAATCTGGCGTTCGAGAGCGGCCTCAATCAAGGCGTGCTGAGCGAACGCCGCCTGTTCCAGATCCTGACCGCCACCGAGGACAAGATGGAAGGCATGGCCGCCTTCGTCGAGAAGCGCCCCGGCGTCTGGAAGGGACGGTAACGCCGTCCGGTCGTCACCCCAGCGAAAGCTGGGGTCTCAGGCGACGGGCGCAGCATAGAGGCATGAGATCCCAGCCTGCGCTGGGATGACGATACAAGTCGGAGAGTATCCCAATGACCACCACCATCGCATTTATCGGCCTTGGCAATATGGGCGGCGGCATGGCCGCGAACCTTGTGAAGAACGGTTATGCCGTGCGGGCGTTCGACCTGTCCGAAGATGCGCTGGCCAAGGCCGAGGCGGCGGGCGCGACCCGCAGCACCGGCGCGGCCGACGCCGTTGCCGGAGCCGATGCGGTGGTCACGATGCTGCCCGCGGGCAAGCATGTCGAGGCGGTCTACACCAACGAAGTGTTCGGCGCGGCGAAGCCCGGCGCGCTGTTCCTCGATTGCTCAACCATTGACGTCGCGACCGCCCGCCGCGTGATCGAGGCAGCGACGGCCAAGGGTTTCGAGATGGTCGACGCGCCCGTTTCCGGCGGCATCGCCGCGGCCAATGGCGGCACGCTGACCTTCATGGTCGGCGGCGAGGATGCGGCCTTCGCCAAGGCCAAGCCGATCCTGTCGGCCATGGGCAAGGCGGTGATCCATGCGGGCGGCGCGGGCACCGGCCAGGGCGCGAAAATCTGCAACAACATGCTGCTGGGCGCGACGATGGTCGCCACCTGCGAAGCCTTCGCCATGGCGCAGAAGCTGGGCCTGGACCCGCAGACCTTCTATGACATTTCCAGCGTCTCGTCCGGCCAGAGCTGGTCGATGACCAGCTATTGCCCGCTGCCCGGCGTCGGCCCGCAGACGCCCGCTGACAATGATTATCAGGGCGGCTTCGCCGTCGCGCTGATGCTGAAGGACCTGAAGCTCGCCACAGAGGCGGCGGCGTCGGTCAACGCCAGCGTGCCGATGGGCAACGCCGCCGAAGCGCTCTACCAGCTTCTCGCCAACAAGGGCGAGGGCGGCAGGGACTTCTCCTCGATCATCAAGCTGCTGAGCTGATCACCGGACGGTTAGGCGCCGGGGAGGAGAGTCTTTCCGGCGCTTAAGGATATCGCCTGCTCCACCGGCATCAGCCGCGCCCGCCCATCGGCTGTGTGAAAGCGGCCGTCCATGAACGGCGCGCCGCCCCAACGCCACGATGTCATTTCATCATAGGCCGGGTTGGATATCGCGGCATGGCGGCGAATGTCGAACAGCCGCGCCCCCGCATTGCCATAAGCGGACAAGCGGGCATGTTCGCGATACACCTCCGCCGGATAAGCGAAATAAAAGGCGTCGCGCCAGCCCATGTCGCGCGCCACCTGAGTCATGATCCACCAGTGCGGCCGCGCCTCTCCGGCAGTGGGGAAGAAAGGCCGCTGGCGGCTGATCATCCGGTCGAAGCCGCTCGATGTTCCGTTCTGCTCCCCCCATCCGGCGGCGGGCAGGTGCACGTCCGCAGGGCTGTCGTCCGCGACGCTGTGCGAATGGATGACGAACAGGCCCGCCGCCTGCGCATCCCGGATGATGTCCGCATCCTGCGGTTGCAGCACATCGTCCCCCACAAGCCAGAGCGCCCTTGTTTCCGGGCCGATCAGGTGACCGGCGCTTTCCACCGGCTGCGCGGCCATGTTCGCGCCGCCCCAGAAGCGGCCGGCGAGCGCGACATGATCAGCGGTGAAGTCCATATGCGCCGCCAGGGTGGCGGGCGATATGCCGACCTCCCGCGCGCCCATCGCATTGGATGCCGCCGCCAGGGGAAATGGCGCGGCCCCCGGCCTGCCGATCCGCCCGGTCGCAAGATGCGCGTTGAGCACCGCCCCCGTCAGGGAAGCATCGCCGAACAGGGTCATTGTTTTCGGGTTTGCGGCGAACAGGTCGTAAAAGGACTGCAGATCGGCGGGCGCCAGATCGCAGGCGCGGGCGGTGGACCACAGGTCATGCCCCTCCTCAAGCGCATCCCAGAAGCCCCGCGGCGCGGTCACATGCGATTCAAGGAATGGCCGGTCGATAATTCCGGCGCGGCGGGAAAAGGCGAGGAGGCCGGTGAACAGGATGGTTTCCGTGCCTGGCCGGATCGCCAGATGCCGGATCGCCAGATGGATGTCCGACGCCGCGCCGTCTTCCGGCTTCTCGCCGCCGATCATCACGATCGTCGCGTCCTGACTTTCCTGCGCCGCGACAATCCTGCGCCACAGGATCGGGAGGTCCCGCCGGATATCGGTTCCGGCGATGATGACAAGCTTCGCCCGGTCAATGTCGTCGGCCGTCGCGGGCACGACATCCTCGCCCAACGCCATGATCAGCGCGTCTGCCGGAGAATGAGGGGCCGGAGAATGAAGGCCGGGAAGCGGGGTCGCCGGGAGGATGGCGATGTCCGCCGATCCGATGAAGCCCTTCATCATCTTGTTCGCGATATAATAATCTTCGGTCAGCAACCGGTCGGACAAGCGCATGGCGACGCTCTGCGGACCGTAGCGCGCGACGATATCGGCCAGGCGCTTTGCGATATGGGCTGCGGCCCTGGGCCATCCCGCTTTCCTGCCCTGGATTTTCGGATGCAGCAGACGCTGGTCCAGAGATGCGGATTCACCCGGCTGAACGGCGCGGTGGCAAAGATCGCCCCGATTCGCGGGATGGCGCATGTCCCCCTCCAGCTCGACGCGCCGGTCGTCGAGCGTGCGCGCGACAACCCCGCAGCCGACGCTGCATTCCGCGCAGATGGAGCGGATCAAGCTTGGCGTCGGCCTCACCGCGACACATGCCCCCGCCGACGGTCGATACTCGCCATTTTTACAGCCATGCCTCGACCGGTCCCATGGCTTCGAAGCCCTAACGCCTCACCTCCATCCAGTAAACGGCCGTCCGGCGCGCGAGTCGCGCTGGCTGGCGGGGCGAAGTCGCCGGACCTGAATCATCCGGGCCGTAAAAATTTTTTGCGTTCCGCCCGATACCGCATCCCAACCCGTCCCATCATGCGGGCTGGCAAGGACGTCATGCCCGGCGCTGGGCGGCGGGATGGCGGGGCGTCGCCAGACATAAAGCAGAAACATTGATTTATATCAGCTTTTTGCTGCTCCGCAGCATGCGTTGGCGGGGGATGCGCAGCGGCGATAGGGCGCGCGGCCTTGCGCCGATTGGGCCCTCGCAAAGAGGCGGACCCGCCTCAGCCTTCATCCCGTAAAGAGACAAAAGGAAACTCCATTCCTTTTCGCGCTTTTGTCATTTGCTTTTTGTCAAATCCTCATGCCCTATAACCTATGTAAAGGAATCGCATGAAGCCGCCCAAATATCAGATTCAGTCAATGATAGGCGTTCTTATGGTGTTTGCGCTGTGCGGCGGCGCTCTGTTGATTTCGTTATTTACGGAATTGTTAATGTTATCGCCGATAGGGGCGTGGAGTTCATTTAGTGTTTGGCAATCCTTGTTGGGTGGTTCGCTGGACTTTCCCAACGCGATTTCCCTTTCATTGACGGTTTCAGCCTTATCGTTGGAACTGTTCGTCATTATTATTCTGGGGGCGATCGCAATTCGTCGTAATGAAGCGGCGGAACTTGATTGCCGCATACATGCAAGCCGGCCGGCATGCGCGAGAGGACCACTCGCCTGACGGCCTTGATACTGAACTGGAATGGCAGGCCTGGTGGGGGGATGCCGATTTGAAAATCGCATAGTCCGGGTTACGCCGGGGGAGTTGCCACTTCATGTTTGTCGATACCAAGACCCTTGATCAGGATAGCGTCGTCCGTTCGGGAATCTGCATCGTCGGTTCGGGTCCGGCCGGCGTCGCCCTCGCGACCGAATTGCTGAATGCGGGCATATCCGTTTCGATCATAGAAAGCGGCGGGCTGGACAAGGACGCCAGCGATCTGGGGCAACCGGCCAAGACGTCCGTCTTTCCCGATCATCGCGGCATCTGGACCAACCGGCAGTTCGGCGGCAACGGCAATCTGTGGCACGTCAATGCGGGCCTGGGACCCAACCACCTCCGCCTTTTGCCGATGACCGCCGCCGATTTCGAGGCGCGGCCATGGATCGACGATAGCGGCTGGGCCGTCCCCTATTCCGACTTCGCGCCTTATTATGACCGGGCGCAGGCCTGGTTCGACCTGGATGCGCGCAGCTATACGCCCGCCGATTGGGAAAGCGCAGACACCAGCGCGCTGGCGCTGCAAGGCACCGGCGTACGGACCGGCATGTTCCATTTCGCCTATAAAGAGGTGATCCTGAAAACCTATCGCGCGGCGATCAATGCGTCCCGCGATGTCAGCGTCTATTACAACGCCACCGCCACGAAGCTGGACATGGACAAGGGCGGCAAGCGGATTACCGCCGTGCGCGCGGTCACCGCGCCGGGCCATGAGGTCGTTTTTGAGGCCGACATGTTCGTGCTGGCCCAGGGCGGCCTGTCGACGCCGCAACTGCTGCTGGCCTCGACCGACCGGCACCAGAACGGCATCGGCAACCAGAATGACCTGGTCGGCCGCTATTTCATGGATCACCCCTTGCTGTTCGGCGGCACTTTCACGCCCGCCTCGCGCGATCTGATCGACCGCATGGCGCTTTACGATCTGCGCCGCATCGACGGCATGTCGGCGATGGGTCATCTGCAGCTCACCGACGAAGTGCTGCGCCAGGAGCAGTGCGTGAACCTGAGCGGCATCCTGTTCCCCCGGCGCAGCATGGGCGCGCGGCGGGAGGCCGGGTTCCAGGCGTCGCAGCGCCTGCGCGCCGCTATGCAGAAGCGCGGCAAGTTCAATATCGGCGACATCTTCACCGCGGCAAAGGGCGTCGATGGCATCGGCCGCCAATTCTACGACCGCCTGTTCGCGCCGATTTCCCATCTGGGCATTGGCGGCTGGTCCAACAGGGAAAGGCCGTCGGAGGAGTTCGACCATTTCGAAGTCCTGCATCAAGTGGAGCAGCCGCCCCGCCGGGATAACCGGATCGTCCTGGGCAAGGAACGGGATGCGCTCGGCAATCGCCGGATCGAAATCCATTGCACCTGGAATGATGCGGACATGGACATGGTGCGCAAGTCGCAACAGATCATGGCCCGCGAAATCCGCAAGAGCGGCATCGGCGAGTTCAAGGTGCAGGATCCGGTCGAGGTCAAGACCAGCTCCACCACCCATTTCATGGGCGCGACCCGGATGCATGACGACCCCACAAAGGGCGTGGTGGATTCGCAGTGCCGCGTGCATGGCGTGGACAATCTGATGATCTCCGGATCCAGCGTGTTTCCGACCGGCGGCTACGCCAATCCCACACTGTCGATCGTGGCCATGTCGATCCGTGTCGCGGACCAACTGAAGCGCGACTTTCGCACGTCAGGGCTGAACAGTTCACGCGCGGGCGGGACTCTGGTCACCGCCTGATTTCGTCCCTACACTCCCTCTCCGGCCACCGGGGAGGGACATGGGCATGAAGAACTGGATGCAGCGCAAGGCGGTCGGACTCGATAGCCTTGCCAGCCATCATCGCCTCAATCCGACGCTTAGCTGGTGGCATCTTGTCGCCCTGGGCGTGGGGGCGATCGTCGGCACCGGCATCTATACGCTGGTCG
Organism: Sphingobium phenoxybenzoativorans; assembly: GCF_018286635.1. Lineage (NCBI taxonomy): Bacteria > Pseudomonadati > Pseudomonadota > Alphaproteobacteria > Sphingomonadales > Sphingobiaceae > Sphingobium > Sphingobium phenoxybenzoativorans. The sequence goes on from NZ_CP073910.1 coordinate 4,810,936, forward strand.
GCGTCGGCGCCAATCTCGCCGGACCGGCCGTCACCCTCTCCTTCCTGATCGCCGGGGCGATCTGCGCCTGCGCCGCGCTGGCCTATGCCGAGGTGGCGACGATGATCCCGGCGTCGGGCAGCGCCTATACCTACAGCTATGTCGTGCTGGGCGAGATCATCGCCTGGGTCGTGGGCTGGAGCCTGATCCTGGAATATTCGCTGGTGGTGAGCGCGGTGGCCGTGGGCTGGTCGGGCTATGCCGTGGGCTTCCTGCACTCGATCGGCCTTGACCTGCCGCTCGCCATGTCCGCCGGGCCGCATGCCGGCGGCCTGATCAACATTCCGGCGATGCTGATCGTCGCGGTCGTCGCCGGCCTGCTGGCGCTCGGCACCAAGGAAAGCGCGACGGTGAATGCGATACTGGTGCTGGTGAAAATCATTGCGCTGCTGATCTTCGTGGTCGTCGCGCTCCCGCATTTCGATGCGTCGCATTTCAAACCCTTCATGCCCTATGGCTTTGCGAAGCATGATGTCGACGGCGTGCAGCGCGGCGTGATGGCGGCGGCGGCGATCATCTTCTTCGCCTTTTACGGCTTCGACGCCATTTCGACCGCGGCGGAGGAAGCGAAGCGGCCGGGCCGCGACCTGCCGATCGGCATCATCGGGTCGCTGGCGGTCTGCACGGCCGTCTATGTCGGCGTGGCGGCGGTGGCGGTGGGGTCGATGTCCTACACCGTCTATGCCAACAGCCCGGAGCCGCTGGCGCTGATCCTGCGCCAATTGGGGCAGGGCGGCACGGCGGCGATCATCGGCGCGGCGGCCATCATCGCGCTGCCCACAGTGATCCTCGCTTTCCTCTACGGACAAAGCCGCATCTTCTTCGTCATGGCCCGCGACGGCCTGCTGCCCGCCAGTCTGGCCAAGGTCAATGCGCGCACCGGGACGCCGATACGCATCACCGCGCTGACCGCCGTCATCGTCGCGATCCTCGCCGGACTGGTGCCGCTGGATCAGATCGCCGCGCTGGCCAATGCGGGGACGCTGGTCGCCTTCATGGCGGTCGCCACCTGCATGCTGGTGCTCCGCCGCCGCGCGCCGGACGAGCCGCGCCTGTTCCGGTCGCCGCTGCCCTGGCTGGTCGGGCCGGGCGCGATCATCGGCTGCGCCTATCTGTTCATGAGCCTGCCGTCCCAGACGCATCATTTCTTCCTGTTGTGGAATGCGATCGGGCTTGTCCTCTATATGGTCTGGATCGGCCGCAGGTCCGGCGCCTCCGCCGGATGACGGCGGGCGCGCGCCGCCTTGGCGCGATCATCGCGGGCGGCCAGTCGCAACGGTTCGGCAGCGACAAGGCCATGGCTATGATCGACGGGCGGCCGATGATCGACCATGTGATCGCCGCGCTCCGTCCGCAGGTCGACGAACTGGTCATCTGCGGCCGGGCGTGGCCCGGCCTTTCCTCCATTGCCGACTATCCAGTGCAGGGCTTCGGTCCGCTGGGCGGCCTTTGCGCGGCGCTCGACCATGCGGCGCGGGGGAATTTCGATGCCGTCCTGACAACGCCGGTCGATGTCCTGCCGGTCCCGGCCAACCTCGGCGATCTGCTTTCGGGGGAAAGCGCTGCGGTGTTCGAGCGGCAATATCTGATCGGCCACTGGCCCGTGCGCTACCGCGACGCCCTGCTTACCCATATCCAGGAGGGCGGCAGGCGGGCGTTTCGCGCATGGCTCGACACGGTAGAGGTGCGCTATGCGCCGGAGCCGTTCCCCATGCACAATGTCAATTTCGTCGAAGACATGCCCAAGGAAATCTAATGCGCGCAACATCATTGCTTGATGGACATATCTCTACGCGATGGATAGACAAAATGCCGAGCCTATGCTCCGCGGCTTTTGAAGGACAGCTTGCTCCGCGTCACCAACGGCTAAAGCGCACGTTGCCAAAGCGACCACGCCCGGTTTCGTGTTTCCTGCGCACAGGAGAAAACGATGACCATTCGCAGAAAAATCCGGCGTCAGCGGCCCGATACCCTACGCATTCCCCTCCCGCACCCTTCCTGGTCGCGATCGCCGCAGATGCAGGCGGGCGAAACGATCCGGCCGGACGATTTCTGGGCGCGGCTGGGCCTGTAAACCGGCGCGTAACCGGGGCGGTGGGGTCATGAACCCCACCTATGCCAAAATGGGCACGACGATCTTTGAGAAGATGTCGGCCCTCGCGCGCGAAACCGGGGCGATCAATCTGGGCCAGGGGTTTCCCGAACATGCGGGACCGCCGGACATGCTGCAGGCGGCTGCCAGCGCCCTTGTCGAACGGTCCAGCCAATATCCGCCGATGGCCGGATTGCCCGAACTGCGCCGCGCGGTGGCCGACCATTATGCGCGGCATCAGTCGATCGACCTCTCGCCGGAGGAAGTGATCGTCACGTCCGGCGCGACGGAGGCGATTGCGGCAGCGCTGCTCGCCCTGGTTTCTCCGGGCGACGAAGTGGTGCTGATCCAGCCGCTTTACGACGCCTATCTGCCGATGGTGGAGCGTGCGGGCGGGGTTGCGCGGCTGGTGACTCTGGAGCCGCCGCACTGGCGCATCACGGCCGAAGCGCTGGAGGCGGCGATCACGCCCCGCACGCGCCTGCTTGTCCTCAACTCCCCGCTCAATCCCACCGGCACGATGGCGAGCGAGGCGGAATTGCGGATCGTCGCCAATGCCTGCGTCGCCCATGATCTTGTCGCCCTATGCGATGAGGTGTGGGAGCATGTGACCTTTGACGGCAACCGCCATGTTCCGCTGATCAGCCTGCCCGGCATGCGGGAACGCACGGTGAAGATCGGATCGGCAGGCAAGATCTTTTCGGTGACGGGATGGAAAGTCGGCTGGATGTGCGCCGCGCCGCCGCTGGCGACCGCGCTCGCCCGCGCGCATCAGTTCCTGACCTTCACCACGCCGCCCAATCTGCAATGGGCGGTCGCGGAGGGGCTGGGCAGGGATCGCGAATGGTTCGATGCGATGCGCGCAGACTATCAGCGTTCGCGCGACCGCCTGTCGGCCGGATTATCGGCTGCGGGCTATGCCATGCTGCCGAGCGCCGCCACCTGGTTCATTTCCGCCGACCTGGCGGCGTCGGGCATCGCGCTGGACGACGTGACCTTTTGTGAGCGGATCGTGCCGGAGGCCGGTGTCGTCGCGATCCCGGTGTCCAGCTTCTACGCCGAAAGGCCGGTCACGCATGTCGTCCGCTTCTGCTTCTGCAAGTCGGACGCCACGCTGGACGCCGGGATAGAGCGCCTCGCCAGGTTCCGCGACACGCTGGCGGCATAGCGGCGGATTTCGTGAAACCTAGGCCCCGCCGGGCGTTCGCTCATCGATGATGCGCGTGACCGCAAGGTCCGCCGTGACATTGCCGACCGTGCGGAAGATATCGGGCACGGTTTCCACGGCGAGCAGCAGCGGCAGCGCCTCCACCGGCACGCCCATTGCGAGGCAGATGGGGCCGGTGGTGGTGAAGAAGGTGATCTGGCTGGGCAGGCCGACGGCCGCGAGGCTGACGATCGCCGCCACGCACACCCCGATGATGAGCTGCGCCGGTCCAAGCGCGACCCCGTGCAAGGCCGCGACATAGAGGGCCACGCCCAGATTGGCGGGAGGGCTGGTGATTCGGAACAGCGATATGGCGAGCGGCAGGACGATGCTGCGCACTTCGGGGCGGACCTCCAGGTCGCGGTCGCTCGCCGCGATCATCGCGGGCAGCGAGGCGATGGACGACTGCGTGCTGAAGGCGATGGCCTGCGGCGGCAACACGGCGCGAATAAACCTCATCGGCGCGACGCGGCCCAACAGGATGGCAAGCGGATAGACCAGCGCCGTGATCGCCAGGCAGATGACCACGATGAACAGGATATAGTGGAGCAGCGCTCCGGCGGTCGCCAGGCCGGACTGGTTGCTGGCGACCAGCCCCAATGCGAACACGCCGATGGGCGCGACGCGCAGGACCCAGCCGACCAGCACCAGCAGCGCCTCCACCATCGCGTCGAGAAAGCCGAGCAGCCGCGCGCGCGCATCCGGCGCGATCCGGGTGACGGCGAAACCGAAGAACAGCGCGAACAGCACGACCGCAACCACCTGCCCATCCGCCGCAGAGCGCAGGGGATTGACCGGGATGAACCCCACAAGCCAATCCGCAGAGGGGCGAACCCCCTCCACCTCCGCCACATCGCCATGCCCGGCAATGGCCGTCACTGCGCCGTCGGGCACGGGCCACCAGGCCAGCAGCGCCTCCCCCAAGATGGCCGCCACCGCCGCCGCGCCGAGCAAAGCGATAGCGAAACTGACAATCGCGCGCGCGGCGACGCCTCCGGTCGCGGCAGACACGGTGGCGGACGCGATGCCCGTCACCAGCAGGCCGAAGATCAGCGGGATCAACGGCATCTGCAGCCCGTTGAGCCACGCCTTGCCGACCGGCCGGGCGATCGCCACCACCTGCGCCCCGCCATCCCCCGCCCAGGCGGACAGGGCCAGTCCCGCGACAAGACCGGCGACAAGAGCGATGAGAATGCGGACTGTAAGCGACATGCACCGTTCCCCCCGGCCGCGGATTAAGGCGGAGATTGCGGCGACTTGTCCAGAACTGTTTTGTTGCAGCGCGATATGGCGGGCGGCCGTCGCGATTCTACGCGATTCTAATTGTCCTGCAGCGTCCTTGCGCATGTCGATCCGCGCTGGATCAGCTCGAAATCGAACGTCATCGTCGCGTCCCTGCCAGTCTCCAGCCGGTCGAGCAGAAGCCGCGCGGCGCCATAGGCGAGCGCCTGCACCGGCTGACGAATGGTCGTCAGCGGCGGCCAGATCATCTGCGCGATCTGATTGTCGTCGAAACCCATGATCGACAGGTCGGCCGGGACATCGATTCCCGCCTCATGCGCATAGGCCAATACCCCTGCCGCCATGTCGTCATTGCTGGCGAAGATCGCAGACGGGCGGTCCTCCCGCTCCAGCAGTTCCGCCGCCGCCTCCCGCCCGGAGGCGAAGGTGAAAGCGCCCTGCGCCGTCAGCGCCTCGTCAAAGGCAAGCCCCGCCCGCTCCAAGGCGCGGCGATATCCTTCAAACCGCTGGCTGGCGGCGCCATGATCCGGATGCCCGCGCACAAAGCCGATCGCGCGATGACCAAGGGATATGAGGTGCGCCGTCGCCTCCTCCGCCGCCGACATGTCGTCCATCAGCGTGAAGCCCGCCCGCTCCAGCGCCACCGTCGGCGCGATGCGGACAAACGGCACCCGCCGGGCGTCCAGCGCTTCGAGCAGGGGGCAGCAATCCGTCAGCGGCGGCGACAGGATCAGGCCCTCGACATGCATGTCGTCGATCAGGGCGATGATCTCCCCCACCATGGTCGGCGCATGAACGCTGAACGCCTGCGTCATCAGGCGAAATCCCGACGCATCGCACAATTGCCGCGCGCCATCATGCATCGCCTGGAAATAGGCGGCGCTGGGATTGTCGTAGAGCAGGGCGATCTGAAACGACCGGCTGCCCTTCAGGCTGCGCGCGATCTGGCTGGGCCGGTAGTTGAGGGACAGGATCGCCTGTTCCACCATCGCCTGCTTTGCCGCGCTGACATGCGGTTCCCGGTTGAGGACGCGGGACGCGGTCTTGATCGACACCCCGGCAACGCGAGCGACGTCTGCAATGGTGGCGCGGGGCATGCGAGTGGGCGATCCGGAATTTGCGTTTGCTATATCTCCCTAATGCCTTGGCGCATCGCCGTTCACAACCAATTCAATTCCGGCGCGTTAGGCTCTCACGCAGATCATGACTTTTGAGGAGACGGATCATGGCTCCTGTCGCGAAAACGAGGAAAAGGATCGCCTTGCTGGCGGCCGGTCTTGCCGGTTTGCTGACACTGGGCGGATGCGCCACCGACGGTTACGGCTATGGCGGCATTGACGCCGGATATGGCCGCTATGCCTATAATGACGGCTTTTACGACCCCTATTATGGCCCCGGCTATTATGGCGGCGGATATGGCGGCTGGTACAATAACTTCTATTATCCGGGCGGCGGATATTATGTCTATGACCGCCGCGGCGCGCGGCATCGCTGGACGGACCAGCAGCGCCGCTATTGGGAACAGCGCAGGCAGGCGCGCCGGGACGACAATCGTGGCGGCAATGGCTGGCAACCGGGCAACCGCGATCGCGGGCCGGGCTGGCATGACGGCAACCGGCCGCAGGGACGGCCCGATGGCTGGCGCGGCGACGGAAGGCCGAACGACGGGCGGCAGTGGCAGCGCCGCGCGGAATCCCCCCAGGCAAATTCGCAACCGGGCCGTGGCGTCGAATCGCGCGGTTTCCGCAATGGGCCGCGGGGCAATGATGCGTCCTCCGGCGGTATGCGCCAGCGAGGGAGTCAGGCACGGCCCATGACGGCGACACCCGGCCCTTCACCCCGCATGCGCGGCGGCAGGAGGGGAGCGACGCCTTGATCCGCGCGTCTACCGGGATGATGCGGGGCAGGTGGAAATATGGCGTTGCATTGGCGGCAGCGCTGATGGTGACGGCGTGCAACTCCACCGAGCGCACCGTGCTGGACGAAACCGCCAACGGCCTGGCCGATAACGCCGCCGGTCAGAGGGACATCGACCGCAGCGTGAAGGCGGAGGCGCAGGCGATCATGGCGCCGCTTGCGCCGCCGGAACCGGGCACGCCCGGCGGCCTGCCCGATGAACCCGTCCCCCTGACCGAAGGCACGATCGACCCGGAAAGCCCGCAGGGCGCGGCGCAACTGGTTCAGGGCTATTATGGTCTGCTGGAGGAAAAGCGCTTCGGCGACGCGCAGAAATTGTGGGGCGAGGGCAGCGACTATGCCCGGCAGGACCCGGCGGCGTTCGCCCGCCGCTTCGCCGGGTTCAGCGAGATCCATGCGAATATCGGCGCCCCGGCGGACAGCGAAGGGGCGGCGGGATCGCTTTTCGTCACTGTGCCCGTGCAGGTCTATGCCCGGATCGCCGCCGACGGGAAACCCTGGTACGCGCTACGGTCCGTCACCCTGCGCCGGGTGAATGATGTTGACGGGTCGAGCCCGGCGCAACGGAGCTGGCATATCGAAAGCATCGGCCCGTTTCCGCCGCCAGCGCCCTGATCCGCCAACATCGCCGTCAGCGCCGCGGCAACTGGCGCTCATCGATCAGCCAAGCCCCTGGTCGAGCGCATGCTTGGCGTAACGGGGGGTTTGGGTCTATATTGTGGGAAATCATGTGTCAGGACTCATGTCGCCAATGAAATCCACCTTCCTGCGGAGCGCCACTGCGCTCGGCGCGCTTGCCCTTATTCCCGCCACCACCGCCGCGCTCGCCGAGGCGGAAGGGAGCAGCTACAAGGCGCTCGACGAATTTATGGACGTGTTCCAGAAAGTCCGCACCGATTATGTGGACAAGGTTGACGACGAGAAGCTGATCAAGGGCGCGATCGAGGGCATGCTGTCCAGCCTGGACCCGCATAGCAGCTTCCTTGACGCCCGCGACTTCGCCACGCTGCGCACCCAGACGGAGGGCAGCTATGGCGGCCTTGGCCTCTCGGTCACGATGGAGGACGGCGCGGTCAAGGTGATCGCGCCCACCGAGGATACGCCGGCATGGCGCGCGGGCATCAAGGCGGGCGACTATATCACCCATCTGGACGGCGAGCTGATCTATGGCGGCACGCTGGACGATGCGGTGGACAAGATGCGTGGCGCGGCGGGCACGCCGATCAAGCTGACCATCGTCCGCCCCGGCCGCGACAAGCCGATCGACCTGACCCTGACCCGCGAGATCATCGAGCTGAAGCCGGTGAAGTGGGAAGTGAAGAATAATATCGGCGTCATCAATATCGTCAGCTTCTCCGCCAACACCGGCGCGGACGTGCGGTCGGCGATCCGCAGCATCGACAAGTCGCTGGGCCACAAGCCGACCGGCTATGTCCTCGACCTGCGCTCCAACCCCGGCGGCCTGCTGGATGAGGCGGTATCGGTCAGCGACACCTTCCTGGAGCGCGGCGAGATCGTGTCGCAGCGCGGCCGCGCCAAGGGCGATGTCGAACGCTATTACGCCAAGCCCGGCGACGATGCGAAGGGCCTGCCGGTGATCGTCCTGGTCGACAGCGGTTCCGCATCGGCGTCGGAAATCGTTGCGGGCGCTCTGCAGGACCAGCATCGCGCGCTGGTGATGGGCGAACGCAGCTTCGGCAAGGGCAGCGTCCAGACGCTGCTGCCGCTGAGCAACACCACCGCCCTGCGCCTGACCACGGCGCGTTACTATACGCCGTCGAACCGGTCCGTGCAGGAAGGCGGGATCGAGCCGGATATCCTGGTGCCGCAGCTTTCCGACCCCGATTACAAGGAGCGTCCGCGCTTCCGTGAAAGCGATCTGCGCCGCCACCTGATCAATGAGGCGAAGGTCGACAACAAGACGCTGGAGGAGGACGGCAAGCCCGATCCCCGCTTCACCGCGACCGCCGAGGAATTGAAGAAGAAGGGCATTGACGACTTCCAGCTCGACTATGCGCTCAAGACCATCGCGCGTCTGGCGAGCAAGCCGGCGGCTATAGTGGCGCAGGCCGCGCCGCCGCCCGCCCCGCGCGCGAAACCGGCGACGAAGTAATTGCCCGGTACATCCTTCCGTCACCCCTGCGCAGGCGGGGGTCCCGCTTTTGCCGGACGTCGAGAAGATAGCGGGACACCTGCCCGCGCAGGGGTGACGGAGAGAGCGTAACGAATGACCAATCTCTCCCGCGCCCGCCTGATCGCTATCCTTGCGCCCACCTTCCTGCTCGGCGGGGCGCTGGTGTCGCAATATGTCTTTGGCCTGCACCCGTGCGAAATGTGCATGTGGCAGCGCTGGCCGCATCTGGGCGCGATCGTCCTGGCGCTGATCGCCATCGTGCTGCGCGGCAATCCCTCGGCCAGCAAGCTGTTCGCCGCCCTTGCCGCGCTGGCGATCCTTGGCAGCGGCGTCACCGGCTTCTTCCATGCGGGCGTCGAATATGGCTGGTGGCAGGGCCTGACCGCCTGTTCCACCGTGCCGGTCGGCGGCAGCACCGACGATGTGCTGGCCAGCATCATGAACACGCCGCTCACCCGGTGCGACGTTGCCCCCTGGTCGCTGTTCGGTATTTCGCTGGCCGGATATAACGGCCTCTTGTCGCTGGCGGCGGCGCTCGCCATCTTCGCCCTGTTGTCAAAAGCGAAGAAGGCATGACCGGCCAGCGCGATTTTCCCCGTCCGGGCCGCAAGCCCGACACCGCCGCCATGCTGCGCGTGGATCAGGCCGGGGAGTTTGGCGCGACCCGCATCTATGCCGGGCAACTCGCGGTATTGGGCGACCGCCACCCGTCCGCCCGCGCGATCGCGGGCATGGCGGCGCAGGAGGAACGGCATCGCGAACGGTTCGACGCGATGATCGCGGAACGCCGCGTCCGCCCGACCCTGCTGCAACCGGTATGGCACGCCGCCGGCTTCGCCTTGGGCGCAGTCACCGCCGCCCTGGGACCGGAGGCGGCGATGGCCTGCACCGCCGCAATCGAAACGGAAATCGAGCGCCACTATTCCGAACAACTTTCGGAACTTGGCGATAGCGACCCGGAACTCTCCGAGGCCATTGCGGATTTCATGGCTGAGGAAGTCGAGCATCGCGACGCCGCGCTCGCCGCCGGAGCCGAGGATGCGCCCGCCTACCCCTTGCTTTCCGGGGCGATCCGGCTGGGATGCCGCGCCGCCATCGCCCTATCGAAGCGCATTTGAGGACTGGACCTATGAAGATCGCTCTGCCCGCAGCACTTGCCCTTTGCATGGCGCTGACCGGCGCTCCGGCGCTGGCGCAGGAGGCCGATGCGGCGGCGGGGCCGCCGCCCGGCGGCGAGAAGGTCAATCTGGTCATCGTCTATGGCGACGACGCCTGCCCGGAAAGCAGCAGCGGCGACATCGTGGTCTGCGCCCGCAAGGAGGAACAGGAGCGCTACCGCATTCCCGAACCGCTGCGCGGCGACCCCAATGCCCCCGCCAAACAGGCATGGGGCGAGCGGGCCAAATCCATCGAATATGTCGGCAAGAGCGGCACGGAAAGCTGTTCCCCGGCGGGCAGCGGCGGCACCACCGGCTGCTTCAACAGGCTGGCGCAGATGGCGCGGGCGGAGCGCAAGCAGGCGGACAATGCAAGCTGGAACGACCTGGTCGCCGCAGAGCGCGAGAAGCGCCTCGCCAAGATCGACGCCGAATCCGAAGCCATCGAGCAGCGGGTGAAGGCGGAGGAAGCCGCCAAGGCGAAGGCGGATGCGGAGGCCGGGGCGACGCCAGCGCCGCAATGACGGGAAAGGGACGCCGGCGGCGTCCTGTGCGGGGGCGCATGCAGTATATACAGGGGCAAAGGCCCGCTTGAAATGAAGCGGCAAAAGGCAGGAATTTCATGAGCCGCTTCGCTATCGCATCCCTCCTTCTGGCGATTGGCCTGACCAGCGCCCCGGCGCAGGCGGAACCGCCGCAGAAAATCACGTCCCTGATCGTTTACGGCAACGACGCCTGCCCCAAGGGCGAGGGCGACGAAATCGTCGTATGCGCGCGCAAGCCGGAATCGGAACGCTACCGCATCCCCAAGAAATTGCGGGAGAAACCGGAGGTCGCCGGTGGCCCCGGATGGGGCAGCCAGGTCGCCAATATGGAGGATGTGTCCCGCCAGACGATCCCCGGAAGCTGCTCCGTCAATGGCAGCTACGGCTTTTCCGGCTGCACCGCCGCGATGCTGAAACAATGGTTCGCGGAGAAGCGCATGCAGGAGTCCGCCGGCGTCCCATGAAGCCCCGGAACGCCCGGATACTGGACATTTTCCCACACCAACCTGCAATTTCCTGTTGATCGCCGTTCATATTCGTGAAAGCTTTGCGGCAGACACGGGGAGTGAGCATGGCGTCGATGTTCAACCAGCGGACCGCCGGATCGGGGCGGAACTATATGAAGCGGATGAGCACCCACACGGCGGGCGCGCTTGTCGTGTTTGCCCTGCTCCAGATTTTCGTGGTCGCCAAGATGGGCGGCTCCCTTGTCCTTCACCTGGGCATCATCGTCGCCATTGGCGGCTTCGCCCTCGCCGCCCGCAGTCTTGAGCATCGCTGGACGGCGCTGGAGCGCAGCGGCCTGTCCGACGACGGCCTCGCCACGCGGTTCCGTGTGGACCTGCTGCAATTATGGGCCGCCAGCCTGCTTGCGCCGATGCTCTGGATTCCCGTCGCCATCGTCGGCAAGTTCGTCTTTGGTTGATCCCTGAGCGCAGCGGCGGGAGCCTTTCGCGCTACGCGTCGTTATCCCTTCTCACGCCCCCTTCCGGGCCAAGGAGGACTGCATGGCCGACGCCACCATTTTCGACCGCCTTAAACAGGATCATGACGCGCACCGCCAGTTGCTGGCGAAGCTGGACGACGCCGAGGGCGAGAAGGACCGGCGCGAGAAGCTGTTCAACCAGTTCAAGGTCGAGGTTACCGCCCATGCCGCGGCAGAGGAGGAAACCCTCTACGCCACCATGCTCGCGCGGCCCGACCTGCGCGAAGATGCGCAGCACAGCGTTTCCGAGCATAAGGAAATCGACGATTTCATCGAGGAGCTGGAGGAGCTGAGCTTCGGGTCCGCCAAATGGAACGAGACATTCGGAAAGCTCAAGAAGCGCTACCTCCACCATATTGAGGAGGAGGAAAAGGAGATGTTCCCCGACGCCGCCGAGGAGTTGACGGCGAAAGAGGAAGAAAAGCTGGCCGACAAATTCGCCGAGCGGAAGCCGGCGGAACTGGAGCGCGCGGCGGAAGGCTGAATTATGGTATGATCACCTGCGCCTGGCGATGTGTTCCCGTATAAAGCAAAACGCCTTCAATACATACCGTTCGGGCTATAAATTACATCGACGGCAGGCAGCCAAAATCAGGGCCGGATCTGACCCGTGCCCCGGACCAGCCATTTATAGGTGGTCAGCCCTTCCAGAGCCACCGGGCCGCGCGCATGGAGCCGCCCGGTGGAGATGCCGATCTCCGCGCCCAGGCCGAACTCCCCGCCATCGGCGAACTGGGTCGAGGCGTTCCACATCACGATGGCGCTGTCGACCGCGTTCAGGAACCGCTCGGCCACCGCCCCATCCTCGGTGATGATCGCGTCGGTGTGATGGCTGCCATGGGCGGCGATATGGGCGATCGCCTCCTCCACGCCATCGACGATCCGGGCGGAGATGACCGCCTCCAGATATTCCGTGTCCCAATCCTCGTCCGAAGCGGGCTTCACCTGCGCGTCGAGGGCGCGGACATCCTCATCGCCCCGCACTTCGCATTTCGCGCCGATCAAGGCCCCGATCAGCGCCGCGGGCTCCGGATAGGCGCGGTCGATCAGCAGCGTTTCGGTCGCGCCGCATACGCCGGTGCGCCGCATCTTGGCGTTGAAGATAATGGCCTGCGCCATTTTCGGGTCAGCCGCCCCATCGACATAGCTGTGGTTGATGCCGTCAAGATGCGCGAGGACGGGCACGCGCGCCTCCTCCTGCACCCGCGCCACCAGCGACTTGCCGCCGCGCGGCACGATCAGGTCGACCAGTCCAGCCGCCTTGAGCAGCGCGCCCACGGCCGCGCGGTCCGTGGTCGGCACCAGTTGCACGGCGTCGGCGGGAAGCCCCGCGGCGGCGATCCCCTCGATCATCGCGGCGTGGATGGCGCGGTTGCTCTCCCGCGCCTCGCTGCCGCCGCGCAGGATGACGGCATTGCCCGCGCGCAGGCACAGCGCCGCCGCATCCGCCGTCACATTGGGGCGGCTTTCATAGATGATGCCGATCACGCCCAGCGGCACCCGCACCCGTTGCAGCACCATGCCGTTGGGACGGACGCTCTCGCCGATCACGCTGCCCAGCGGATTGTCGAGACCCGCGACCGCCTCCACGCCATCGGCCGTCGCCGCGATCCGGCCCGCGTCCAGCCGCAGGCGGTCGAGCATGGCGGGCGACAGGCCGTTGGCCGCCGCATTTTCCATGTCGCGCGCATTGGCTGCCGCAATCTGCGCCGTCTGATCGCGCAGCGCCTGCGCCGCGAGACGCAGGGCGTTGGCCTTGTCCGCATCGCTGATCCCCGCCAGCAGGGCCGACGCCTTGCGCGCGCGCGCGCCCATGGTGGCGATCAGCATTTCAGGGGTCTGGGTCAGGTCATTCATGGATCAGGCTCTGCTCGGAACAATCGCGCGAGTCCCTAACACGAAACGCATTGCCATCCAAAGGGCGGCTGTTAGTTTCCGTACATGTCCGGGGAAATGGAAGCCGCTGGGGACGCGCTGACAGGGGGCCTTGCCGCCCATGCGGTCGATCGCGAGACCCATAAGGGAGGCGCGCATGGCGATCATGCGCATGACGGTCCCTGCCCAAATTGCGGCGCGGCGCTTGCCGGACCCTATTGCGCGCAATGCGGCCAGGCCGCGCATATCCACCGCAGCCTGCATTCCCTGGGCCATGACATATTGCATGGCGTGTTCCATTTTGAAGGCAGGATCTGGCGCACCCTACCGGAACTGGCGTTCCATCCCGGCCGCCTGACCCGCCGGTTCATTGACGGCGAGCGCGCCAAATTCGTGTCGCCCATGGCGCTGTTCCTGTTCACCGTATTCCTGATGTTCGCGGTGTTCGGCTTCACCGGCGGCGCCCTGCTCGGCAGTTCGCCCGAAGGCGTGACCGTGATGAAGGGCACGCCGCCGGTCGGCGACTGGCGTTCGGGCATCAAGGAAGAATATGGGCGCGCGGAAAAGGACATCGCCGCGTTGAAGGCGTCCCGCGCCGCGCCGGGCGTCAGCGTGGCGGACCGCGAGGCGCTGGACCGGAAGATAGAGCAGCGGATCGACGAACGCGACGCCATGGCGGGCCTCGCCACCGGAGACTGGGAGAAGGTCGCGGAACTGGGCAAGCGCAGCGAAGCGAAAAGGGCGGCCGATGCGCGCAAAGGCGACGGGGAAAGCGAGGGTGCCGGCGGGTTGAACAGCGGCGTGCCATGGCTGGACCGGGCCGTGAATGACGGGCTGAAAAAGGCGAACGATAATCCGCAGTTGCTGCTCTACAAGCTCAAGACCAGCGGATATAAATATAGCTGGGCGCTGATCCCGCTGAGCGTGCCGTTCCTGTGGCTGCTCTTCTTCTGGCGGCGCGACATCCACCTGTACGACCACGCCATTTTCGCCACCTATTCGATCAGCTTCATGATGCTGCTGGTCATCATGCTCTCGCTCGTGGCGATAGCGGGGGTCAGCGGCTGGTTATGGGGCATGGCGCTGCTGATCATTCCGCCCATCCATATGTATAAGCAATTGCGCGGCGCCTATGGCCTTTCCCGTGCCGGGGCGGCGGTGCGGCTGATCTTCCTGCTGAGCTTCGCCATCATTGTGCTGACCCTGTTCGGGCTGATGCTGCTCGCGATGGGCGTGCTCGATTGAGGGAACCCCGCCCGGCGCATGAACGCCAAATGAACAGATAAATTCGCAAAATCCTTTGCCGTGATAAAGTTCCCGAAAATAATTACTGTTCATTTTCATGAATAGTTAATGAACAGGGATAGTCATCATCATAGCAAAGACCGCTGCCGGAATAGCACGGTCAATATAATATTGACCCCGATTCATCCATCAGTCGATCCATCCGCACATTTCATCGCGATTCCTGAACGCAGCAAGCATCCCTTTCAGAAAAGCGGGCGTTGTTTCCGTTGCTATGACGAAACATCCAACCACAGCTCGCCCTGCCTTGGCCGCGATTGCCGCTGTCCTGGCTCTTGGTTCAACCCCGGTTCTGGCGCAGGAAGCGCAGCCGCAAATGGCCGCGCCGCCCACCGTTGCGCCGCCCACTGCCGCGCCGCCAGCGCCGGTAATGGAGCCGAGCGCCCCGACGCCGCCAGCAGCCGCCCTGCCGGCGACTCCCGAAGCCGTGGCTCCGGTCGCCCCGCAGAGTCAGGCTCCAGCACAGGCCCCGGCCGCGCAGGCTCCCGTGTTCAAGCCGCAGTCGCCGGTCGTGCAGCCGACCCCGCCGCGCCCGGTAATGGCCGCCCCTGCGCCGGAGGCCGAGGCAGCGCCCGCTCCGGCGGAGACTGAGGCCCCGGCGCAGACCGCCCGCCGCGAGCGTGCGACGGAACGCACCGCCGCGCCTGAAGCCACGGTTGCGCAGGCTCCGGCCGAGCGTGCGCCCGCTGACGCCACGCCTGCCGCTACGCCATCCACCGTTGCACCGCTTGCGACGACGGCAGCGCCCGCCCCGGTCGTGGACGCGCCGATCGCGACCCCGGCACAGACCGCCGATGCGAGCCTTACCGATTCGGGTATGAGCGATGAGGCGAAATTTGCGATGGGCGCTGGCGCCGTCGCCATCCTCGCCATCGGCGCGGCCTTCGCTATGCGCCGCCGCAAGGACCCGCTGGACGAGCCGGTGGCCGCCGATCCCTATGCGCCGGTCAGCGCCCCTGCGCCTGCCGCGCCAGTGCTGAGCGATGCGCCAGCGGTTACGGTGCGCCCGGCCCGCACGCCGGTTGCCGAGCCGGTCATGGCGACCGCGGGGGCGGTGGAGTCGCCCTATATTGCGCCCACCTATGCGGATGAGCCTGTGCGCCCGACTGCGGCGGCATCGACGGCGGCTCCGGCATCGTCGCTGGAGGCCATGGTCGCCGAGCAGCCGACGCAGGCCAATCCGTTCCTGACGCGCAAGAACCGCCTGCGCCGCGCAAACTTCCTGATGCACAAGGGCGAGGCGGCCCTTCGCCAGAGCCAGCCGGTCAGCGCCGAGCAGCCCATCGCCGCGCAGCAGGGCCAGACGGTGACGAAGGAAGTCCGCACCCAGCCGGTCTATGATTTCGGCAAGGCGTCCACGGGATGGAGGCGACTGACCCCCGCCACCACCTGATTACCGGCCCTTGCCGCCCCCTCCGGGGGATGGGTCCGCCATCCGCAAGGGTGGCGGACCTTTTTATGCGCCGTCCCTATGTCCGGCGGCTACGGCCTTGCTTCAGAAAAACATGCCCGACCGGTACCAGGCGCGCGACGCGAGGGTCCGTACGAGCTGGCACCGGCAATCGAGGCAATGGGTGCGGGTGACGCCGTCATCGTCGCATGTCCGGTGGATGTCCGGCCGGTGCCGCCCGCTGGCGCACAGCGCCGGTTTCGTCCTTGGTCTCGCCATATCGATACTTTCGCAGCGGCCCTTCCCCGGACAGGGGATCGGACGGCGACGTAACGGCGGGATGTCGCTTTGTAGCACGATTGTGGTCCGCGCGAGGGGGAGGGTCTGACAAAGCATTGGGTAAAGCGCTGGGCATTGGGGCAAAGCGCTGGCCTGACGGACGGACGACGCCTACATGGGCTTGCCATGCCTGAACTTCCCGAAGTCGAAACCACCGTCGCCGGATTGCGCAGCGTGCTGGACGGCGCGCGGCTGTCGCTGGTCGAGCCGCGCCGCGCCGACCTGCGCTGGCCGATCCCCATCGACCTGCGCCAGCGCATGACCGGCGCGCAGATCACCGGCCTGTCCCGCCGCGCCAAATATGGCCTGATCGCCACCGACCGGGGCGATACGATGATATTCCATCTCGGCATGTCGGGGCGATGGCGCGTGGACCCCGGAGAGATTGGCGCGCACGACCATCTGGTGCTGGAGACGGAAGCGGGGCGGCGACTCGCGCTTAACGATCCCCGGCGCTTCGGGTCGCTGGACCTGGTGCGGAGCGAGGCGCTCTCGCTCTACGATCCCTTCACCCGCATGGGGCCGGAGCCGCTCGGCCCGGATTTCACCGCCGCCTATCTGTTCCGCATATTGGCGGGGAAGGCCGCACCGATAAAGGCCGCCCTGCTGGACCAGCGAATCGTCGCAGGCCTGGGCAATATCTATGTGTGCGAGGCGCTGAACATGGCGGGCATCGCGCCGGGCAGCAAAAGCGGCGGCCTGTCCCGCCCGCGCCTCTCGCGGCTGGTGGATGCGATTCGCGAGGTGCTGGAAGCCGCGATCGCGGCGGGCGGGTCCACCCTGCGCGACTATGCCCGGCCCGACGGGGAATTGGGCTATTTTTCCAAGCAATGGCGGGTTTATGGGCGGGAAGGGCTTGTCTGCCCCTGCGGCGGCACGGTCAGCCGGCAGGTGGACAGCGGCCGCTCAACCTTCTTCTGCCCGAAATGCCAGCGATAGGGCGCAGGACGCATTAACCGGGCGGCAGGCGCGGAAAATCGCGCGAAACGGCTGCGCGCGGTTGACGGTCCCGCCGTTCCAAGCTAAGGGCCGCACCTTCATGAGCCGGGCGCATGGTTTGCGCGCTGCTCTATCCATGATTTTCGGTTTTTTTGAGGACAGGCATGGCAAATACGCCGCAAGCAAAGAAGCGCATCCGCCGCAACGCCCGGCGGGCAGAAATCAACGGCAGCCGCGTCAGCCGCATCCGTACCCTGGTGAAGAAGGTCGAACTGGCCCTCGACGCTGGCGACAAGGCCGCCGCCACCGCCGCGCTCGCTTCGGTGCAGCCGGAGCTGGCCCGTGGCGTCGCCCGCGGGGTGCTTCACAAGAACACCGCGTCGCGCAAGTTCAGCCGCCTCACCAAGCGCGTCGTCGCGCTGGGCTGATCCGCCGCACACCGATTTGAAAAGCCCGCCCGGCATCGTTCCGGGCGGGCTTTTTCTTTGTGCGCCTTCTGTTTCCCAATCTTTTCGCGACCAATTCGCGACCAATTCGGGACCAATGCAGGGCTGCGCGATGCAAAGCGACGCTTTTCCCACGATTCGCACGCGGCCATGGTTAACCGGAATTTAAAATCCTTTATTTTCAGATACTTATATTAAGTCCCTGCATTTG